>DASXGX010000087.1:0-6771 GCA_036488815.1 Roseiarcus sp.
ACGAGGGACGGCCGCAATCCGCAGCATCCGCCGTGGCGGTTCGAGACGTGGTCGGAGTGTAGCGAAACGAGGGACGACCGCAATCCGCAACGGCAGCGCTTCGGCCCAGTTCTTCCCTGATAGTGTAGCGAAACGAGAGACGGCCGCAATCCGCGGCACCTGAGCTTCGCTCGTGATGGCGCCGTGATCACCTATGGAGTCGCTTCACACATTGGCTCCTTACTGGGCCGGAGCGCTGCAGCCAAAGCCAAGCCTCACTGTGCCTTGTCGCGCTCCTTCTTGAGTTGATTGCGGGCGCGGTGTTTGGCTTGCACAGCCGCTGATTGATCCCCGCTCATCAGAAGGCCTGCAATGTGGTCGAGCGCAGTCGCCTCCGGTCGGCCAAGTCCGCTCCGCCGATTCCGCTTCCACCCCTTGGCGTGAGCGCGACAGACAAAATAAGTGACTGCGTCGCTCGCCCCTGTCGCGCGCAGCGCGCCTATGAATTTGGTCAACCATGCAGGAAGCTCCCGCAGCTTCTCGCCTCGGCGGAGATTGCTTGCTGCGCGGTCCGCCGCTGCTCGCTCATAGACGATGATGCAAGCGCCGGCTATGGCGCGTGCTACCTCTAGCGACCAGCCGGCCTCTCGCGCGCAATCATCGGCGAGCGCCTCAAATGCGTCCTTGCGACGGTCCCAGTCAGGATGAAGCAATTTTAAGGCGCCTGACCACACCTTCGGGTCATCGAGCCGGCGTTCGTCAATGCCGGCTCGATTGTATTTCGTTTGCGTCGATATAGCGTCGGCCGTTTCGGCAGCGAAACCCGCCGTGACGGCGCGCAGCGCCCTAGCCATGTCTTGCATTGCTGATACTCACGACTTTGGTCGGCCGCCCTTCGCGAAGCTCATCGCATCGATCAGCCCACCACTGCATCATGCGCACGCGCTTCGGCCAATATTCGGAGCGCGCGTAGGCGCGGCGCACAGCGCTCCGCTCTTGGTGCGCAAGCTGCGCCTCGATAGCGTCCGGCTGCCAAAGCCCGCTTTCGTTGAGCATGGACGAAGCGGCGGCGCGAAAGCCGTGCGCGGTCATCTCGTCCTGTCCGAAGCCGAGTCGGCGCAGCGCGGCGTTGAGGGTGTTTTCCGACACGCACCGCGCCGCGCTACGGATAGACGGCAACAGAAAGCGCCCTTGACCTGTCAGCCCATGAAGCTGGCTAAGGAGCCCAAGCGCCTGCCGGCTAAGAGGGACACGGTGCTCCCGGCGCATTTTTGCGCGCGCGGAGGGAACAGTCCAAATGGCGGCCTCGCAATCAAGTTCAGACCATTCAGCGCCCCGCAACTCGCCCGGGCGCACGAAAGTCAGCGCCAGGAGCTTGAGGGCGATGCCGGTTTCGCCCGCGCCGGCGTAGCCGTCGATTGACCGAAGCAAGCCGCCGAAGTCTTGCGAGTCGATAATCGCTGCGCGGTGTTTGGCGGCCGGCCTAGCCAACGCGCCGCGCAGAGCCGTGGTTGGGTCAAGCTCGGCGCGGCTGGTCACAACGGCATAGCGGCAAACTGCGCCGACGGTTGCCCGCGCCCGGTTCGCCGTTTCATGTCGGCCCCGCGCTTCGATGGGTTGAAGCGCCTCAAGCACCGCGCGCGGCGTAATCTCGGTTATTGGCTTCGAGCCCAAAGCGGGGCGGACCAAATCGACCAACCATTCGAGCTTGGCGAGCGTCGCCACTGAACGCTGCTCTGCTCGCTTCTTGGCGAGGAATTCATCGGCGATGGCGCCGAACGTGATGGCGCGGGCGCTCTTGGCGGCCTTGCGCGCTTCCGACGGATCAACACCTTGCCGCACAAGGCGACGGGCTTCCTAGGCCCGCTCCCGCGCCTCGCGCAAGCTCACCGCCGGGAAGACGCCCAGCGACAACGCCTTTCTCTTTCCGCCGATCCGGTAGTCGAGCCGCCAACGCTTGGCCGCGTCGGGCGTCACCCATAGCTGGAGCCCCCCGCCGTCCGATAGTTTGCGCAGCTTTTCGCCGGGCTTCGCGCCTCTGATAGCGGCGTCGGTCAGTGGTTTCGCTCGCATGGTGGTAATCTCTGGCGCCGGCCTGCGGCCTTACCACCATTGCTACCACCACTCGCTTGAGGCTCCCAAATACCCCGAGAGCAGTCTGGAAGTCTCGACACCAAGCATGTACCTGATTTTACGGCCTAAATTGACGTCGACAGAGGCTGTCAGAGGTCTGTGGAAAAAGGAGGTGGTGCCCAGGGGCGGAATCGAACCACCGACACTGCGATTTTCAGTCGCATGCTCTACCAACTGAGCTACCTGGGCGCCGGAGCGGCGAAGCGCTGCGGACGGCGGTTTATAGAAAGCGGGCTTCGGCTTGTCCAGCGGGTTTCGATCGAAGTCTTTCCCATGCCGACGTCTGTGGACATCTCAAGGAAAAGCGTGGCTTGAACCCGGAAGATGGCTCGGGCGCCGGCTGAGGCAGGTTGCCGCATTGCCCGGTTTTGGCGCATTTGTCATCATCACCCCTTTGGACCGGCGGCTGGCGCGCGCCGCGTCTACGAGTTGCAACGCGCGCGGACGGTAGGATGACGGCGGACGCAAGACCCAGTCGAACGGCTTTGACGAACGACCCGCGCGTGCGCGGCTTCGTCTATCAGGCGTTGCTCGTCGCCGCGCTGGCGGCGCTGATCGCCATGGGCTGGCGCAACGCTGTCGAGAACATGCAGGCGCGCGGCATCCCGATGGGCTTCGGCTTCTGGGATCAGACCGCCGGCTTCAACATCAATCAGACGCTGATCGGCTATTCCGCCCTGTCGACCTATGGCCGCGCGTTCTGGGTCGGGCTGCTCAACACGCTGATGGTCGGCGCGATCAGCATCGCGCTGGCGACGCCGCTCGGCTTTGCGGTCGGCGTCGCCCGTCTGTCGCCGAACTGGATTCTCTCCCGCCTGGCGCTGGTCTATGTCGAACTGATGCGCAACACGCCGCTGCTGCTGCAGCTCGTGTTCTGGTACAACGCCGTGCTCAAGGCGTTGCCGGGGCCGCGCCAGTCGGTCAGTCTCGGCGGCCTCGTGCTTCTCAACAATCGCGGCCTTTATCTGCCGCGTCCCCAATTCGGCTCCGGCGCCCTTATCGTCGCCGCGGCGCTGTTGCTCGCCGTTGCGATCGCCTTCGCCCTCGCGGCTTGGGCGCGTCGCCGCCAGGAGGCGACCGGGCTTCGAGCGCCCGTCTCGCCTGTCGCGGCGCTCGCCGTGGTCGGTCTGCCGGCGCTCGCCTATTTCGCCGCGGGCGAGCCGATCAGCCTCTCCTATGCGCACCTCGCCGGCTTCAATCTGGCCGGCGGCTTGCAACTCTATCCGGAGTTCGCGGCGCTCGTGTTCGGGCTCGTCACCTATACCGCTGGCTTCATCGCGGAGATCGTGCGGGCCGGCGTGCTCGCCGTCTCGCACGGCCAGAGCGAGGCGGCGATGGCGTTGGGGCTGCGGCCTTCGCTTACGATGCGGCTCGTCGTCATTCCCCAGGCGATGCGCCTCATCATCCCGCCGCTCACTTCGCAATACCTCAACATCGTGAAGAACTCGTCGCTCGCCGTCTTCATTGGCTATCCCGATCTCGTCCTCATCTTCGCCGGCACGGTGCTCAACCAGACCCATGCGGCGATCCAGGTGATGGCGATCACGATGGCGGTCTATCTCGCCATTTCGCTCGGCGTCGCTTTCGCGCTCAACCTCTTCAACGCGCGCAGCGCGCTGAAGGAGCGATGACATGAGCGTCTCCCAGCCCGCCGCCGTGGCCTACGTTCGCCTGGCCCCCGAGCCGGCGCTGCCGCCGCCGCTGCTGGCGCGCGGCGCGATCGCCTGGGCGCGCGCCAATCTCTTTTCCTCGCCGTTGTCGAGCGCCGTCACGCTGGCGCTGCTGGCGCTCACCGCCTGGACGCTGCCGCAACTGTTCGCCTGGGCGACGACGCGCGCCGTCTGGTCGGCGCCGGACGGCGCGCTCTGCCGCGCCCACCAGGACGGCGCCTGCTGGGCGTTCATCGCCCAAAAGTTCGACTATCTGCGCTATGGCTCCTATCCGGTCGCCGAGCGCTGGCGGGTCGACGTGGTGGAGATCGTCGGCGCGGCGCTGATCGCCTGGCTGTTGTGGCCCGGCGCGCCGCGCCGGGGCCTCGCGGCGGCTCTGTTTTTTCTCGGCTTTCCGGTCCTCGGCTTCGTGCTGCTGCGCGGCGTTGCGAGCCTCGGATTGCCCGTGGTCGACACGCTCCTGTGGGGCGGCCTCTTCGTTTCGCTGCTGACGGCGCTGGTCGGCATCGTGTTCTCGTTGCCGCTCGGCGTCCTGCTGGCGCTGGGGCGGCGTTCGAGCCTGCCCATCGTCAGGGCGGCGAGCGTCGTCTTCATCGAATTCGTGCGCGGCGTGCCCTTCATCGCCGTGCTCTACATGGCCAACAACATGCTGCCGCTGTTCCTGCCGGCGGGATGGGAGCCGGACCGGTTCGTGCCGCCGCTGGTCGGCACGGTGCTGTTCGCCGCCGCCTATATGGCCGAGGAAGTGCGCGGCGGCCTGCAAACGCTCGACCGGGGCCAATACGAGGGCGCGATGGCGCTCGGCTTCGGCTATTGGACAATGATGCGGCTCGTCGTGCTGCCGCAGGCGTTGACGCGCGTCATTCCCGGCCTCGTCAACAATGTCATCGGCCTGTTCAAAGATACGACGTTGGTCGCGGTGGTCGGCATGACGGATTTTCTGGCGGCGATGGACAACGCTTTCAAGGACACGGCGTGGAGCGGCCCGACGATCCTCGAGACGGGCTATGTGTTCGCCGGTCTGTTCTATTTCGTATTCTGCTATGGGATGTCGCGCTATTCCTCGGCGATGGAGCGCCGTCTCGCCGTCGGGCGCAGGCGCTGAAAGGGGTGCGATGGCGGCGGACCAGGCGATCGAATTCATCGACGTGCACAAGTGGTACGGTTCGTTCCACGTGCTGCGCAACGTCAGTCTCACGGTCGCGCGCGGCGAGCGGATCGTCGTATGCGGCCCCTCCGGGTCGGGCAAATCGACGCTCATCCGCTGCGTGAACCGGCTCGAGGACCATCAGCGCGGCGTCGTCCGGGTCGATGGAATCGAGCTCACATCGGATCTGAGGGCGATTGACGACGTGCGGCGCGACGTCGGCATGGTGTTCCAGCAGTTCAATCTGTTTCCGCATCTCACGATCCTGGAAAACTGCACGCTGGCGCCCATCTGGGTGCGCAAGACGCCCAAGCGCGAGGCGGAAGCGCTGGCGATGAAGCTGCTGACGCGCGTGAAAATTCCCGAGCAAGCCCATAAATATCCCGGGCAGCTCTCGGGCGGCCAGCAGCAGCGGGTGGCGATCGCGCGCGCCTTGTGCATGAATCCGAAGATCATGCTGTTCGACGAGCCGACCTCGGCGCTCGATCCGGAGATGGTCAAGGAGGTGCTCGACACGATGACCTCGCTGGCTGAAGACGGCATGACGATGATCGTCGTCACCCACGAGATGGGCTTCGCCCGCAATATCGCCGACCGCGTCGTGTTCATGGACCAAGGCGAGATCGTCGAGATCAATACGCCGGTGGAATTCTTCGACCATCCCCGGCACGAGCGAACCAAGATGTTCCTGAGTCAGATCTTGCGTTGAGAAAAGGTGGTCGAGGTGTCAGCGTCCCGTTTGCATCATGTCGTCGTCGTCGGAGCCGGGTTCGGCGGGCTCGAACTCGTCAAGCGCCTGGCGGGCGCGCCGGTCAGGATCACGATCATCGACCAGCGCAACCACCATTTGTTTCAGCCGCTGCTGTATCAGGTTGCGACGAGCACTCTCGCGACGTCCGAGATCGCATGGCCCATTCGCCACCTCGTGCACAAGTTCAAGGACGTCACGACCCTGCTGGCGACCGTCGTCGGCGTCGATTACGCCGCGCGCGCGGTTCTGTTTGAGGACGGCGGCGCCGTCGAATACGACACGCTCGTGTTGGCGACCGGGGCGCGGCATGCCTATTTCGGCCATGACGAATGGGAGCGGTTCGCGCCCGGCCTCAAGACGCTCGAGGACGCCACGACGATCCGCCGCCGGATTCTCTTGGCCTTCGAGCGCGCCGAGCGCGAAACCGATCCGACGCGACAGGCGGCGCTGATGACCTTCATCATCATCGGCGGCGGCCCGACCGGCGTCGAACTCGCGGGAACGATCGGCGAACTCGCGCATCAGACGCTGCCGGAGGACTTTCGCCACATCGACACGCGCAAGGCGCAGGTCGTGCTCATCGAGGCGGGCAAGCGCATTCTTCCCGGTTTCAAGGAGGACCTCGCGGACTACGCCCATCGCGCGCTGGAGCGGCTCGGCGTCACGGTCGAAGTGGGACAGGCGGTCTCGGACTGCAATGCGGACGGCGTCACTTTCGGCACGCGCAAGCTTGCCGCCAAGACCATCCTGTGGGCGGCCGGCGTGCAAGCGTCTCCCGCGGCCGAATGGCTGGGAGCGCCGAAAGACCGGGCTGGGCGCGTGGTCGTCGAGCCCGACCTCAGCGCGCCGGGGCATCCCAACGTGTTCGTCATCGGCGACACGGCCAGCGTGAGCGAAAGCGACGGCACGCCTGTTCCAGGCATCGCGCCCGCGGCCAAGCAGCAAGGCGCGTATGTCGCGGCGGTCATTCGCGCCCGCCTCGCCGAACAGCCTTCGCCCGCCGCCTTTCGTTATCGGGACAGCGGCAGCCTGGCGACGATCGGCAAGCGCGCCGCCATCATCGACTTCGGATGGATCAAGCTGCGCGGCCG
>DASXGX010000046.1:0-30741 GCA_036488815.1 Roseiarcus sp.
GACGCCCTCGCAATCGTAGGTGACGACGGCCTCGCCGGCCTTCACCGTCGCGCTCTCTTTGTAGGAGGCGCCGTCGGGCGTCGTCACGTCGAAGAGATGGATTTTGCGATAGCGCGCGATCTCCTCGCCCTCGCGATTGAAGACGACCGAGGTGTTGTGGATGCGCTCGTCGCCCTCGATCCGCTCCATGATCGATCCGGCGTGGATGAAGATGCGATGCTTGGCGGCGAGTTCCTGGGCCATCGAATAGGCCGGGCCGCCGGGCAGGACTTCGGCGTTCTTCGCCTTGTCGCCTTTGACGCCGCCGGCCCAGTCGAACTGCTCGGGCAGCAGCACCCAGTCGGGCGCTTCCTCAGCCACCGCACGCTCGACCAGCGCTTTCGCGGCGGCGATATTCGCCGCCTTGTCGTTGATCGAGTTCATTTGGACGAGCGAGACTTTCATGGGACGCGACCTGCGATGGGGGAGGGGCACTGTCGCCGCGGAGCGGCGGCGGGTCAACTTCCGCGCTGGCTTTGCCGTCCTCGCCGATCACAGCGATTTTATTGCGGGACGAGCAGGCGATTCGGGCGAGGGGGCTCGACCTCCGTCCACCGACCTGGGAGTGTGGCGTCCGCACGGGATGCTTTGCGCGGCGGGTGGGCGCCAATAGCGAGCCGCCTCGCGCAGTCCCGCCCAATACCGAGGATCTGCCATGGGCCGCTTCGCAACGACCGCGTCGACCTACGCCGACCGGCGTGAACCCTATCCGCCGGGGTTCTTCGCCGCGGCGGCTGACGCGCTGAAGCTGACGGGGGGCGAGGCGTTGATCGATCTCGGCGCCGGGCCCGGCCTGCTGGCGCTCGGATTTGCGCCCTATGTCGGCCGCCTCGTCGCCGTCGACCCGGAGCCGGCGATGGTCGCCGAAGCCCGCCGCGCTGCGGCCCTCGCCGAGGTTCCGCTCACCGTCATCGAGGGACGCGCCGAGGACCTTGCCGCCGATGTCGGCTCGTTCGGTCTCGTCACCATCGGCCGCGCCCTGCATTGGATGGATCGGCCCGCCACGCTCGCCGCGTTGGACCGGATTCTCGCGCCGGGCGGCCGCATCCTGATCTGCGGATCGACCAGCGAAGCCAACCCTTGGCGCGAGACCTACCAAGCGGTCCTGCGTTCCTGGTCGGAGCCCCGCGGCGACGGCCACCGGCGAATCCACGAGCACTGGTTCGACGGCACGCGGTTCAACCGCGTCGCCGAGATCGCCGTCAGCCACACGCACGAGATCACGCCGGAGGCGCTGTTCGAGCGGGCCTTGACGCGCTCGACGTCTTCGCCGGCGGTGCTTGGGCCGCGCGTCGACGCCTTTCGCACCGACCTCCTGCGCGCCTTGACGCCGTTCTTTCCCGACGGCGGCGGTCAGGAGGTCATCGAGGCCAAGGCGAGGGTCTTCGCGGCGGGTTGAGAGGCCAGTCGCGCCGGCCCGTTCATTGATTGCTTGGAGGCGATTTTGCGTGAGAGGAATTTGAACTCAAGGACGGCCTGAAAGGCCGCCGCCGAAGGCGGTGCGCCTCTGGCGCATCCTTGACTTCAAATTCCTCTCGCGCCCCGCTCCGCCAAGCAAACAATGAACCCGTCCGCAACATCCCGGCGTTCGCGAGGCGGCGGAATGCTTGCCCGCTCGGCGATTGGCCTCGCGGCGAAAATCGCTTAGCCTGCATAGCAACCAAACGTCATCGTCGGAGGAAGCCCATGTTCGCCTTGCCCGATCTCTTTTCCGTGGCGGGGCGGACGGCGCTGGTCACGGGCGGCGCGTCTGGGCTCGGGCGCATCTTCGCCGAGGCGCTGCTCAGCGCCGGCGCGCGCGTCCTCATCGCCTCCCGCAGGGCCGACGCGTGCGAAGCTGCCGCCAGGGAGCTATCCGCGATCGGGCCGTGCGAGGGGTTTGGCGGCACGGTCGCGACCGAAGCGGGCGCCAGCGCGCTCGCCGACGAGACGCGGGCGCGTACGAAAGAGCTCCATATCCTCGTCAACAACGCGGGCGTCAGTTGGGGCGAGCCCTTCGAGACCTATCCCTGGAAGGCGTGGGAGCGGGTGATGGGCGTCAACGTCGCCGGCCTCTTCACGCTGACGCGCGAACTCTCGCCGCTGCTGTTCGCGGCGGCGCGGCCGGAGCGCCCGGCGACAATCGTCAACGTCGGCTCGGTGATGGGCACGATCACCCAGGCCGAGCACGCCTACGCCTATTCCGCCGCCAAGGCCGCGGTCCATCATCTCACCCGCATCCTCGCGGACGAATTTGCCGCCCGGCAGGTCACGGTGAACGCGATCGCGCCAGGTCCCTTTCCAACCAATATGACGCGCTTTGCGATCGGCGACGAGGCGGGCGCCGCGCGTGGCGCCGCGGTGGTGCCGATGCGCCGTCTCGGCAGCCCGGCCGATCTCGCGGGGGCGCTGTTGTTTCTCACGGGGCGGGGCGGCGCCTACACCAGCGGCGCGATCATTCCGGTCGACGGCGGCATCAGCGCCGCGGCACCGCCGCCCATGTTCGGGGAGCATGCGTGATGGCCGCGCGCCCGCATCACAAAATCTCGATCGACGCGCTGGCCGCGCGGGTCGGCGGCGAACCCTTCCTGTCGCGCTGGTTCGTCGTCGATCAGGCGCGGATCGACAAATTCGCCGACGTGACCGAGGATCGCCAGTTCATCCATATCGACCCCGAGAAGGCCCGCGCGACGCCATTCGGCGGCCCGATCGCGCATGGCTTCCTGACCTTGTCGCTGCTCTCGGCGATGGGTCTTGACGCCCTGCCGCGCATCGCCGGCCTCGCTATGGGCGTCAACTACGGCTTCGAGCGCATCCGCTTTCTCTCGCCGGTTCCCGCCGGCGCGCGCGTGCGCGGGCATTTCACGCTCTCCGCCGCGACGCGCCGCTCGGCGCGGGAATGGCTGATGACGAAGGACGTCGCCGTCGAGATCGAGGGGGCCGAAAAACCCGCCCTCGCCGCGCAATGGCTGACGATGTACGTGCTGGCGGAGTAGGAGCGCCCCTTCTCCCGCAGCGGGAGAAGGGCGCGGCGGGCTCTCACGCGAATTTCACCGCCTCGCCCTGCGCCGGCCCGACAAGCTCGCCCTCCCACATCACGCGGCGCCCGCGCACCAGCGTGCCGACCGGCCAGCCGGTCACGTCTCGCCCGTCATAGGGCGTCCAGCCGCAGCGCGAGGCGATCCAGGAATCGCGGATGGTCTCGCGGCGCTTCAAATCGACGATGGTGAAGTCGGCGTCGTAACCGGCGGCGATGCGCCCCTTGCCAGCGATGCCGAAGATGCGTTGCGGCCCGGCGCTCGTCAGGTCGACGAAACGCTGAAGGCTGAGGCGCCCGGCGTTGACATGATCGAGCATGATCGGGACCAACGTCTGCACGCCCGTCATCCCCGAGGGACTGTCGGGGTAGGGGCGCGCCTTCTCCTCCAGCGTATGCGGCGCATGGTCGGACCCCAAAACGTCGATGACGCCCTGAGCGAGGCCGCGCCAGACGCCTTCGCGATGTTCCGGTCCGCGCACCGGCGGGTTCATTTGCAGCTTCGTTCCGAGGCCGGCGTAGTCCTCGGCGCTCAGGGTCAGGTGATGCGGCGTCGCCTCGCAGGTGGCGACGTCCTTGGCGCTTTGCAGCAGCGGGATTTCGTCGCGGGTCGAGATGTGCAGCACATGCACCTGCGCCCGCGCCTCGCGCGCCAGACGGATCAGCCGCTCGGTGCAGCGCAGGGCCGCGATCTCGTCGCGCCAGACGGGATGCGAGGACGGATCGCCGGCGATGCGCAGCGCCTTGCGTTCGGCGAGCCGCGCCTCGTCCTCGCTGTGGAAGGCCGCGCGGCGGTGTGTCGCCTTCAGGATCGCCAGCACGCCCGCATCGTCCGGCACCAGCAGCGCGCCGGTCGAAGACCCCATGAACACCTTGATTCCGGCGGCGGCCGGCAGGCGCTCCAACTCGGGAATGTCGCGCACATTGTCGTGGGTTCCGCCGACCCAGAAGGCGAAATCGCAGTGCATCCGCTTGGTCGCGCGCGCGACCTTGTCGGCGAGCGCTTCGGGAGAGGTCGTCGTCGGATTGGTGTTGGGCATCTCGAAGACGGCCGTCACGCCGCCGAGGGCTGCGGCGCGCGAGCCCGTTTCGAGATCTTCCTTGTGCCTAGCGCCGGGCTCGCGGAAGTGGACCTGGCTGTCGATCACGCCGGGCAGGACATGGAGGCCGCGGCAGTCGATCCGCTCGCCCGCCGAGGCCGAGCCAAGCGCGCCGATCTCCACGATTTTGCCGTCGATCACGCCGATGTCGCGTTCGCCGACGCCATCGTGGTTGACGACGGTCCCGCCCGCAAGAATGCAGTCGAATGAGCCCATTGGTGATCCTTGATGGCTGCGAACTGGCTACGCGGCGACAGTCGAGCGCACAGGCAACGAGATCGTTTCGAGCTTCGTCAGGTCGAAACGCTTCGACGCCAAATCGATATCGAAGCCAACAACCTCGCCATTTCGGTCAAGATCGACGTTCAGCCCTTGCGCGACCTCCCGCGTGGTCGCCCCGGGTTCGGGCTTCAATTCGATATAAAGGCTATCGGTCTCGGGGTAATAGTGAAGCTTCATCCGTTCGTCTCCTCGAAGCCTCGATCGAAGAAGGCGTTATGAACCGTCTCGCCGTCGTCGAGGGTGACCACGCGCAAGTAGCGCCGAACGCCATCACGGGGATCGGACACAGCTCCCCAAAAGCGAACGCGGCCATCAGGTTGGGTCGCACGTCGAACCGGTTTGGCCAGAATCGACGGTATCCACGCGACGTCATGGTAAGGCCGCTTGCGGAGAACCTGCTCGTCGAAATAGCGCGTCGTCTTCAATCCATCACGTCTTCAGGCGGCGTCGGTTTGGTTTTGCGCGGAGCGCCGGCAAAATGCAATCCCAACTCGATTGACCTTGCGCGTCCGCGCGATCGGCCTAATTAACAGACCCCCTATCGTCAGTCGCCAGGAGCCGCCGACGCCATGACCCGAAAATCCGCCTTTCTCGAGGACCGGGGCGTCGTGCGCGTCAGCGGCGAGGAGGCCGCCGGCTTCCTGCAGAATCTCTTGACCAACGACGTCGAAGGGCTGGGGCTCGGCGAGGCGCGCTACGCCGCGCTGCTGACGCCGCAGGGCAAGATAATGTTCGATTTCCTCGTCGTCCGCGCGCCGGCCGAAACCGGCATTGCCTATCTCCTCGACTGCGACGGCGCCCGCGCCGCCGACCTCGCCAAGCGCCTTTCGATCTACAAGCTGCGCGCCAAGGTCGCGATCGCCGACCAAAGCGCCGATTATGGCGTCGTCGCCATTTGGCCGGAGGAAGCAGGGGACGCGCCGAGCGGGATTGTCTACCGCGACCCGCGGGCCGCCTCGCTCGGCCTTCGCGCGATTTTGCCGCGCGCCGAGGCGCTCGCTGTCGGCGGCGCCGAGGCCGGCGCCTACGAGGCGCTGCGCATCGGGCTCGGCGCGCCAAAAGGGGGCGTCGATTTCGCCTATGGCGACGCCTTCCCGCATGACGCCGACATGGATTGGTTCGGCGGCGTCGACTTCGGCAAGGGCTGTTACGTCGGCCAGGAGGTCGTCTCGCGCATGAAGCACCGCGGCGACGCGCGCAAGCGGATCGTGCGCGTGCGTCTGGACGAACCTGCGCCCGCGCCGGGCGCGGAGATCACCGACGGGGAGCGCCCGCTCGGCGTTCTCGGATCGTCGGCAGGGCGCGACGCGCTCGCGCTTCTGCGCCTCGACCGCGTCGAGGAAGCGGCCGCGGCGGGTCGTTCGCTCAGCGCCGCGGGCGTCGGCCTCGCGCTGGTCAAGGACGAGCGCGTCTGAACCATGTGCGACGAAATTCCCGGCTGAGACCGCGAATCCTCGGCGAGCCCGTGGTATAAGGCTCGGCGCTCGGCTGCATCGTCCAATTTCAAGGGCGTGCGCCGCGGTTTGAGGGGATTTGCGCTAATGGTCGAGGGTTTCGGCATCGTCGCGATCGTCGTCGCGCTCTTCGTCATCATCACGGTTCTGATGGGCGTGCGGCAGGTGCCGCAAGGCTACAACTACACGGTCGAGCGTTTCGGGCGCTACAACAAGACCCTGACACCCGGGCTCGGGCTGGTCATCCCCTATATCGACCGGGTCGGGCGCAAGCTCAACATGATGGAGCAGGTATTCGACGTCCCGAGCCAGGAGATTATCACCAAGGACAATGCGACGGTGACCGTCAACGGCGTCGCCTTCTATCAGGTGCTCGACGTGCGCCGGGCGTCTTACGAGGTCGCCAATCTGCAATTGGCCCTGCTCAATCTGGTGATGACGAACACCCGCACGGTGATGGGCTCGATGGATCTCGATCAGTTGCTTTCGCACCGCGACGAGATCAACGTTCGGCTGTTGACCGTGATCGACGCCGCGGCGTCGCCTTGGGGCGTCAAGGTCACGCGCATCGAAGTCAAGGACATCGAGCCGCCGAAGGATCTCGTCATGGCGATGGCGCGGCAGATGAAGGCCGAACGCGAGAAGCGAGCCGTCATTCTCGAAGCCGAGGGCATGCGTCAGGCCGACATCACCCGCGCCGAGGGACGCAAGGCCGCCGTGGTGCTCGAGGCGGAAGGCCGCAAGGAAGCCGCCTTCCGCGACGCCGAGGCGCGCGAGCGCTCCGCCCAGGCGGAGGCGGCGGCGACTCGCATGGTGAGCGAGGCGACGGCGCAGGGCGACGTCGCGGCGCTCAACTATCTTGTAGCCGACAAATATGTCCGGGCCTTGCAGTCTTTCGCGCAGGCGCCCAATCAGAAGGTGATGATCGTGCCGATGGAGCTGTCGTCGCTGGCCGGAACGGTCGCCGGCATTTCGCAGATCGCCGCCGGCGCGCTCGGCGAAAGCCGCGCCGCCGACGCGGCTCGCGCCGCGACGAGGAGCGGCGTGGTGCCGGATACGCCGCCGTCGCTGCCGGCCGGCCCCCCTCAGCAGCAGGGATAACGATGGACGTCTTTGGCGTGATCGCCAGCCATATTTATGCGATCTGGCTCGTGGTGGGCTTGGTGTTGTGCGCGGCGGAAACGCTCGCTCCCGGCGCCTTTCTCATCTTCATCGGCGCCGCGGCCGTGGTGGTCGGCCTCGTCGAATTTGTCTTCCCGCTCGCGCTGACGCCGCAACTCATGCTGTTCGCCGCGCTGGTGGTCGCTTCCGTGCTCATCGGGCGCGACCTTTACGGCTCGCTCGACACCGGAGCTCCGCCGCTGCCGGTCAGCCGCGCGCACGCGATGATCGGCCAGACCTTTGTTCTCGACGAGCCGATCGAGCACGGCTTCGGCAGCATGAGGGTCGGCGACAGCGTCTGGCGCGTCGCCGGCGACGACCTGCCCGCCGGCGCCAAGGTGCGCGTCGTCCGCGTCGAGGACGGCTCGCTGGTCAGGGTGGAACGGGTGTGAGGCGATATGTCCGCCACCTTCGATCCCTTGCTGAAGCGCATCGTTTCCCCTCTGGCTGAGGTTCCGGGAATCGTTGGGGTCGTGCTTGGCGGCTCGCGAGCCAGAGGTACGGCGACCGAGGCGTCCGACTACGACCTCGGGCTCTACTATGGCGCCAAAGAGTCGTTGAATACTCAGCGTCTGCTCGCCACGGTAAGAGAATTGGTCGATGACCCGGCCTCGGCAGCGGTCACGCCTGTCGGGGAATGGGGACCTCGCATTGTCGGCGGCGGATGGCTGTCGATCGAGGGCCGGAAAGTCGACCTGCTGTACCGCAATCTCGACGATGTCCGCGCTGTGCTCGCCGACTGCCGCGCCGGACGGATCTCGATGGCTTACCAGCCGGGACATCCCCATGGCTTCTGTTCGGCGATATGGATGGGTGAAATCGCCCTGTGCCAACCGATCCATGATCCAACCGGCGCGATCGCCGAGCTGAAAGCCGCCGCTTCTCCCTATCCCGACAATCTCCGAGCAGCGCTGTTGAAGACATTTTTGTGGGAGGTGTCTTTCAGCATCGAGAACGCACAGGTCGCGATCCCTCGACGCGACAAAACCCACATAGCCGGATGCGTCTACCGCGCATTGTGCTGCATTGGGCAGGTCTTGTTCGCGCTCAATCGCCGCTATCTGATCAACGAGAAAGGCGCCTTGGTCGAGGCGGCCGCATTCCCTTGCACGATAAGTCGGCTGATTGCCTGGACCGACGCTGTTTGGGGGGATATTGGAAATTCCCAGTTCAGCGACGCCTTGGATCGCCTCAGGACGCTCGACGCAGAATTGCGGGCGCTGGTTCAGAGAGGGACATAGAACTGACTTCGATCATTTCTGCGACCGCGCTGCGCCTCAACGAAACCGATCGCGCGCTTCTCGCCGGCGAGGAGGGCGGCGCGGCGGCTTTCGCAATGGCGATCCTGGTCGCTTTCGCCGAGGCGCTGGGCGCGGAGGCGCTGATCGACATCTCCCGTGCTCACATCGACGGCTGCCTCTATCACGGGCAAGCGAGCCTCGACTTCGTCGAGCGGCTCATCGCGCTGAAGGGACGGGTGCGCGTGCCGACGACGCTCAACATCGGCTCGCTCGATCTCATCCATCCCGAATTGGTGACGCTCAGCGAGGAGGAGCAGGCGCCGGCCCGCCGGCTCATGCGCGCGCATGTCGAACTCGGCTGCCGCCCATCCTTTACCTGCGCGCCCTATCAGAGCCTCGATCGGCCCCGTTTTGGCGAACAGATCGCCTGGGGCGAATCCAACGCCATCGTCTTCGCCAATTCGGTGATTGGCGCGCGTACCAATCGTTATGGTGACTTCATCGATCTCTGCTGCGCGATGACCGGGCGCGCGCCCGCCTGGGGTCTCCATCTCGACGCCAACCGCAGAGGCGAGATCCTGTTCCGGCTCGACGGCTTTGCCGGCGCGTTGCAGCCGACCGACGCGCTGTTCGTCGCGGTGGGGCTGGTTGTCGGTGCGCGCAGCGGCGGGGCCGTTCCCGTCATCGAAGGGCTTCCGGCGCCGCGCGACGAGGACCAGTTGAAAGCGCTCGGCGCCGCCGCAGCCTCGGTGGGTTCGGTCGGGCTGTTTCACGCCGTCGGCGTCACGCCGGAGGCCCCGACGCTTGCTGACGCCTTCCAGGGCGCCGCGCCGCTGCGTGTCGAGACGATCACGCCGGTGGACATTGCCGACGCGCTGGCTCGGCTCTCATCCGTTCCGACAGGCGCCGCGATCTCGGCGGTCTGTCTCGGCACGCCGCATTTCTCTGAAGGGGAGTGGAAGAGGCTGCTCGCTCTGCTCGCCGAGGTTCAGCCGCGTCGCGGCGTTCCGATCTATGTCAACACCGCGCGCGCGACGTTGCAGCGGCTCGACCTGGAGGCCTTGCGCGTCGCGCGAGAGCGCTATGCGCTCGTCCCCGTCGTCGACACCTGCACCTACGCCACGGCGATCCTTCGCGATCTCAGGGGCGCGGTGATGACCAACTCCGGCAAATGGGCGCATTACGCGCCGGGCAACATTGGCGCCAAGGTGGCGTTCGGCGAACTGGCGGACTGCGTCGCCTCCGCCGCCGAGGGCAAGGTGGTGCGAGGCGCGGCATGATCCGGCACGGGAGATCTTATGTCGGCGGCGAAGCGGAGGGTGTTGCGCTCGTGCTCGACGAGCCGCTCAGCTTTTGGGGCGGCGTCGAGGCCGAAACCGGCCGCATCATCGACGCCTCTCATCCGCAATGCGGCGCGAGCGTCGCCGGCCGCATCCTCGTCATGTCGGGCGCGCGCGGCTCGTCCTCGTCCTCCTCGGTGCTCGCGGAGGCGATCCGCCTGGGGACGGCGCCGCGCGGCATCGTGCTGGCGTCTCCCGACCCGATCCTCACCGTCGGCGCGCTCGTCGCGCGCTCGCTCTATGGGCTGAGCTGTCCGATCGTCGTGTGCCCGATCGAGGGCGTTGTCACGGGCGCCAAGCTGCGCATCGCGTGCGTCGAAGGGTCGGCGGAGGCGGAGCTCTCGGCGGCCGAGGTGTGATGACGACCCAACATTGTTGCCGACGATTCTAAAGCCTTCTGCATTTTGGTAGAAGCAGCCTGTCCAGAGTCCACTTGTCATGCCCGCGGAAAGCGGGCATCCAGGAGTCAAGGGCAAAGGCCTGCGGCGGCTATCTGGGCCCCCGCTTTCGCGGGGTGACGGGCTGTGTGCGTCGATCAAAAAGCAAAGCGCGCTACGCGATCAGCCTATCGGTCGATCATGGCGCGGACCTTGGCGCCGAGCGCGTCCAGAGCAAATGGCTTCGTCAGCATGTCCATGCCGGGATCGAGGAACTCATTGCGGAAGGTCGCGTGCTCGGCATAACCGGTGACGAAAAGCACCTTCAGACCGGGGCGCGCGACCCGCGCAATCTCGGCCAGCTTCCTGCCATTGATGTGAGGCAGGACGACGTCGGAGAGCATAAGGTCGATTCGCCGAGAGGATTGCAACAAGGGGATGGCGGGGCGGGAGTCGGAGACCGCGAGCACCTCATAGCCCAACTCCTCGAGCACCTCCCTGATGATCAGCCGCACCGTCTTGTCGTCTTCGACGACGAGCACCGTTTCGCCTTGACCGCGCGGCGTTTCGACAACCGACGTATCGGAGGCGACGGCGTCCTGTAGGGCTCGAGGAAGATAAAGCTTGATGGTCGTGCCGTGCCCGACCTCGCTATAGATGCGCAGATGGCCGCCGCTTTGCTTGGCGAAGCCGTAGACCATGGACAGTCCCAGGCCGGTTCCCTCTCCGACAGGTTTGGTTGTGAAGAAGGGATCGATCGCTTTCTCCACGACGTCGGGCGGCATCCCGGTTCCCGTGTCCGACACGCTGACGACGACGTAGTCGCCCGGCTCGAGGTCCTTGTGAAGCGAAGTGTAGGACGTGTCCAACACCGCGTTCGCTGTCTCGATCGTCAACCGACCGCCGTCCGGCATGGCGTCCCGCGCGTTGATGGCGAGGTTCAGAACGGCGTTTTCAAGCTGGTTGGAGTCGGCAAAGGCGGGCCAGAGATCGGCCGCGAGAATCGACTGCGACGAAATATGCTCGCCTAATGTGCGGTGAAGAAGATCTTCCATGCTCGCGACCAGGCGATTGATGTCGTTAGGTCTCGTGTCGAGCGATTGGCGGCGGGAAAATGCGAGAAGCCGATGCGTCAACGCCGCAGCGCGTTCCGCGGAGGTCGACGCCGCATCCATGAAGCGCGGAACGTCGTCGAGACGATCATTCGCCATGCGCCTGCGCGCCAAATCCAGCGAACCGATGATCCCGGTCAAGAGATTGTTGAAATCGTGCGCGATGCCGCCGGTGAGCTTGCCGATCGCCTCCATTTTTTGCGATTGGCGGAGCGCCTCCTGCGCCGCGGCGAGCTCGATTTCCGCCTTGCGTTCGGCGGTAATGTCCCGGCCGGTGCAGTAGACGAAACCGTCCTCTGGAATGCCGACCCAGGAAATCCAGCGGTAGCCGCCATCTTTGCAGCGATAGCGATTGACGAAACGGATCGCGGGCTGCCCGACCTGGGTCAACTCGAAGCCGGCGCGCGTGTGTTCGCGGTCGTCGGGATGCAGCAGCTCGAAGATCGACATGTTGGCGACCTCCGCTTCAGACCATCCCAGGACCGCCCGCCACGCCGGATTGGACGTCTCGAAATATCCACTGGCGTTGAGTGCGCCGAGGAGGTCGGGACTCAATTGCCACGTCAAACTGCGCGCTTGAGCGCGTTCGACAACCCGTCGTTCGAGGGTGGCGTTCAGTTCGCGGAGCTGAGCTTCCGACGCCCGAAGCGCATCTTCCGTGGCGCGCCTCTCCGTAACATCCGAGCCTTCGACGAAGATCGACGTGACCTTGCCGGTCTGGTCCTTGATGGGTTGAAACACGAAGTCGACCACGCGCGGTTCCTCCGCCGCGCCCGGCGCGTGCTGGAGCACGATCTTCATGTTTCTGCCGACGAAGGGTTCTCCTGTAGCGAACGTCTTGTCGAGCAGTTCAAGAAAACCCTGGCTCTCGACCTCGGGAATGGCCTCCCTGACCGTCAGGCCGACAACGTCGCGATGCCCAATGAGCTGCTGATACGCCGGATTGGTCAGCGCGAAGCGGTGCTCCGGGCCCTGAAGGAGAGCGGAGAAGCTCGGCGAACGAGCAAACATCTCTCGCAGGCCGGCAAGCGCCTCGTCGCTCTTGGGATCTCCATATGACGCGCCATCAGCCATCGGCTGATCCTAGTCTAGCGCGGCGCTTCGGTCACCCTGCGCCGCGCTAGCAAGACCCTCGTCACGCCTTCTCCACCTTCACCCATTGGCCGTTGGCCTTCGAGGACGCGACGGCCGCCTCCATGAAGGCGAGGCCCTTCACGCCGTCCCGGATATCGGGGAAGTGCGCGCCGGCGGGCGGCTGCTCGCCCTTGCGGAACGCTTTGATCGCGAGCGCGATCTCGCTGTAGATGTTGGCGAAGCCTTCGAGATAGCCTTCCGGGTGGCCGGAGGGAACGCGCGTCACGCGGCTCGCCGCTTCGCCCGAACCCGGGCCGGCGCGAGTGAGGATGCGCGTCGGTTCGCCGAATGGCGAATACAGCATTTCGTTGGGGTCCGCCTGCACCCAATGCAGGGAGCCCTTGGTTCCATAGACGCGCAGGCGCAGGCCGTTCTCGTGGCCGGGGGCGACCTGGCTGACCCACAGCGCGCCGCGCGCGCCATTGGCGTAACGCAACATGATCTGCGCATTGTCGTCGAGCGCGCGGCCCTTGCCGAAGGAGGTCAGCTCCGCGGCGAGTTCGGCGAGGTCGATCCCGGTCACGTAGTCGGCGAGATTGTAGGCGTGCGTGCCGATGTCGCCGAGCGAGCCGCCGACGCCCGAACGCGCCGGATCGACGCGCCATTCCGCCTGCTTGTGGCCAGATGTCTCGATCGTCTCGGTCAGCCACTCCTGGGGATATTCAACCTGCACGATGCGGATGTCGCCGAGTTCGCCCGCCTTGATCATCTCGCGCGCGCGGCGCACGAGGGGATAGCCGGTGTAATTGTGCGTCAGCGCGAACACGCGCCCCGCCTTCTCGACCGCCGCCTGGATGCGGCGCGCCTCGGCGAGCGAGGTCGTCAGCGGCTTGTCGCTGATCACGTGAACGCCCGCGTCGAGGAAGGTGATGATCGGCCCGGCGTGCATGTGGTTGGGTGTGACGATCGCGACCGCCTCGATCCCGTCCGGCCGCGCCGCCTCGGCTTTCGCCATCGTCGCGTAATCGTCGTAGACGCGGTCCGGCGCGAGGCCGAGCGCCTCGCCCGAGCGGCGCGCCTTCTCCGGCGTCGAGGACAGCGCGCCGGCGACGAATTCGTAATGGTCGTCCATCCGGGCCGCGAGGCGATGCACCGCGCCGATGAAGGCGCCTTCGCCGCCGCCGACCATGCCGAGCCTGATGCGGCGGCCCAGGGCCCCCTCGCTACGTCCCTCGATCGTCATGATGTCTCTCCCTATCGCTTTTGGCCGTTAGATATAATGGGCGCGACACTCCCTCTCCCCGCGCGGGGAGAGGGTGGGGTGAGGGGCCGGGGGATTGGCCGTAGGCTCGCGGCTCATCACCTGGCCCCTCATCCTGACCTTCTCCCCGTAAGCGGGGAGAAGAGATCCTCCGCGTCAACCTAAATGCAACGGGCTCTGAATGCTCGTCGGATCGTCATTGCGAGGAGCGCAGCGACGAAGCAATCCATGCGCCCGTTGGCCTTCGCGGCGCCGCTGGATTGCTTCGCTTCGCTCGCAATGACGGGGTTGGTTCTAGCGTAGCCCCAATGCGCGCTGGATTTGCTTCTTGTCGATCGCGCCGGCCGCAAAGTCGTCGAACGCCTTCTCGGTGACGCGGATGATGTGATGGCTGATGAAGTCGGCGCCCTCGCGCGCGCCGTCTTCGGGGTGCTTGAGGGCGCATTCCCACTCCAGCACCGCCCAGGACGAATAGTTATATTGCGCCAGCTTGGAGAAGATGCCGCCGAAATCGACCTGCCCGTCGCCGAGCGAGCGGAAGCGTCCGGCGCGCTCGACCCAGGAGGCGTAGCCCGAATAGACGCCCTGCCGCCCAGTCGGGTTGAACTCGGCGTCCTTGGCGTGAAAGGCGCGCACGCGCTCGTGGTAGATGTCGAGGAAGGCGAGATAGTCGAGCTGCTGCAGCACGAAATGCGAGGGGTCGTAGAGGATGTTGCACCGCTTGTGACCCTTCACGGCGTCGAGGAAGCGCTCGAACGTCGTTCCGTCGAACAGGTCTTCGCCCGGATGAAGCTCATAGGCGACGTCGACGCCGGCGTCGTCGAAGGCGTTGAGGATCGGCTTCCAACGCTTCGCCAGTTCCTCGAAGGCGGTCTCGATCAGACCCGGCGCGCGCTGCGGCCAGGGATAGACATAGGGCCAGGCGAGCGCGCCCGAAAAGGTCGCGTGCGCCTTGAGCCCCAGGCGCTCCGAGGCCTTGGCCGCCATCATCAATTGCTCGACCGCCCATTTCTGCCGCTCCTTCGGCCGTCCGTGCGTCTCGGCCGGAGCGAACGCGTCGAAGGCTTCGTCATAAGCCGGATGCACCGCGACGAGCTGGCCTTGCAGGTGCGTCGAGAGTTCGGTGATCGCGAGGCCGTGCGAGGACGCGACGCCAGCGATCTCCTCGCAATAGGTCTTCGACGACGCGGCCTTCGCGAGATCGAACAGGCGCCCGTCCCAGCTCGGGATCTGCACGCCCTTGTAGCCGAGCGAGGCCGCCCAACGGCAGATCGCGTCGAATGAATTGAACGGCGCCGCGTCTCCCGCGAATTGCGCCAGAAAGATCGCTGGCCCCTTGACCATTCCCACCATGACGTTTCCTCAGTGTGATTGCGGCTCCTTCTCCCTCTCCCCGCATGCGGGGAGAGGGCAGGGGTGAGGGGCTTGGGCATTTCCCACCGATTGCGGTTTGCCCCCAAGCCCCTCATCCTAACCTTCTCCCCGCACGCGGGGAGAAGGAACGCTGCCGCACTCAGAACGGCGAATCCTTGAAGTAGAAGTCCTTCGCGTTCGCCTTGGTGATCAGGGTCGCGTTGAGGATGTAGGCGCCGCGCACCGGAAGATGGTTTTCGAGGCCGGCGGCGGTCACGTCCATCGCGACGGCGACCATCGAGGGCGAGTAGAGCACGTCGACCGGAATCATCGGATCGCCGTCCATCACCTTCTTGACCATGTCCTTCATGCCGGCGCCGCCGACGACGAACTTGACGTCGGTGCGCTTGGCCTGCTTGATCGCCTCGAGCACCGCGACCGCCATGTCGTCATCCTGGCACCAGACGGCGTCGATATGGGGATGCTTGGTCAGGAAGTCCTGCATCACCTTGAACGCGTCGTCGCGGCTCCAGTTGCCGAACTGGCTGTCGATGACCTTGATGTCGGTTCCTTTGATGCCTTCGTTGAAGGCGTTGACGCGCTGCTCGTCGATCGGGATCGGCAGGCCGCGGATGACCACGATGTCGCCCTTGCCGCCGAGCCTCTCCTTCATGTAGTTCGCCGCGACGCGGCCGAGCTCGGGGTTGTTGCCGGCGACGTAGAGGTCTTCGATCGAGCGGTCGCGCAGCGCGCGGTCGACCACCGTGATGAAGACGTTGCGGTCCTTGACCTTGCGGATCGCGTCGGTCAGTTCGTCCGGATTGTGCGGCAGCACGACCAGCGCGTTGATGCCCTCGGTCGTCAGATCCTCGAGCGCATTGGCCTGTGAGGCGCCGTCCGGCGAGGTCTTCACGATCACCTTGAGGCCGGGATATTGCTTCTCCAGCGCTTTCGCTTCCTCGGTCGCGTGGAAGACCACGCCGCCCGTCCAGCCGTGGTCGGCGGCCGGAATCGAGACGGCGATCGTCACTTTGTCCTGCGCATGCGCCGCCCCTGCGATGAGACCGAGCGCCGCGACGCCCGCCAACAAACTCTTCATTGCCTTCCTCCCATGATCGCGGGGCTTACCCCGCATTGCCGCCTCACCGTCCGCGCAGGCTGCGTTGCGCGAGCATCGCCACGATGATGATCGCTCCCTGAACCGCGCCGATGAGGTATTCGCTGACGAGGTCCGACAGGACCATGATGTTGCCGATCACTTCGAGAATGAGCGCGCCGGCGATGGTGCCCCAGACGCGCCCGACCCCGCCTTGCAGGCGCGTGCCGCCGATGATGACGGCGGTGATCGCCTGCAGCTCCCACAGGAGCCCGGTGGTGGAGGTCGTCGAGCCGAGTCGCGGCACATAGACGATGACGGCGACGGCGACGCACAGGCCCTGGAAGACGTAGGTGAGCGTGCGCACCCGCGTCACGTTGATGCCGGAAAAGCGAGCGACGTCCTCGTTCGAGCCGACCGCCATCACATGCCGTCCGAAGGCGGTGCGATAGAGCAGGAACGACCCCACGAGCGCGACGCCGAGGATCGCCAGCACGGGGATCGGCACGCCGAACACGTCGCCGAAATAGATCGGCCGATAGGCGGCGCGCAGACCGGGCGACCGGATCGTGATCGAGCCGCCCTGCGCCAGCCAGGTGACGAGCGAGCGGAAGATGCCCATCGTGCCGAGCGTGACGATGAAGGGCTCGATCTTGCCGAGGGTCGTGGTGAGCCCGTTGGCGGCGCCGCAGGCCGCGCCGAGGCCGAGCGCCAGCAGCATGGTGAGCCCGATCAGCAGGATCGGATTGTCGACCAGCCCGGTGTTGAGGAACAAAATGGCCACGCCGGAGACGAAGGCGGCCATCGAGCCGACCGAGAGATCGAGCCCGCCGGCGGTGATGACGAGCGTCTGGCCGACCGCGATCGTCGCGATGAAGGCGCTGCGCGTGACGACGTTGGAGAGATTCTCGAACCCGACGAAGCGCGGATTGACGAAGGCGCCGAAGACGGCGAGCAGCGCCAACGCGGCGAACGGGGCGATCGCGCTGACGTCGATGCGCCACCTCGGGCCCCGCCGCACTGGCGCTTTCGCCTTCTCCTCGCTCAGCACAGCCTTATCCATTCGCTTCGCCCTCGACCCCTGTCGCCAGCACGACGATGTCGTGCTCGTTCATCGCTTCGCCGCTCACTTCCCCGACGACCCGTCCCGCGCGCATGACCACGATGCGATGGCAGACGCCGATCAGTTCGGCCATTTCCGAGGAGATGACGATCACCGACCGACCCTCCGCGGCGAGCGCGGCGATGAAGCGGTAGATCTGCTGCTTGGCGCCGATGTCGATGCCGCGCGTCGGCTCGTCGATCACGATGATCTCGGGATCGATCAGCATCATCTTGGCGAGGAGCAGCTTTTGCTGGTTGCCGCCCGACAACTGGCCCGCGAGCAGCGAGGAATCGCCGACCCGGATGTCGAAGCGCTCGATCGCGCCGTCGAGCGCGTCGGCCTCGCGCGCGCGGTCGACCAGCGGTCCGCGCTGGAAGCGCTCGAGCGCGGCGAGCGTCAGATTGGTCGCGAGGTTCTCGCGCAGCAGCAGGCCTTTGCCTTTACGGTCTTCGGTCAAATAGGCGAAGCCCGAGTCCATCGCGGCGCGGGCGTTCGGCCAGCGCTTGGGCTGGCCACGCACGCGGATCTCGCCGTGACCGGGGCGAAGGCCGAGCAGGGCTTCGAACAGCTCGGTGCGGCCGGCGCCGACGAGGCCCGAGAATCCGAGGATCTCGCCGCGCCGCACGCTGAAGCTCGCGTCCTCGGCGAAGCCTGGCGCGTCGAAATGCGCGACCTCCAGGATCGGCTCCCCCTTGGGCGGCGGGCTGCGCTCGGGATAGAGCGCGAGCAGGTCGCGGCCCACCATTAGGCGCGCCATATCGAGCGGTTCGAGTTCGTCGGCCGGTCGCGTCGCGACCCATTTGCCGTCCCGCAGCACGGTGACGACGTCGGTGATCTCCTTCACCTCGTTGAGACGGTGCGAAATGTAGACCACCGCGACCCCTTTCGCCTTGAGGTCGCGGATGAGGCGGTGCAGCGCCTCCGTCTCGATCGGGGTCAGCGAGGCGGTGGGTTCGTCGAAGATGACGATGCGGTGCGGCGCCAGCAAAGCGCGCGCGATCTGCGCGAGCTGGCGCTGCGCGATCGACAGCCGCTCGACGGGAATGGTGGGCGAAACTTCGACGCCGAAGGCGCGCATCGCCTCCATCGCCCGGGCGTTCATCGCCTTGTCGTCGAGCGTCAAACCGCGCGACGTCTCGCGGCCGAGAAACATGTTCTGCGCCACCGAGAGATGCGGCGCGAGCATGATCTCCTGGTGGACCAGCACGACGCCGCGGCGCTCGGCGTCGACCGGCCCGCGCAGGCTGATCTCTGTCCCGTCGAGCCTGAGTTGTCCGCGGCTCGGCGCCAAGTGGCCCGACAGGATTTTCATCAGGGTCGACTTGCCCGCGCCGTTTTCGCCGATGATCGCGTGGATCTCGCCGGACGCGATCGCGAGATTGATGTCGGAGAGGACCTCGATCGGCCCGAAGGAACGCGACAGGCCGACCGCCTCCATCACCGGGCGCGGCGCGGACGGCGGTTCGACCTCGGCGTCGCCCTCCGGCGAATGAGCCATTTCTCTCCCTCGATGTGCGCTTCTTGGCCTTGCGGCCGCTGGCATGTCAGAATCCTATTGTGTGCTGCGCCGTTCGTCAAAGGGCTTTGCGCCGATAACGTTCGGCGTGGGGGCTGGCGCGGCGCAAAGAATCCTGATTGTCTCGCGGCGGGGCGCGCCGGGCGGAGAAACGGAACACGATGGAACACGACGAAGCCCTTGCGGACGCGCAGGACCTATTGACGCGCGAGCCGCTGTTTGACGGCCACAACGACCTCCCGTGGGTCATCCGAAACGACCGAACCGCCCGCGGCGACGTCATCGCCTACGACCTCACCCGGGTGCACGAGAAGAGCGACACCGACATTCCCCGCCTACGCGAGGGAAAAGTCGGCGCGCAGTTCTGGGCCGCCTTCCAGCCGACCAGTGCGCCGCATCCCGCCCGCACCGCCCTGGAGCAGATCGACCTGATCCGGCGCATCGAGGCGGCCTATCCCGACGTCTTCCTTCCTGCGCGCAGCGCGGCGGATTTCGCCCGGGCGAAGCGCGACGGCAAGATCGCCTCGTACATCGTCGTCGAGGGCGGGGTCGGGCTGGAGAACGCGCTGGCGCCGCTGCGCATCTGGCACGCCGCCGGCGCGCGCATGCTGATCCCCTGCCACAACGAGGCGCTCGACTGGGTCGATTCGGCGACCGACGCGCCGCGCAATGGCGGCCTCAACGCCTTCGGCCGCGCGGTCGTCGCCGAGTGCAATCGCCTCGGCATGATCGTCGACGGCGCCCATGTCTCGCACGAGGGGATCCGGCGACTGCTCGACGTTTCCGAGGCGCCCATCCTGCTCTCGCATTCCAACGCCTTTTCGCTGTGCGATCATCCGCGCAACGCCCCGGACGACGTGCTGCGCCGCCTCAAGAGCAACGGCGGCGTCGTGATGGCGACCTTCGTGCCCGGCTTCGTTTCGCAGGCGCTGCGCGACTGGCTCAAGCACTCGCGCGACGCCTACGGCAAGGCGCCGCTCGCGGCCGACCCCAAGGCGCAGCTCGCCGAACTCGAAACGCGTCATGGCCGCGCGCCGCACGCGAACCTCGGCGAGGTCGCCGATCACGTCGCCTATCTCGTCGAGACGGCGGGGATCGACCACGTCGGCATCGGCTCCGATTTCTTCGGCGGCGCTCAGCCCGACGGCCTCGAACACGTCGGGCGCTTCCCGCATCTCTTCGCCGAACTGCTGCGCCGCGGCTTCTCCGAACGCGACCTCGAGAAAATCGCCAACCGCAACGTGCTGCGCGTCATGCGCAAGGTGGAGCAGGTCGGTGCGGAGCTACAGCGGACGCGACAGCCGGCGGTCGGACGGATCGAGGATTATCCAGGGGCGTGAACTCCGTTCGCCTCTATGGGGGCGGCGCCCTTCCCCCCTTGCGGTCCTTTGCGGGGGAAGGTGGACGCGCGAAGCGCGGCCGGATGAGGGGCCGCGCCGCTGCAAGGCGCGCCTGACGGCGCGACCCCTCACCCCGACCCCTCTCCCGCAAGGGCAGAGGGGAGAGCGGAGCGCTCTTCACCCCCCGATGTTGAAGCTCGCCAGCGCCGCCATGTTGACGATGTCGGAGTCCTTCGCGCCGAGCGAGACGATCTGCACCGGCTTCTCGAGGCCGACGATCAGCGGGCCGATCACGGTCGCGCCGCCGAGTTCCTGGACCATCCGCGTCGAGATCGCCGCCGAATGGAAGGCCGGCATGACAAGCACGTTGGCGGTGTCGGTGAGGCGGCAGAACGGATAGGCCATCATCAATTCGCGGTTGAGCGCGACGTCCGCCCCCATCTCGCCGTCGTATTCGAAATCGACGCGCTGCGAATCGAGAATTTCCACCGCCTCCTGCACGCGCTGCGCACGCTCGCCGGCGGGATGGCCGAAGTTCGAGAAGGCGAGCAGCGCGACGCGCGGCACGTAGCCGAGCCGGCGCGCGACGCCCGCGGCCTCGATCGCGATCTGCGCCAGATCCTGCGCGCTCGGCATCTCGGTGATCGCCGTGTCGGCGACGACAATCGGCCGGCCGCGCGAGAGAATCAACGACACGCCGATGACGCGATGGCCTGGTTTATCGTCGATCACGCGCCGCACTTCCTCGAGCGCGATCGAGAAGTTGCGCGTAACGCCGGTCACCAGCGCGTCGGCGTCGCCCTGAGCGACCATCGCCGCGGCGAAAGAATTGCGATCCTGGTTGATGAGGCGCTGGCAGTCGCGGAACAGATAGCCGCGCCGCTGCAGCCGCTCGTAGAGGAACTGGGCGTAGAGGGCGTTGCGGTGAGAGAGCCGGGCGTTGTGAATCTCGATGCCCTTCTCGCTGAGATCGAAACCACCCAGCTTCGCCGTCGCGCGCACGCGGTCCTCCCGACCGACCAAGATCGCCGTGCCAAGCCCCTGATTGACGAAAGAATAGGCGGCGCGGATCACCTGTTCCTCTTCGCCCTCGGCGAAGACGATGCGCTTGGGCATGCGGCGCACGCGCTCGATTATGCGCTGCAAGGCGCCGGCGATCGGGTCGCGCCGCGCCGAGAGCTGCGCTTTGTAGGCGATCATGTCGACGATCGGGCGCCGCGCGACGCCCGAATCCATCGCCGCCTTCGCCACCGCCATCGGCACCACATGGATGAGACGCGGGTCGAACGGGACCGGGATGATGTAGTCGCGCCCGAACCGCGGCCGAGCGCCGCGATAGGCGGCCGCGACTTCGTCCGGCACGTCCTCGCGCGCGAGCTCGGCCAGCGCATAGGTCGCGGCGATCTTCATCTCCATGTTGATCGTCTTGGCCCGCACGTCGAGCGCGCCGCGGAAGATATAGGGAAAACCAAGGACATTGTTGACCTGATTGGGATAGTCCGAGCGCCCCGTCGCGACGATGACGTCGTCGCGCACCTTCTGCGCCTCTTCCGGCGTGATCTCGGGATCGGGATTGGCCATCGCGAAGATGATCGGATTGGGCGCCATCGACTTGACCATCTCCGGCGTCAGCGCGCCCTGCGCGGAAAGACCGAAAAAGATGTCCGCGCCCTCCATCGCGTCCGCCAGCGTGCGCAGCGGCGTATCGACGGCGTGCGCCGACTTCCACTGATTCATGCCCTCCTTGCGGCCGCGATAGACGACACCCTTCGTGTCGCAGAGGATGACGTTGGTGGGCTCGAATCCGATCGCCTTGATGAGGTCGAGGCAGGCGATGCCGGCCGCGCCCGCGCCGTTGCAGACGAGGCGCGTCGTCTTGATGTCGCGCCCGGTGAGCTGCATCGCGTTGATCATGCCGGCGGCGGCGATGATCGCGGTGCCGTGCTGGTCGTCGTGAAAGACGGGAATGTCCATCATCTCGCGCAGGCGTTCTTCGATGATGAAGCACTCCGGCGCCTTGATGTCCTCGAGATTGATGCCGCCGAACGAGGGGCCGAGATAGCGCACGCTGTTGACGAATTCGTCCGGATCTTCCGTCGCGACCTCGAGATCGATCGAATCGATGTCGGCGAAGCGCTTGAAGAGCACCGCCTTACCCTCCATCACGGGCTTGGCGGCCAGCGCGCCGAGGTTACCGAGGCCGAGAATCGCCGTGCCGTTGGTGATGACGGCGACCATGTTGCCGCGCGTGGTGTAGTCGTAGGCGGTCGAGGCGTCGGCGGCGATCGCCTTCACCGGGACCGCGACCCCAGGCGAATAGGCGAGCGACAGATCGCGCTGCGTCGCCATCGGCTTGGTGGCGATGATTTCGAGCTTGCCCGGCCGTCCGCGCGAATGGAAATTCAACGCCTCCTGATCGGTGATCGAGGGACGTTTGGACGCGCCTTGGGTGCTGTCGGTCATTATCCGTTCCTGGGCTAAAGAAGAGCGTAGGGGTCGGCGAGGGTGAGGCGCGCCGGCGCGCTGCCGGCCGCCGCCAATTCCATAAGCGCCTCGTTTCCTCCGGTGCGGCTTAAGCCGCTCGCTCGGCGCATACTGCGGGCGGCCTCCCCGTTTGGCAACATTGGGGAAGGTTCCCAAATGCCGATGTTCACACCTCGCCGATTGCACCTTCACTCGAAATTCAGCACGCCCGCCTTGCGGTGACATAAAGATATGTTTATGTGATTATGCCTCAACAGGACCCTGACGATGAGCGACCTCCCTCCGCAGATTTTCGACGCGCCGCTCGCGCCGCGCCTCGACGCCGCCGATGCGCTCGTTGACGCGGCGCGCGAGCGCATCCTCATCCTCGACGGCGCGATGGGCACGCAAATCCAGGACCTCGCGCTTGAGGAACACCACTTCCGGGGCGAGCGTTTTGTCGGCTGCGAGTGTCATCTCAAGGGCAACAACGACCTTCTGACCCTCACCCAGCCGCAAGCGATCGAGGACATCCACTTCGCCTACGCGATCGCCGGAGCGGACATCCTCGAGACCAACACCTTTTCGTCGACCTCGATCGCCCAGGCCGACTACGGCATGCAGGAGGTGGTCTACGACCTCAACCGCGACGGCGCGCGTCTCGCCCGTCGCGCGGCATTGAAGGCGGAGCGCATCGACGGCAAGCGCCGCTTCGTCGCCGGCGCGCTCGGCCCGACCAACCGCACCGCTTCGATCTCGCCCGACGTCAACAATCCCGGCTTCCGCGCCGTGACGTTCGACCAGTTGCGCGAAGCCTACGCCGAACAGATCGTCGGCTTGATCGATGGCGGCGTCGACATCCTTCTCATCGAGACGATCTTCGACACGCTCAACGCCAAGGCGGCCGTCTTCGCTTGCGAAGCGGTGTTCGCCGAGCGCGGCTTGCGCCTGCCGGTGATGATCTCGGGCACGATCACCGACCGTTCCGGCCGCACGCTGTCGGGCCAGACGCCGACCGCCTTCTGGCACTCGCTGCGCCATGCCAGGCCCTTCACAATCGGCCTCAATTGCGCGCTCGGCGCGAGCGCGATGCGCGAGCACCTCGAAGAGATTTCGAACGTCGCCGAGACGTTCGTGTGCGCCTATCCGAACGCCGGCCTGCCTAACGAATTCGGCCTCTACGACGAGACGCCCGCCCAGATGGCGGCTCAGATCGGCGGTTTTGCGCGCGACGGTCTCGTCAACATCGTCGGCGGATGCTGCGGCTCGACGCCCGAGCACATTCGCGCCATCGCCGAGGCGGTGCGCGGCGTCAAGCCGCGCGAACTCCCGCAAATGGCGCCGCTGATGCGCCTCTCCGGCCTCGAACCGTTGACGCTGACCAAGGACATTCCCTTCGTGAATGTCGGCGAGCGCACCAACGTCACCGGCTCGGCGAAATTCCGTAAGCTCATCACGGCGGGCGACTATGCGGGCGCGCTCGCCGTCGCGCGCGATCAGGTCGCCGGGGGCGCGCAGATCATCGACGTCAACATGGACGAGGGCTTGATCGACTCGCAGCGGGCGATGGTCGAGTTCCTCAATCTCGTCGCCGCCGAGCCCGACATCGCGCGCGTGCCGGTCATGATCGATTCCTCGAAATTCTCGGTGATCGAGGCTGGGCTCAAATGCGTGCAGGGCAAGCCGCTGGTCAATTCGATCTCGATGAAAGAGGGCGAAGAGGAATTCCTGCGCCAGGCGCGCCTCGTGCGCGCCTATGGCGCCGCCGTCGTCGTCATGGCGTTCGACGAGCAGGGCCAGGCCGACTCATTGGAGCGCAAGGTCTCGATCTGCTCGCGGGCCTATAAACTCCTCACCGAAAAGGCCGGCTTTCCCCCTGAGGACATCGTCTTCGATCCGAACGTGTTCGCCATCGCGACTGGCATCGAGGAGCACAACGGCTATGGCGTCGCCTTCATCGAGGCGGCGCGGCAGATCCGCGCGGGCCTGCCGCATGTCCACATTTCCGGCGGCGTCTCGAACCTCTCCTTCTCGTTTCGCGGCAACGAGCCGGTGCGCGAAGCGATGCACGCCGTGTTCCTCTACCACGCGATCCAGGCCGGCATGGACATGGGCATCGTCAACGCCGGCCAGCTCGCGGTCTACGAGGCGATCGATCCCGACCTGCGCGAAGCCTGCGAAGACGCGGTGCTCAACCGTCGCGCCGACGCGACCGAGCGCCTGCTCGCCATCGCCGAGCGCTATCGCGGCGGCGGGGCCAAGGAAGCCAAGCCGCAGGACCTGAGCTGGCGGGAGTGGCCGGTCGACAAGCGCATCGCCCATGCGCTCGTCAACGGGATCACCGATTACATCGAGGCGGACACCGAAGAGGCGCGCCTGGCCGCCGAGCGCCCGCTGCATGTGATCGAGGGCCCGCTGATGGCGGGGATGAACGTCGTCGGCGACCTTTTCGGCGCCGGCAAGATGTTTCTGCCGCAGGTCGTCAAATCGGCGCGCGTGATGAAGCAGGCGGTGGCGCTGCTGCTTCCCTACATGGAGGCGGAGAAGAAGGCCAATGGCGGCGAGGGGCGCCAGAGCGCCGGCAAGATCCTGATGGCGACCGTCAAGGGCGACGTGCACGACATCGGCAAGAACATCGTCGGCGTCGTGCTCGCCTGCAACAACTACGAGATCATCGATCTCGGCGTGATGACGCCGGCCTCGAAGATCCTCGCCGTCGCGCGCGAGCAGCAGGTCGACATCATCGGCCTCTCCGGCCTCATCACGCCCTCGCTCGACGAGATGGCGCACGTCGCCGCCGAGCTGGAGCGCGAGGGCTTCAACATTCCGCTGCTGATCGGCGGCGCGACGACCAGCCGCGTTCATACGGCGGTGAAGATCCATCCGAAATACGCGCGCGGCCAGACCGTCCACGTCAACGACGCCAGTCGCGCCGTCGGCGTCGTCGGGGCGCTCCTGTCGCCGGACACGAGAGCGTCGTACATCGAATCCGTGCGCGCCGAATATCGCAAGGTCGCCGACGCCCACGCGCGCAGCGAGGCGGAAAAGCAGCGCCTGCCGCTGGCGGCCGCGCGCGCCAATGCGTTCAAGTTCGATTGGGCGTCCTATGCGCCGCCGAAGCCGAGTTTCCTGGGCGCGCGCGTCTACGAGGAGTGGGATCTCGCCGCGCTCGCCGCTTATATCGACTGGACGCCGTTCTTCCAGACCTGGGAGCTCAAGGGGCGCTATCCCGCCATCCTCGACGACGAGAAACAGGGCGCGGCGGCGCGGCAATTGTTCGACGACGCGCAGGCGATGCTGAAGCGCATCATCGCGGAGAAGTGGTTCGCGCCGAAGGCGGTCGTCGGCTTCTGGCCCGCCGCCCGCGTCGAAGACGACATCCGCCTGTTCGAGGACGAGACGCGAGCGCAGAGCCTCGAGACCTTGTTCACGCTGCGCCAGCAGCTCTCCAAGCGCGACGGGCGGCCCAATATCGCGCTCGCCGATTTCGTCGCGCCGCTCGACGGCGGCAAGCCCGACTATGTCGGCGCCTTTGTGACGACGACGGGGCTCGAAGAGGACGCGATCGCCAAACGCTTCGAGCGCGCCAACGACGATTATTCCTCGATCCTGGTGAAGGCGCTCGCCGACCGCTTCGCCGAGGCGCTCGCCGAGGCGCTGCACGCGCGCGTGCGCCGCGAACTCTGGGGCTATGCCCAGGGGGAGGCGTTCAATCCCGAAGAGTTGATCGGCGAGCCCTATGCCGGAATTCGCCCGGCGCCCGGCTATCCCGCGCAGCCCGACCACACCGAAAAGAACACCATATTCCGCCTGCTCGACGCGAAGGCGCGTATCGGAGTCGAGCTCACCGAGAGCTGCGCGATGTGGCCCGGAGCCTCCGTCTGCGGCCTCTATCTCTCACACCCGGAGGCGCATTACTTCGGCGTCGCCAAGGTCGAACGCGATCAGGCGGAGGACTACGCCGCCCGCAAGGGCATGGCGATCGCGGAGGCGGAGCGCTGGCTCGCGCCGGTGCTCAACTACGCGCCGGCGGTTGCCGAGGCGGCGGAGTAGCGGGCGCGCTTCTCCCACGTCTGCCCGACAGCGCCACTCCGCGGCCGTTTCCGGCGCGGAACCGCAATATCAGGGGCTTGCGACCCGATTTTCCGCCGACCATCGGGCGGGTCGCGGCGTTTGCGGTCGTTCGTATTTACAGTGTATAAATGTTAAATAAGCCAGCGGCCACGATACAGCAATCACCCAAGCGCTCACTCTCGAACGCCAGCTTTCCGATCTCGTCAACGCCGCCTACGGACTGACCCCGGAGGAAGTCGCGCTGATGTGGCAACCGCGCCGCCCCGAATGCCATGACGACAACGAGGCGACCGCCCAAAGCTGCGTTCGCATGCGTCGCCCGGCGCGTCACGCCGCTCGCGGCTGGATCGCATCAAGCGCCGGTTGGATCTGGCGCCGTCTGCGCATCAGGTCGAAGTCCGCCTGAAGGCCAAGGAAAACGCCCGCCGAGAGCCCGAAATAGCGCGCAAGACGCAGATCCGTGTCGGCGCTGATCGACCGCTTGCCGAGCACGATCTCATTGATCCGGCGTGGCGGCACGCGCAACGCACGCGCCAGTTCGCTCTGGCTCAGGCCCATCGGTTTGAGAAAGTCTTCGAGAAGAACCTCGCCCGGAGTCGGATTGGGCAACAGGTCAGGGTCAGCAGTGATAGCCGACGATTTCGACATGAGCCGCGCCTCCTTCGCGCCAGACAAAGCAGATCCGGGTAGTGGGCTCCTTAGATCGTTCTGCATTTTGGTAGAAGCAGCCTCTCCGGATTCCACTTGTCATGCCCGCGAAAGCGGGCATCCAGGAGTCGCGGGCGAAGGCCCGCGGCGGCTATCTGGCCCCCCGCTTTCGCGGGGGGGACAGGCTGTGCGCGTCAACCAAAAACAAAGCGCTCTAAGGCAACCCGACGCGGGCACCATAATCTCGGCGCTTATGCATGTGTTGACGAATTCGGGATTCACTGCTTTGCACCAACGATAATCGTCATATCTGGATTGGCTAAAGGCGAACCCGCGCCGGTAAAAGGAATATTTGGCCCTAATTTAGGGTCGATAAAGGCCGGGATTCCGTCTGCTCTCAATGCCAAGACAATTGCCGTTGCAGCATCGGCGACGTTCGATTGGGGGCGGTCGCCAACGCATACGAGTACGGCCTTTGCCCACCCACCGATTGGAACTCCAGAACCAACTTTCCAATTGGCTTTGGTTAGCAGCGCCACAAGTAACTCCGACAGTGGCCCGGCGTCTGGAGTGGTGGATGGGGGCGTAAAAACATTTGTGGTCAGGCCTGCAAAAGCTATCGTCCTAGAAATAAATTCATTTTGCTGGTCTCCGGTCATGCTACGCGGGGCGTTCGCGGCGCGCATCTCGGCCAACTCAGACTCAGCTTGTTTGGCGGCAACTTGCGCATCGTCGCGGGATTTTTCGAGATTAGCTTTGTCATCGTTTAGCTGCGTAATGACTGTCTCGGTTCGTGTTTTCTCATCACTCGCGAATTTTTTGAAAGCCAAAAACTGCTTGTCTGCCTCGTTTTCTTTTTGCGTAACAAAATTATGGATGGTATCGACCGTTACGCCGAGATCAGCAGCATGTGCCGCGGCTTGTGCCGCAATTCTATGGTCAGCCTCTTGTTGCGCTGTTAATGCGGCCACAGTGCGATCTGATGCCTGTTGCAATTGGGATGCAGCGTTATTAGCGCGTGCTCCAAATATATATTCGCCAACGCATCCGATTGTGATTAGAACTGTGGCGAGGACAAGAACTGTCTTTTCTGCGCGAGGCATCTCCTTGCTAAATATAAACAGCGCAGCAAGCTCAATGAAGACACCTACTGCAACTATAATGGTAGATAGCTCGGAGTACGATGACGCAGACGCGAAAACGTATGTTAAGGAGGACGTGTCAACCGCGTCCATTGCATACTCCTACGTCGCCCGAATGGCACAGACGCTTACTTATATCATTTCTCGCGCTTGTTAGCTCAATTACACTTACCATTATGCCGTTTCCGGGCAAATAGTTACTCACTGAATTGAGTCGCAGAAGCTGATGCTTCCCAAGCCTCAAGCACTCCGACGATATCGCCGATTTCCCAAAGTCGCCTTGTCACGCCAGCCGCCATTGTGGGAATCGTCCGCAGCGTCTTATGAATGCGCACGAAGTTATAGTACATTGCGAAAAGCGCAACTGACTGGGCGTGGTTTTCGACCTTTTCGAAAAACCATTCGTTAGGCGCGTGAACCGGCGCATCGACATGTGCATTGTGAGGTTCGCGCGTTCCGAATAGCTGGTTGAAAAAATGGGCTGGGTCTTGGTTTGCCTTCGATCGGCGGCTTCACAGCGCCCGTGCATTCGACGGGGCACCGTCCGGCCTTCGCCATAGAGCTTCACTAGCATGGCGTAATCGATATCGGCTCCGAAAGCGGCTTCGGCTGCGTCGAGATAGGCCTTATGCCCGTCTGACGTGAGTTGAACGCGGTTTGCGAGACGCGAGGCCAAATCGTTCATGAACCAAGCGGCGCATTCGCCATCACGGCCTCCAACGAACCAAGAGGGGATGAGCTTTGTGTCGGCGTCGATTGCGGTCCACATCTAAACATCGCCGGCCCCAGCGGGGGCCGCTTTGGCGGCGGAGACGTTCTTTTGTTTGGCATAAACCAACGCCCAGATTTCATCGACCTGAATGCGCTTCCAAGTGAGATTGCGAAACATGCGGTCCGGATACCAGGCCGCAGCCTGTCCAGCGTCAGCCATGAGTTTGCTGACGACACTCCCCAGCTTCGCACCTCCTTGCCGACATCGATCAACCCGGCTACTAAGTTGGCCGGCGACGCGATGCCCCTGGCGAAGCGTCGCTGAGCTACGGAGGAGAATGAGAGCGCCCCGACGCCACGTCTCATGAGCGGCGGCCTCTGTTCGGCTCCACATAAACATCGCTGCGACGCCGTGTTCGGCGGCGCCGCCGTAAGCGTTCACGTCAACCAACGCACCTACCGACCCGTTCGGGGCGGAGGCGTTTGCATGTTCGCGGCGCGCCTCATCGAACGACGGTCCCTGATGCGGAGTGCGTGAACGTGCCTGCCCCTGATCGGCCCGAACTGGCCTATCGCCGCGTCGTCGCCATGACGGCGACGCTGTTTGTTTCCTATCTCGCGGTCGCGATGTCGCTCCCGGCGGTGCCGGTCCATGTCGTGCACGGGCTCGGCCTCAGCAACGCCTTTGGCGGCCTTGCGGTCGGGATCGCTTTTCTCTCGACCATCCTGACCCGCAATTACGCCGGCACGCGCTCCGACCGGTTCGGCGGCAAGGCGTGCATGCAGCGCGGCTTGCTCTTCTATGCGGCGGCCGGAGTGGTTTGTCTTGCCGCGAGTTGGCCTGGGCTGTCCATGGCGGGCGACTACGTCGTGCTGATCGTCGGACGGTTGCTGCTGGGGCTCGGCGAGAGCATGACGCTCGTCGGGATGATCAGCTGGTCCATCGGACTCATGGGCCAGGCGCGATCCGGCAAGGTCATCTCGCTTGTCGGAACGGGCATGTATGGCGCTTTCGCCGCGGGCGGCCCGCTCGGGCTGGCCTTGCTGGACCGGGTGGGCTTCGTCGGGCTGATGGCCGTCTGCACGGTGTTGCCCTTGCTGGGACTGATCGCCATTCACCGGCTTCCGGCCGTGGAGCCCCATCCCGGCAAGCGTGAGTCCTTTTTTCGGATTCTCGGTCGGATTTGGCGCGCCGGCACGGCCGTCGCGCTACAGGGCGTCGGCTTTGCGGGGCTGGGCGCCTTCTTTTCCCTCTATTTCCTCAGCCGCGGCTGGCCTTATGCGGGGCTTGGCCTGACATTCTTCGGCGTCGGCTTCGTTCTGGTCCGGTTTCTCTGCGGTCACCTTCCGGACCGGATCGGCGGCACGCCGGTGGCGATCGCCTCGCTGGTCGTGGAGGCTTTCGGCCAATATCTGCTGTGGCTGGCCCCTGGACCCGAGACGGCGCTGGCGGGCGCTTTGCTGTCGGGGCTCGGCTGCTCGATGGTGTTTCCGGCGATGGGCTCCGAGGTCGTCAAGCAGGTGCCCCCGCACCTGCGCGGCACGGCGTTCGGCGGCTTCGCCGCCTTCCAGGATCTCTCCTATGGCCTGACCGGGCCGGTGGTCGGGCTGCTGGCTGATTCGCAGGGCTATTCCGTCGTGTTCCTGATCGGCGGCCTCGCTGCGACGCTCGGGCTGTGGATGGCGATCTCGGCGCACCGGCTCATGCGCACGGCCGCTGCCTGAGGTATGGCCGGCGGATCCTGAGGCCGGAGTGAGGGCTGGAGCGCGCTGCTGTTAGATGTAATCGGCGCGACTCCCTCTCCCCGCGCCCCGCGCGGGGAGAGGGTTGGGGTG
>DASXGX010000051.1:0-17953 GCA_036488815.1 Roseiarcus sp.
GGATCTCGCCCTTGACGTCGACGGTGATCTTCTTCGAGAGGTCGCCGTTGGCGATCGCCGTGGACACCTCGGCGATGTTGCGCACCTGGCCCGTGAGGTTACTGGCCATCAGGTTGACGTTGTCGGTGAGGTCCTTCCAGGTGCCGGCCACGCCGCGCACGTCGGCCTGGCCGCCGAGCTTCCCCTCGGTGCCGACTTCGCGCGCCACGCGGGTGACCTCGGAGGCGAACGAGCTGAGCTGGTCGACCATGGTGTTGATGGTGTTCTTGAGCTCGAGGATCTCGCCCTTGACGTCGACGGTGATCTTCTTGGACAGGTCGCCGTTGGCGACGGCGGTCGTGACCGCGGCGATGTTGCGCACCTGGCTCGTCAGGTTGCCGGCCATGAAATTGACGCTGTCGGTGAGGTCCTTCCACGTACCGGCCACGCCGCGCACATCGGCCTGGCCGCCCAGCTTGCCCTCGGTGCCGACCTCGCGCGCCACCCGCGTCACTTCCGATCCGAACGAGCTGAGCTGGTCGACCATGGTGTTGATGGTCAGCTTGAGCTCGAGGATCTCGCCCTTCACGTCGACGGTGATCTTGCGGGACAGATCGCCGCGCGCGATCGCCGTCGCGACGTCGGCGATGTTGCGGACCTGCCCCGTCAGGTTCGACGCCATCGAGTTCACGTTGTCGGTCAGGTCCTTCCAGGTGCCGCCGACGCCCCGCACTTCCGCCTGTCCGCCGAGCTTACCCTCGGTGCCGACCTCGCGCGCGACGCGCGTCACCTCGGAGGCGAAGCCGTTGAGCTGGTCGACCATCGTGTTGATGGTGTTCTTCAGCTCGAGAATCTCGCCGCGCACATCGACGGTGATCTTTTTGGAGAGGTCGCCGCGGGCGACCGCGGTGGTTACTTCGGCGATGTTGCGCACCTGCGAAGTGAGATTGTTCGCCATCGAATTGACGTTGTCCGTCAAGTCCTTCCAGGTGCCGCCGACGCCGCGGACGTCCGCCTGGCCGCCGAGCTTGCCCTCGGTGCCGACCTCGCGGGCGACGCGGCTCACTTCCGAGGCGAAGGCGTTGAGCTGATCGACCATCGTGTTGAGCGTGTTCTTGAGCTCGAGAATTTCGCCCTTCACGTCGACGGTGATCTTCTTCGACAAGTCGCCGTTGGCGACCGCGGTCGCGACATCGGCGATGTTGCGCACCTGGCCGGTGAGGTTCGAGGCCATCGAGTTGACGTTGTCGGTCAGGTCTTTCCACGTGCCGGCGACCCCCGGCACGGTCGCCTGGCCGCCGAGCTTGCCCTCGGCGTCGACCTCACGCGCGACGCGGCTCACTTCGCCGGCGAAGGCGTTGAGCTGATCGACCATGGTGTTGATCGTGGTCTTCAGTTCGAGAATCTCGCCGCGCACGTCGACGGTGATTTTCTTCGACAAGTCGCCGTTGGCGACGGCGGTGGTCACGTCGGCGATGTTGCGCACCTGGCTCGTCAGGTTGGTCGCCATCGCGTTCACCGAATCGGTGAGATCCTTCCATGTGCCGGCGACGCCGCGCACCTCGGCCTGTCCGCCGAGCTTGCCTTCCGTGCCGACTTCGCGCGCGACGCGCGTCACTTCGGAAGCGAAGCCGTTGAGCTGATCGACCATCGTGTTGATGGTCTCCTTGAGCTCCAGAATCTCGCCCTTCACGTCGACGGTGATCTTTTTGGAAAGGTCGCCGTTGGCGACGGCGGTGGTCACGTCGGCGATGTTCCGCACCTGGCCGGTAAGATTGGAGGCCATGAAGTTGACGTTGTCGGTGAGGTCCTTCCAGGTGCCGGCGACGCCGCGCACCTCGGCTTGACCACCGAGCTTGCCCTCGGTGCCGACCTCGCGCGCGACGCGGCTCACTTCGCCCGCAAAGCCGTTGAGCTGATCGACCATCGTATTGATCGTGTTCTTCAGCGCAAGGATCTCGCCCTTCACCTCGACGGTGATCTTGGAGGAAAGGTCGCCCTTGGCGATCGCCGCCGCCACATCCGCGATATTGCGGACCTGAGCGGTCAGGTTCGAGGCCATGAAGTTGACGTTGTCGGTGAGGTCCTTCCAGGTGCCGGCGACGCCCGGCACCTGCGCCTGGCCGCCGAGCTTGCCCTCGGTGCCGACCTCGCGCGCGACGCGCGTCACTTCGGAGGAGAAGCCGTTGAGCTGATCGACCATCGTGTTGATGGTTTCCTTGAGCTCCAGGATCTCGCCCTTGGCGTCGACGGTGATCTTGCGGGAAAGGTCGCCGCGCGCGACGGCGGTCGTCACTGTCGCGATGTTGCGCACCTGCGCGGTCAGATTGGTCGCCATGGCGTTGACGGAATCGGTGAGGTCCTTCCAGGTGCCGGCGACGCCCGGCACGACCGCCTGGCCGCCGAGGCGCCCGTCAGTCCCGACTTCGCGCGCGACGCGCGTCACTTCCGACGCGAAAGACCTGAGCTGATCGACCATGGTGTTGGTCGCTTCTTTGAGCTGCAGGATCTCGCCGCGCACGTCGACGGTGATTTTCTTGGACAGGTCGCCGTTCGCCACCGCGATCGTCACGTCGGCGATGTTGCGCACCTGCGCGGTCAGGTTGCCGGCCATCTGATTGACCGAATCCGTCAAATCCTTCCACACGCCGGAGACGTTTTTGACGCGCGCCTGTCCGCCGAGCTTGCCCTCGGTGCCGACTTCGCGCGCGACGCGCGTCACCTCGGAGGTGAACACCGAGAGCTGCTCGATCATCGTGTTGACGAGGCGCGCAGAGCGGAGGAACTCGCCCTTGAGGCCGCGGCCGTCGACCTCGAGCTCCATCGACTGACTGAGGTCGCCTTTCGCCACCGCGCCGATCGTGCGGGCAATCTCCGCGGTCGGCCGCACCAGATCATCGATGAGCGTGTTGATGCTTTCGACCTTGGTCGCCCATTGGCCCATGCCGCCCGGCAGCGACATGCGCTGCTTCAGCCGGCCGTCGCGGCCGACCGTGACGCTGAGGCGCTCGACCTCGCGCGCGATGCGGTCCTCGTGGGCGATCGACTGGTTGAAGGCTTCGGCGATGCGGCCCTCGACGCCGCCCCAGTCGGAGGGCAGGCGCCACGAGAAGTCCCCGTCGCGAAACGCCGTCAGGGCTTCGAGCAGCATCTGGGCCCGCGCCTCCGAGGAGGGTTCCCGCTTGCGGGACTTGCCGCTTCCGTTCTCTGCGGAGGCGCGGGATCGGACCGAGCGGGGACGGGCGAGCGCATCGCTCATGATTCACCGTGGCAATCGAGGATCGGGGAGCCGACGCGGGCGCGCCGCCTCCGCCGGAGGAAAGTTGGGAAATGTGTGCGGGAGAGAGTTCGGCTACGTTTGTGACGCGAATGGGACAAGGCGTCGGTATTGTAGCGGAGCCTCAAGGAGCGGCGATGGGCGACCCGCCTTTTGTCCGGCGGGCCGGCGCAAGCCGGGTGTCGAAATGCGCCTACCAAACCTATCCCCCCAGCTCGGGCATACCCCTTATTGGAACGCGGGCCTCGAGGATAGGTTCCACGCAAAAGCCACTTTTTTGCCCCGATCGCATCATCCTGCAGTCGGCGTAGCTGATTTTCGTCGCGCCATTCGGCTCCTCTCCGACGATGCAATCGCAGCATCGGGTCGACGTGACAGCGCCCCTTTGCGGCGTCTGTGATCAGGCGGTGGAATAAGGACGGCGACCGCCGCATTCGTTAATTTGCCCTCGACGCCGGGGCGCCCGCAGTCGGATTCGATCTTCGGCGTGTGGTGATGGTCGTGATGGCGAGAACGTGAAGTAATCAACTGTTATCATGCGTAAATCACTTTGCGGGGAGCCCGTAAATTGCCGTCGTGGCTCAGTAAATATTTTCCTAACTAGGCCTGTGACATTTTAACTCACCTTTAAATGTCGAAGCTGATGTTCCGCCGCGGGACACTCGATTGGGGGGCCAATCCGATGCCGGCGAACGGTTCAGTCTGCACGTTGCCTTTGCGCGGAAGTCTGACGACCGCGAACAGCGAAGAGACGCGCGCGGCGGTGATGCAGGCGCTGAGCGGCCATGACGCCGTCATTCTCGATTGCGCAGGCGCGACCGAGATCGATCTGACCTTTGTGCAAATCCTAGTCGCTGCGAGCCGGACGGCTACGCAGACGCATAAGCGCATCGAATTCGAATCCCCGGCGAGCGGCCCGCTGGCTGAGGCGCTGCGGCGCAGTGGATTTCCTTCCTCGTCGGCAATCTCGCTGACGCAAGTCCTCTCCCTCTGACTGAAGTCGCATCATGAAAACGATTCTCACTGTAGATGACTCAGCGAGCGTCCGGCAGATGGTCAAGATCACCCTGAGCGCCGCCGGCTACGGGGTCATCGAAGCCTCGGACGGACGCGACGGGTTGACGAAAGCCCAGAGCAATTCCGTCAACATGATCGTCACCGATCTGAACATGCCGAACATGAACGGCCTCGAATTCATTCGCGCCGTTCGGCAGTTGCCCGCCTACCGCGGCGTTCCGATCGTCTTCCTGACGACCGAATCCGACGACGGCATGAAGCAGCAGGCGAAGGCGGCCGGGGCCACCGGCTGGATCACGAAGCCCTTCAAGCAGGAACAGCTCGTCTCTGTCGCAAGGAAGCTGTTAGGATGACCGACAACGCCGATCCCGTAGACATTTTTCGTCAGGAAGCCGGCGAGCTCCTCGAGCAGCTCGAAGCGGCGCTGCTGGACCTCGAGCGTTCGCCCAACGACCAGGATCTTGTCAACAAGGCGTTTCGCGCCTTGCACACGATAAAGGGCTCGGGGGCGATGTTCGGCTTCGAGCAGGTCGCCGCTTTCGCGCACGAGTTCGAGAGCGCCTTCGATCGGGTCCGCAAGGGCGAAGCCGCCCCGGATCCCGAGCTGATCGGGATCGCGCTGAACGCCAAGGACTTCATCCGCGCGCAGATCGAGAATCCCGCCGAGGCGGACGCCGTGATCGGCGTGTGCATCCTCGCCGACTTGCGCAAGCTGGTGGCGAACGCCGGGACCGGCCTCCCAAGCCTTGCAAGCGTCGCAAGCGTCGGCGCCGAGAGCCGCTCGGCGCCCGCCGCCGCATCCGCATCGAAGACGTGGCGCATAGACATTCGTTTCCACAAGGATGTGCTCGTCAACGGGAGCAATCCGCTCCTGCTGCTCGACGAATTGCGCGCTCTCGGTGAATGCCGAATCACTGTCCACGCCGAGGACGTGCCGGCGCTGGAGGCGATGGAGCCCGCCGCTTGCTACCTCCATTGGGACGCTGTGTTGACCACGGACCACCCGCGCAGCGCCATCGACGACGTGTTCGTCTTCGTCCTCGGCGAAATGGATCTGCGCGTCGAGGAGATCGAACGGCCGCTTGACGAGACGCTTGCCGAACTGGCGGCCGCCAGCCCGGCCTCCACGAGCCGACCCGTCAACGCTCCGGGGAACGCCGACGCCTCCGGCGCTGCGGAAGCCAAGCGCGGCGGCGGCAAGGAGGCCTCGACCATCCGCGTCCAGGCGGAACGCCTCGACGAAATGATGGACCGCGTCGGCGAACTCGTCATCGCCCAGGCCCGGCTGACCCAGCTCGCCGCGGCGGGGGGAGGCACGAAGGGCGTCGCGGAGGAAATCGAGCGGCTCACCTCGGCGCTGCGCGACGCGATGATGGGCATTCGCATGTTGCCGATCGGCTCGCTGTTCGGCCGCTTCCGCCGTCTCATCCACGACCTCTCGCGCGACCTTGGCAAAGAGATCGAGCTCGTCGCCGTCGGCGAGGAGACCGAACTCGACAAGACGATGATCGAGCGCCTCGCCGATCCGCTCATCCATGTGATTCGCAACGCCGCCGATCACGGTCTTGAGGATGCGAAGACGCGCCGCGAGACGGGCAAACCGTCGGCCGGCCACATCAACCTCGTCGCACGCCATGCCGGAGCCGAAGTGCTGATCAGCGTCGGCGACGACGGAAAGGGCCTCGACGCGTCGCGCATCCGAGCCAAAGCCGAGGAAAACGGCCTCATAGCGCCGGGGGCCGTCCTGTCGGACGCCGAACTGCACCAATACATCTTTCATCCCGGCTTCTCGACCGCCAAGGAAGTGTCCGCGCTATCGGGCCGCGGCGTCGGCATGGACGTCGTACGCCGCACGATCGAAGGCATGCGCGGCTCGATCGACATCGCGACCGAAGTCGGCAAGGGCACGACGTTCACGTTGCGCCTGCCGCTGACCCTCGCGATCATCGAGGGACTGCTCGTGCGGGTGGCGGACACGCGCTACGTCGTGCCGTTGACCGCGGTCGAGGAGTGCGTCGAACTCTCCGCAGCCGACGACGTCCGCTCGAAGGGGAGGAGCTTCCTCAACATTCGCGGCGATCTCGTGCCGTTCCTTCGCTTGCGCGAACTGTTCGGCGAGTCGGGCGGGCCGGACGCGCATCAGAAGGTCGTCATTGTCGCGGCGGGCGAGACGCGCGTCGGACTGGTGGTCGACCAGATCATCGGCAGCCACCAGACCGTCATCAAATCGCTCTCGAAGCTGCACGCGGACGTCCCGAGTTTCTCGGGCGCGACCATTCTCGGCGATGGCGCCGTCGCGCTGATCCTCGATGTTCCGCATTTGATGGCGCTCGGCCAGATGCGCGAGGCGCGCCTCAAGTCCGGCAATCAGGAGGCCGCATGACGACGACAGCCGCCGAGGGCGCCTTTCAAGTCTTGATGCTCGGGGTCGCGGGCGAGATCTTCGCCATCGACGCGCGGCAGGTCCGCGAGATCATCGATCCGGCGCCGGTGACGCGCGTCCCAGGAGCGCAGCCCTATGTCGCTAGCGTGCTCAATGTCCGAGGCAAGGTGATCCCGCTCGCCGATCTCAGGGTGCGCTTCGGCCTTCCACCGGCGCCGATCACCGCCGATTCGCGCTTCGTGGTGATCGAAATCGACCTCGCCGGCGATCCGACGACGATCGGCATCATCGCCGACAAGGTCTACGAGGTCACCGAGATGGACGCCGCCACGCTGCAAAAGGCGCCGCCCATCGGAATGCATTGGCAACCCGAGTTCATTGCCGCGATCGGAAAGTGGAAGGACGAATTCATCGTCCTGCCCGACATGACGAAAATATTGAACGCTTAAAGGGAGATTTCAGGCCATGCGATTTACAGTCAAGGCGAAATTAGCGAGCGCGTTCGGCGCCGTCATCATTCTCTCGATGATCACAGGCGGCGTCGCCTACGTGAAACTCAGCCAGCTCGCCCAGACGAGCGAGGATCTGGTGGCCCGTTCGGGGCGCATCGACAAGGCGGGGCGACTGGATTCGGTGCTGCTGACCCAGGTGCGGGCCGAGAAGAACCTCATCATGGCCTCGACGGACACCGAGATCGCGGGCTACGCCGACACGATCAAGAAGCTCCGGGCGGACGCGGCGGGGCTGCGCGACGGGACCCTCGTCGGCGCGACCGACGAGGCCAAGGCCCTCATGGGCAAATTCTGGGCCGACTATGAGAAAATGAACACGATCGAAGACGAGGTCGTCCGGCTCGGCAAGATGAACTCCACCAACCGCGCGGCGGAGTATTGGGCGGGAGAGGGCGCTGCGGCCACCAAAGCGTTCGACGAGGCGTTCGACACGACGATGGCGGAGCTCAATCGCCTGCCGGCCTCCGTGGAGACCCAGAAGGCGCTCTTCGCCCTGCAGGCCGTCCGATTGGAAACCGCCCGCGCGCAGAGGATCTTCGCCCAATCCACTTCCGCCGAGAGTATGGACGCCCTGAACGGCTATCTCGCCAGTCTGACCGAGAGCGCCGGGTTGATTTCGCGAGGGCTCGAGCAGGCGACCCCCCAACTGGCTTCGCTCGGCGTTTCCGCCAGCGCCGTCAGCGCGGCGAGCGACCGTGTCGTGAAGATGCTCGCGCACGGAGCCGAAATCGTTCGCGACGGCGGTAACATCAAGGCCCGAGCCATGTCGGACTCGGAAGGTCGGGCCGCCACCGAGGCCGCGCTGGCGGGTTCGGGCGACTTCGTCGCTTATGTGAGGAAGGCGATGGCCGAGGGGGCGACCCAGGCCGCCGACAACGCAAGTCAATCCGAGCTGATTCTGACCGCCACGGTCCTCGTCTCGCTGCTGATCGCGCTCGGCTCGGCGATTTGGATCGCTCTCAACATCAGCCGCGGCCTCAGCCGCGCCGTCGGTCTCGCGGACGCGGTCGCCCTGGGCGACCTCAGCCAGAAGATCGAGGCTTCCAGCGACGACGAGGTGGGCGACCTCATCAAGGCGTTGAACGCCATGACGGATAGCCTGAACGCGACCGCGCATGTCGCCGACGCGATCGCCTCCGGTGACTTGACGGTCGAGGCGAAGCGCCTGTCCGACAAGGATACCCTGGGTCTCGCGCTGGAGAGAATGCTGAACAAGCTCCAGGGCGTCGTGAGCGAAGCGCTTTCGGCCGCTCAGAACGTCTCGTCGGGTAGCCAGCAGCTCTCGGCGAGCGCCGAGCAATTGTCGCAGGGCGCGACCGAGCAGGCCTCGTCGGCGGAAGAGGCGTCGTCGTCGATGGAGGAGATGGCGGCGAACGTGAAGCAGAGCGCCGACAACGCGAGCCAGACTGAGAAGATCGCCCGCCAGTCCGCTCAGGACGCGGAAGCGAGCGGCGCCGCCGTTTCCCGCGCGGTGCAGGCGATGGAGACGATCGCTGAGAAGATCACGATCGTGCAGGAGATCGCCCGTCAGACCGATCTTCTCGCGCTCAATGCGGCTGTCGAAGCGGCGCGCGCCGGCGAGCACGGCCGCGGCTTCGCAGTCGTCGCCTCCGAAGTGCGCAAGCTCGCCGAGCGCAGCCAGGCGGCCGCCGCCGAGATCGGCACGCTCTCGACCGACACCGTGAAGTCGGCGCAGGAGGCGGGCGCGATGCTGGTTCGCCTGGTGCCGGACATTCGGCGCACCGCGGAACTCGTCGGCGAGATCACCGCCGCTTGCCGCGAGCAGGATGTCGGCTCGTCCCAGATCAATCAGGCGATCCAGCAGCTCGATCAGGTGACGCAGCAGAACGCGTCGGCGTCGGAAGAAGTGTCCGCGACTTCGGAAGAGTTGACGGCGCAGGCCGAGCAGTTGCAGCGCACGATCGCCTACTTCCGCATCGACGGAGGCGCCAGTCGCCTCGCGCCGAGCGCCGGCGCCGCCCCCGAGGGCGCGTTCGACAAAGCGGTGATGCAGCTCAAGACGAAGGCGGCGACGATGCGCGCCAAGGAGACGCCCGCGGCAAAGGCGCCGGCTAAGAAGGTCGCGGCGGCGTCCCGCAAGGGCTTCGCATTCGACATGGGCGGCGAAGACGAGACGGACGCCGAGTTCCGGCGCGCCTGACGCGTCGCATGGGAGCCGAGCGGCGGCTCCCATGCTGCAAAGCCCTTTGAACAAGCGAGGCGAAGATGGCGCAAGCCAATCAATATCTCACGTTCGGCATTGCGGAGGAGCGCTTCGCGCTGCCGGTCGAGAGGGTGCAGGAGGTCTTGGACATGCGGGCGATTTCTCGCCTTCCGCATGCGCCGCCTTACGTGATCGGCCTGACGGACGTGCGCGGCGTCGGCCTCCTCGTCATCGATCTCAGGCTGAAGTTCGGACTTGATCGGGTCGAGGCGACGAACCGTACGCGGATTATCGTCGTCGAGGCTTCCATCGAGGGCAAGCACGTGGCGCTGGGTCTCGTCGCCGACTGCGTGTTCGCCGTCAGCGACCTCGGGGGCGCGGCGTTGGAGCCGCCGCCCTCGATCGGCTCTCGCTGGCGCGCCGACTACGTCGTCGGCGTCGGGCGAGACGCCGGCGCCTTCGTCGTCGTTCTCGAGCTCGATCGCCTGATCGCGGACGGCGAGCTGATCGAGTCCGGCCTGCCCGGCCTCGCCGCGTAGACCGTTAAGAACCTTTCCGGCGGCGTCGCCCATCACGAATATCGGACCATGCACGACCAGCTTCAAGAAAGGCACTTCGTCAAGCTTGCGCGTCTTGTCGAAGATCACACCGGCATTCGACTGCCGCCCACCAAGCGGACGATGGTGGAGGGCCGACTTCGCAAACGCATCCGCGCGCTCGGCGTGCCGAGCCTGTCGGACTATGGTCGCGTCATTTTCGAGGGCGGACGGCTAGCGGACGAGTTCACCCATCTCGTCGATTGCGTGACGACCAACAAGACGGACTTCTTCCGCGAGCCCGAGCACTTTGCCTTCTTGCGCGACAAAGCGATCCCGCTCCTTCGCGAATTCCGGCAAGGTCACGGGCCGATGAAGTTCTGGAGCGCCGCGGCCTCGATCGGCGCCGAGGCCTATACGATCGCGATGGTGGCGGCGGAGACTGTGGGCTTCGAGCGAAACGCCTTTTGCGTGCTCGGCACCGACATCAGCACGGACGTCATCGGGCAGGCGCGGCGAGCGATCTACCCGCTTGCCTTCGCCGAGCCGATTCCCCAGCCGATGCAGCAGCGCTACATCATGCGGGCGGTCGACGCCGGGCGGCAGGAAATGCGAATCGTGCCCGAGCTTCGCCGCATGGTCCACTTTCAGCATCTCAATCTCATGGACGAGAGCTATCCGGCGGATCGCGACTTCGATGTGATCTTCTGCCGCAACATCCTCATCTATTTCTCCAAGCCGACGCAGGACAGAGTGCTGCGCCGCCTTTGCAGCCACCTGCGTAAAGGCGGGTTTCTGATTCTGGGTCATTCCGAGTCCTTGGCGGGCAGCGATCAACCGTCGATGCGGCCGATCGCGCCAACCATCTTTCGCCGCGTGTAACGGAGCAGGGGATGAGCGCCGCCCACGGCAAGACGCGCGTTCTGATCGTCGACGATTCGGCTTCGGTGCGCCAAACACTAACCACGATCATCAACGGCGCGCCGGATCTCGAAGTGATGGCGACCGCGGCCGATCCTTTCGTCGCCGCCCAGCGCATCCACGAGGAATTGCCTGACGTCATTATCCTCGACGTCGAGATGCCGCGGATGGACGGCATCACCTTCCTGCGCAAGATCATGGCGCAGCGGCCGATCGCAACGATCCTCTGTTCCACGCTGCTCGAGGCAGGATCGGAGACGCTGCTCGACGCGCTCGAGGCGGGCGCGGTCGACGTGATCCTCAAGCCGCGGATCGACACCAAACAGTTCTTCATGGAATCGCAGGTTCGCATCTGGGACGCCGTGAGAGCTGCGAGGACGGCGACGTTCAGGGGGGCCCGGCGCGAGTCTTCCACAATCCAGAAGAAGCTCACCGCCGACGTCATCATGCCGCCCCCCACGCCGTCCCGGTCGTTGACGCGCACGACCGAACAGGTGGTGTGCATCGGCGCCTCGACCGGAGGGACGGAATCGCTGCGCGAGGTTCTGACGGCGCTGCCGCCGAGCAGCCCCGGGATCGTCATCGTGCAGCACATGCCGGAGCACTTCACCGCGGCGTTCGCCAAGCGGCTCAACGGTCTGTGCCAGATCGACGTGAAGGAGGCGGAGGACGGCGATCAGGTGATCGCCGGCCGCGCGCTCATCGCCCCCGGCAATCGCCACATGCTCTTGCAACGCAGCGGCGCGCGCTACCATGTCGCCATCAAGGACGGCCCGCTGGTTTCGCGCCACAGGCCGTCCGTGGACGTCTTGTTTCGCTCCGCCGCACAGTACGCCGGCGTGAACGCGCTCGGCGTCATCATGACCGGCATGGGCGACGACGGCGCCAAGGGCCTGCTCGAGATGAAGAAGGCGGGCGCGGCCACGGTCGCCCAGAACGAAGAGACCTGTGTCGTCTTCGGGATGCCCAAGGAAGCGATCGCCTTGGGCGCCGCCGACAAGACGGCGCCTCTCTCCGCCATCCCGGTCGAGATCCAGAACTTTCGCGCGCGGAGTTAGCGGGCGACGCGGCGAGGGGAAGAATCATGACGACGACATTCTCGCATTCCCTGGCGTGGGAGCTGAGGCGTAACGCCGACTCGATCAGCCAGACCTTCGCCCAGTGCGAACAGACCTGTCTCGACGTCGGCGCGCGTCTGGGGGACGCGATTCCCGGCCTGAGCGATCTGGCGGCGCTGTTCGAGGCGCTCTCGCGATCGCTCGAGGGGGAGGACATCCGCGCCGCGGGGCTCGATCTCGCGGCGATCGCCCGTGAGCTCGAGCGTTCCGCCGACGAACTGACCGAGGAGACCGGGGCCCTGGCCGATCTTGTCGGCCTCAATCGCGCGATCGCTCTCCAGATCTCGAAGTTGCTCATCAGCATCCGCACCATCAATGCGCTGGTGTTCAACGTGAAGATCGAAGCCGCCTCGCTGAACGAGAGCGGAGACGACATGAGCGCCTTTGCAGGCGGCCTCCAGCAACTCGCCCTGCGCGCGCAGCATGCGCTCGACGAATATCAGCAGACGCACGGAAAGCTGTTCGAACTGCTGCGCGCCTCCAGCGAGGCGCAGGCGGGATTTCAGCGAAGCCATCAGGCCAGTCTCAAGTCGATCGCCGCCGAGATCGCGGACAGTCTCAGCGCTGTCGCCGCGAGACGGCGCGAGATCGGCGAAGCGTTGCAGGGGATCAGCGCGCAGTCCCAGCAGATCGGGGCCCAAATCGGCCAGTGCGTCGTCGCCCTGCAGGTCGGCGACAGCACGCGCCAGCGGATCGAGCACGTTCACTATGCTTTGGGCCTCTCCGCAGACAATCTCGAACCGGAGAGCGCTCAGGACCCTGAGCCGCCCGATCTCGCCGCCCGCATCTGCCGATTGCAGGCCTTGCAACTCGACGGCGCCCTCGACGAATTCACCCGTGAGATGGGCGCGGTGTCCGTCTCGCTGCGCGGCGTAGCGGGCGACGCTGGCGCTCTCGCTGGGCGCGGCCGGTCGCTGTTCGGCGCGAGCGGGAGGGGCGGCGGGTCCTTTCTCGAAGGGCTGGAGCGCAAGCTCGAAGCTGCACGTGCGATCGTCGGCGAATGCCGGCGCGCGCGAGCCGTCGTCGACCGGGCCGCGGCGGCGGTCGGCGCCACGATGGCCGATCTTCACCAGCGAACCGAGGGCCTCTCCCAAATCGTCGTGGACGTCACGATGATCGGAACGAACGCGGTGCTCAAGTCGAGCCGCCTCGGTGATCGCGGCAAGGGACTCAATGTCATCGCCCAGGAATTGCGCAACTATGCGGCGCGCATCGTCGAAGGGATCCGGGAGCTGCCTCCCGCCTTGAGCGAGGTCGTCGCCTTCGTCGAGCGCTTCTCCGAGGCGGGGCAGGCCCATGATTCCGAGCGTCTGACGACGCTCGACAGACGCATGACCGCGGCGATCGGGGCCTTCAATTCCAACGGCAAGGAGATGACCGCGGCGCTGCACCGGCTGGACGGTGAAGCCGCCAGCGTTCGCGATCTGCTCGAACGCGCCGTCGCCATGCTTGGCGCTCACGAAGACATCGGCGCCACATTGAGGTCCGCCGCCGCCGCCGTCGACGAACTCTCGGCGCGCATCGGCGACGCCGACCGCGAATCGCCCGACATCGACGCCGTGCTCAATCGATTGCTGCGCGCCAAATACACGATGGCGAGCGAGCGGCAGATCCACGACGCCTTCACCGGCGGAGACGACGACTTCGCCGAACTGCCTGAAGCCGCCGCGGCGCCCGATGTGGAAGAGCTCGCGGAGGCCTGCCTGTTCTGAGGCGCGAAGCCGGCCGCCGGCGTCAGGGTTTCCAGAACGAGACGATATCGTCGGTGAGGAAGGCGTAGTCCGCCGCGGCGCGCGACTGCGGCCGGTAATAGCGCACCGGCGTTCTCGATCCGAACGCTTCCGCCAGCGAGACGTCGGTTCGGATGCCGCGGAATATGCGTTGGTGCCCGAATTCCTTGACGAGCTTGGCGAGCACGATGCGCTGCAGATTGATCCGGACGTCAATCTGGACGGGGACAATCGCGAGGTCGGCGAACCTCCGGTTGAGGACGGTCGCCACCCGGAGAAGCACACTCGAGAAGCGCACGACGCCGTCGTACGCGAGGTGCTGCAGATGCGTCGGGATCAGGACATGGTCCGAGGCCGCAAGGGCCGCGACCGTTGTCACGTCGATCGACGGCGACGTGTCGATGACGATCTCGTCGTAGCGTTCGCTGAGCGCCGACAGGCCCCTTGCCAGCCGCAAGGGATCGTTGATCGATTCATGGACCTGAAATTCACGCTCCGCCGGCAGGACGTCGACATTGGCGACGTCGCTGACCTTCACCGTCGCCGCAAGGTCGACCGGGACGTCGCGAAATATCTGATGCACGCTCGCCTCGCTACGCGCGGCCACGACGCCGAGCCCAAGCCCCGCGTGCCCCTGAGGATCGAGGTCGACGACCAAAACGCGTCGCCCCCGACTGCCCAGCTCCGCCGCGATGTTGACGGCGGTGGTCGTTTTGCCGACGCCGCCCTTGCGGTTCGCGACGGCGATCACACGCGCGCTCATCGGGCGCTCGCCCCGAAACGATCGGTCTGCGACAACGGCGCCCCCTTCGTGTCAACATAGGCCGTGGCCCTGTTGCTACGCCGAAAGGCTGCTGATTCCTAGGCCGGCGCAGGAGCCGCTACGAGATTTAGGTTAGCCGCTCAGGCGTGCGGCTCCTTGCGGGATAGGCTTCGCCGAGGCGGCGCAGAAGCGCCTCGAGTGGGAACGCCGGTCCGGGCTCGACGAGGGCCGCGATCGCCGACAGGAAGGCGTCGAGGCAGACGGGGTCGAAATGCCGGCCCCGCTCGGCCTCGAGCACGGAAAGCGCCTCGCCAAGCGGGAGCGCCTTCTTGTACGGACGTTCCGTCGTCAGCGCGTCGAAGACGTCGGCGATCGCGACGATGCGGGCGCAAAGGGGGATGGCTTCGCCGGCCAGTCCGTTGGGATAGCCCTTGCCGTCCCACCGCTCGTGATGGCTCTCGGCGATTTCCGCCGCGAGGTTGATCAGCTCGGAATTGCTGTCCGACAGGATGCGGGCGCCGATCGCAGCATGCGTCTTGATGATCTCGCGCTCGCCGTCGTCGAGTTTTCCCGGCTTCAAGAGGATGCCGTCGGGAATGGCGACCTTGCCGATGTCGTGCAGCGGCGAAGCCATATAGACGCTCCGGCATTCCCTTTCCGACAGCCCGAGTTTCTCCGCGATCATGCGGCTATAGCTGGCGACACGGCAGGTATGATCGTTGGTGTCGGTGTCGCGATACTCCAACGCTTTCGACAGGCAGAAGACCATCTCCTCTTCGCGCAACAATAGCGACTGCGTCGCCCGCTCGATCTCTCGCGCCTGCGAGGCCACGTGATCGTCGAGCCTTCGTAAGGCGTCGGCGAGACTGATGATGTTACGCAGCTTGATCGTCAATTCGAGACGACTCTGCGACTTGCTGAGGAAATCCGTGGCGCCGGCCTCGAGAGCCCGCATCTTGACCGCGTCCTCGCCAGTCGCCGTCACCATGACCATCGGCACCTGGCGGTGGAACCGAGTGTTGCGCATCCGTCCGATCAACGTGATGCCGTCGAACTTCGGCATGATATGATCAATGATCGCCAAGTCGAAACGCTGGGTCGACGCATCTTCCAATGCGAGCTCCGGATCGAGGAATGTCGCGGCCTCGACGGCGTCGAATTGCTCGACCATGGCCTTGAGCTGCGCCAGACTGCTTCGGCTGTCATCGACGATCATGACACGCATGCGGTGACAATCCTGCTCGGCTGAAAATCGATTGGACGTGTAATACAGAAAGCTATCGAGCAATCGTGGTGCAAGCGGGTTGCCGTTGCGTTAAATGAACGCTGGCGCTTGCAGCTGTAAGATGTAATCGGGGAGCGCGTTGGAGTGAGGGGCCGGGTGATTAGCGCCTTCCGCATTCAGGTGGACGCGCCGCAGCCCTTTTTGTCATGCCCGGCCTTGTGCCGGGCCGACGATTCTAGCGTCATACGGGTCTTCGTGACGGCGCCGCGTGGATGGCGAGGACAAGCCCGGCCATGACGGCGTGCGTCAACCCATCTGCATGAGGCGGCCTTGCGGCTATGGGCTGCGTCGGCGGCTCACTGCCTCGACCGCGACACAGTCGCGGTCTCACACTCGGCGCCGCGGGACACCCGGATGCGCACTGCCGTCGCCGCGCGGAATAGCGCGACGCGCGCCAAAAAGGCTGCCGACGGAATCTCTTCCGGGTGGGCGACTGATTCAGGCTGCGCCGACTATGGCCCAGCGAGGCGAACGGATCACAAGATCCTGCGCACCCATCCCGCGTCGTCCGCGATGTCGCCGCGCTGAATGCCCACCAGCTTGGCCTTGAGACTGTCGGTGACGGGACCCCCTCCGCCATCGCCGATGGTGAAGCCGCCGTCCCTCGCCTTGATTTCGCCGATCGGCGAAACGACCGCCGCCGTGCCGCAAGCGAAGGCTTCGCGCAGCTTGCCGCTGGCCGCGTCCTTGCGCCACTGCTCGATGCTGTAGCGTTCCTCCCGGACCTCGCGCCCTTCGCGGCGGGCGAGCGTGATCAGCGAATCGCGCGTGATGCCGGGCAAGATGGTGCCGCCGAGCGGCGGCGTGAGCAGCGAGCCGTCGTCGAACACGAAAAAGATGTTCATGCCGCCCAGTTCCTCCACCCAGCGGCGCTCCGCCGCGTCGAGAAAGACGACCTGATCGCAGCCGTGTTTGATCGCCTCGGCCTGCGCGATGAGGCTGGCGGCGTAGTTGCCGCCGCATTTCGCCGCCCCGGTGCCGCCGGTCGCGGCGCGCGTGTAGTCGTCGGACAGCCAGACGCTGACCGCCTTCTTGCCGCCTTTGAAATAGGCCCCGACGGGGGAGGCGATGACGACGAACAGATATTCGGCGGATGGTCGGACGCCCAGGAACGTCTCGTTCGCAAACATGAAGGGACGCAGATACAGGCTGCCTTCGCCACCCGGTATCCACGCCGCGTCGATCTTCACCAATTCCTCGATCGCCTGCAGGAAGACCGCCTCCGGCAAGGCCGGCATCGCCATGCGTTCGGCCGAGGCCTGGAACCGGCGCGCATTTTGGTCCGGCCGGAACAGCGCGACGCCGTCGCGCGTGCGATAGGCCTTCAGCCCCTCGAATATTTCCTGAGCGTAGTGCAGGACGGCCGCGGCGGGATCGAGCGTGAAGGGTTCGCGAGCCCGCACCTGCGGCTCGCGCCAGCCGTGGCCTTCGCTCCAGCGGATCGTCACCATATGATCGGTAAACACCTGCCCGAAGCCAGGATTCTTCAGCAAGTCCGCCCGCGCCTCGGCGGCGACCGGGGTCGCAGAGGGGTGGCGAGAAAACGACAGGTTCTGTTCAGTCATCAAAACGGCGCCTCAATAGTAAATCGGCTCTGACCTTTGATCCCCGAATTTCAACGACATCCAGGCGTTGTCGCGCCGATCGAGGCTCATATCCAAACTGAAACTCGGCTGACGGGCAATCCAGGGGCTCCAAAAAAGGAGCCGCCGCCACGCCTATTCACACCAGGAAACATAATCCTATTGAATCCCATGATCCAACTGAAAGTGCTTCCTACATCGCGTGGACACGGTTCCCGCCTTCGAAGCCATCGGCGCGTTGCGTCAGATCGCTCTGGAGGTTCATGCGTCGCCAACCAGTCGGCTTGGGGGCAGGCGGAGCGTTGCGCCTGAGCTGCTGGCACACCGTATATGAACAGTGAAAATCAGCGATACATGCCGTCTTCCGTCGCTCGCGACGCGACCAGGACCGGAATGCGCCCGCGCGGGTTGATCGCCAGGAACTCGGGCGCGTTGTGCTCGCCCCTGGCGATCGAGACCAGCTTCAGGTCATGGGCGAGGCCCGCGTCGGCTAGGATAATCCGCGGCGCCAACGAGCAGGAGCCCGGCGAGTAATAGAGCGTCACCATGTCGGAGTCCCATTGCTCACGCCGCCGCCCCTTCCTGAAAGACGCGCATTCTGGAGAGGGGCGCCCCGGCGGCGAGGCGTCGGGTCAGGCATGCGCTTTCAAGAAGCGGCGCACATGCGGCGCGACACGGTCCGAGG
>DASXGX010000053.1:0-13693 GCA_036488815.1 Roseiarcus sp.
GAGCGTGTGAAACAATCGCGTTGCAAGGTCTGGCGGCGACGATCCGGCGCCGTTGGCGGCGGTTCGGACGCTTGAACTTGGAACCGCGCGCGACGCTTTGGCGCTGGCGCCGCGCATCGGCGCTCGCGCGCTCGGTCTGGCGCCGTTTCGGCTAGGCGGTTGCGCCCCTCAGCCGGTGGGCGGCGACGAGGTTGTGGGCGAGGGCGTGCCACAAGGCGACGGCTTTCGCCTTGAGGAGGCCGCGCACGGGGATGAAGCCGAAGCCGTGGTTCTTGCGGTCGGCGTTGACCTGCTCGATACGCTTGCGCAGCGCGTAGACGGCCTTGCCCGCCTCGCTCGCCATCCTTTCGCGCCAGCGCTTGACGCATTCCGGCTCGCGCGCGCGCCTGCGCTCGCGCCGCACGCGTGAGGCCGGCTTGGCGTTCTCGCGCTCGGCGGGCGGGGGCGCGAACACCGCGACCGGACCGGCCCGATGCCGGTCCAAGACCACGATATCGGCGCGGGTGGCGTAACCCGTGTCGACCAGCAGGCGGTCGGGCGCCTTGCCGTAGCGACGGGCGATGTCGTCCACCATCGGGATCGCGAGGCCCTGATCGTTGCGTCGATCGGTCATCGCGATCGAAACGATCACGCCGCTCGTCGGCGCCGCCGCGATTTGCGCGTTGTAGGCCGCGCGCACCGCGCCGTCGGGAAACCGCATCGCGCGCGCCTCCGGATCGCTCAACGAAACGCTCGGCTCCTTCTTCGAAGCCTCATCCTTGCGATGCCGCTTCGCGCGCGCCTCGCGCTCTTTCGTCAGCCGCTCTAACGCCGCGCGCGCTCGCTGCGCTCGCTCCTGCACGTCGCGCGCCGCCCGCTCGCGCGCCGCCTCCCGGCGACGGCTCGACGCGCCGCTGTCGCTTCTCAGTTCGTCTTTGAGCGCGGCCAGACGTTTGCCGACCGCCGCCTCGATGTCGCTGAGCCGCGCCGATCGCTTGAACGACGCCTTGCTCGCGCTGGCGCGCACCTTCGTGCCGTCGACCGCGATGTCGCTCAGCGAAACCAGCCCTTCCGCCAGCAAAGCCGTCACGCTCTGCGTCAAAAGCCGGTCGAGCGTCTCGACCTGCGCGACCCGAAAATCCGCCAGCCCGTGGTAGTTCACCGGCACGCCGCCCGCCAGCCAGCGGTAGGCGATGTCCCGTTCGGCCAGCCGCTCCAACTCCCGCGCCGACCCCACCCCTTCGACCGTCGCATACAGCCACAGCGCCAGCAAAACCGCCGGATCGCTCGCCGGACGCCCCGCTGCGCCCTCGCGCGATCCGATCCCCGCATAAAGCGGCGAAAGGTCCAGCCCCTCGACAAACCGCCAGACGACCCGCGCCCGGTGATCCCCAGGAAGCAATCCATCGAGATCGATCATGTCCCAGCGAAGCTGAGACCGATCCGCCTTGATGACCCGCGCCTCGCCCATGATTCGCCCCCGCCCCGTCGAGCGCGAGTGAATCACGGACAGTCCGCAAAGCCAATTTGTTCACACGCTCAAAAGCGGGCATCCAGGAGTCAAGGGCGAAGGCCTGCGGCGGCTGTCTGGACCCCCGCTTTCGCGGGGGTGACAGGCTGTGTGCGTCAACCAAAAAGCTAGCTAACCGGTTTTACAAGCTGGGCGAACGCCTTCTTTACGAATTCCGCTGTCTAATGGCGCGCCGACGAGCGCTTCGAGAGAGCCGGTCTCGGGTTGCGCGCCGCCGCCGTCGCGCTCCGCCGACGCGGCCAATAGACGGACACGCCATGAAGCTCGAATTGTCGCCTGCCCGTTCTACCGTTCAGCCGATCCTCGAACGGCGCGATTTCGGCGGCGCGCGCGAGCTCGGCCGCCTCGTGGCTCTCAATGGCACCGAAGGGACGATCGCCTGTCGCGTCCACCCCGGCGATGCCGGCGAGCACTGGTCGGTCGGCCATCTCATCACCATCGTGCACCAGGCCTCGCGCCTCGTCGGCGTCGTCTGCGAGTTGGCGACCGCCGATCGCCTGTGGAGCGAGACCGAGAGCAACGTTTCCTACATTGGCATCGAGTTCAGCGGCGAGATCATCGACGACGACTCCGGCGCTCCCGTATTTTACCGCGGCATTCGTTCCTATCCGGCGCTGGGCTCGATCGCCCATCGCATCCGCGCCGACGATCTCAGGGCGATCTACAGCTTCCGCGGCGTCCAGGCCGTCGAGATTGGCCGCCTGACGCAGAACCAGGCGGTGCCCGCTTCCGTCAGCATCGATGAACTGGTGACGCGCCACTTCGCGGTCATCGGCTCGACCGGCGTCGGCAAGACGACGGCGGTCTCGATGCTGGTCAAGAAGTGCCTCGCCAACCGTCCCAAGCTGCGTGCGCTCATCATCGATCCGCACAACGAATATGCGCGCCACTTTCCCGACATGTCGGTTGTCCTCACCTCGGACAATCTCGAACTTCCCTATTGGGTGTTCAGGTTCGAGGAGATCGCCGACATCATCTACAGCGGCCGCAAGCCCAATTCGGACGAGATGGACGCGCTGTTCGACGTCATCAAGACCGCCAAGGCTCAATTCGCGGCGAGCTCCGCCTCGCTCGTCGCGGCGAGTCCGCTGCGCCGGCAACCGAGCGCCGACAGCGGCTGGGTCAGCGCCGACACGCCGGTTCCCTACCGCGTCGCCGACATGGTGCACATCATCGACGAGTGGCTGGGCAAGCTCGACCAGCGCTACCCGCGCTCCGATCTTCGTTCGCTCAAGCACAGGCTGGAGACGCTGAGCCGCGATCCGCGCTACCGCTTCATGTTCGGCAAGGTCGTCGTCGAAGACAACATGGCGAAGGTCATCTCGCGCATCTTCCGATTGCCCAAGGCGGGAGCGCCGGTGACGGTGGTGCAATTGGCCGGCCTGCCGAACGAAGTCGTCAATTCGCTCGTCTCGGTGCTCGCGCGCCTCGCATTCGAAATCGCGCTGTGGAGCGAGGGCAGCTACGAAATCGCCGTGCTCTGCGAGGAGGCGCACCGCTACATTCCAACCGACCAGTCGCAAGGCTTTGGGCCGACGCGCCAAGCGATCGGACGCATCGCCAAAGAGGGCCGCAAATACGGCGTCTCGCTCGGCATCGTCACCCAGCGCCCGGCGGAGCTCGACGCGACGGTGCTGTCGCAATGCTCGACCATGTTCGCGATGCGCCTCGCCAACGAACACGACAAGGCGATCATCCGCTCGGCGGTGGGCGTGTCGTCGGCGAGCACGATCGCGTTCCTCTCCTCGATCGCCGACCGGGAGGCGATCGCCTTCGGCGAGGCGATCGCGACGCCGATGCGCATGAAATTCGCCGACGCGAGGCACGAGATCGCGGTCGCCGTCGGCGATCCCGAGCCCCAGATGGCCCGCCTCGACCTGCGCAAGATCGTCTGCCGGCTGCGCGGCGAATATAGCAGCGAGAGCTGAGCGCCTGCGGCGCGGATGTGTTTAGATCCTAAGTGGACCTTGCCGTCCATAAGCGATCGTTTGTCGCGACTAGCGCCGTCATACAGGCCGCACACGCGGCCCTGCTGAGCCCCGCTCCGCCCCATCAATGACGCCAGCTCTCTTGCGAGCGGAGGCGCCAAGCGAACTTTAGCAGCCACGGCCTCGAAGTGATGCTTGGCTTCCTCCCTTCATCATCCCGCAAGACGGCGACAATAGCCGCAAGTTTTCGGCATCGGCGTCGACGGTCGGCGCCCATATCGGCTGCGAACGAAGGGAGCTTCGAACATGCTACGCAAAACAGACACTCCACCCCACCATCAGCGACATGCCTACGACGATCAGACGACACAGATGAGCGCAGCAAAGTAGCTGTGTTCCTTTCGGCGACCGACGGACGCCCTTGCGCGCCGCCGACCGCACCCAAGCGACCTCGTGCTAGCGCCACGCGCTCATCTCTGGAGATCAACAATGTCCGACCGAATTGCACCCAAGCTTCTCGCTGAGTTCATCGGGACCTTCGCTCTCATCTTCATCGGCGGCGGGGCGGCGGCCGTGATCGGCGACGGCGTCGGCCTGCCCGGCGTCGTCGCAATCGCCTTCGCGCACGGTTTGACCGTCATGGCTTTCGCCTTCGCCTACGGCAGTGTGTCGGGAGCGCATTTTAACCCCTCGGTCACTGTCGGCGTGCTCGCCGCCGGCGCCATGCGGCCGGGAGAAGCGGCTGGCTATATCGTCAGCCAGCTTGTCGGCGGCGTCGCCGGCGCGCTCGTCCTGGCTGCTGTGCTCGGCGGCACGGCGACCGGCCTCGGGACGCCCGCCCTCGCGCACGATTTGGCTCTGGGTCACGCTACCGTCACGATCACACCCGCCGAGGGCTTTCTGATCGAGGCGGTGCTGGCCTTCTTCCTCTCCACCGTCGTGCTCAGCACCGCGGTAGCGGGCCGCGCGGGCAATCTCGCGCCGCTTGCGATCGGCATGACCCTGACCCTCAACATCATTATGGGCGGCGCCCTTACAGGAGCCGCTTTCAACCCGGCGCGAGCCCTCGGCCCGATGATCGTGACAGGCAATCTGAGCGATGCTTGGCTGTACACGGCGGCTCCCATCTGTGGGGCCATCTTCGCCGCCCTCGTGCACAGGGGCCTCGCGGGGCTCGCCCAGCCCGCACCTGCGCTGGCGCCGGCCGAGTAGCAACGCCGATCGGCGTCGGATCCTCCGCCGATTCACGCGATAGCTTTCGACGACTAGAACTTATAAGTGGCCGAGAAAAAACCGGTTGTTTGTCTCAAGCGGTTTTGCACGGCCACTTCGTCGGCCCCTTGAAGCGTGAAGGAGACGATGTGACCATTGACCAAGGTCGTGTATCCGACGGTTGGTCCGACGCCAACGGCTCTCGCTTCGAAGGGGCCCAAGACCGCCCCGGACCCGGTATCGGGGGTGACCTGGATGTATTGATAGGAAATGACGCCAAACTGAACACCATTGTCCAAGTGCTTCAAAAGACCTTCTTCGAAATGGACAGCGTCTCCGGACTGATAGGACGTCGCTGCGTTGAACCCCTCAAATGTGAAGCCCACTGTTCCCGATAGTTCGATTTTGTTGGTCGGCTCCACGTAGGTCGCTCCCCAGGAGACGTCGGTTCCAGGTCGGTTGAGACCGACAATGGGGTAAAACCCGGGCTGGTATTTACCGGTCGTCAGCCACTGCGACACGGATAGCTTGTCAGAGAAAGTCGGGCTGACGTCCCAACCTAGCGAGAGCCGCAATGTCGTGTCGGCGCCGCCCCAGCCCTGCACCGACCTTTCGGCGCCGACGCCGCCGCTGCCAACGATGCTGGCGTTCAAGATGGTTTGGGCCAGTCCGGAGGTCACGGACATCGACAAATGGCCTCCCAGCACCGGCTCCGGCACGACAGCGAGAAGGTTTTCGACCTCGGCAGGAGCAAAGTTAGCCTTGGCCATGAGGGTGAGGCCCCCGAAAGGCACCGGCGTAGACGCCTGAAAATTTCCGTAGCTGATTGCTGTCGTGAAATAGACGCCCCCCGGAGGGGTTTGTCCGGCTCCGACCGCGCCGCTTCCCAGGGTATAAAGCCCGAAGGTCTCCTCGACCGCACGGCCCTTGGTGGGCGCGGCTACGCACAGCGCTGCGGATATGCCAAGCACGAGTAGCGACGGCGAAACACGCATTACGCGTCCTCCGGTTGACGGGAACAGACGTCGTAAGTGTCGAGTCGTAACGGTAACCCGAAGCAGAGCTCGCTGACAGGATAAATTTTTAATTTTCTGGAGGGTCAGCAGATTGGTCTCGGGTCGTTGCGGAAAGAACACAGCAACCAGGGAGCGCATCTCCATCCTTGACTACTTGCCTTGACTACTCGTCGAAATTCGCGATCCGCGCTTGCTGCGGAGTCGACCTCACTTGACCCATGAGCGAATGCGTCCTGCCGATCTGACTGTCGCGCATATACGCGGCACCGATGCAAAGTAGCCAATTTCTACGAGCATTCTTCTTGGCTCAGCCAAATCTTGCGGGATGCCCACGGGCCGACTGACGTGCGGAGTGTTCATCGCCATTGGTGCGAAGCCGCTCCGCCGCGCCGCGGGAGTGCCGCTTGGGTCCGATTGCCGTGGTTTGACGACAGCGGAGGCGAGCGTAAGGTCGCCTCAGAAGCGGTCGCTTCCTCGGTCGCCCAATTGAAGGCGCAGCGGGCGATCGAGGTTCGCCTTGCGACGCAACCAGTCATCATCCCGTTCAGTCTGCTCGGTTTGTGAGACTCCAAGGAGGGGGACGCACCACTTTCGATCGAGAAGGAGGAAACGATGTCGAAATCCGACGAAAGAAGGCCTTCGTTTTCATTGTCCTCGGCCATTCCGCCCAAAGACGGCGCGACCCGCCGCCAGCTATTGCTGGGCGGCTCGGCGCTCGCGGCCGCTTCGGCTGCTCTATCCATTTCGAAACCCGCCTCTGCACAAACCTCGCCGGTGAGCGGTTCGGAAATCCTTCCCGTTCCTGAGCCGCAATTTCGCGGCGTCATCGGGCGGAAGGCGAGCGATTCGAAGCCTGACTTCCCTGAGGCAGTCAGGGCGCCGGACGGCGCGCCAAACGTCCTCCTCATCATGACCGACGACGTCGGTTTCGGCGCAGCGAGCGCGTTCGGCGGGCCTATCGCCACGCCCACTCTTGAACGCTTGGCCGAGAACGGCCTGCGCTACAATCAGTTCCACACGACGGCGCTATGCTCCCCGACGCGCGCTGCGCTTCTCACCGGGCGCAATCATCAGAGCGTCGGCATGGGCAACATAACGGAGTTCGCCACGGGGTATCCTGGCTACACCTCGATCATCCCGAAGAGCGCCGGCACGATCGGCAACATTCTCGTCGACAACGGCTACAACACGGCATGGTTCGGCAAGCACCACCTGGTCCCCGAGTGGATGCAAGGTCCGGCAGGGCCATTTGATCAGTGGGCCGGGGGTCTGGGCTTCGAGTATTTCTTTGGCTTTCTCGGCGGTGACACGGACCAGTGGCATCCCGCATTGTTTGAGAATACGAGGCCAGTGTCCCCGCCATCCGGCGACCCGAACTACATCCTGATCCACGATCTCGCCGATCGCACGATCAACTGGATTCGCACGCAGCATGCGGCTGCGCCAAGGAAACCCTTCTTCGTGTATTTCGCGCCGGGCAACAGTCACGCGCCGCACCATGCCCCCAAGGACTGGATCGCCAGGTTTAAAGGGCAGTTCGACCAAGGCTGGGACAAAGTCCGCGAGGAAACGCTGGCGCGGCAGATCAAGCTCGGCGTCGTCCCCGCCGGCACTCAGCTCACTCCGCGCCCCAAGGAGATCCCGGCGTGGGATTCCCTAAGCGACGACCAGAAGAAGGTCTATGCGCGAATGATGGAGGTCTACGCCGCAGCCACCGCTCAGTCCGACTACGAGATCGGTCGGATCATCGACGCCTTGCAGGAATCCGGGCAGCTCGAGAACACCCTCGTCATCCATATCGAGGGAGACAACGGCGCGAGCGCTGAAGGCACGATGCAGGGGACGACCAACGAGGTTTCCGCCCAGTTCGCGCCGGAGTCGATCGAGTTTCTCGTCTCGATGATTGACGAGCTTGGCAGCGATCGAACTTACAACCACTATCCCATCGGCTGGGCCCATGCGATGGACGCGCCCTTCCAGTGGACGAAGCAGGTGGCGTCGCATTTTGGCGGGACCCGGAATGGGCTGGCTATCATGTGGCCGAAGCGCATCAAGGCCCGCGGCGAAACCCGCTCGCAGTTCCACCATGTGATCGACATCGCGCCGACAATCCTGGAGGCGGCCGGCATCGAAGCGCCGTTGCTGCTGAACGGGACGCAACAGAAGCCGCTCGAAGGCGTCAGCATGGCCTACACCTTCGATGACGGGAAGGCCCCGACGCGGCACACGACCCAATATTTCGAGATGACGGCCAACCGCGCGATTTATCACGATGGCTGGATCGCCAGCACCACGCCTGCTCGGCTGCCCTGGGAGACGATCGGCGCGGCCCCGGACCCGGACGACTACCAGTGGGAGCTCTACAATCTCGCTGACGATTACAGTCAGGCCAAGAATGTCGCGAAGGATAATCCGGAGAAGCTTCGCGATTTGCAGTCTCTGTTCTGGGTCGAAGCCGCCAAATACAACGTCCTGCCGCTCGACTCCAGTTTCGCGGACCGCATGGATCCCTCGACGCGCCCAAATCTACTGCGCGGTCAAACAGACTTCACCTACTACCCCGGCATGGTTCGCATCCCGGAGGCCAACTCGCCGGATGTCCACAACAAGTCGTTTCGCATCACTGCCGATGTCGAGATTCCCGAAGGAGGCGCCGATGGCGTGCTGGCGACTCAGGGCGGGCGTTTCGGCGGCTGGAGCCTGCTCGTCTTGGAGGGAAAGCCGATGTTCGCTTACGCCTACACAAATCAGGACGGGGCGAGGTACCCAAAACAGAGCGCGGACAAGACCCGGATTGTTGGTGACGAGAAGCTGACGCCGGGCAAGCACACCATCGAACTGGCCTTCGAATACGACGGCGGCGGTCTCGGCAAGGGGGGCCTTGGAAGGCTCTCCGTCGACGGCGCGAAGGTGGCCGAAAGCCGAATCGAACGAACGTCTCCAGTCGGCAAGTTCACGCTCGATGAAAGCTTCGACGTCGGCCAAGACACCGGAACGCCAGTGATCGACGATTATGATGCGAAGATGCCGTTCAAGTTCGACGGCGCCTTGAACAAGGTCGTTATCCACCTCGGACCGGACCGGCTCACCCCCGAACAGCACGGCGAGTTGGAGAGGCTGAGGCGGGAGTTTGCAATGGCGGTGCAGTGAGGCGTTCGATCGCCCTCCTACGCCGAGTGAATGAGACATCGACGGCCGTTCTCCGGCCCGGCGTTGTAACGCGCCCAGTCACATCAGAGGGATCGAGAGCTTCTGCTTTGTGTCGGAGACGGCCGATCGACTTCCAACCTTGCGGCTTCCGCTTAGGGCGGCCCTTGCGCCAGCCGCGCGCATAGTCCAAATAGGGCGCGGGAGGTTGGCGAAGGACGTACCGCTCGCCAACCGGGTCAGGTCCGGAAGGAAGCAGCCCTAACGAGCCAGGGCGGGTCTTTGTCCAACCTCCTACCGCCCAAACCCGCGCCGCTTCCTCGGCGCCCCGCGCTCGGGCTGTAGCCGCTCCGGGCCGTCGAACCCGAGCTTTTGGCGCATGGACGAACTGAAAGCGCCCGATGGAAGCGTCGAAGCCGAGCCTTCCCTGGGCCTCGACGCGGCGCCGGCCGCGACGCCCTATCGCGTCCTGGCGCGCAAATACCGCCCCTCCCGCTTCGAGGACCTGATCGGCCAGGAGCCGATGGTGCGCACGCTGGCCAATTCCTTCGCCGCGAACCGCATCCATCAAGCCTACATCCTCACCGGCGTGCGCGGGGTCGGCAAGACGACGACCGCACGCATCCTCGCCCGCGCGTTCAACTATTCGCTGCCCGGCAAGATCGATCGGCCCAGCATCGAGATGCCCGAACTCGGCGTCCACTGCCAGGCGATCATGGAATCGCGCCACGTCGACGTGATCGAGATGGACGCCGCCTCGCACACCGGCATCGACGACGTGCGCGAGATCATCGAGAACGCGCGCTATCGGCCCGTCTCGGCGCGCACCAAGGTCTATATCGTCGACGAAGTGCACATGCTCTCCAAGCAGGCTTTTAACGGCTTGCTCAAGACGCTCGAAGAGCCGCCCGAGCACGTGAAGTTCCTGTTCGCGACCACCGAGATCGACAAGGTGCCGATCACCGTGCGCTCGCGCTGCATCCGTTTCGACCTCAGGCGGATCGAGACGGGCGTGATGGTGCGTCATCTCGAGAAGATTTGCGCCGCCGAAGGCGTCGTGGCGGAGCCTGACGCGCTCGCCCTCGTCGCCCGCGTCGCCGAAGGCTCGGTGCGCGACGCGCTGTCGCTGCTCGACCAGGGCATCGCGCACGCGGCGACCGGACGCGTCGAGGCGGCGGACGTGCGCGCCATGCTCGGGCTCTCCGATCGAAGTGACGTGATCGACCTCTTCGTCCACGCCATGTCGGGCGCGATCGCGCCGGCGCTGGAATTGATGGGGCGCCTGCACCTCAACGGGGCCGATCCGGCGGCGCTGCTGATCGAGCTCGCCGAATTCTGCCACCTCGTCACGCGCGCCAAGCTCGCGCCGAACGGCATCGACGAAGCCGCGATCAGCGAGACCGAGCGGCGCCGCAGCGCCGAATTGGCCACGACGCTCAATCTCGGGCCGCTCACGCGCGCCTGGCAGATCCTGCTCAAGGGCGTCGAGGACGTGAAAGATTCGCCCCGGCCGCTCGCCTCGGCCGAGATGGCGCTGATCCGGCTCGCCTTCGCCGCCGATCTGCCCTCGCCGGAGGACGCGCTGCGCCGGCTCGCCGATGCGGGCGACGCCGCGCCGCGCCTCGCCCCCGCCGGGGGCGCCGGGCCTGCGCCGGCTCGCGCCTCGCCCTCAGGCGGCGCCTCGGCGCTTCGTGTCACCGCGCCCGCCGCGGCCCTTGCGCCGTCCGGCGCGCCGCGTCTGTCGCGCTTCGAGGATGTCGTGGCGCTCGCCCGCGCCAAGCGCGACATCCGGCTCTGTCAGGCGCTCGAGGCGGACGTGCGCCTCGCCCGTTTCGAACAGGGGCGCATCGAGTTCGCACTGGTCGAAGGCGCTTCGCCGGCGGTGGCGCAGGATCTTTCGCGCCGTCTCGCGGAATGGACCGGCGAGCGTTGGATGGTCTCGGTCGCCGCCGGCGCCGGCGCGCAGACGCTGCGCGAGAAGGAGGAGGCGCGCCGCACTGAGCGCTTGCATGGCGTCGGCGAGCACCCGGTCGTGCGCAAGGTGCTCGAGCGCTTTCCCGGCGCTCGCATCGTCGCGGTGCGCGCGCCCGAGGAGGAGCCGCCGCCTTCGCCGCCGCCGCCAACCGACGAAGACGTCGCCTATGTCGACGTCATCGACGAGGACGATCTTTAAGCGCGCGGCGAAAAAGCGGACGCCGGTTTTTCGCCAAGCGCGCGCGACAACTTGTAGAATCGAGCCCTGGAGTTCGTGATGGATATTCTCGGAATGATGAAGAAGGCGCAGGCCGTTCAGGCCAAGCTGCAGGAGGCGCAAGAGGAGCTCACGCAGCTCGAGGTCGAGGGCCAGTCCGGCGGCGGCATGGTTCGGATCACGCTGACCGGCAAGGGCGAGATGAAGGCCATCCACCTCGACCCCTCGCTGCTGACGCCCGGCGACAAGGAGATGACCGAGGACCTGATCCTGGCCGCCTTCGCCGACGCCAAGGTCAAGGCCGACCGCGCCGCCGCCGACAAGATGCAGAGCCTGACCGCAGGCCTGCCGCTGCCGCCCGGCATGAAGCTGCCGTTCTGAGGACCCATGGCGTCGAATGTCGTCGGGCCGGAGATCGAGCGGCTCATCCAGTTGCTGGCGCGCTTGCCTGGGCTTGGACCCCGCTCGGCGCGCCGCGCCGCGCTGCATCTGATCCGCAAGCGCGAGCCGCTGCTAGGCCCGCTCGCCGAGGCGTTGCAGGTCGCCCATGAGCGGATCGTCGCCTGCACGACTTGCGGCTCGGTCGACACGCGCGACCCTTGCACGATCTGCTGCGACGAGACGCGCGACCGCGCGACGCTGGTGGTGGTGGAATCGGTCGGCGATCTCTGGGCGCTGGAGCGCGCCAACGCGACGCGCGGGCGGTATCACGTGCTCGGCGGCGCGCTGTCGCCGCTCGATGGCGTCGGGCCCGACGATCTCAATCTCGCCAGTCTCCTCGCGCGCGTGGCGGAGGGCGAGGTCAAGGAGGTCGTGCTGGCGGTCAACGCGACCGTCGACGGCCAGACGACCGCGCATTACGTCACCGAGCTGCTGAGCCCCTATGCGGTCAAGGTGACGCGCCTCGCGCATGGCGTGCCGGTCGGCGGCGAACTCGACTATCTCGACGACGGCACATTGGCCGCCGCGATGCGCCAGCGCACTGAGTTTTAGCCGTCCCACGATTCGACGTAGTCGCGGATTGGGACCGGCCGCGCTTACCTCGCGGTGGCGAGGCCATTCGTGCTAACCTCGACCGGACAGGGGAGGGACCGCACGATGTCGTTGGCCACGACTTCCACTCCGTTTCGGCCGCCCTCGCCGACGCCGCGCGCAACGCCGGTCGGCGCGGTGGGGACGCTCTACGCGCTCTGGCGCAATCCCCTGGAAATCTGGACGCGCGCGCATTTCGAGCAGCCGGTTCTGGTCGGCCGCACGGTGATGGGGATGCGCGCGGTGGTGAGCGATCCGCCGGCGGTGCGGCGCGTCTTTCTCGACAACGCGGCCAATTATCGCAAGGACGCGCTGCAGATGCGCGTGCTCCGTCCAGGCCTCGGCGCGGGTCTGCTGACGGCGGAAGGGGAGACGTGGCGCGTTCAGCGCCGCGCGCTGGCGCCGCTGTTTTCGCCGCGCCAGGTCGCCGATTTCGCGCCGGCGATGCATCGCGTCGGGCGCGCCGCGACGGAGCGCTATCTCGCCCGTCGCGAGGCGCGAATTTCTGACGTCTCCGTCGACATGGCGCGCGTCACGCTCGAGGTGCTCGAGCAGACGTTGTTCTCGCAAGGGCTCTCGCGCGGCGCCGCGGCGTTTCAGCAGGCGGTCACGCGCTATTTCGAGACGTTCGGCCGGCTCGATCCGCTCGACGTGATCGGCGCGCCGCAGTTTCTGCCGCGCTTCTGGCGCTTGCGCGGCCGCTCGACGCTGCAATTCTTCGAGAAGGCCGTCGACGACATCATCGCCGCGCGCAAGCGCTTGATCGAAACCGGCGCGAGCGCGCCTGAGGATCTGCTCACGCTGCTGCTACGCGCGCAAGATCCGCAGACGGGCAGGGCGATCAGCCAAGAGGACGTGCGCGCCAACATCGTCACCTTCATCGGGGCGGGCCACGAGACGACTGCGAACGCGCTCACCTGGTCGCTCTATTTGCTGTCGCAGTCCCCGCAATGGCGCGCGCGCGCCGAAGCCGAGGTCGACGCCCGCTTCGATCAGGAATTCCAGGGCGATCTGGGCGAATCGATGCCCGTCGTGAAGGCGATTCTCGAGGAGGCGCTGCGGCTCTATCCGCCCGCGGCCTTCCTCAGCCGGGAGGCGATCGCCGAGGACTGGCTCGCCGGCGCGCGCATCCCTGCGGGCACGGTCGTCACCGTCGCGCCGTACGTGCTGCACCGGCATCGCCGTTTGTGGAGCGATCCGGACGCCTTCGATCCGTCGCGCTTCCTTGGCGAGAATCGCGAGCGGATCGATCGCTACGCCTATCTGCCGTTCGGCGCCGGCTCGCGTGTTTGCATCGGCATGAGCTTCGCGCTGCAGGAAGCGGTGATCGTGCTCGCGCATCTCATCAGCGCGTTGCGCTTCGATCTCGTTCCCGGCCACGTCGTGGCGCCGGTTCAGCGCGTCACGCTGAGGTCGCGATTCGGCATGAGGATGATCGTGCGAAGGCGCGGAAAACCGGCGTGAAAGCGAAAGTGCGTAGGCGTACGCTACGGTCTTCCACAGGGTCGTCGACAGGAAATTTGCAAAAAGCGTTTGACAGTTTGAATGGGGTTCCCCTATATCCGCGTCCACCGACGGCGACGCCGCTGAGGCGGTCGAAAAAGAAGTCGGTTCTTCGCAGAAACGCGGAATTCTCCGCCCGGCCGAAAGGAAGGGG
>DASXGX010000085.1:0-2954 GCA_036488815.1 Roseiarcus sp.
TGGGATTCCTCGCCAGCGGCGTCCGTCTGGATCGCATTGACCTGCAAGGCCCAGTTCTGGCGGCTAAGATCGATGACCCCGTTGAGGCCGGCCTTCACGCCGGGGCTGGTCATGACGCCGCGTTCGACCTGAGCGCGGCCGTCGTCGAGCGCCAGCGAAACGTCGAGCCGGTCGAACGCGGTGCCGCCGATGCGCATGTCTCGCTCGACATCGATGGGCCGGCGGCGGCTGCGGCGCAGCGCCTCCTCCAGATTGACGCCGAGAATGGAGCCATTCGCCGCCTCGAGCGAGGCCGCGCCGCTCAGGCTTGCGATCGCGGCGGCGGGCGAAGCGCCGGAGGCCTCAAGGGCGAATCTGACCCCGCCGGTCCCCGTGACGATCGGGGGGGCGAAATCGGCGATCGCAGCCCCGAGATCGGCGTCCATGAGCTCACCACGCGCGCTCAATTCGAGGTCTCGCCCGGCATAGGCCGCGCCCAATTCGCCCTGGAGGCGGCCGCCATAAGCGGCAGCGTCCAACAGGGTCGCGCTGAGCTTGCCCTCCGCCACGATTGCGGATGCGGCGGCGTCGGCGAGCTTGAGGCCGTAGATGTCGAGATGGGCCGCGGACAAACGCAGGTCGAGGTCGAAGCTGCGCAGAGGCGCAAACCCGAAGGGCTTGGTGCTCCACCCGCCCGATGGGTCCAGGACACGCTCCGGCGGTCCGAGCAGCGGCTTAAGCGCCAGCGTTTCGGCGGCGAGCGTTCCGGAGACGGCTGGGCGCCCGCCGGCGCGGCTGATTGCAAGCGCGCCTTCGAGCGTCTGCCCCGCGCTGGTCAGCGTCGCGTCGCCCAAGGTTAATGAATCCGCCGTTCCCTTGACCTTCGCCGCGATCGCAATGTCGTCGGCGGCAAGCACGGATGGCGGGCGAGCATCGAGGAAAGACGCCAACGCAGCGATCGACGGGATGGACACAGTCAGATCGCCGTCAGCGCTGGGCTCGTCTGCGACCGCGAGCGAGCCGCCGAACGCAAGCTTGCCCAAGGGCGAGTCCAGCGCGAATACGATCGGGCTCGGCGCGCCCTTGGCGACGCTTTCCGGATCGTTAAGCGCGCCGGCGATCGTGATGGGCGTCTTCCGCCACACGGCGGACAGGTTAAAGCGCAATTGGTCGCCGACCGTCAGTCCGTCTAAGCGCCCCCGAACATTGTCGATCAGCGTGTCGAGGCCGCGCTTGGCGCTGAGGAGGCGCAAAACGCCGTTCGATAGACTTAAGCTGGCCAAAGGCGCCAGGGCTCTCGCAACGCTCGCAGGTCCGGCCGATTCCCCTCCCGCCCCGGCAAACGGAGGACGGTCGATGTCGATGGTCACCGTCGGGCTGACGAGGTTAGCGCCCGTGGGAATGAAGCGCCCGCGCAGAAGGTCGACCAGCGAGAGGTTCAGGCGCGCCGCCGGCGCCGAGAGAAGATTAACGCCGTAAGCGTCGTCGAGCCGGGCTTCGGCGATCTGCACGCTGGGCCAGGGGAACGCGGAAAAGGAGGCCGTCTGGGGAGCGCCCCAATGGAGGCGCGGCGAAGCGCCGAATGCGGCGTTGAGACTGTCTCCGACCTTCGCGGCGGACAACGGCCAGCGCATGAAACCGCACGCCGCCAGAGCAACGAATAACGCGAGGGCTAGGCCCCACGTCACGGCACGACGCATGCTCTCAATCGTCTCCGTGTAGCCCCCGGATTGAACCGGACGCGCCGAGTCATAGCCCCTACCGGCGGGCGACGCGACAACAGTCGCCGCTTGTAGTCCCGCTATTCCCCGCGCGGCGTGAGCCCGTCGACGCAACCGCATTCACGTATAGGAGAGGTCGAGCGCTATGTGGTCGAAACGCGGCGGCGCGTGGGCGGACCAAATCAAAAACCTCGATCACGCCATTAATTCGCTATTAAGCCCTTTCACTCAGCCTCCTGACGCCGGGCGCGCTAGCGCCAAGGCTTGCGAGTGGCGGAGTACAATCAGTCCATGGGCGACGATCGTTTTCACTTCATCCCTGACGCGGGCGGCGAACGCAAGGCCCTCAGCGTTCTCACCCGCATCTATCGCGATATTGGCCTCGCCGCGGTCGCCGAGGCGCTGAGACTGCCGACGGAAGGCTTTGAGCCGGATATGATCGAATCGCTCGAGCGGGGCGAGTTCTATCTGCTTCCGCCTGCTGGCGCGCTTGTTCAAGCTGGGACCGACGCATAGAGGTCGCGGCGAACGAGCGCCCGAGGCGAGCGCAACCGATGGTTCATCTGACGAGGCGCCGGTTTCTTGCCGGCGCCGGCGCGGCTGCTGCGACGCTATCGCTATCCGGCTATGCGACCGCGTATGAGACTGGCTCGGCGCTTACGCTCACCGGATATTCGCCGCGGCTCCCCAACTGGCCCGACGATCTCGAGCTCACGATTGCGGTTATCGCCGATATTCACGCCTGCTATCCGTGGATGTCGGAAGAGCGTATCGGCGAAGTCGTCGACCTGGCCAACGCCCAGAAGCCGGATCTTACAGTTCTGCTCGGCGACTATGTGTGCACGCATCGCATGGTTTCCGGTTACGTGCCGGCCGGCGCCTGGGCCGAGCAGCTGGACCGCCTCGAAGCGCCGCTCGGCGTCTACGCAATTCTCGGCAATCACGACGGGTGGTTCGCGGCCATTCCACCCCGAGCCTGCGGACAATTCTCGCAGCGTCCGCCGGGCGCTCATGGAGGCGGGCGTTGCGCTGCTCGAAAATCAATCCCTGCGATTGTCCCAGCGCGGACGGCCTTTCTGGTTGATCGGCCTTGGCGATCTGCTGGCGCCTGTGACCAACCCCCGCCGCGGCCACGGCGCCGACGATCTCCCGGCGGCGATGCGTGCGATCTACGACGATGCGCCTGCGATCCTGCTGGTTCACGAGCCTTACTTCTTCCCGTGGGTTCCCGATCGGATCGCTCTCACGCTTGCC
>DASXGX010000006.1:0-105662 GCA_036488815.1 Roseiarcus sp.
GCGCGCGAGGGGCCGCGTGCGCTTTCAAGCCGCTTGTCCACAATCGTCGGCGCCGCCACCGCCAACGGATGCGCCGTTCGCCGCGCTTTCGCAAGGCGCAAGTTGAGCTTTTGCTCAAAATGCCGTCATTCGCTCAGAAACTGGCCTCGCGGCGGGGAACCCGATCGCCTGCCAGGACGCGCCCGATTGCTGGCGCGTCGGCTCCGCCGCGTCCAGCGCGGAGCCATATTTGCCGGGGCGGAGCCGCAAGCGATTGACGAAAGGCGGATGTTTCGCCACGCTGCAATCACACCGCGGCCGCGCCAATGGCGGCCCACCAGTCCATTGTGTCTCGCGTTGCGAGACCCAGGGAGCAGCGGCGACCGACGGACGCGCTCCGCGGCGGCCGGCGGCGCGCAAGGGAGGACGAACAATGATTCCTGTGTCGATGAAGGTCAACGGGAAGGCGGTCTCGGCGCAGGTCGATCCGCGCACGCTGCTGGTGCAGTTCTTGCGCGAAAACTTGCGGTTAACCGGCACGCATGTCGGCTGCGACACCTCGCAGTGCGGCGCCTGCGTTGTCCACGTCGACGGCCTCGCGGTCAAATCCTGCACCACGCTGGCGGCCTCCTGCGATGGCGCCGAGGTCACGACGATCGAGGGTCTGGCGCGCGATGGACGGCTGCATCCCATGCAACAGGCGTTTCAGGACAATCACGGCTTGCAGTGCGGCTTCTGCACGCCCGGCATGATCATGACGGCGGTGGACATGGTCAACCGCAAGGGCTTCGACCTCGACGAGCACACCATCCGCGAGGAGCTCGACGGCAACATCTGCCGCTGCACCGGCTACCACAACATCGTCAAATCCGTGCAGCAGGGCGCACGCGAAATGGGCGCCGGGGCGCAACAACCGAAGGCGGCGGAATAGACTCATTGCTTTAAGCGCCGGACCGGCCCGATGGGGCTCGGCGGCGAACGGCCGTAACAACCATAACAGCGACAATTGGGAGTGTTGCATGAACGCGACCGGCATTGGCGCCTCCGTCAAACGCAAGGAAGACATCCGTTTCATCACGGGCAAGGGGCATTACACCGACGACATCAATCGTCCCGGGCAGGGCTACGCCTATTTCGTGCGCTCGCCGCACGCGCATGCGACGATCAACGGTTTCGATCTCGAAGCGGCGCGCAGCTCGCCCGGCGTCGTCGCCATCTTCACCGGCGCGGACGCGGCCGCCGACAAGATCGGCGCGCATGTCTGCGGCTGGACCATTCATTCCAAGGACGGCTCGCCGATGAAGGTCGGAGCGTTTCCCGCTCTGGCGCACGGCAAAGCGCTCTACGTCGGCGACCCCGTCGCCGTCGTCATCGCCGACAGCTATCTGCAAGCCAAGGACGCGGCGGAGAAGATCGTCGTCGATTATGGCGTCCTGCCCGCCGCCGCCGACACCGCGAGCGCCGCCAATCCGGGCCAGCCGCAGGTGCACGACTTCGCGCCGAACAACACCGTCTACAATTGGCATGTCGGCGACAAGGCCGCGACGGACGCCGCTTTCGCCAAGGCGACCCACGTGACCAAGTTCGACCTCGTCAACAACCGCGTCATTCCCAACGCGATGGAGCCGCGCGCCGCGCTCGGCGAATACGATTCCGGCTCCGACGTCACGACGCTCTATACGACGAGTCAGAACCCGCACGTCGCGCGTCTGGTGCTTTCCGCCTTCCAGGGCATCGCGCCCGAGAACAAGCTGCGCGTCGTCGCGCCCGACGTCGGCGGCGGCTTCGGCTCAAAGATCTTCATCTACAACGAGGAGACGGTCTGCGCCTGGGCGGCCAAGAAGATCGATCGCCCGGTGAAATGGACGGCGGAGCGCACGGAATCCTTCCTCTCCGACGCGCACGGCCGTGACCACGTTTCGCACGCCGAACTCGCGCTCGACGCCAATGGCAAGATGCTCGGGCTTCGCGTCCACACGATCGCCAATCTCGGCGCCTATCCCTCGACCTTTTGGTCGGTGGTGCCGACCTATCTTTATGCGATCCTCCTGTCCGGCCAGTACGACATTCCGGCCATCTACGCCGAGGTCGACGCGGTCTACACCAACACCGCGCCGGTCGACGCGGTTCGCGGCGCCGGGCGGCCGGAGGCGACGTTCCTCGTCGAGCGCATCGTCGAGATCGCCGCGCGCGAGACCGGGCGCGACCCCGCCGAATTCCGGCGTGCGAATTTCATCAAGACGTTCCCGCATCAGACGCCGGTGATCCTGTGCTATGACGTCGGCGATTACGTCTCCGCGCTCGACAAGGCGCTTGCCGCGGCCGACTACAAAGGCGTCGCCCAGCGCAAGGCGGCCTCAGCCGCCAAGGGCAAGCTGCGCGGCGTCGGCTTCTCCGCCTATATCGAGGCCTGTGGCCTCGCGCCGTCGGCGGCGGTCGGCTCGCTCGGCGCCGGCGTCGGCCTCTGGGAATCGGCGGAGGTGCGCGTCAATCCGGTCGGCACCGTAGAGGTTCTGACCGGCTCGCACAGCCACGGCCAGGGCCACGAGACGACCTTCGCGCAGCTCGTCTCGTCGCGTCTCGGCATCCCGTTCGAGAACGTCTCGGTCGTGCACGGCGACACCGACAAGGTGCAGTTCGGCATGGGCAGCTACGGCTCGCGCTCCGGCGCGGTCGGCATGTCCGCGATCTCCAAGGCGCTCGACAAGATCGAGGCCAAGGCGAAGAAGGTCGCCGGCCATGTGCTGGAGGCCTCCGACCAGGACATCGAGTTCAAGGAGGGCAAGTTCACCGTCAAGGGAACGGACAAGTCGATCGACTTCGCCTCGGTCGCGCTGCAAGCCTATATCGCGCACAAGTTCAACGGCCAGGAGCTCGAGCCAGGCCTGAAGGAAGGCGCCTTCTGGGATCCGACCAATTTCACCTTCCCGGCGGGCGTCCACATCTGCGAACTCGAGGTCGATCCGCAAACCGGCGTTGTGACGATCGACCGATGGACGGCGGTCGACGACTTCGGCAAGCTGATCAACCCGATGATCGTCGAGGGCCAAGTGCACGGCGGCGTCGCGCACGGCATCGGCCAGGCGCTGCACGAAAGCGCGGTCTACGACGCCGACGGCCAGCTCGTGACCGCGAGCTTCATGGACTATTGCATGCCGCGCGCCGACGATCTGCCGTCCTTCCATATCGAGACGATCGAGACAGTTTGCCCCTCGAACCCGCTCGGGATCAAAGGCTGCGGCGAAGCGGGCGCGATCGCCTCGCCGCCGGCGGTGATCAATGCGATCACCGACGCGCTCGGCCATGAGAACGTCGCCATGCCGGCGACGCCGCAAGTCGTCTGGCGCGCCGCGCAAAACGCCGCGATGAAGCGCGCCGCGGAGTGACCGCGGACGCCGTCTCGTTCCCTTTCCCTGGAGATTTCGCCATGTACGCCTTCGCCTATCACCAGCCAACCAATCTCGCCGGCGCGCTCGCCGAGCTCGCGCAGGACGACGCCAAACTGCTCGCCGGCGGACAGACGCTGATTCCCACGATGAAGCAGCGGCTCGCCTCACCCAGCGTGCTGGTCGATCTGAGCAAGGTCGCCGACCTTGTCGGCGTCAGCCGCGAGGGCGACGCCGTGCGGGTTGGCGCGATGACGCGCCATGCCGACGTCGCGCGCAACCAGATCGTGCGCACCGCCATTCCGGCGCTCGCCGATCTCGCGGGCCTCATCGGCGATCCCGCAGTGCGCAACCGTGGCACGATCGGCGGTTCGCTCGCCAACAACGATCCGGCCGCCGACTATCCCGCGGCCGCGCTGGCGCTGGGGGCGACAATCGTGACCAATGCGCGGCGCATCGCCGCCGGCGACTATTTCACAGGCCTGTTCGAGACCGCGCTGGAGCCGAACGAGATCATCACGCATATCGACTTCCCAATCCCCGAGAAGGCGGCCTATGTGAAATTCCGCAACCCGGCGTCGCGTTATGCGCTGGTCGGCGTCTTCGTCGCCAAGATCGCCGGCGGCGCGCGCGTCGCCGTGACCGGCGCCGGAGCGAACGGCGTCTTCCGGGTGGAGAGCTTCGAGCAGGCGCTTGACGCCAACTTCAACCCTGCGGCGCTCGAAGGCCGCAGCGTGCCGGCGGACGGGCTCGGCTCGGACATCCACGCCGATGCGGATTATCGCGCCCATTTGATCGGCGTGCTCGCGCGCCGCGCGGTCGCCGCGGCGGCTTGATATCTGTCAGCAATTCGCCGCCGGCTGCGGCCGGCGGCGTCTGTGCGCCGGCTCGCCGCCAGGCGGCGCCGATTGCCAAAGCGCGCCCTTCGGCCTATCCGAGCAGGAGAGGGGCGCGCCCGCCGCAGCGGGACAGTTGGAGCGGAGATGACGCAATCCGATTTCCGGCCGCTTCCAGCGCCGGCCTCGATCGATGATACGCTGGCGCTGCTGAGCGGCGCCCACTACGTCGCGGACCGCCCGTTGGCGACGGTCGCTTTCTTGAGCTTGCGCCTGGGGCGACCGTTGTTTCTCGAAGGGGAGGCGGGCGTCGGCAAGACCGAGATCGCCAAGGTTCTCGCTTCCTCGCTCGGCCGCCGGCTGATCCGCCTGCAATGCTACGAAGGGCTCGACGTCGCGACAGCGGTGTATGAGTGGAACTATCCCGCGCAGATGATGGCGATCCGCCTCGCCGAAGCGGCTGGCGAGCACGACAAGGATCGCATCGAGCACGATATCTTCTCCGCGCGCTATCTCATCAAACGCCCGCTGCTCCAAGCTCTGGAGCCCTCCGCGGGCGGCGCGCCGGTCTTGCTGATCGACGAGATCGACCGCGCCGACGAGGCGTTCGAGGCGTATCTGCTCGAAGTTCTGTCCGATTTTCAGGTGACGATCCCCGAGATCGGCGTCATCAAGGCGGAGAGTGCGCCGATCGTCGTCATCACCTCCAATCGGACGCGCGAAATTCACGACGCCTTGAAGCGGCGCTGCCTTTACCATTGGGTCGGCTATCCCGACGCGGAGCGCGAAATCGCGATCCTGCGCGCCAAGGCGCCCAAGGCGCCCGAGCGGCTGACCCAGGAAATCGTCGCCTTCGTGCAGAAGATCCGCGCCGAGGATTTGTTCAAATCGCCAGGGGTGGCGGAGACCTTGGACTGGGCGAGCGCGCTCGCCGAGCTCGACGCCGTCGCGCTCGATCCGGCGCAGGTCTCCGACACGCTCGGGGTGCTCTTGAAGTATCAGGACGACATCGCCAGGATTCAGGGCGCCAAGGCCAGCGAGCTCATCCAACAGGCGCGCGCGGAACTGCGCCAGGCGCAGATGGCGTAGCGAGACGATTCACGTTGAGTCCCGCGCCGAGGCGGAATGGAGGAGGTCTCGCATGACCAGCGAGGCGCAAACGGCGGCAACCGGGGCGCTGGCCCGCAACATCCTCTATTTCGCGCGCGCATTGCGAGAGGCCGGCGTTCCCGTGGGGCCTGGCGCCGTGCTCGATGCGATCGCCGCCGTCGAAGCGGTCGGGGTCGGCGACCGCGCCGACTTCCGCGAGACGCTGCACGCCGTGTTCGTCAAATCGCACGAGCATACGCTGCTATTCGACCAGGCCTTCGACCTGTTCTGGCGGCGCAAGGGCTTGCTCGAGAGAATGCTCGCCATGATGACGCCCTCGGCGCCGTCCAGCCCGCGCGATCCTCGCAAGCCCGAGCCGGGCGCGGCGCGGGTCGCCGAGGCGTTGTTCAAGACGAGGGAAGAGGTCGCCGAGCCGCCGCCCGCCCTCGAACTCGACGCGCGCTTCACCATGTCGTCGAACGAAATCCTGCGCGCAAAGGACTTCGCGCAAATGAGCGCGGCGGAGATCGCGGAGGCCAAGGCGCGCATCGCGCGGCTCGCGCTGCCGCAGGACCGCCTGCGCACGCGCCGCTTCATTGCCGATCCTGCCGGCGCGCGCGTCGATCCGCGCCGCTCCTTCCGCCGTTCGCTCCGAGGCGGCGGCGCCATCATCGACCTTGCTTTTCGCTCGCGCGCCGAGCAGCGCACGCCGGTCGTCGCGCTCTGCGACATCTCCGGCTCGATGGCGGAATATACGAGGCTGTTGCTGCACTTCCTGCACGCGCTCGGGCGGACGCGGCGGGTCTCGACGTTTCTCTTCGGCACGCGCCTGACCAACGTGACGCGGGCGATGCAGGCGCGCGACGCCGACGAGGCGTTGCAGCGTTGCGCCGGGGAGGTCGCCGACTGGTCAGGGGGAACGCGCATCGGCGCGTCGCTGCTGCGGTTCAACCGGGAATGGTCGCGCCGCGTGCTCGGGCAGGGCGCGATCGCCATCCTCATCACCGACGGGCTCGAGCGCGACGACATCGAGGCGCTGGCCCCGCAGATGGAGCGGCTGCGCCTCTCGTCGCGCCGCCTGATCTGGCTCAATCCGTTGCTGCGCTACGACGAGTTCGCCGCCAAGGCGCGCGGCGTGCGCGCCATGCTGCCCTATGTCGACGAATTCCGACCGATCCACAACCTCGCCAGCATGGAGGCGCTGTGCCGGGCTCTGTCGCGCCAGAGCCCAGCCGACGCCGATCCGCAAAAGCGGCTTCGGGCCGCCGGGGCGACGGCCGCGCCGTGAATGAACAGCGCCGCCGGCTTGCGCGCGGGCGCGAGGGCCGCCATGTTGGCGGGGCGCCGCAAGCGTATCGAGCCGGAGGGAGATATGAGCGACAGCGTCATCGAGCGCGCGACTGGTCAGAAGGCGACCATCAGTTTCGAGGGACGACGCTGCATTCACGCGCGGCGCTGTGTCATTGCGCAGCCGGGCGTGTTCAAGGCCAATGTCCAGGGACCGTGGATCGATCCGGACGCGGCGTCTGTCGAAGAGCTGATGTATGTCGCCCTCAACTGCCCCTCGGGTGCGATTCAGGTCGAACGCCACGACGGCGGCGAGCCTGAAACGGCGCCGCTGGTCAACACGATCGCCCTTCGCGAGAACGGCCCGCTGGCGGTCCACGCGGCGATCGAAATCGGCGGCGCGCCTGCGGGCTTGCGCGTAACGCTCTGTCGCTGCGGCGCCTCCAACAACAAGCCCTATTGCGACGGATCGCATGTCGGCGCGGCCTTTGCCGCCAGTGGCGAGCCAGCGACCAAGACCACGGAGCCGCTCGCGGCGCGCGACGGGGTCCTGACGATCACGGCCTATCCCAACGGGCCGCTCGGCGTTAAAGGCAATGTCGAGATCCTGTCCGGCACAGGCCGAGCCGTCGACCGGACGCAGGCTGCGGCCCTCTGCCGTTGCGGCGGCTCGAAGAACAAGCCCTATTGTGACGGCACGCACAAAGTCATCGGCTTTGTGGCGCCATGAACGGATACGGAGAAGGAGGGCGCCATGTTGAGCGCTGAAGACGACATCTTGGCCGCCGCGGAAAGCTGGCGGCGGGCGGGGCGCGGGGTTGCGATCGCGACGGTGGTCGAGACCTGGGGCTCGGCGCCCCGGCCGGTCGGTTCGCATCTGGCGATCGACGGGGAGGGCAACTTCCTCGGCTCGGTGTCGGGCGGCTGCGTCGAAGGCGCCGTGGTGACCGAGGCGCTCGACGTGATCGCCGACGGCGCGCCCAAGACGCTGGAGTTCGGCGTCGCCGACGAGACCGCCTGGAAGGTCGGTCTCTCCTGCGGCGGCCGCATCAAGGTCTATGTCGAGCGGGTTGACTGATGCGCCTCGACATTCTCTCGGCGATGAACGCGGCGCGGCGCGAGCGGCGGGCCGGCGCTCTCGTCACACACCAATCCGACGGCGCGCAGCGCTTTGTGCTCGCCGAGGACGTTGGCGGCGATCCGCTCGCCGAAGCGATCGAAGCGGCGCTGAGGTCGGGCAAGAGCGGCCTTGCCGAACATGAAGGCGAGAGCTGGTTTCTCACCGTGCTGGTTCCCCCGGTGCGGCTGGTGATGATCGGCGCTGTCCATATCTCGCAGGCGCTGGCGCCGATCGCCCGCATCGCGGGGCTCGATCCGATCATCATCGATCCCCGCACGGCCTTTGCGACGCCGGAGCGCTTTCCCGAAGTCCGCGTCCTCGCCGAGTGGCCGGAGGAAGTGCTCGCGGCGGCGCCGCTCGACCGCTACAGCGCCATATGTCTCCTCACCCACGACCCAAAGATCGACGATCGCGCGCTCGTTCACGCGCTCAAGGCCGACTGTTTCTACATCGGCGCGCTCGGCTCGCGCAAAACCCACGCCAAGCGCATCGAGCGCATGCGCGCGGAAGGCTTCGACGACGAAACGCTGGCGCGCATTCATGCGCCGATCGGCCTCGATATCGGCGCGGTGAGCCCGTCGGAGATCGCCGTCTCGATCATGGGCGAGATCATCGCGGCGCAACGCAAGAAGCCGCTGCGGGCCGAAAGGACGCAGACGTGAAGTTCGGACCGATTCCGGTCGCCGAAGCCGAAAACGCGATCGTCGCTCATGCGGTGCGGCTCGACGGTCTGGCCATCAAGAAGGGCGAGATCGTCACTCCCGAGCGGCGTCGCGCGCTGAGCGCCGCCGGCGTCGAGGAGATCATCGCCGCCCGCCTCGAGCCGGGAGAGGTGGGCGAAAACGAAGCGGCGCAGCAACTCGCCGACCGCCTCGCCGGGGCGCATCTGCGGCTCGCGCCGCCCTTCACCGGCCGCGTCAATCTCTTTGCGCGCGAGGCGGGCCTCCTGGTCGTGGACGCCGAAGCGATCGACCGCGTCAACGCCGTCGACGAGGCGATCACCGTCGCGACGCTGGCGCAATATCGAGTCGTCGCGCCCGACGACATGGTTGCGACGGTCAAGATCATCCCCTTCGCGACGGACCGCGCGGCGCTAGAGAAAGCGTGCGACGCGCTGCCAGCCGGCGGGGCGGCGTCGATCGCTCCGTTCCGTCCGCTGCGTTTCGGCGTCGTCTCGACGCTGCTGCCCGGCCTCAAGCCGAGCGTCATCGCCAAGACGCTGCGCGTTCTCGACGATCGGCTCGCACCGGCCGGCGCCTCGATCGCTGCCGAGGAACGGGTCGCGCATGAGACGACGGCCGTCGCGGCTGCGCTCGACCGGCTCGCGCCCGGCTGCGACGCGTTGGTGATCTTCGGCGCCTCGGCGATCACCGATCGGCGCGACGTGATTCCCGCTGCGGTCGAGGCCTTCGGCGGGCGGATCGAGCGGTTCGGAATGCCGGTCGATCCTGGCAATCTCCTGTTGCTGGCGCGGCGCGGCGCGCAGCCCGTCATCGGCGCGCCGGGCTGCGCGCGCTCGCCCAAGGAGAACGGCTTCGATTGGGTGCTCCAGCGGATCCTGGCGGACGTGCCGATCACCGGCGGCGGCATCGAGAAAATGGGCGTCGGCGGCCTTCTGATGGAAATCTCGTCGCGCCCTCAGCCGCGGCTCGGCGATGGCTGAGATCGGCGTCGTCGTGCTGGCCGCCGGCCGGTCCACGCGCTTTCGTGAAGGAGGCGGGGCGGAGCCCTCCAAGCTCGTCGCTTCGCTCGCAGGCGAGCCGCTGGTGCGCCATGCGGCGCGGGCGGCGCTGGCCTCGCGAGCGCGGCCGGTCGTCGTCGTCACCGGACACGCGCGGGAGAGCGTCGAGACGGCGCTCGGTGGGCTCGACGTCGTCTTCGCACACAATCCCGACTATGCCAACGGCCTCGCCTCCTCGTTGAAGACGGGGATTGCCGCATTGCCCGACAGCGTCGCTGGCGTGCTGGCGCTGCTCGGCGACATGCCGGCTGTCGATGCGGGCTTGCTCGACCGGCTGATCGACGCCTTCGCCGGCCGCCCGCAGGCGCTCGCCGCCACGCCGGTGCATGCCGGGCGGCGCGGCAACCCGGCGCTGCTGTCGCGCGCGCTGTTCCCTGACATCGCCAAGCTGGACGGCGACGAGGGCGCCCGCCGCCTGCTGCGCGAGGCCGATCCGGCGCTCGTCGTCGAGATCGCAGCCGACGGCGAAGCGGCGACGCTGGACGTCGATACGCCAGAGGATCTGGACGCGGCGCGCAAGTCGCGGCGGTGACAGCGGATCAGATGAGCCTGAGGCCGCGCAGCGACGCATGGCCGTGGCGTCCGATCACGATGTGATCATGCACGGTGACGCCGAGCGGCGCTGCGACCGCGATGATGTCCAGCGTCATCTTGACGTCTTGCGTCGAGGGCGCCGGATCGCCGGAAGGGTGATTGTGCACCAGGATCACCGCGGTCGAGGCGAGTTCGAGCGCCCGCCGCACGACCTCGCGCGGGAACACCGGCGCCTGGTCGATGGTGCCGACGCCGAGCGTCTCGTCGGCGATGAGGCCGTTCTTCTTGTCGAGGAAGAGGACCCGGAATTCCTCCCGCTCGGCGAAGGCCATGGCGGTGCGGCAATATTCGACGAGCTCGTTCGACGAGCCGATGAGCAGGCGCTTTTTGGCGGCGCCCTTGGCGAAGCGCTTGGCGCCCGCCGCGACGACCGCAAATTCGCCGATTGCGCCGGCGGTCATTCCCTCGACCTCGGCGAGCCGTTGGGGCGCGGCGGCGATCGCCTCGGCGAAGGAGCCGAAGCGGGCGATCAGCGCCTTGGCGAGCGGCTTGACGTCGCGGCGGGGGATCGCACGGAACAGCACGAGCTCCATCAGCTCGTAGTCGGCCAACGCGTCGGCGCCGGCGTCCCGCAGGCGAATGCGCAGCCGCTCGCGGTGACCGTGATAGTGGGGCGGCTCGTCCCCCTCCGAGCCGCTCGTCATCTGGAATAGGGGGGATGTTCGAGCCCGGCGGGCGACGAGGTGAAGATTTCGACGCCCGTCTCGGTCACGCCCACGGTGTGCTCGAATTGTGCGGTGAGCGAGCGGTCGCGCGTCACGGCGGTCCAACCGTCCGACAGCACTTTGACCCCGGGGCCGCCGAGATTGATCATCGGCTCGATGGTGAAGAACATGCCGGGGCGGAGCGGCACGCCGTCGCCGCGACGGCCGATGTGGAGAATGTTCGGCTCGTCGTGGAACAACTGGCCGAGCCCGTGGCCGCAGAAATCGCGCACCACCGAGCAGCGCTCGCTCTCCGCGTAGCTTTGGATGGCGAAGCCGATGTCGCCCGTCGTCGCGCCCGGCTTGACGGCGGCAATGCCGCGCTGCAGGCACTCGTAGGTTACGTCGATGAGCCGCTGCGCCCGGCGCGGCGCCTCGCCCGCCACATACATGCGGCTCGCGTCGCCGTGCCACCCCTCGACGATCAGGGTGACGTCGATGTTGAGGATGTCGCCGTCGCGCAGCGGCTTCTCGTCGGGAATGCCGTGGCAGACGACGTGATTGATCGAGGTGCAGATCGACTTGCGATAGCCGCGATAGTTCAGCGGCGCCGGATAGGCGTTGTGATCCATCGCGAATTCGAAGATCAGCTTGTCGAGCGCAATGGTGGCGACGCCGGGCCGCACCTTGTCGACCAGCAGGTCGAGCGCCTGCGCCGTGAGTTGCCCAGCCTTGCGCATCGCCGCGAAGGCTTCGGGACCGTGCAGTTTGATATGGCCGTTGCGCCGCCCTTGGAGCTGCGCGGAATCGACGAACGTCATCGGGAGACCTTCGGATGAAAATCGAGGCGTCGGCGCGCCTTTGCTGATCCCATTTAATACGTTAAGGCCGCCGCGCCAAGGACGCGCTGCGGCTCGCAGGGCGAAGCGGGCTCGAAGTCCCGGGCGATTGGGCCGATCTGGTCGGGTTCCGGCGGGCGAGCGGCTGGCGAGGCAAGCGCGGGGCAAGCTCGGAGAGCGCAACTGGCGAGGCGAGGGCGGCTCGTGCTAGGAGGTGCGCCCAGATGAACTGCGAAGGCATGCAAAAAGACAGCGTTATCGAGGCTGCGCCGTTCGGCCAATTCGCGCCGACGGGTTTTTGTGCGCTCGCCCTGAGCGTGACGCGGCGCTGCTCGGTCGGATGGTTCGGCAAGCGCACGGCCTTTTTTCTGCGCGCGGTGGCCATGCGGTCGCTGCGCGGGCGCCCGGTCGACGTCGTCTCGCTCGGGGCGCGAATGCGGCTCGATCCGCATCACAATGTCGCGGAAAAGCGCCTGCTGTTCACGCCGCAATATTTCGACGGGCCCGAGCGCGCGCTCCTCGCCGAGCGGCTCAAGGGCGACTTCGTCTTCCTCGACGTCGGCGCCAGCGTCGGCGGCTACGCGCTTTCGAGCGCCGCGCTCGCGGGGCCGCGGGCCCGGATACTCGCGGTCGAACCGTTGCCCGAGGTCTTCGAGCGCCTCGTCTACAACATCCAGCAGAGCGAATTCGCCAATGTGAAGGCGGTGTCGTGCGCGCTCGCCGACATCGACGGCGAGATCACATTGTTTGTGAACACGAGCAACCAGGGCGAGACCTCGGTGCGCATCGTCAGCGCCGAGGCGCATGTCGAGCAGATGCGCGTGCGCGCCAAGCGGCTTCTCACGCTGGTGCGCGAAGAGGGCTATGCGAAGATCGACGCGATCAAGCTCGACATCGAAGGCGCCGAGGATCTGGTACTCGATCCGTTCCTCAGCGAGGCGCCGAGGGCGTTGTGGCCGCGCCTCATCATCATGGAATTTTCCCTGCTGCGCGTCGGCGCCGCCCTCGAGGAGCGCTTGCGCGGGATCGGCTATCGGGAGATTTTGCGCACGGTCGAGAACGTCGCCTACGAGCTCGATCGCGAGGAGACGAGTTCATGAGCGAGACCAACATCACCGCAGCGATCCTGGTGATCGGCGACGAGATCCTGTCCGGCCGGACGAAAGACCGCAACATCGGCTACATCGCCGAATATCTCAGCAATCTCGGCATCGACGTCCGTGAGGCGCGCGTCGTGCCCGATGTCGAGGAGGAAGTCGTCGCCGCGCTCGACGCGCTGCGGGCGCGCTACACCTATGTTTTCACCACCGGCGGCATCGGCCCGACCCACGACGACATCACCGCCGACGCGGTTGCGAAGGCCTTCGGCGTCGGCATCGACGAGCATCCGCGCGTCATCGCGATGATGCTGGAGCGCTATAAGCCGGACGAACTGACGCCGGCCCGCCGCCGGATGGCGCGCATTCCCGATGGCGCGGCGCTCGTGGAGAATCCGATCTCGAAGGCGCCGGGCTTCCGAATCGGAAATGTGATCGTGATGGCCGGTGTGCCCTCGATCATGCAGGCGATGCTCGATTCCGCCGCCAAGGACCTCGCGACGGGCGTGCGCCTCACCATCGAGACGATCGAGGCGGCCTTCCCGGAGGGAGTTTACGGCGACGCGCTCGGGCGCATCGCCGCCGAACATCCCGAGATGAGCATCGGCTCCTATCCCTCCTTCGCCGACGGCAAGTTCAAGAACCAGATCGTCGTGCGCGGCCGCGATCCGCTCAAGGTCGCCGCGGCGCGCGGCGCGATCGCTGCGATGTTGGCCGGGCTCGGCGGAGAGACGCGGCCGGCCTGACTCGCCAAAACTGTTGATGGACGGCGAGGCCGCTCGCTCGCCTTGCTTTCCCTTGCTATGCAGGTGCCGCATTGATAGGAGCCGTCATGGTCGAGGGTCGCGAGAAAGCCTTTCCGGTCTCCTGGGACCAGTTCCATCGCGACGCCCGTGCGCTCGCTTGGCGCTTGGCGGCGTCGGGGCCGTTCGAGGCGATTGTCGCCATTACACGCGGCGGGTTGGTGCCGGCGGCGATCATCGCGCGCGAGCTTGAGTTGCGCGTGATCGAGACGGTGTGCATCGCCTCCTACCACGACTACAAGAACCAGGGCGGCTTGCAGGTCCTCAAGACGATCGCCGACGACGTCGCCAAATCGCGCGACGGCTCCAAGATTCTCGTCGTGGACGATCTCGTCGACACGGGCGCGACCGCGAAGGTCGTGCGCGAAATGCTGCCCAAGGCGCACTTCGCGACCGTCTACGCCAAGCCGCTCGGCCGCCCCTTGGTCGACACGTTCATCACCGAAGTCTCGCAGGACACCTGGATCTACTTTCCCTGGGACATGGGCCTCGCCTTCCAGCCGCCCATCGCCAAGGACGCCGCCGGCTGACTTGAATCTTCAACGGTTTTATAGGTAGAAGCCAAGGCGTAAAGCGGGCGTGGCGAAACTGGTAGACGCAACGGACTTGAACGCGATTTGAGTGCTCTTCGGGAAACTGGAGAAGCAGAACTGCTCAAAGTCGGGGGAACCTCGCGAGTGGCAATCCCGAGCCAAGTCCGCCGTCGGCTCCGACGGCGGGAAGGTGTAGAGACTAGACGGGCAGCACCTGCCGCGTCCGCCTTTGGCGAACGCAACGGTGAAGGGATAGTCCAGACCACGAACGCGCCGAGGCGGCTTTGGCCGCGGCGCGGCGGCGAAAGCCGTAGCTGGTAAGAAAATCCGTAGGGCCGAAAGGCCTGTGCCGGTTCGATTCCGGCCGCCCGCACCATCTGTCGCGCGAGAGCGTCGCTCTATCCGCCCGTCGTCCCGCGCGGGACGACTTGCGAGAGAAGCTGGTCGAGATCCGAACTCAGGAATGGCTTCGTCAACCGGGGAACGTCGGCGTATCTGCGATCGACGCCTTGCAGGCCATAGCCAGTCGCAAAAGCGAACGGCGCGCCTCGCGAAGCCAGCATGTCCGCGATCGGATAGCTCGGCTGGCCGTCCAGGTTGAGGTCGACGAGCGCGAAATCGAACGAAGCGGTGCGTGCGACCTCGAGCGCCTGCCGCGCATTGGAGGCGACGGCGACCACCTCGTGTCCGAGCTGGATCAGCATGTCCTCGATCAACATCGCGATCATCCCTTCGTCCTCGACCACCAGGATGCGAAGCTTGGCGCTGTGAGAGGCTGCGGGGTTGCGCTCAACCACGGAAGGGCGCCTCGATCTCGTATACGACGCCGGTCGGCGGAAAAGCGAGCCGGACCGTGGCGTCCAATTCGCTCGACAGCGCACGCTCGAGAAGACGGCTTCCGAAGCCCTTCCGCTTCGGCGCTTCGACCGGCGGGCCGCCCATCTCCTCCCAGCGCAGGCCGAACCGGCCCTCCGATTCCGTTTCGAACATCCGCCACTCGATTTTGATGCGGCCTTGCTGGTTCGACAGCGAGCCGTATTTCGCCGCATTGGTCGCCAGTTCATGCAAGGCCATCGATAGGGAAAGCGCCAATTTCGGGCGAACGCGGATCCACGGTCCCGAGGCGTCAACTCGCTCGGCCTGCGGGCAGAGCGGGGAGAGGGTGCGCGTCACCAGTTCCTTCAAATCGGCGCCTTCCCAGTTCTCGCGCGTCAGGACGTCATGTGCGGTCGAGAGGGCGACCAACCTGCGCTCGAATTGGCTGAAATTGGTGTCGTGGCCTTCGTTGCGGAACGCCTGGGAGGCGATCGACTGCACGGTGGCGAGCGTATTTTTGACGCGATGGTTGAGCTCGTTGACGAGGAGCTGGCGACGCTCCTCCTGACGCCGGCGCTCGGTGATGTCGCGCGCGATTTTCGACGCCCCGACCACCTTGCCGCTTGCGTCTTTCAACGGCGAGACCGTCAAGGAGATGTCCACCAGAGTTCCATCCTTGCGGATGCGGACGGTTTCATAGTGGTCGATGCGTTCGCCGAGCCGAATGCGCTCGAGAATGGCCGGCTCTTCATCCTGCCGCTCCGGCGGGATCAGCATGCTCACGGGTTGGCCGATCGCCTCCTCGGCCGCGTAGCCGAACAGACGCGCGGCGCCTTTGTTCCAGGTCTGTATGACGCCATGCGTGTTCTTGCTGACGATGGCGTCGTCCGAGAATTCGACGATGGCCGCAAGCCGCTGCGCGTAATCCTCGGCCTTCTTGCGGTCGCTCAAGTCCACCAGCATGTTCACGGCGCCGACCAACTTGCCCCGGGCGTCAACCAACGGGGTTGGGTAAGGCACGAAGTGCACGCGGGACCCATCGGGACGTTCGCCGATCGCTTCCTCGCCGCGGATCGGACGCTTCTCCTGAAGCGACAGCGCCATCGAGGATTCGTCGTAGGGTAGGAAGCTCCCGTCGGTCCGATAAAGCTTCCAGGAGCGAAGCCATTCGTCCGACCCGAGCTCCGGACGCCGTCCGAACATCTCGATCGCCGCCTGATTGTAGAAGGTGACGAGTCCTTGTGCGTCGGTCGTGTAAATGGCGTTGGGGAGCGCCTCCAACAACTCCCGCAAGCGGCTCTCGCTTTCGCGTACAGCCTCCTCGCCTTGCCTTCGCGTAGTTATGTCGTGCGTGATGGCCAGCGCTGCGACGCTGCCGTCGGGCAACCGCAAAGGCGCCGCGTGCGTCTCCATTCGACGCCGGCCCCCGCGCAGTCCGACGAGGTCGAATTCCCAGGTGAGCCGGTCGCCTTTGCAAACCTTTTCATGGAGGGCGCTCCAATGAGCGCGGTGTTCGGGCGCGATGAATTGTGACGCCGGCGATCCTTCCACGTCCCCGAAGTCGTCAGCCTCGATCATTCCCAGCCCGGCATGATTGACATGCAACAAGGAGCCGTCCCGCGCGACGATCGTAATGCATTCGGGAGTCGTTTCGACGACCGCCTGGAGGAGACTTTCGCGTCGCTCGAGCCGTCGTTCGGCCTGCTTGCGGGCGGTCACGTCCTGAAAGCAGTTGATCGCGCCAATGATCTTTCCGCGATCGTCGCGGATCGGATCGATATTCATCTTCGCGTGGATGAGCCGGCCGGACGGCTGCTCGAAAACGACCTCGACGTCGCGAGACGACTGGCCGTCGCGAATCGCTTGCGCCACCGGGCCGTCCTGACGAGACAACAGGCGTCCATCCGGCGCGCAGGGCCGATACGAGCCGCAATAGCCCTCCGCGGGGTCGCCGAGCTCTGGTTCGCGCCCCCAAATGTCTGCGGCCTTCTTGTTGTATCGGAGGATCGCGCCGTTCGCGTTGCACGTGTAGGCAGCGCAGGGAAGCAGGTCCCACAATGCGGCGTCGCTTGCAATCGCCGCAAATTCGGCGGGCGACGCGGCTGCGGCTAAGCCCGGAGCCGCCATTCCATTCTCCCCTTTAGACGCATCGGTCCGGCCGAAACAGGCAAACTGAACCTTGACTTGTATAACGCCTAAGGCCGGAACTGGTTCCGCTATCGCGATTTTTCGCGGCTGCCATATGCGGCCTTGATTTTCCCGCTTCGCCTTCCTTCTGGGCGCGTTGATCTGGTTGACACGCATTAGTTGCGTCGCTTACCTCGATGCAACCAAATGGGCTGCGCGCAAGCGATTCTCTGCCAAACGAGGACACGGCGTCCGTCGAGACGGGCGAACCCGCGCCGCCCACGAGATTTCGTTCGCGTTCGGTGAAGCGGTTCGGCCGGATTGTCGGCATCGGCACAGAACGGGGGGCGCGATGGGAACCTTGTGGGATCAGATGCTCAATTTCGGTCAGTTGGGCGAGCGGCGGCGCGGCGGCGGGTCGGGCGACTTCTCGCTGGCGCGTTATACGCCGGACGCCTCGCTGGAGGCGATCGGCAAGCAGAACGAAACGCTGCGCGCGCAGATGGAGGAAGTGCAACACGGCTTCGAGCATTTGGACCAGGTGAGGGGCCGGTTCCACGCGCTGCTGCCGCCGATGTCGGAACTGCTGGCCGAATTCGAGGCGGCCAAGGCCCGCCTACACGAGACGAAAATCAAGCTGGCTCTCGTCGAGGACGCGCACGCGGAGTTGAGCGGGCGGTTCGCCGCCGTGTCGGAGGAGTGCGACCTCGTCGTCGGCGCAAAGAACGCGCTGCTTCGCGACCATCGCGAATTGTCGCAACGCGCACAGCGCACCGAGGCGACGCTGGGCGAGACGCAGGTCAAGCTTCGCGACTGCTCCGCGGCCAAAGACAAGGCGGAGCGTCTCCTCGAGATCGAGACGCGCGCGAGCGCCAGCCACGTCGAGGAGAATCGCCGTCTGAAGGAGGAGCTGGCGGCCAAAGACAAGAGCCTTGCGAGCCAGGAGCTCTCGCTCAAGGTCGCCGGCGACCAGAGCGCTCTCTTGACGCAGGAAAACGCGACGTTGCGCGAGACCTCGAACAGCCTCGCCGTCAATCTGGACGCGGCGACAAGGCGCATTGCCGACTTTGAAGGCCAGATCGACCAGGGCAAGCATCGCGTCGTCGCCCTGGAGCAGGCGCTGATGGAGGAGCAAACCGTTCACGCGGCCTTGCGCGCCCGACATGTCGAGCATGTCGAGCGAAGCCACGCCGAGATCTCGACCCTCAGCAACACCATCCACGCCGTGCGCGGACGGGTGGAGGTCACGAACAAGATCCTCGATCAGACGCGAGCCCAGTTGCGCGACAAGATCGACGAATTGCGCGCGGTCGGGCGAAAGCTGCTCGAGAACACCATCCAGATCGACGTTCTCGAGAAGAGCGCTCGATCCCAGAAGGACGATCTTGACGCCGCGAACGAACGCATCGCCGGGACGGAGCGCGCCCGCAGCGTGCTCGTCGATCAAGTCAACGGTCTCAACGAGGCGGTGCGCGCCAAGGAGGTGGCGCTGCAATCGGCGATCCGCACGATCGAGCAATTGAGCGTCCGCGTCGATGAAATGGCGGCGGCCAAGCAGCGCGCCAAGGAGGAATTGGATCGTCGCACAGCGGCGCTGCAAGACGAGATCGCGCGCATGCGGGCGGAGCGCCAGTTGGCGGACGGCGCGCTGGAAGCCTCCCGCGCCGAGCGCCAGCAGGCGCGCCGAGGCCACGCGGCGGGCAGCGAGACGCAGCGCGAAGGCGAAGAGGCCGCCGCGGCGACTCAAACCAACGTAACCAAGCTGACGCGCGCCGCCGTGTGACGGGCTTTGGGTCGGACGGCAGTTGGTCGCAGGCGAGGCGGCTCTTTTCTTCGAGGGCTGCCGCCTCTAAACAGCCGGCATGACGTTCACCCGGTCTCCCGCGCGCACTCTGAAGACGACGGACGATCTCGTCGCCGCCGGCCTCGTCGCCTCCGCGCGCCACGATGCGGTCGCGGCGGTCGCGGCGCAATACGCCGTATCGATCACGCCGGCTGTCGCCGTGCTCATCGACGCCGCTGATCCCGATGATCCCATCGCGCGGCAATATGTTCCCGATCCGCGCGAGCTTTCCCGCGATCCCGCCGAGGATCCCGACCCGATCGGCGACGGGCTGAAGAGCCCGGCCGCCGGGGTTGTGCACCGCTATCGCGACCGCGTGCTGCTCAAGCTCGTCTCGGTCTGCGCGGTCTATTGCCGCTTCTGTTTCCGTCGCGAAATGGTGGGGCCGGGGGCCGGGGCTTTGAGCGACGCGGAATTTGCGGCGGCGCTCGACTACATCCGCTCGCACGACGAAATTTGGGAGGTCGTGCTGACGGGCGGCGACCCGCTCGCAATGTCCGCGCGCCGGATCGCCGAGGCGACGCGTGCCCTAGCGGCGATCCCGCACGTCAAGGTGCTGCGCTGGCACACGCGCCTTCCGGTCGTCGCGCCGGAGCGCGTGACCAAGGCGATGGCTGAGGCGCTGACGCGCGGCCACGACAAGACTGTCGTCGTCGCGCTGCACGCCAACCATGCGCGCGAACTGACGAACGAAGCCCGCCACGCCTGCCGCCGCCTGCGCGACCGCGGCGTTATGATGGTGAGCCAGAGCGTGCTGCTCAGGGGCGTCAACGACGACGCCGACGCGCTCGAGGCGCTGATGCGCGCCTTCGTCGAAGCGCGGATCAAGCCCTACTATCTCCACCACGGCGATCTGGCGCCCGGCACCGGACATCTCAGGGTCACCATCGCCGAGGGACAAGCCTTGATGGAAGAACTGCGCCGGCGCCTCTCAGGGCTGGCGATGCCGACCTATGTGCTCGACATTCCCGGCGCACACGGCAAGGTCCCGATCGGCCCGACCCATGCCGCGGCGCGCGCTGAGGGCGGCTACGATATCCTCGACGCAAAGGGGCGCGCGCACCGCTACGAGGATCGCGTTGCGAGGTGAAGGGCTGGCGCCCGTTGTTCGACGCGCGAACGGCAGTAGCGGCTGGCGAACGGCACGCCGGCTCGGCCGTCCTCAGTCCTTCACCGCTTTGGCGAGAACGTCCTGCATTGCGGGGGACGGCGCGCCGAAATACGCGGGGTCTTCGTTGCGGCCGCCGAGCGCGCCATAGGCGTGCGTGCCGCCGGTTTCGAACAGGACCTCGAACTTGCGCTCGGCGCATTCCCCTGGCTTGCCGCTCGGCTTGCACACATAGGCGATCTGATAGGTTTTGCCGTCGATCGTGACCGGCTTCAGCTCGCTGGCGACGCCGTCGAAATTCTTGTTGAACTGGAGGAGCCAGTCCGGCGTCGGCTGGACCGTCTTCATCAGCTTCTCCCAGGCGCCGTGATAGACGCGGTTTTGGAGCGCGTCGAACAGGAACGGACTCTCTTGCGCGGCGGCGGCGGTTCCGGCGACGAGCGACAGGGCGACGAAAACGGGTAAACGCATGTCTGGCTCTCGGCTAGGGACGTTCAGAACGCCTTGAAGGTGATGATCGTGCGGGTGTCGACGATGCCGGGAATCACCTGCACGCGATGACCGACGAAGTGCCCGATGTCGACGTCGCGCTCGACGTAGAATTTGGCGAGAATGTCGAAATCGCCGGCGATCGAATAAATTTCCGAGGCGATTTCCGCCTCCGCGAGGGCGCTGGCGACCTCGTAGGTGCGCCCGAGCGCACATTTGATCTCGACGAAGAAAGTCTGCATGGCGCGATCAGTCCTGTTTCGGACTCTCTTTTGCAATAACTTCGACCTCGCGGTCCAGGCCGGATTGCACCTGGAAGGTCGCTTGATAGGTTTTCGAATCGTGCCGTGCGATCACGACATATTCGCCCTCGCCGAGCACGAGGGAGGGAAAGGCGCCGATCAGATCGCGAATGAGGTCGCCGCCGGGCGTGAGAACGGTGAAGCTGCTGTTGGCGAGCGCTTCCGCGCCCGGCGCGTTGACGAGTTTGATCGTCACCGTGGCGCAGCGATGGCGCAGGGTGACGTCGACGAGCTTCCCGGCCGAGACCTTTATGTCCGCGGAGACGATCGAATTGGTGGGCGTCGGGGCGGCGGGCTTGCCGCCGAACGCGCCGACGCTGACGGTGTCGAGGTAGGTCGAGACGATATGGTAGGAGCCTTCCGGCAGTCCGATGATCTCGCCCGCCCGCGCCTTGGGATAGACGAGCTTGGCCTCGGGATTGTTGCGCTCGGGCACGTAGATCGCGAGCGACAGCTTGGAAGCGTCGATCGTCGCGCCGCCCAAGGTGCCGTTGATGCGAAGCGCTCCCGCGTTCACCGCAAGCCGCTCGCTGCGCACCTCAGAGCCGAGGGTCACCCGCTTGGTGGCGCTGGCGAGACCGAGCGCGACATGGACGACATAGTCGCCGGCGGGAATTGTCAGCGTCGGCTGGGCCTCGCTGGATTCGACGATCAGGGGCCGCGACCCGTCCCCCTCGGGGCGAAGCCCGAACACCCGCCAGCGCAATCCCCCCGTCAGCGGCGCGTCCGATCCGGTCAGCACCGCGGACAATCGCAGCGTGGCCGGCCCCGAGTCCGTCGCGGGCGCTTCCGAGGGCGCCAAGGTCTGGGCCAAGCCAGCGCCGGGCAGGCCGGCGATCACCGCGAGCGCCAGAAGGAGGGAGAAAGCCAAACGAGCCATATTCGATTGCCTTGCCGCGATCGGGAGCGGCGGTCAATGCCTTCCGCCCCGGCTTGCGTCCTGCGGCCACAATCGGGCGGATCGAAGGCGGTTTACTCCCGGCGCAATTCTCGGCATTGAGGGCCTCGGGCAGGGCCGTAGCGGAGCAACCAAAGCCATGAACGACACCATCGCATTGCTGAAACGGCGCCGCTCGGCGCCGCCGCCCAACATCAGCGGGCCGGGGCCGAGCCCGGCGGAGATCGAAACCCTGCTGACGATCGCGTCGCGGGTGCCCGATCACGGCAAGCTCGCGCCGTGGCGGTTCATCACCTTTGAAGGCGCCGCCCGCGACCGCGCCGGCGCGATCGCGCTGGCGCTGAAACTCGCGGACAAGCCGGATCTCGACGAGAATGGGCGCGCAACCGAGGCCAAGCGCTTTTCGCACGCGCCGTTGGTCGTTGCGGTCGTCTCGCGCGCCGCCCCGCACGTCAAGATTCCGGAATGGGAGCAGACGCTCTCGGCCGCCGCCGCGTGCATGAATTTGGTGATCGCGGCCAATGCGCTCGGCTACGTCACGGGTTGGGTGACGGAATGGTGCGCCTACGATGTCCGCTTCCGCTCGGCGATCGGCCTCGCCGAGCACGAGCGCATCGTCGGCTTCGTCCACATCGGCAGCCCGAAGATCGTTATGGAGGACCGCCCACGCCCGCCGCTCGCCGATGTCGTGACCGCGTTCGCCCCCTGATGGACGTATTCCATGTTCTATGAGACCCGGCAGCGCGACAAGACCATTCTCCCGCACGATCCCTTCAAGGCGATCGTGGCGCCGCGACCGATCGGTTGGATCTCCACGCGCAGTCTCGACGGGCGCATCAATCTCGCGCCCTACAGCTTCTTCAATGCGCTGACCTCGTTTCCGCCCCTGGTCGGTTTTTCGAGCGAAGGGCTGAAGGACAGCGCGAGCTTCGCGCGCGAAAGCGGCGAATTCGTCGCGAATCTCGCGACGCTCGATCTGATGAAAGCGATCAGCGCGACTTCTGCGCCGCTGCCGCGCGGCGTCAGCGAATTCGAGCACGCGGGCCTGACCATGGCGCCCTGCCGTCTGGTCGCCGCGCCGCGCGTCGCCGAGGCGCATGCGGCGATGGAATGCAAGGTCGTCGAGGTCGTGAAGCTGAAGGATCACCGAGGCCAGCCGCTCGACAATTATCTCGTCCTCGGTGAAGTCGTCGCTTTTCACATCGACGACGCCCTCATCAAGGACGGACGGTTCGACACCGCGGGAGCGAAGCCGCTCGCACGCTGCGGCTACCAGGACTATGCCGCGGTCGAAACGCTCATCGCGCTGGCGCGCCCCCCAGGCGGAGAAGGGCGCGGAGCAAGCTGAAGCCCCGCACCAGGTCGAGCTCCATCTAGCCCGTGCAGATGTTCACCTGCCGCCATCCCACCAATATGCCGCGGCGGTTGTAAACGCGGCGATTCACCCAGCAATTGCTGTTGTCGTAGCCGTACCCGTACCCGTACCCGCAGTCGACGGCGCCGTAGGCGCAGTCGTCGTAGGCGTAGTCGGGATAGTCGTCGTAGCCGTAGCCGTAGTAGCCGAAGCCGCCAAACCCGCGGTTATGATTGTGGTGGTGGCGCCCATCGAAGCCTTCGCGGAATCCATTGTGATTATTGAAATTCCCGGCGACGACGCCGGGGCGGGTCAGCAGGCGCGAGCCGTTCCCGGGCGCCACGCCATTGCCGAATGTCGAGCCCATCGGCCCGCCATTCCAGTGGCCGGTCGGCCCGTGGAAACCACCAGACCAGTGCGATCCGTTCTGAGCCTGGACGCTGCCGCCGGACCAATGCGAACCGCCGCCGGCGAAACCGAGGCCATGGGCTCCGCCGCCGCTGAAGGTTCCGCCCGTAGGTCCGCCGTGGAAGCCGCCGCCGAACCCGCCGCCGCTGTGGAAGCCGCCCCCGGAGAAACCGCCCCCGGAGAAACCGCCGCCATGGGCTCCGCCGCCGCCGGAGAAGCCGCCCCCGGAGAAACCGCCGCCATGGGCTCCGCCGCCGCCGGAGAAACCGCCGCCGGAGAAACCGCCCCCGTGGCCACCCCCGCCGCCGCCGCCGACGAAGCTTCCAGCCTCCGCCGTGGTCGCCCCCGCCGCGGCCAAAACAAGCGCGGTGGCCGAGGCGATCGCCAATTTGCTCCATGACCTTTCCATACGAGTCTCCTTCGAACCGAGCCGATCCGCTTTGAGCGGAGGGAATGGCCCATTCGACGCAGCTCACGGTCCCGCAGCGCGAAGATGTGCTATGGTGACCGCGGCGTCTGGACAGTGATCAGCGTCGACAAGCGCCGTTGTCCGGCTCGCCGTTGTTCCAAAATCGTCGCTCGGTTGGGCGACGTGTCGATGGAAAGACGGGTCGAAGCCGCTCTTAACGACAACACTTCAGCCCGAGGTTCGATCCACTTCGTGAGGAGGTTTGAATGAAATTGTGCATTTCCACTTTCGCAGCCGCGCTCGTTTCACTGGCTGCGCTCGCACAACCGGCCCTAGCGCAGTCCGAAACCAAGGTCGGCCAGCTGCGGTGCGAAGTCTCGGGCGGTTTGGGGATGATCATCACCTCGGCGCAGGAAATGCGATGCGTCTTTACCTCCGCCCGCGGGCGCCGTGAGCGTTACTACGGTAGGATCCGTAAATTCGGTCTCGACATTGGAGCCACCCAGCGCGGCGTTCTGACCTGGGCCGTTTTCGCGCCGTCGGAAGGGCCGCCTCGCGGCGCGCTGGCGGGCGATTATGCGGGCGCTGACGCGTCCGTGACGATTGGAGCGGGCCTGGGCGCCAACGCGCTCGTCGGCGGTTTCAACCGGTCGATCACGCTGCAGCCTCTGTCGGTCGAAGTCCAATCGGGCCTTGCCCTGGCCGCCGGCGTCGCCTCCCTGACGCTGCGCCCCGGCCGCTGATCTCGGCCACATCAAAAGCTGCCGCCGGAACGTTGAATTAGCGCCGGCGGCGCGCGCTCTGAAAAGCCTCCCTATCGCGCCGCGCTAGGCGGGAAACCCCACAGTCTGCACATAAGCGACGAATTGGTCGTCCGGCAACTTTAGGGCCTGAGCGAGCTTGGCCGCGTCGACCGCGCCGAGGAAAACCGTCGCAAGGCCCTCCGAGGCGCAGAACAGATAGACGTTCTCGCCGATGAAGCCGGCGTCGACGCAGGCGTTGAGGCGGCGCTGCTCCATCGGCAGGTCGCTCATGCGCTCGGCGTGGCCGACATAGACGAGATCGAGGCCGGCATGGCCGACGAAGTCCTGCTCGCCGGTCGCAGCGCGGATGTCCTCCTTGGCGTGCGGCAGCAGCGTATGGCTGGCCGCGTCGTAGAGCCATACGCCGTCCGCCGTCGCCACATAGAGGTCGAGCATCACGATGTGGAGGGCGTAGGGCGCCGTTCGCGCGCCTTCGGGTCCGTTGACGCCGAAAGCAGCCCAGAGGAGATCGGAAAGCGTCTGCTCAGGCAGAGGGCGTTCTGAGAATTCGCGCGCCGAGCGCCGGCGGGCGATGGCTTCGAACAGCGGCATGCCGCCGGTCTTGCGCGGCGGCGGAAGCCTCAGCGCCGCGCCCTGGGGATCGCGTTGCGTCATCGTCGTTCCTCCCTCGCGCCCGCGGATACGGGCCGAGCGCCATTGGATCGCACGGATTTGGAGATTGCATGGCGGCGGCGTCGCGAATGCGGCGGATTGGACTTGCGCCGCCTAAAGCGTCACCGGGCCGCCTCGCGCCCGCCAGCCGCCGGTGCCGGGCGCGTAGTGTCGCACGCCCGAGACGCCGGCCTGTTGCGCCGCGCGGAGCGCTTTGGCGGATCGCGCGCCGGACTGGCAGATCAGCACGACCGGCCGATCCGTCGGCAACTCGGCGGGGTCGAAGCGCGACAGCGGCAGATTGATCGCGCCGGGGACGTGGCCGGCGGCGAATTCGTGCGGCTCGCGCACGTCGACGATGGCGCTGGAGGCGTCTTCGACCGCCGCGAGAAATTCGTCATCACCAATCTCGTATGGCGACGTGCTTGGATTGGAGGGATCTGAGACCATTGTACGCTTCCTGCCTACGTTTTGGGGGCGACTTCAAGAGTGGCCGGTGGAGCCGGCTGTTTGCCGCGGTCCACCGCGTACCAATTCAGCTTGTCCCTCAGCGAGACGACCGTTCCGACGATGATGATCGTCGGCCCACGCAGGCCGGCGCTCCGCGCCTCGGCGGCGATCGTGCGCAACGTTGCGGTGACGATGCGCTGATTGGGGCGCGCGCCGTTCTCGATGACGGCGGCCGGAAGCTCGGGATCGGCGCCGTGCTCGACGAACGCGCGCGTCAGCCCCTCGATCTGCGCCAGGCCCATGTAGATCGCGACCGTCTGGTTGGGTCGGATCACCGCGTCCCAGTCGAGGTCGATCGGACCGTCCTTGGCGTGGCCGGTGACGAAGACGCAGGTCTGGGCGTGGTCGCGGTGGGTCAGCGGAATGCCGGAATAGGCCGCGCATGCCGAGGCGGCGGTGATGCCGGGGCACACCTGGAAGGGGATCCCATGGTCGGCGAGCGTCTCGATCTCCTCGCCGCCGCGACCGAAGATGAAGGGATCGCCCCCCTTGAGGCGGAGTACGCGCTTGCCTTGTTGGGCGAGCCGCACCAGCAGCGCGCTGATCTCCTCTTGCGGCAGCGTATGATCGTCGCGGCGCTTGCCGACGTAGATGCGCTCCGCTTCGCGGCGCGCCAGATCGACGACGCCGGGGCTGACCAGGCGGTCGTAGACGACGACATCGGCCCTCTGCATCAATTGCAGCGCCCGGAATGTCAAAAGATCGGCTTCGCCGGAACCCGCGCCGACGAGATAGACCTCGCCGACGGACTGGGAGGTTTTCGCGGCCGCGCGGTCGAGTTCGTTCGCCAATGCGCTCTCGGCGCTTGCTTCGTTGTTGGCGAGAACCATTTCGGCGATCGGGCTGTCGATCACGCGCTCCCAGAAGCGCCGCCGGGAATCGACGCTTTCGAGCTTCGCGGCGACCGCGGCGCGCGCTTTCCCCATGAAGGCGACGAGGCGGCCATAGGCGGCGGGAAGCTGGCTTTCGAGGCGGGAGCGCAACAGGCGTCCGAGCATCGGCGAGGCGCCGCCGGTCGAGATCGCGATCACGAGCGGACTGCGGTCGACGATCGACGGCGCAATGAAGTCGCAAAGGTCAGGCTGGTCGGCGACATTGATCAGCGCCGTCGCGCCCTTGAGGCGGGTGGCGATGCGCGCGTCCGTCTCGGCGTTTCCGGTGGCGATGTAGCAGACGATGCAAGCCTCGAGATCGGACCGCTCGGGTTCGCGGGGAACGTGCTCAAACGTGACGCCGCGCAAAGCGCGAAATTCGTCATCGAGCCCCTGGGCGTAGACGAAGACGCGCGCTCCGGCGCGGGCCAGCGTCTCGGTTCGCCGGGCGGCCGCTGAGCCCCCACCGGCCACAGCCGCTCTCTTGCCGTCGACGCGAAGAAAAACCGGGAGGTTATCCATCAGAACTCTGTTTCCGCCTTCGCTCTAGGCGAGGCGCCAAATCCGGCGGGCGTTGTCGCGAAAGAGGCGGGCCCGCTCGCTTTCGCTGCAGCCGCCCGTGATCGCGTGAGTCGCGGCGACCCAGATCGATAGGGAGGCTGTGAGCGTGCACACCGGCCAATCGCTGCCCCAGACGACCCGATCCCAGCCGAAGCAGGCGATTGCATGTTCGACATAAGGCCGGATGTCGGCGACGGTCCAGCTCTGAGGATCGGCGTAGGCGACGACGCCGGAAATCTTGACCGCCACATTGGGCCGCTGGGCAATCTCGGCCACCCGCTCGCGCCAGGGGTGCTCGAGGCGCTCCTTGATTGAGGGAACGCCGCAGTGGTCGAGCACGAACTGCACGTCAGGGCAAAGATCGACCAGGGCGATCGCCTTGTCGATCTGGTCGGGGCGCACGCAGAGATCGAACGGCAGGCCCGTGCCGGCCAGCCGGCCGAGGTTGGCGCGAAAAACGGGGGAGAGGCTGACTTCGTCGGGAACGACGTGCAACACGCGGCGAAAACCCTTGACGAACGGATCCGCCAGTTGGCGCTCGAGGAAGGCGGGAAAGTCGGGGTTCTCGGGACGGCAGGAGCTGATCGCGCCGCGCAGCGGGCTCGCGGGCCGTTTCGAGAGCGCTTCGACATGGCGCGTCTCGGTCTCGATGTCGGCCTCGGCGACGTCGACCTCCATATGCAGCGCGCCGTCGAGACCGCAGCGCAGCGCCTCGGTCTGGTATCGCTCCAGCGAGAAGTCGTGATTGAGGGCGGGCGCCTCGGCGAGCCAGGGATAGCGCAGCACGCCGCGGTCGATCAGGTGCAGATGCGTGTCGAAAAGAGCGGGAACGGTCATTTTGGAACCGGCGAAGGATTAAAGGCCAACCTATAATAGCTATTGCCGCGCCCGTCTTCAAAGCGAGCCGCTATTCCCGTCAAGGGATTGCGCGCAAACGCGCGATGTGATGACGAATCGGATCAATAGGGGATTCGATGACGAGGTCGCCGGGCGCCCCTAGCCAAACGGAACTGGGAGCGAAAGATGTCGTTGCGATTGAAGGGCAAGGTGGCCGTGATGACTGCGGCCGCGGCGGGTATCGGGCGCGCCGCCGCCGAAGCGTTCGCCGCGGAGGGGGCGCGTGTGATCGCGACGGACATCGACCTTGCCGGCCTCGATGGGTTGGACGCTGAGCGACGCCGGCTCGACGTTCGCTCCAGCGAAGCGATCGCCGAGCTCGCGCGCGAGGTTGGGCCGATCGACATCCTGTTCAATTGCGCCGGCTTCGTGCACCACGGCAGCGTGCTCGACTGCTCGGACGCCGATTGGGATTTTTCGTTCGACGTCAACGTGAAGTCGATGCACCGCACGATCCGCGCCTTCCTGCCGGGAATGCTGGAGAATGGCGGCGGCTCGATCGTCAATATCGCCTCGGCGGCGTCCTCCGTGCGCGGCATTCCCAACCGCTACGTTTACGGCGCCTCGAAGGCTGCGGTGATCGGGCTGACCAAAGCCGTCGCCGCGGATTTCATCCGGCGCGGCGTGCGCTGCAATGCGATCTGCCCGGGCACGGTCGAGAGCCCGTCGCTCGACCAGCGCATCGCGACGCTGAGCGCGCAGTCGAACCAGCCGCTCGAGGAGGTGCGCAATGCCTTCGTCGGCCGCCAGCCGATGGGTCGCCTCGGCAAGCCGCAGGAGATCGCTGCGCTGGCGCTGTATCTGGCGTCCGACGAAAGCGCCTTCACCACCGGGCAAATCCATCTGGTCGACGGCGGCTTCGCGCTTTAGCGGCCTGCAATTACGCAAGCGGCGAAGCAATTCATGCATCGACTTGAAACGATGAGACTAATGGCTCGCGTCGCCCCGCTCGCGGCGGCTCGGTTCGAGCGCAACAACGCTCGACGCGCAGCAATTTGTTTTGATCGTCGCGCGCTTTTGACGTAAGCGCGATTCCTCTTTCTCGCCCTTTCGAGGAGAAACGAGACGATGGCGACGATGAAAACCTTAGCGACGATGGCGTTGCTTGCGATGACGACTGAGGCTTCGGCGGCTGAACTTCCGCCGGCCATCGCCGCGCAGGGCGAGACGGTCGTGTTGCACGTCCACGCCGTCGGCGCTCAGCTCTACGACTGCAAGGCGGACGCGAACGGCCGCCTCGTCTGGCATTTTCGCGAGCCGATCGCCTCTCTCTTCGAGGACGGGCGAACCGTTGGCCGGCACTACGCCGGGCCATCCTGGGAAGTGGGGGGAAGCGTGATCACAGGCAAGGTCGCCGCGCAGGCGCCTGGAGCGGGCCCGAAGGACGTCGCGTGGCTGAAGCTGGACGTTGCCGACCACCGGGGCGAGGGGCCGCTGAAAGACGTGACGACCGTTCAGCGGATCAATACGGCCGGCGGCAAAGAGGACGGGGCGTGCGAGCGGGCAGGCGACATCCACGCCGAGCCTTACGCCGCGGATTACGTGTTCCTTAAGAAGTAGAGGCTGGCGACCGTCGTCGACGCCAGCCTTTTGCTTACCGGCTCAAGCGGCGGGCGGCTCCGGCCACGGGCGCGCCTCGGAAGCGCGCATCGCCTCGAGCGCCATGGCGGCGCTCAAAACGCCCAAATCGTCGAAGCGCCGGCCGATGATTTGCAGGCCGATGGGCAGACCCTCGTCGCTATAGCCGCAATTGACGGTCGCCGCCGGCTGTTCCGACATGTTGAACGCCACGGTGAAGCCAATGTGCGGGAACGGATTGAGCGGATCGCCGCTGGGCGAAGCCATCTCCGCGGGATAGGCGGTGATCGGGCAGGTCGGCGACAGCACGAAGTCGTAGGGCTCCGTGGCGGTGACTGCGGCCTTGCGCATGGCGAGAATCTGGCTGAAGCCGTGGAATACGGTTTCGCCGTCGAGGCCCGTCGCCGACTCGGCCCAGGCGCGGATGAAAGGGAGCACCTTTTCGCGCCGCTCACGAGGCAGAGCGTTGAGATCGATCAGCGAGCGCGTGCGCCAGAAGCGATCGAGGCCGTCGAGCATATACTGGGTGAGGAACGGCGCCAGCGGCTCGACGATGGCGCCAGCCGCTTCGAAATCGTGCGCCGCGCGCTCGATCGCCGCCCGCACGTCCGGCTTCGGCGGAGCGCCACAACCGGCGTCGAGCCAAAGCCCGATGCGCCGGCCGCGCACCTCCGCTGGCTTTACGCGCCAGTCGAGGCTTTGCGGCGGCATGCTGGTGTAGTCGCGCGCGTCGGGCTGGGCGAGCGTCGCCATCATCAGCGCTGCGTCGGCGACGGTGCGCGTCATCGGTCCGGCGACCCGGCCGATGTAGGGCGGATCGATCGGGATGCGCCCGGCGCTCGGCTTCAGGCCGAACAGTCCGCACCAGCCCGCCGGCAGACGCACCGAGCCGCCGATGTCGGTGCCGAGGTGCAGCGGCCCATATCCGGCGGCGCCCGCCGCGCCCGCGCCGGCGGAGGAGCCGCCCGGATTGCGCGCGAGGTTCCAGGGATTGCGCGCCAGTTGGTGAAAGCTCGAAAGGCCGGATGACAACATGCCGTAGTCCGGCATCGTCGTCTTGGCGAAGATGATTGCGCCCGCTTCGCGCAGCCGTGCGGGCGGCGGCGCGTCGGCGGCGACCGGCGTCATGTCGCTCGCCGCGGTGCCGACCGGCGTTGGTTCGCCTTTGGTGGCGATGTTGTCCTTGACCGTCGCCGGAACGCCGTCGAGCGGGCCGATCGGCGCGCCGCGCCGCCAGCGTTCCTCGGAGGCGCGCGCTTCGGCGAGCGCGCGCTCCGGCGCATAGAGATAGGTCGCGTGGATGTGCGGCTCGTAGCGGTCGACCCGCCGCAGGACGTCCTGCATCGCTTCGACCGGAGAGAGCTTGCCGCTGCGATAAGCTTCGAGCAGGGCGGCGGCGGTAAATTCAAAAGGATGCATTGATTTCGACATGGCTCGTTTCGAGGTGGCTCTAAAGAGCGACGCGCCGCGGCTGGCGCCCAGTCGATAGTCAGCAAGGCGACAAGCAGGCGACGATGTCGCCCCGGGACCCCGCCACGGGCGCGGCGGGGAGGGATGCGGCGGGAGCGATCCCCGCCGCGGTCTAGACGCCCCTCACTTCCAGGACATGGCGGAAAGGTCGTCGGCGAAGATCGGCGCGTTCTTCCAAAGGCCGTTCAGCTTGGCGTCCGCGACGACGATGTTGGGCAACTGGAACAAGAAGGCGTTGACGCAATCATCGGCGATCTTGCGCTGCGCCTCGCCGATCGCCTTTTTGAACGACTCGAGATCCGGCGCGGCTTCGAGTTTCGCGAAGATGTCGCGGAACGCCTTGCTGTCGTATTGGAAATAATAGTCGGGGTTGGCGTAGATGCCGATGTCGAGCGGCTCGACGTGACTGATGATCGTCAGGTCGTAATTCTTATCTTTGTAAACACCCGACAACCACTGCGCCCATTCGACGTTTTCGATCTTGGCGTTGATGCCGACGTCGGCGAGTTCGGCCGCAATGATCTCGCCGCCCTTGCGCGCGTAATCGGGCGGCGGCAGGACCAGCGTCAGGTCGAGCGGGGTCTTCACGCCCGCTTCCTTGAGCAGCGCTTTCGACTTGGCCGGGTCGAACGGATATTCGCCGGTCAGATCGACATAGCCGGGATCGTTCGGGGTGAGATGGCTGCCGATCGGCGTCCCGAGCCCGTTCATCGCGCCATCGATGATCGCCTTGCGGTCGATCGCGTGGGCGATCGCCTGGCGCACTTTGAGATCGTCGAGCGGCTTCTTCTTGTTGTTCATGGCGAGGATCGTCTTGCCCTCGGTGCCGCCGAGCAGCACCTGAAAGCGCGGATCGCTCTGGAATTGCGCGAGGTTCTGAGCCGCTTGGAATTGCGGGAAGGCGTCGACGTCGCCCGCCAGCATCGCGGCGACTTCGGCCGACGGATCGGAGATGAAGCGGAACGTAGCGTGTTTGATCGCGATCTTGTCCGCGTCGCGGAAGCCATCCCATTTGTCGAGCGTCGCCGACGAGCCTTTGTTCCAGGCGCTGAGCTTGTAGGGCCCGGTGCCGACCGGCTGCGTCGCTTCGTTCGCCGCGCTCTTCTCGTCGATGATCACCGCGGTGTTCTGGCCGAGGTGAAACAGCGCCTGGAAGCTCGGCTCCTTGAATTTCAGGACGACCACGTTCGGGTCGCTCGCGTCGATCGAGTCGATGGAGGCGAAGAACGCTTTGTCTTTATTCGTCGAGTCCTTCGCCCCCGCGCGCTCGAACGAGAATTTGACGTCCTTCGAGGAGAAGGGCTCGCCGTCTTGGAACTTCACCCCCTTGCGGAGGTTCAGCGTCAGCGTCTTGAGGTCGGGCGAGAAGGTCCATTTTTCCGCCAGCAGAGGCGTGATGGAAAAGTCCTCGTTGATCTTCGTCAGGCCCTCGAAGATGTTGTAGTGGGTGATTTCGCCGATCGCCGCCGCGGCGGCGGTGGTCGGATCAAGTCCCGGCGGCTCGAGCGTCATGCCGATCGTCACGCTGTCCTTTCCGGCGGCAAGAGTCGGAAGGCTCAGAGCCGTCGAGGCCGCCAACGCGGCGGCGAGGCTAAAAACTAAACGATACGGTGAATGCATACGACGCTCCTCCAATGCGCGGATGGACAATAGCACCTCGCGCGGTCGCGGCGTCAAGCGAAACGGAATTGAGAAACGCCGTCGCCCTTAACGGGAACGGCGTTGCTTGGCCGCAATGACGGCCGTTGCGCTCGCACCAGCAAAAGCGACGCCAAACTCACCGGGTTGTAAGGGCTATTTCTGCGCCGTCCGGCGCCCAAAGGACCGGCGCCTGTGCAATGGGAGCGTCAGTCGCGCGATGAGGCCAGATCGGTCGAGCGGGCCGGCGCCAGCGCCAGCGCAGCCTTCGCCCCGGCGATCTGACGCAGGACCGCAAACGCCATCAGAGCGGGCGCCGACAACACGATGATCATCGCATAGACCATAGTTCTCTCCTCGCGGGGAACGACCTCGACAACGCCACTACGCAAGTCTCGTGCCGTTCTCGGCAGCCGTCAAGCGACAGTGCGCGCCCCGAAGTCGGCGGCCTCGCCAACTCCTTTGGCAAGTGCAACACGCGGGCGTGAATGCTGCCTGAATGGCGCCGTTAGCAGATGCCGAAAGTGAGGGGCGCCGTTAACCCGCGGTATCGGGGATCCGTCAAATATGCCGGCGTCAGAGAGGAAAGTGACAGGCGATCCGCCGGCCTTCGCCGTTGTCACGCAGAGCCGGGGCCTCATCGAGGCAGCGCGCCTGCGCGAAAAGGCAGCGCGATGCGTAGGCGCAGCCGGTTTTCGCATCCGGCAGCGGCGGCGTCTGCGGCAAAGCGTCGAGCCTTTCCTCGAGCTTCGGCGCAGCGTCGACGAGTTCGCGCGTATAGGGATGGGCGGGACGCGACAGCAGCGTCGCGCTGGGCCCGGTTTCGACGAAGCGTCCGCGGAACATCACGGCGACCTCGTCGCAGATGTGGCCGACCACCGCGAGATCGTGGCTGATGACGAAGAAGGTGACGCCGGCGTCGCGCTGCAGGTCGGTCATCAGGTTGAGCACCTGCGCCTGGATCGAGACGTCGAGCGCGGAGACCGGCTCGTCCGCGACGACGAGCTTCGGGCGGGTGATCAGGGCGCGCGCGATGGCGATGCGCTGGCGCTGGCCGCCGGAGAACTCGTGCGGATATTTGAGCGCGTCGGCGGCGCGCAGGCCCACCGCCTTGAGCGCCTGCTCGACCCGTTCGTCCCGTTTGGCGCGCGAGACTTGCGTGAGCGCCGAGAGCGGCTCGGCGACGATGCGCGCGACGCGTTGGCGCGGATCGAGCGACCCATAGGGGTCTTGGAAGATCATCTGAATGTGCGCGCGCATGGCGCGCAATTCGCCGCGCGGCAGATCGAACAGCGAGCGCCCGTCGAGGCGCACGACGCCCTCGGTCGGCCGGTCGAGCGCCATCACCGCGCGCGCCAAGGTGGACTTGCCCGATCCGGATTCACCGACGATGCCGAACGAGCGGCCGGCCGCGACGACGAAGCTCACGCCGTCGACCGCCAACTTGGTGGGCGGCGGCGCGAACAGGCTCGGCCGCGCCAGCGTGTAGCGCTTGACGAGGCCTGTAACTTCGAGAAGCGGCGCGCTCATTTGAGGCGTCCTTCGGCGTCGACGCGCAGGCAGCGGACGCGGTGGCCATGTTCGAGTTCCACCGTCGGCAGCGGCGTGACGCGGCACGCGTCGATCGTCATCGGGCATCGCCCGGCGAAGGGGCATCCGGTAGGCTTCGCGCTCGCCGGCGGCGCGGAGCCGGCAATGGCGCGCAGGCGCTCCCCGCGCGGCGCGCCATGGCGCGGCCGCGCCTCGAGCAGCGCACGCGTATAGGGATGAAGCGCGTTGCGCAGAACGGCGTCGACCGGACCGCTCTCCATGATCGTGCCGCCGTACATCACCAGCACGCGGCGGCAATGGCGCGCGATCACCGCCAGGTCGTGACTGACGAGCAGCATCGCCATGTTCGACTGTGCGCCGAGCGTGGCGAGAAGATCGAGGATCCGCGCCTGGACGGTGACGTCGAGCGCGGTGGTCGGCTCGTCGGCGATGATGAGCTTGGGGCCGCAACTCAGCGCCATCGCGATCATCGCGCGCTGGCGTTCCCCGCCGGAAAGGGCGAACGGATAGGCGTGCGCCATGCGCTCGGGATCGCGCAGCTTGACGCGATCCAGCAGCTTGACCGCCTCGGCCCAAGCCTTCGCCTTCGGCAGGCCGCGATGCAGGATCAGCGGCTCGGCGACCTGCGCGCCGATGCGATGCAGCGGATTGAGCGCCGTCATCGGCTCCTGGAAGATCATCGCGATGCGGTCGCCGCGCAGCTTTTGCATCTCGGCCTCGCCGAAGCGCGTGACGTCCTCGCCTTCGAAGCGCAGCGCGCCGGAGACCGCCGCGCCCTCGGGCAACAGCCCCATCAGCGCGAGCGCGCTCATCGTCTTGCCGGAGCCGGATTCGCCGACGACGCCGAGGCTTTCGCCGGCCTCGAGCGAGTACGACACGTCGTAGACGACTCGCCGAGGGCCGTCGGGCGAGGGAAGATCGATGGCGAGATTGTCGATATCGAGCAGCATGTCAGCGCCGCGCTCTGAGGCGGGGGTCGAGCGCGTCGCGCAGGCCGTCGCCGAGAAGGTTGAGGCCGAGCACGCTCAGCGCCACTGCGAGGCCAGGGAAGACGGCGAGGCGCGGCGCGACATACATCCAGTTCTGTGCGTCGCTCAGCATCCGCCCCCAGGAGGCCTGCGGCGGCTGCGCGCCGAGCCCGAGATAGGAGAGCGCCGCCTCGGCGAGAATGGCGATGGCGAACTGGATCGTCGCCTGCACGATCAACTGCGGCGCGATGTTGGGCAGCACGTGGTCGAACGCGATGGCGATCGGCCCGCGGCCGGCGGCGCGTGCGGCGAGCGTGAACTCGCGCGCCAGCACGCCGTTGGCCGTGGCGCGCGTCAGCTTGGCGAAGATCGGCACGTTGTAGATGCCGATGGCGACGATCGCGTTGACGACGCCGGCGCCGTAGGTCGCCGTCAGCATGATTGCCGAGAGCAAGGCGGGAAAGGCGAAAGTGAAGTCGCACAATTTCATGATCGCGTCTTCGACGATCCCTTTGGCCGCCGCCGCAAGCAGACCGAGCAGCACGCCGAAGACGAGGCCGATGCCGACCGCGATCACGCCGACGAGGATCGAGACCCGCGCGCCGGCGAGAATCTCCGAGACGACGTCGCGCCCGAGGGCGTCGGTGCCGAGCCAATGCGCGGCGGACGGCGTGAGCAGCTTATGGGGAATGTCGATGGCGCCCGGGGGGTAGGGGGTCCAGACGAGCGACAGCGCCGCTGCGGCGAGGAGCAGCGCGACGAGGGCCAAGCCGAGCGTCAGGCTGGCGCTGAAGCGCCCGCGGGTCTTGCCGACGACGGCGCTCATGCGGCGCGCGACCGCAGACGCGGATCGATCGCCGCGCAGGCGAGATCGACGACGAAGTTGAGCGCGATGACGAAGGCGGCCAGCAGCAGCACGCAGTCTTCGACGACCAGCGCGTCGCGATTGGCGATCGACTGCACGATGAGGCGGCCGAGCCCCGGCAGCACGAAGACGTTCTCGACGACGATGGCGCCGGCGATCAGATTGGCGAACTGCAGCCCCATGATGGTGAGGATCGGCGTCATCGCATTGGGCAGAGCGTGCCGCCACAGCGTCGCGCGGCGGGAGAGCCCCTTGGCGCGCGCGGTGCGGATGAAGTCCTCGTTCAGCGCCTCGAGCAGCGCCGAGCGCGTCACGCGGGTGAGGATCGCCGCCTGCACCACGCCGAGCGAGATCGCCGGCAGGATGAGCGCGGCGAAGGCGCGCCCCGGGTCCGACCAGCCGGGAAAGCCGCCGGCCGGCGCAATGCGCCAGTGGACCGCGAACAGCAGCACCAGGACGATGGCGAGCCAGAAATTGGGAATGGAAAGCCCGACCTGGCTCGCCGCCATCACCGCCGCGTCGCCCGGACGGCCGCGCCGCTCTGCGGCGTAGACCCCGGCGACAAGCGCCATCGCGGCGGCGATCGCCATCGACAGGAGGGCGAGCGGCGCGCTGACCGCCAGCCGCTGCGCGATCAGGTCCCGAATTGGGGAATTGTAGGCGTAGGACTGGCCGAAGTCGCCGTGCAGCGCGCCCAGGATCCAGGCGGCGTAGCGCGTCGCGAAGGGCTGATCGAGGCCGAGCTTATGGGCGAGCGCGGCGACCGCTTCCGGCGTCGCGCTCGCGCCGAGCATCGTCTGCGCGGCGTTGCCGGGCAGAATTTCGAGGACGGCGAACACCGCCAGCGACGCGAAAACGAGCGTCGCGACCAAAACGATGAACCGCTGCACCAAAAAGGCGAACATCAAAAATCCCAAAGCGCCGCGCGCATTTACTCCAGTCGGCGCGCGGGGACAATAGGTTGCTGATATTCGCGTTTCCAGCCTGGATGTCAGGCGGGCGACGCCTGCGGGATAGGCAACCTAGGCCGCCGGCCGTTCCACCACTGCGCGGATCGCGTAGCCCCGCATATGGTCGCGCGCCGCCCACCGCAGGCCGCGCGAGCCGGCGACGGCCGCCAGTTCGGCGCGCAAGGTCGTGCGCGGCGTCACGTCGAAGGCGGCGAGCCAGCGCACGAGGCCGGCGCGGAACGCCGCCGGCAGCCCCGCCTGGTCGCCGAAGTCGACGATGTGGAGCGCGCCGCCGGGAGCGAGCGCTTCGACCGCCTGAGCCAGCGCCTCGCGCCAGGGCGGGATCATCGACAAAGCGTAGGAGATCACCACTCGCTCGAAGTTCGGCCGGCCGAACAGGGTGGCGGCGTCGAAGTTCGTCGCATCCGCCAGCGCGACGCGAATGCGCGGCGCGAGCCCGGCGCGCTCGATGGACGCGCGCGCGCTGACGAGCATCTCGCTGGAGACGTCGAGGCCGAAAACGTCAGCCTCCGGATACCGGCGCGCGATCTTCACCAGATTGCGCCCGGTGCCGCAGCCGATCTCCAGGATGCCCCCGCCCGCAGGGGCGGCCAGTTCGGCGATCGTCGCGTCGCGGCCCAGCAGGTAGAACTTGCGCGTCGCGTCGTAGATGTGACGCTGGCGCCGGTACATGCGATCCATCAGGGCGGCGGCGTCGTTCATTGCCGTCGTCCCTCGAGCCGGTAGAGGTGGAAGGCGCCGTAGATCGACGAACGATCGCGGCGGCCGAGTTCCCGGCTGCGTTCCTCCTCATACGTCCACGCGCCGAGAATGTCGTCCGGCACCCGTCCCGGAAGCAAGCGCTCGTCGGCGGCGGTGCGGAAAATCACCCGCGCGCCCGGCCGCGCAGTGCGCGTGATCTCGGTCCAAAGGGCAGTGAGATCCGCGTCGGTCATCCAATCCTGGGCGTCGAGCAGCACGTAGCAATCGAAGCTCGCGGCGGGGCTGGCGCGCAGCGTTTCGGTGTACGAGCGCTGGATGAAACGCAGCCGGTCGGCGCGCTCGCGCAGCGCGTCGAAATGGGCGCCCTGAAGGTAGGGCGGCAGCGCCGCATTGGGACCGTCGGCGTAGCGCCGGCCGAACGCCTGCCAGGCGAAGTAGTTCGAATGAATGTCGAAATCGCAGGCGAGCCGTTCGAGCCGCTGGCGCAGCACGGCCCCGATGCCTTCCGGCGAATCGCTTGCCAACGCCTCATATTGCGCCGGAGGAATTCCGAGGCCGTAGAGGGACGCCGGCTGGCGCATCAGCCAGCGCACGGTCGGCTTGTCGAAGATCGGGGCAAGATGCCGGTCGAACAAGACGCGCTGCTGGGCCAGCGAATCCGCTTGCAGCATGACCGTCGGATCGACCCCGTGCAGGCGCGCGAGCGCGTGGCCGGCGCCGAGGAATTTGCCGAGAAGTCCGTAACGATAGAAGTTGCGGGCGAAGAGATCGATGCGGCGACGCATGCCGATCGTCCGCGCGTCCCAATAGGCCCGCGCCACCGGGTCGAGGCGATGGCGGATCGTTTGGTCGTAAGCCTTCACGTTGGCGCGCGATTCGGCGCCGCCGAAGAAGCGCAGGAAGGCTTCGTAATTGGGAAGATGCTGCAACGCGGCGAGCTTCAAGCGGCCGAGCGCGATATGCGCGCCGTTGAGATCGACCGCGACGATCTCGGCCGGGTCGGCCGTGAGATAGGACAGCGCGTTGCATCCGCCGGAGGCGATCGTGATGATGCGGTCGTCCGGCCCGATGTTCAGCGCCTCGATGTCGACGACCGGATCTTCCCAAATCTGGGGATAGACCAGGCCACGGAAAGCGACGGTGAAAAGACGTTCGAGAACGCCGGCGCGTGAGACCGGCTTGTTGCGATGAACCGCCGCTTTGAGGCCTTGTTCGGTGGCGCGTCGCGCGTCGCGAGCCAGCTGCTGCATGGTCCCTCCGAGTCGTGGGTCGACGATGGAAGCGGGTAGGACCGCAGCGTGACGGAAGCGTGACGGCCTTTCACGCCTGAAAGGGAAATCGCCGCAAAATCGTGAAGTCGCCGCCGGAGCGGCTTTGCGCGAACAGCGCGAGCGCATCGACGCGCAGCCTCGGCGAGGCGACGCGCGCTGCGAATTCCCGCGCAAGGGCGTCCGCAACGGGCTGAGAATTCGCCAGCGCGTCGCTCAGCGTAAAGTGCGGGCGAAACTCGTCGAGCGCATAAGGATATCCCCAGCTATCGAGCATCTCACGCTGACGCGCGCTCAATTGATCGGGATTGCGCCGCGCGCGTTCGGCCGGCGTGAGCGGCGCACGGAAGCGGTCAAGCTTGCGCACGACGAGGCCTTCGAGACGCGAGAGCTCCGCGCAAGGCGCGGCAGGCGTCAGGGCGACGAAGGCTTTGGCGGCGCCGACCGGCAGGGCCGAGACGCGCAGGGCGCCGGCGTCGAACGCCTGTTGGGCCGCCGCAAGCTCCGCCGCCGTTTCGGACAGCGCCGCTTCGCTCGCCGTCTCGTTCAAGCGGAACGGCGCCTTGATCGTCGCATGGAATCCATAGCGGCGCGGCTCGACTGTCATGCCGCGCCAAGCCTCGGCGTCGAACCCATCGAGCGCGAAGGACGAGAACTCGGCGCCGGTGGCGGCGTCGCGGCCGATCACCTCGCTGCCGAAGCGCCACAGGGCGCTCTCGGGCGGCGGCGCGAGATAGAGGGCGTAGCGCGCGGCCTCGGTCATGCATCGATCCTGGAACGGGCGGCGAGGATGACATCGCGCAATTGAGCGACGGCGTCCGCGACGGCGCCGTCGTTGGCGACGACCGCATCCGCCTCGACGGCGATTTCCGGCGACGATGCGCGTTCGAGTCGGCGGCGGCGGCTTTCCTCGCTTTCGCGTCCGCGCGCGGCGAGGCGCGCCGCAAGCGTCTGGGGAGACGCCGTCACCAGCACCACGAGATGATTGGGATAGCGGCGCCGGACGTCTGCGACGACGGCGCGCGAGACGTTGCACACCACGGCGCCGCCGCGCTCGATCCATTCGTCGACTTGAACCGGCACGCCGTAAAAGAGGCCGTGCGCCGGCCAGTAGAGCGCAAAGCAGCCCGCGTCGCGGGCGCTCCGGAACGCGCTTTCGTCCAGCGTTTCGTGCTCCTCGAAAGCGTCGGACTGCCGGGTGACGACGCGGCGGGCGTAGAAGACGCCGTCCGCTTCGCCGAGGCGCTCGCGCAAACCATTGATCAGCGTATCCTTGCCGGCGCCGCTCGGCCCGACGATGGCGACGAACAGTCCCTTTGCAGCGCCGCCGGGCGCAAGGCGCGAGCGGTCCATGGCCTCAAGCCACGCGCTGGCCGGCGCGCCACACGGCGCGAACGACCGGGTCGCCGTGGTGTAGGCGAACGCGCACCAGATCAGCCTTGCGGCCAGCTGCGATCTCGCCGCGGTCGAACAATCCCGCCGCCTCAGCGGGGTTCTTGGTCACGAGACGGATCGCGCCGGGCAGGCCGCCAATATTCGGCGCGTCGGCAAGGCGGAACGCGCCCATCAGCAAAGCGGCCGGCACGTAGTCGGAGGAGAGGATGTCGAGCAGTCCGCTCTCCGCCAGTTCGCGCGCCGAGGCGTTGCCCGAATGCGAGCCGCCGCGCACCACGTTCGGCGCGCCCATCACAGTCGACATGCCCAATTCGCGAGACGCTGCTGCGGCGACCGCCGTCGTCGGGAACTCGGCGATGGATACGCCCTCGCGATGCGACTGAGCGACCTCTTCGGCGGTTGTGTCGTCGTGGCTCGCCATCTTGAGCCCGCGCGCCCGGGCGATCTCGACGATGCGCGGGCGGTTCGCTTCGCCGAGTTCGCGCCCGACGCTCTTGCGATGCTCGGCCACTTCGACAAGCTGCTCCATCGTGCGCCCGGTCTTGCCGCCGTAGTAGATGAAGTATTTGTCGATGTCGCGGAATTGCCGCTGTCCCGGCGTGTGGTCCATCAACGAAATCAGGTTCACGGGGTGGGAGTCGAGGAAGGCCTCGAGGCCGGCGACCACGTTCGGCGTCGGAATCTCGCAGCGCAGGTGCGTGAGGTGGTCGACGCGCAGCAGCCCGGCGGCGTGCGCGCTCTCGACGGCGTCGGCGAGGAGCAGCGTCCGCTGGCCGAGATCGCCACGCTCTTCGTCGGCGGGCTCCGTGCCGCAGCGAAAGGAATCAAAGACCGTCGTGATGCCTGCGGCGGCGATCTGGGCGTCGTAGGCGAGCACGGCGCTGCCCGCGTGCCAGGCGACGCGCGGGCGCGGCATGTAATGCGCTTCGAGATGATCGGTGTGCAGTTCAACCAGACCGGGAAGGAGGTAGTCGCCCTCGCAGTCGAATCCTCCGCGCGGTCCCGGACCTTCGCCGATCTCGGCGATCCGGCCGTCCTTGACGACGACGTGACCCGCAAAGGCGCGCTCGGACGTCACCACAGTCGCGTTGGTGAAGACCGTCGGGTCGTCGCCATGAAATGTCATCGAACTAGGCTCCATGCTTTTCCAGGAACGCCTCGGCGGAGAGCGTGCGAAAGTCTTCCAGCGCCGCGCGCAATTGCGCGTGCGGCCAATCCCACCAGGCGAGCGCGTCCATGCGCTCGCCGAGCTTCGCCTCGAAGCGCGCCTTGATCGGCCGCGCCGGCACGCCGGCGACGATCGTATAAGGCGCGACGTCGCGCGTGACGACGGCGCCTGCGCCAATGACCGCGCCATTGCCGATGGAGACGCCGGGCGTGATCGTCGCGCCATGTCCGATCCAGACGTCGTGGCCGATCGTGACGGCGTTGTCGCGCCGCCACGCGAAGAACGTCTCTTCGCGCGCGGCGTCCGGCCAATAATCGTCGGCGCGGTAGGTGAAGTGATGCATCGTCGCGCGCCAGGTCGGATGGTTGGTGGCGTTGATCCGCGCGTGCGAGGCGATGTTGACGAATTTGCCGATGCGCGTCGCCCAGGTCTCGCAATCCTGCATCATGTAGGAATAGTCGCCGACCTCGGTCTCGGTGACGACGCAGCGCTCGGCGATCTCGACCCAGCGGCCGAGAACGCTGTCCTTGACGACCGAGGTCGGATGCACCAGCGCCTCTTCGCTGAGCCGCGTCGTGCGGATCGAGTTGTCGGACACGGCGTTCATGCGGCCTCGCGACTGGAAAAGCGCGCGACGTCGACGATGCGGTCGGCGACGCGCGCGCGCACGTCCTCGTCGTGGAAGATGGCGAGGAAGCCGGTCCCGCGCGCCTTGCGCTCGGCGATCAGCGCGACCACGGCGTCGCGATTGACGGCGTCGAGCGAGGCGGTCGGCTCGTCGAGAATGAGCAGCCGATGATCGCCCGCAAAGCCGCGGGCGATGTTGACGCGCTGCTGCTCGCCGCCGGAGAAAGTCGCCGGCGGCAAACGCCACAGGCTCTCGGGCAGATGCAGACGCGAAAGCAGGCTGGCCGCCCGCTCGCGCGCCGCCTCGCGATCGAGCCCGGATTCCTGCGCCGCCGCGGCGACGATGTCGAGCGCGCCGACCCGCGGGATGACGCGCAGGAACTGGCTGACATAGCCGACGATGCGCCGCCGCGCGTCGAGAATGTCCTGCGGCTTGGCGCGCGCGACGTCGATGGCGCGCGGGCCGTCGGCGAGCAGAATGCGGCCCGTCTCGACGAGATAATTGCCGAAGGCCATCTTGAGCAGCGAGGATTTTCCCGCTCCGGACGGACCGCCGAGAACGACGCATTCGCCTAAGGAGACGCTGAAGGAGACGCCCTCGACGACGGGCAGGCGCGTTCCCCCGTGCAGGTGGAGCGTGAAGGCTTTCGAGACGCCTTCGACGCGGAGCAGTTCGTTGGGCTGGAGCGGGCTCATGCGGCGAGGACCGAGGAGACGAGGAGCTGGGTGTAGGGCGCTTGCGGATCGTCAAGCACACGGTCGGTGAGGCCGCTTTCGATCACCTCGCCCTGCTTCATCACCAACATGCGATGCGACAGCAGCCGCGCGACGGCGAGATCGTGCGTCACCAGGACGACGGCCAGGCCCATGTCGGCGATCAGGCCGCGCAGCAGGTCGAGCAGGCGCGCCTGCACCGACACGTCAAGGCCGCCGGTCGGCTCGTCCATGAACACGAGCCGCGGCCTCGTCACGAGGTTGCGCGCAATCTGCAGGCGCTGCCGCATGCCGCCGGAATAGGTCGTCGGCGGGTCGTCGATGCGGCTGGCCGCGATTTCGACGCGGACGAGCCATTCCTCCGCGGCGGCGCGGATATTACCGTAGTGGCGGCCGCCGACCGCCATCAGCCGCTCGCCGATGTTGCCGCCGGCGGAGACGTTCATGCGCAGGCCGCGCGCGGCGTCCTGATGGACGAAGCCCCAATCGGTGCGCGCCAGCCCGCGCCGCTCGGCTTCACTGAGCGAGGCGAGCGGGCGGGGAGCGCCGTCGCGCATCCGGTACATCACCTCGCCTGCCTCCGGCTGCAGCGCGCCGGCGATGAGGCTGAGCAGCGTCGACTTGCCCGAACCGGATTCGCCGACGATGGCGAGCGCTTCGCCCTCGTAGAGGTCGAAGGAGATGTCGCGGCAGGCTGCGATCGCGCCGAAGCGCTTGCTGAGGCCGCGCGCGGAGAGGAGGGGAAGGTTCATGGCCGCCGCTCCTCGCTCGCGCCCTGCGACTTCGCTTGGCGCTTCTGGCAATAATCGGTGTCGGAGCAGACGAACATGCGTCCGCCCTTGTCGTCGATCACCACCTCGTCGAGAAAGGATTCCGTCGAGCCGCAGAACTCGCAAGCCGCGTCGAATTTGGTGCGCTCGAAGGGATGATCCTCGAAATCGAGCGAGACGACGCGCGTATACGGCGGCACCGCGTAGATGCGCTTCTCTCGTCCGGCGCCGAAGAGCTGCAACGCCGGGCAGTTGTCGAGCTTGGGGTTGTCGAATTTCGGAATCGGCGACGGATCCATGATGTAGCGGTCGGCGACGCGCGCGGGATAGGCATACGTCGTCGCGATATGGCCGTGGCGGGCGATGTCCTCGTAAAGCTTCACATGCATCACGCCGTATTCGGCGAGCGCGTGCATGGTGCGCGTTTCGGTTTCGCGCGGCTCGAGAAAGCGCAACGGCTCGGGGATGGGGACTTGATAAACGAGGACCTGATCGCTCGTCAGGGGCGTCTCGGGGAAGCGGTGGCGTGTCTGGATGACAGTCGCTTCCGCCGTGTCCGTCGTCGTCGCAACGTCGGCGGTCTTGGCGAAGAACGCGCGGATCGAGACCGCGTTGGTGGTGTCGTCGGCGCCCTGGTCGATGACCTTGAGAACGTCGTTCGGGCCGATGATCGCCGCTGTGACCTGCACGCCGCCGGTGCCCCAGCCGTAGGGCATCGGCATTTCGCGCGACGCGAAGGGGACCTGATAGCCGGGGATCGCGATCGCCTTGAGGATCGCGCGGCGGATCATCCGCTTCGTCTGCTCGTCGAGATAAGCGAAATTGTATGCGCGAGCGCTCATTCCGCGGCCTCCGCGTTCGGACTGGAAGAGGCCGCCGCCTGCTCGCGGCGCATCTCGCGCAGCAGCGCGAGCTCGGCTTGGAAGTCGACGTAATGCGGCAGCTTCAGATGCTCGACGAAGCCGGTCGCCTGCACGTTGTCGGAGTGGGAGAGCACGAATTCCTCGTCCTGCGCCGGGCTGTTGCGCTCCTCGGCGAATTCGTCGGCGCGCAGCGCGCGATCGACCAGCGCCATCGCCATCGCCTTGCGTTCGCTCTGGCCGAAGGCGAGGCCGTAGCCGCGCGTGAAGCGCGGCGGCTCGCCGTCGCCCCCCTTGAACTGGTTGACCATCTGGCATTCGGTGACCGTCACCGAGCCGAGCGGCACGGCGAAGCCGAGCTCCTCGACGTAAAGCTCGACTTCGACCTCGCCGAAGCGGACTTCGCCGACGAAGGGGTGGTTGCGGCCGTAGCCGCGCTGCGTCGAATAGGCGAGCGACAGCAGGAAGCCCTCGTCGCCGCGCGAGAGCGTCTGCAACCGCGCGTCGCGCGGGGCGGGGAAGCTCGTTGGGTCGCGCGTCACGTCGGCGACCGGCGCGCCGGGTTCCGCAGTGGGATTACGCTCGATCATGTCGTCGCCGGCGATGATGTCGGTGACGCGCGCCATCGTCGCGCCGACGTCCGCCGGGGCGGCGGCGGGAGCTTCGGGATCGCCGGCTTGCCCAAGCGAAAAATCGATCAGGCGGTGCGTGTAGTCGAAGGTCGGCCCGAGCACCTGTCCGCCGGGCATGTCCTTGTAGGTCGCCGAAACGCGCCGGCGGACGTTCATCGCGCCCGTGTCGAACGGCTCGGCGAAGCCGAAGCGCGGCATGGTGGTGCGGTAGGCGCGCACCAGAAAGATCGCCTCGATGAGATCGCCGCGCGCCTGCTTGATCGCGAGCGCGGCGATCTCTCGGTCGTAGAGCGAGCCTTCCGACATCGCGCGGTCGACCGCGAGCGAGAGCTGTTGGTCGATTTGATCGATCGTAATCTCGGGCGTCGCGCGGTTCCCACGCCGCTTGTCGGCGAGCAATGCGTGGGCGTTGGCGATTGCGCGTTCGCCGCCCTTCACTGCGACATACATCAGCGCGCCTCCCCGGAAATGGCGACCGAGCGGGGCAGGCCGACGAGTTCCGCCTCGCTCGCCAGAATGAGATCGACGCCGAGCGGAAAACGGGCGCGATTGGCCGCCCATTGGGCGAGAAAATCGTGCGGCAAGGGCGCTGCGCGCAACTCCGCTTCGCCGTCGACGCCGGGGCCGGCAAGCCTCAGCGAGGCGCCTTCGCCGAACGCCGCGCCCTGCGCGAGAATCGTCGTCGAGCGGTCGGGATATTCGGCGCTGCCGGGGGCGAAGTCGGCAAGACGCAATTCGTCGGCGACGAGATCGACGAGAGCGAAGACGGCCTTGTCGGGCGAGCGCGCCAACGGGGCGCCGGTGTGGAAGACGAGATAGTCGGCGACCGCGCGCCCGCTCGCCGCCGCGAACGACGGGGCGATCCACAGCGGCGTCTCATAATCCATGAGCGTCAGCAACGCCGCGGCGGCCGCGGGCGTCAGCGGCGCCGGCGGCGCCAGAGCGAGGCCGACATCGAAGATCGTCCCGGGCGTCGCCATCGCGCGCATGATGCCGCGGAAGACCGCCTGCGACTGGAAGACGGGATCGGCGAAAGCGGGCGCGGTCATGTGTTGTCCTCTCCGCGGACGAGGGTGAAGAATTCGACGCGCGTCGCGGCAGTCTCCGCCCGCGTCTTGGCGCCCTCGGCGGCGAGGCGTTCCGCGATCGGCGCGAGCATCGCCGCTTCGACGTCGCCGCGCGCTTCCGGCCGCTGCCAGAGCGCATCGGCGATCGCGGCGAGCCGGGCGCGGGCGCCGTCCCGTCCGAGCACATGGCCGTAGCCGCGCTCGCCGCTCGCCAATTCGACGATGGCGCGCGTCACTGTCGCTTCGCCCGCGTTGAACGGCGCGCCGTCGCCGCCGATGCGTCCGCGCAGCATGACGAGGCCGGTCTCGATCGGCTTGAGGTCGCGCGCCTGGCAATTCGGCCAGAGGCGGTCGATCGGCTCCGCGAGTTCGGCGACGGTGGCGCGCGCGAAGAGCCCCATCGCGCGCTTGCGCGCCGCGACGGCTTCGTTCGCCGGTTTCGCGGTTTGCGGTTGGTTGGTCATGACGCTGCTCCTGGCGCCGTTTAACGGCATTTTTAGCGGCGAGGTCAATTTGTCCTCCGGCGGCGGCCGGCGATGGCGGCGCGCAGGTGGCCGGAAACGAAATCGATCGCCGCCACCGCGATGAGGATGAGCAGGATGAGGAACGCGACCTGCCGCCACTCGAGCACGCGGATCTGCTCGGCCAGATCGAGACCGATTCCCCCCGCGCCGACGATGCCGATGACGGTCGCCGCGCGGGTGTTGGATTCGATGAAATAGAGCACTTGGCCCGTCATGACGGGCAGCACCTGCGGCAGGAGGCCGAAGCGCGCTTCGGCGAGCCGCCGCCCGCCGGAAGCCTTGACCCCGTCGACCGGCTTGCGATCGGCGGATTCGATGATTTCGGCGAACAGCTTGCCAAGCGAACCAAAGTCCGAGACGGCGATCGCCAGAACGCCCGCGAAAGGCCCGAGGCCGACGACGTTGATCCAGATGAGCGCCCAGATCAGGATGTCGATCCCGCGCACCGCGTCGAAAAGCCGCTTGATCGGTAGTCGCAAAATCGCCATCGGCACGACGTTGCGCGCCGCCAGGATGCCGAGGGGGAACGCCATCAGTGCGCCGAGCAGGGTGCCCAGCAGGGAGATCGCCAGCGTCTCGCCGAGCGCGTTGATGTAGGTCGGGAAATGGCCGCCCGCATCCGGGGGAACCATATCGGCCACGAACCAGCCGAGCTGCTTGAGGCCGGGCCCCAGCCGTCCCCAGGGAACGTCGAAGAAGGTAAGCGCGCCCGCATAGGCCGCCAGCATCGCCGCGACGACGATGGCGCCAATCGTTCGCGCGCGCCAGTTCACTGCGAAGGCGGCGGGATAGCGCGCCCTCGCGGCGGCGACGTCGAGTCCGGCGATGGCCGTCTGCTGGCTCATGCCTCGACCCTGCCGATCAGGGCGCGGCGAAGATATCCCGTGCCGATGTCGATGGCGACGACCGCCGCGATGATGAGAACGAGGATCGCGCTCACGTCGGAATAATAGAATTTTCGGATCGCCTCCATCAGGTCCTGCCCGATGCCGCCGGTGCCGACGAAGCCGAGCACCGTGGCGCCGCGCACGTTCATCTCGAAGCGCAGCAAGGCGAAGCTCGTAAAGCCAGGCAGAACTTGCGGCAAAGCGGCGAAGCGGACGGTCTCGATCCAGGAGGCGCCGCAGGCGCGCAGCCCATCGACCGGCTTCATGTCGATGTTCTCGGTCGTCTCGAAGAACTGCTTGCCGAGCGCGCCCATGCCGTGGATCGCGATCGCCAGCACGCCCGGCAGCGGGCCGAGGCCGAAGGCGACGACGAAGACGAGCGCGAACACCACGTCGGGCACGGTGCGGCAGAATTCGAGGAAGCGCCGCGTCGCGAAGACGACCGCGGGCGATCCGGTCAAATTGGGGGAGGCGAGGAAATTGAGCGCCAGCGCCGCGGCCGCGCCCGTCAGCGTGCCGACATACGCCATCAGGATCGTCTCGCCGATGAGCCGCAGCGAGCGCTTGAGGCTCCAGAACCAGGAGGCAGGATCGGTCCAGACGCGCGCGCCGGTGTCGAGCGTCATCAAGCGATCGAAATAGCTGAAGAAGCCGCCGATCTTGGCGAGAAACGTCGCCGGCGCCACTTCCGCCTCTATGGCGGAGAGGCCGATCAGGACGAGGAGGACCGCGGCGGCGACGAAGAGTTGCAGGCGCTTGGCGCGCGCAGCGCTGCGATAGGCCGCGATCAGCGCGGCGACTTGGCGATCGGGTAAGCGGACGACGGCGTTGGGCATGTCCGGCGACAAGGGCGGGGCGGCGAGCGAAAGGCCTGACTTCCGCTCGCGACCCGAGTCCCTCTGTTACGACTTGTTCTTGCGGAGCGAGTCGACGAACTTCACGAGCTCGACCGTCTTGTCGTAGTCGGCGTTTGCAACCGGCTCCCAGGGCCGGTTCTTGCCGTCGGAGAGACGTGCGAAGGCGTCGTGATCCTTGGTCGCGGCGTCAAGGAACGCCTGGCGGATCGTCGCCTTGAGATCATCGGGCAGCTCGGAGAGATAAGCGTAGGGCGAATTGATGATCAGCTCCGACTTCAGGATGATGCGGAAGTCGTCCTTGGTCATCGGCGAGCCGTCGGCGTTCTTCAACATCCCCTTGTTGAGCATGCGGGTGAGGTTGGAATCGTCGGGCGCATTCCACCAGTTGGCGCAGACGTCGACGGTGCCTTGGGCGAGCGCGAGCACCGCATTCTCGTGGCTGCCCGCGAAGACCGTCTTGGAGAAGAACGTATCCGCGTCGATGCCGAGGTGGTTGAGCTCGAAGCGCGGCATGTTGTTGCCGGAGGTCGAGTTCGGATCGACGAAGCCCATCGCCTTGCCCTTGAGATCCTGGATCTTCTGGTAGGGCGACTTGGCGAGGACGTAGAAGACCGAATAGTAGCCCTTCGAGCCGTCGCTATTGACGTCGATGGCGAAGGCGTCGGTCTTGACGCCGATGATGCGGGCCCGCGCGAAAGAAGCCGGTCCGTAGTAAGCGATCTGGATGTTCCCCGCGCGCTGGCCCTCGATGACGGCGGCGTAGTCGTTCGCGACGCGCAGCGTCACTTTCGTGCCGATCGCCTTGCTGAGGTAGTTCATGAAGGGCGTCCAGCGATCGACCACGCCGGAGGCGTTCTCCTCGGGGATCACGGCGAAGACGAGTTCGGGATATTTCTCTTTCCAGGCCTGCGCGCGGGCGCCGGAGGCGGCGAGCGCGCTCAAGCCCGCGCCGATCAGCAGCGAACGACGTGTAAACATTGCCATGCTCCTCCAGTGTTCGGCGTCTTCCGCCTCAAGCAGCCCTGTAAGCCGGGGCGAGCGCGCCATTCGGCGCCTCCGCCCCGAGCGCTTCCTTCGCCTCGATGCCGTAGAGATCGCGCGCGGCGACTTCCGTGAGCTCAGCCGGAGGACCGTCGAACACGACGCGGCCGGCGGCGATCCCGATCAGGCGGTCGCAATAGGCGCGCGCCACTTCCAGCGAGTGCAGGTTGCACATCACGGTGATGCCGTGGTGGCGATTGATGCGCTGCAAGGCGTCCATGACGACGCGCGTGTTGCGCGGGTCGAGCGAAGCGATCGGCTCGTCGGCGAGAACGATCTCCGGCTCCTGCACCAGCGCGCGAGCGATGGCGACGCGCTGCTGTTGGCCGCCCGAAAGGTTGTCGGCGCGTTGCGCGGCGAAGGCTGCGATGTCGAGTTGCTCGAGAGCGGAGAGCGCGAACGCGATGTCCTGTTCTGACCAAAGCCGCAGGAGAGAGCGCAACGTCGACGTGTGATTGACCCGTCCCACGAGGACGTTGGTCAGCACGTCCAAGCGGCCGGCCAGATTGAATTGCTGAAAGATCATCGCGCAACGCGTGCGCCACTGGGCGAGGGCGTGCCCACGCAGCGCCGTCACGTCCGTGTCGCCGTAGCGGATGCGGCCGGTTGTCGGCTCTTCCAGACGGTTGATCATCCGCAGCAAAGTGGACTTGCCCGCTCCCGACCGGCCGATCACGCCGATGAAGCGGCCGCGATCGATCGAGAGCGAGACGCCGTCAACCGCGGTCTTCGACCCGAAACGCCGGGTAAGATTTTCGATCACGAGCATGAGGCATTTGGCTATGCGTCTTGTGCGACAGTCGCGTGACGGCGCGGGCGCCCGGAAGCGCCTCGAATTGATGACATCTGCGTATCTCTCTCGCCTTCACCCGGTCTGCGATCAGCCGGCGCTGCAGGCGTTATGCGCGATCGAGGATGATCGCCGCTCCGGTGAAGCGCAGGATGTTGCTCGCGTTTTGCTCGACGCCGATCATCGCCAGGCCTCCCAGCGCCGAGTATTTGTAGCGCCGCGAGAAGCTCGTCGGCGATCGCCCCGCTGGAAGCTCGCGATAGATCGATCTCGCGCGAACCGGTCAGCCAAAACGCCGGCGGCGCCACTCGATCAGCTTGGCGCTCACCTCGTCCGCTCGCTCTTCCTGCGTCCAATGGCCGCAGCCGCGCACGAGATAGGTCTCGAGGTCAGGAATGAGGGCGTCCATCCCGCGCGTCGCCGAAGGCGGTTGGATCGCGTCGAGTTCCGCCATCACCATCAACGCGGGAACACGGACGGTCCGATCCTGACCGGCCGAGCGCTGCCAATTTCCGGTGATGTTGCGATACCAGTTGAGGCCGCCTGTGAAGCCCGAGGCCTTGTAGGCGTCGACGAACACCTGCCGCTCTTCGGCCGTCATGATGGGGCGACGGGAATCCCGCGCGGGGTCGTAAGCCGCGGCGAGAGCGGGGAAATCGAGATTGACGCCGACAGCCGCGCCGACGCCGGCGACCGCGCCTTCGGGGGGAGCGTCGCGCGGCCCGACCGGCGCGCGCAGAAAGCAGTCGAACACCTGGTCGACATGCTGGGCGAACAGCCGGTCCGGCTCGTGGCTGTCCTGGAACTGCACGATGTACATGCGCTCGCCGTAACGCTTGCGCAGGATGGCGATCGGGTCGGCCGGCGGGCGAGGCAGATGTGGGGTGTTGAGGGCGACGACGCCGGCGACGCGGGCGGGGTGGCGCAGCGGCATCTCCCAGGCGACGAAGCCGCCCCAGTCGTGGCCGACGAAGATCGCCTTGTCGATGGCGAGCGCGTCGAGCAGGCCGGCGAGATCGCTGGTCAAATGCTCGATGGCGTAGGCGCCGACCTCCTCGGGCGCGTCGCTGCCGCCGAAGCCGCGCTGGTCCGGCGCGAGGACCCGGATGCCGGCCGCGTTCAGAGCCTTGATCTGGCGGCGCCAAGTAAAGGCGATCTCTGGCCAGCCGTGGAGCAGGATCACCGGCGGCTTGTCGTCCGCCGGACCGGCCTCATAGACGCGCAGCCGCACGCCGTTGACCGAGACGAAGCGGGCAGGTGGCATTTCGAGCATCGCGATGCGTCTCCCCCGCCGCGCGCCGAGCGCGGATCACGCCTCGTGCGGAACCTTCTCGGCCGTGTGATGCTTCGCTGCGTTCCTGCGCGCGTCGGCGCCGCTCTTGTCCGCGGTCTCGTCGGCCGGCGCATGGCGAGGCGCGCACCAGCCCGGCAGATAGCTCGCGTCCTGCGATTTGGCGAAGGCGAGCGCGGCGTCGAGCGCCTGGGCGAAGTCCTTGCGCACGTCCTTCGGCTTGATGCGCCGGCGCAGGAAGTCGGCCCAGACGAATTCAGAGAAAGGCGTCGAGTCCTTGGCGAAGCCGCCGACGTTGCGCAATTGGCCGGCGAGCGAGCGATAGGGGTCGTCCTCCATGTCGTCGATCGTCTTCGGCAGGTCCGAATAGGGGCATCGCCGGCCTTTGCCGTCGTAGGGATGGGTCCAGCCGTGGAAATCCATCATGTTCCAGAATTCGTCCGCCTCGAGTTTGTGAAAATCGGCGACGGGGGAGACGAACACGCTGTCGACGCCCTCCTCGTGGAGGGCGCGGGCGAGATGGTGATGGTCGATGAGGTAAAGGCGTTGGCTTGGCCCTATGACGACCGGCACCATATGGTGCTCGAGAAACTCGGACAGCTTCTTGGGATTCTGCGCGCGCCAGCTCTTCCGCCTGTGTTCGACCTCGACCATCCCGAGGGTGATCTGGGTCGGCCGCAGGTCGAGGATGGGCGTCGCTCGCAAGGTGGGTTCGCTGAGGCGATAGTTCATTGAGTTTCCCAATGTTTGGCGGCGCGGGGCGAGTGACACGAGGATGTCGCAATCGACTTTGGCGGTCAAATCGAGCCGGCGACGCCAGGAGGCGGCTTTCCCGAGGACCCGGACCGATTTGACCCCTTCGGCCAAATCATGTTTTGTCGCCGCGTTTTGCCCAACGCTTTTCCCAACGAGACCCTTAGAGACATGCGGCCTGAGCGCTACAACGTCCGCGAATCCGAGCAGAAATGGCAGAAGGCGTGGGCGGACGAAGCCATCTTCGCCACCCGCAACGACGATCCGCGCCCCAAATATTATGTGCTCGAAATGTTCCCGTACCCGTCCGGGCGCATCCATATGGGGCATGTCCGCAATTACGCGATGGGCGACGTCGTGGCGCGCTACAAGCGGGCGCGCGGCTTCAATGTCCTGCATCCGATGGGGTGGGACGCGTTCGGCATGCCGGCTGAAAACGCGGCGATGCAGAACAAGACCCATCCCGCGAAATGGACCTACGCCAACATCGACACGATGCGCAGCCAGCTCAAGTCCATGGGGCTGTCGCTCGATTGGGCGCGCGAGATCGCGACTTGCGATGCGAGCTATTACAAGCACCAGCAGAAGCTGTTCCTCGACTTTCTCGCCGCTGGTCTGGTCGCCCGCAAGAAATCGAAGGTCAATTGGGATCCGGTCGACAACACGGTGCTCGCCAACGAGCAGGTGGTGGACGGACGCGGCTGGCGGTCCGGCGCGCTGGTCGAGCAGCGCGAACTGACTCAGTGGTTCTTCAAGATCAGCGATTATTCCGAGGAATTGCTGGCTGGTCTCGATGGTCTCGACCGCTGGCCGGACAAGGTGCGCCTGATGCAGCGCAACTGGATCGGCCGGTCCGAAGGCATGCTGGTCCGCTTCGCCATCGACCCCGCCTCGCGCGGCGCACTGGCTGACGAACCGGGCTCGCGGGAACTCGAAATCTATACCACGCGCCCCGACACCCTGTTCGGCGCGAAGTTCATGGCCGTCGCGCCCGACCATCCGCTCGCGAGCGCCGCGGCGCGCCACGATTCCAAGCTCGCCGCCTTCATCGAGGAGTGCCGGCGGATGGGAACGTCCGTCGCCCTCATCGAGACGGCGGAGAAGAAGGGCTACGACACCGGCCTCCGGGCGGTCCATCCGTTCGACCCGACCTGGCGGCTGCCCATCTATGTCGCGAATTTCATCCTGATGGACTACGGCACCGGCGCAATCTTCGGCTGCCCGGCGCACGATCAGCGCGACCTCGATTTCGTCAATGTCTACGGCCTCGGCGCGACGCCAGTCGTCTGCCCGCCCGGCGTCGATCCGGCGACCTTCACCATCGACACGGTCGCCTACGACGGCGAGGGCGTGATGATCAACTCGCGCTTCCTCGATGGGTTGACGATCGACGCCGCCAAGCAGGAGGTCGCGCGCCGCCTCGAGGCGCAGACGCTCGGCAACGCGCCGCAGGGGCGCCGGCAGGTCAACTTCAAGCTGCGCGACTGGGGCATTTCGCGCCAGCGCTACTGGGGTTGCCCGATCCCGATCATCCACTGCGAGGCTTGCGGCGTCGTTCCCGTGCCGGAGAAGGACCTGCCGGTCAGATTGCCGGACGATGTCACCTTCGACGCGCCGGGCAATCCGCTCGACCGCCACCCGACCTGGAAGCACGTGACTTGCCCGCATTGCGGCGGCCCGGCGCGACGCGAAACCGACACGATGGACACCTTCGTCGATTCGTCCTGGTATTTCGCCCGCTTCACAGACCCCTGGAACGCGGCGGCGCCGACGACTCGCGACATCGCCAATCATTGGCTGCCGGTCGACCAGTATATCGGCGGCGTCGAGCACGCGATTCTGCATCTCCTCTATTCCCGCTTCTTTACGCGCGCGATGCGCAAGTGCGGCCATCTCGACCTCGACGAGCCCTTCGCTGGGCTCTTCACCCAGGGCATGGTGGTGCACGAGACCTACCGCGACGCCGAAGGGCGATGGGTCGCGCCTTCTGAAGTGCGGATCGAGACGGACGTCGAGGGACGGCGGGCCTTTGCGCTTCAGGGCGAGGCGCCGATCGAGATCGGCCCGATCGAGAAGATGTCGAAGTCCAAGCGCAACACGGTGGACCCCGACGAGATCATCTCCAGCTACGGCGCCGATACGGCGCGCTGGTTCATGCTCTCCGATTCGCCCCCCGAGCGCGACGTGATCTGGACCGAGGCGGGCATCCAGGGCGCCTATAAACAGACCCAGCGCCTGTGGCGGCTGGTCTGCGAAATCGAACGGGTCGTCGGCGCAGAGCGCCCGGCGCGGCCCGCCGCGTTTTCCGAGGCGGCGACCAAGATTCGCCAGGCCGCGCACGGCGCTCTCGTCAAGATCGAGGACGAGATCGAGCGGTTGCGGTTCAACGTCTGTATCGCCACCGTCTACGAACTCGCAAACACGCTCTCCACGGCGGTCGGCGCGATCGAGGGGACGGACGTGCCGGACGACCTACGCTTCGCCTTCGCGGAGGCCGGCGACATTCTCGTCCATTGTTTCGCGCCGATGATGCCGCATCTGGCCGAGGAATGCTGGGAGGCGCTCGGCCACACGATGCTGGTGTCGCGCAGCCCATGGCCGGCGGCGGAACGGGAGCTGCTGGTCGCGACTCACATGACCCTGCCGGTCCAGGTTAACGGGCGCAAGCGGGCCGACCTGACGATCGAACGGGACGCGGATGCAAAAACCGTCGAGGCGGCGGCGCTTGCCCTCGACGCGGTGCGGCGCGCCATGGATAATAAGCCCGCCAAGAAGGTGATCGTCGTCCCGCAGAGGATCGTCAATGTCGTCGTTTAACCGCGCCCGCGGCGCTGCCGCGCTGTTGATGGCCCTGGGTCTTGGGGGGTGCTTCCAGCCTCTTTACAGCGAGGCGGCCCATCCCGGCCTTGTCGCGGAGCTCCGCGAGGTCGAAGTTGCGCCGATCAAGGACCGCATCGGCCACTACCTCGGCGATGATCTCATCTCCAGGCTGAACGGGACCGGCGAGACGCCGCAGGCCAAATATCGCCTCGTGGTGACGATGAGCGTCTCGTCGCAGACGCCGACGATCGAGTCGCAGATCAACGCCGCAGACGCCGCCACCGTCATCGGCAAGGCGCACTTCAAGCTGACCAAGATCGACGGCGGCGCCGTCATCTATGAAAACGACGCGACCTCCGCCGCGGTCTACGACCGCTCGCTGGACGGCTTCGCCAATCTGCGGGCCAGCCGGGACGCCGAAATCCGGATCTCCCGCGCGCTGGCCGACGAAATCGAAACGCGCGTCGCCGCCGCGCTCACCGTCAAGAGCTGATTCCCGGCTTTTCGTCTCAGGTCTGGCGCCTCCTCTCATGGGAGCCCCCGATGCCGCGCCTCTTCACCGGACTTGAAGTGCCCGCCGACGCCGCCGCCGCATTGGCGAACGCGCGCGGCGGCGTGCACGGCGCGCGCTGGATCGAGCCCAGCGACTATCACGTGACGCTGCGCTTCATCGGCGACGTCGATATGCGGGCGGCGCGCGAGATCGTTGCGACGCTAGCCGAAATCGACCGTGCGCCCGTCACGATCCGCTTCGAGGGCCTGGGCTGGTTCGGCGGCGACAAGCCGCGCGCCATCGTCGCCCGCATCAAGCCCGATACGGCCCTGATGGAATTGCAGGCCGAGCACGAGCGACGGTTGCGGCGGATCGGGCTGCCGCCCGACCCGCGCAACTTCACCCCACATGTCACGCTGGCGCGCCTGCGCTCGGTCGGCCCCGCCGCCGTGGCCGACTATTTGACGACGCGCGGCGCCCTCGCAGCGCCCTCGTTCGAGGGGATCCGTTTCGTGCTCTATTCCGCACGCGACTCGGTCGGCGGCGGCCCTTATGTGGTCGAAGCCGCCTATCCCTTGGAGTGAGGTCCGCGATGGCTGCCGAAATCGACGTCGCAGGCCGTCGGGTCCGGCTCGATCCGCGCGATCCCCAATTCTTCCAAGATCCCTATCCGGCCTATGACGCGATCCGCGCCGCGGCGCCGGCGTTTTTCTGGGAGGATTACGGTTTCTGGTGCTTTGCCGGCTATGCGGAGGTGGCGGCGCTGCTGCGCGACCGGCGCTTCGGGCGGCAAATTCTCCATGTGATGAGCCGGGAGCGCCTCGGCTGGCCGGAGCCGCCCGAACATCTCGAACCCTTCAACGCGATTGAGCGCCGTTCCCTGCTCGAACTCGAGCCGCCCGCGCACACGAGGCTGCGTTCGCTCGTCAATCGCGCCTTTCTCTCGCGGCAGGTCGAACGGCTCGCCCCGCGGATCGCCGAACTTGCGAACCGACTGATCGACGCGTTCGCGGCGCGGGGCGAAGCGGAACTGATCGGCGAATTCGCGACGACGATCCCCATCGCGGTGATCGCTGAGCTGATCGGCGTCCCCGTGGAGATGGCGCCGCGGCTGTTGGAATGGTCGCATCGCATGGTGGCGATGTACCAATTCGGCGTCACCCGCGCGGTCGAGGAGGGCGCTGCGGCGGCTTCGAGCGAATTTGCCGCCTTTCTACGCGAGATGATCGCCGCGCGCCGCGCGGAGCCGCGCGACGACCTGATAAGCAGGCTGATCGCGGCGGAAGGCGACGGCGGGCGCCTCAGCGCCGACGAGATGGTTTCGACCTGCGTGCTGCTGCTCAATGCCGGCCACGAGGCGACGGTCCATGGCCTCGGCAACGGCGTCAAGGCGCTGTTGGAGAGTAAGCTCGACCTTGCCGCCGCTTTCGCCGACGCGGCCGCGACCGAGGCGACCGTCGAAGAGCTGCTGCGCTTCGACGCGCCGCTACACCTCTTCACGCGCTACACCCTGGAGGACGTCGAGATCGCCGGGCTGAAGCTCGCGCAGGGCGATCGAATCGGCCTTTTGCTCGGCGCCGCCAACCGGGACCCGAAAGCCTTCGCGGCGCCCGCTCGCCTCGATCCGCGCCGAACTCCCAATCCTCATGTCGCCTTCGGGGCGGGGATCCACTTTTGCGTCGGCGCGCCGCTCGCCCGGCTGGAAATGCGGGTGGCGCTGCCAATCCTCGTCGAGCGTCTGCCAGGTCTCAGGCTCGCGAAAGCGCCACGCTATCGCGACGCGTTTCATTTCCACGGGCTCGAAGCTTTGAAAGTCGCATGGGATTAAGCTTAACTCGCCGATATTGCGTAATGACAATTCGTAGACTTGACGTATAGTTTCTGGCCCGTGGCGAGGAGGTCGGTGATGGAAGCGGCAAGCGAAACCGAAACCCTGAAGGCGCAACTCCCGAGAGCGCTGCCGGCGTCCGTGACGCCCACATCTACTTCGATGTCGGCTGCGAGCGCCGCCAAGCTCGAGGCGGCCGGTGAGATCGACCACAATCCGATCTTCGAGGCCCTGGTCACGCCGGACGAGGATATCAGCGGGCTCGTCGCTTACTCCATATATAAGCAGAACAAGCGCGCGTGGCTCGACGATTTCATTAAAGCGACGGGCCGCGGACCGACGGAAGCGGAATCGCGCGCGTATATCATCGGCGAAAGCACCGAACGGCGCCTCAATACCTATCGCCACCTTGCGGCGTCCACGCTCGCGGGGCAGGGACCCCGCGCCCTCGGCCGAGGGTTGGTCGGCAAGGCCAATTCGCTCACGAGCGCGCTCTGGGCCCTGGTGATCGTCATCGTCGCGGTGGCGGTGTTGGCGGTCGCGATGCACGGGGGGGTGCTGGGCGGCGGCGCCAAGTAGTCAGCGCACGATCGTAAGCTGGCGCGCGGCGCGGGTGAGGCCGGTGTAGAGCCAGCGCGCGCGGTGCTCGCGAAAGGCGCGGCTCTCGTCGAACAGCATGACGCGGTCCCACTGCGAGCCCTGGGCCTTGTGGACGGTCAAGGCGTAGCCGTAATCGAACTCGTCGGATTCCCGTCGCACCGGATAGGGCAGGTCCGCCTCGGCGCCTTCGAAGAACTGCTTCAGGACGGCGACCTTCGCCTGCGCGCGCCCAGCCTCGTCCTCCGCCCGCACCGTCATGCGCACGAAGTCCTTGCGCATGCCGCCGAGCGCCTCGACGCGCCAGAGGCCGCCGTTGATGAGGCCTTTGACGCGGTCGTTGCGTAGGCAGACCAGCTTGTCGCCGGCGACGGGCAGGGCTTCCTTCAATCCCATCAGCTCGCGGATCCGTTGGTTATAAAGGCGGCGCGTGCGGTTGACGCCGACGAGAACCTGATCGGCCGCGAGCACCGCGGCGGCGTCGATCTCGCCGCGGGTGATCACGCGGCTTTCGCCATAGTCGCCATAGGCGAGTTCGCCGCCCTCGCGGACGATCTGCGACAGGCGGATGATGGGATCGTCCTCGGCCTGGCGATGGATCTCGGTCAGCATCACGTCGGGTTCGGCTTCCGTGAAGTAGCCGCCCCCTTTGACGGGGGGCAGTTGCGCCGGATCGCCGAGCACGAGGATCGGCTTGCCGAAGGAAAGAAGGTCGCGCCCGAGCTCCTCGTCGACCATCGAGCATTCGTCGATCACGATGAGGCCGGCGCGCGAGGCGGGCCCGTCGTGGTTGAGCGTAAAGGTCGGCGCGCCCTCGTCGCCCTCGCTCGCCCGATAAATCAGCGCATGGATCGTCGAAGCGCCTACGCAGCCTTTGGAGCGCATAACCAGAGCAGCCTTGCCGGTGAAAGCGGCGAAAGCCGCTTCGCCGCGCGCCGCCTCGGCGACGTGACGCGCCAGCGTCGTCTTGCCGACGCCGGCATAGCCGAACAGTCGGAACACCCGCGGCTCCCCGGCCTTGAGCCACCGCCCGACTTTATCGAGCGCCGCCGACTGCTCGGCCGACCATTGCGTCGGCGCGCGCGGCGCCTTCGGAGCGGCGCGCGCCGGCTCCTCGACCGCGCGCGTCGGCGCGGCCTCGGTGGCGTCCTTTGCCGCCGCCTTCGTCTTGGCGAGCCGGTTGAGATCGACCTCCGCGCCGCATTGGACGCACACGACCGGCCGCTTCCCGAGGTCGTAGAAGCGGGCGGCGCAGGCCTGGCACTGACGCTTGGTTCCGAGCTTGCCGTTCTTCCGCATGGCCATCGACAGGAGGAGGCCGGCGATTCGCGAGCGGCCCACGCCTTCATATCCGAAAAACCAAGGGCTTGCGCGATGTTCGCCGCGTAGCGGCCGATCGTTGAGAATTCGTTAAAGTTTTAGGATCAGCATGGCCCCATGAACGGCCGGATCCTTTCCAGTCCGTCGAGGCCCTTGAACGCGAGGCCGCCCGCGCCATATTTTTGCTTATCCGGTGCGCCGAAAAGGTCGGCGATCGGGGATAATGGTTCGGCAGCCGATAGGGTCGTTCATGGGAAGGCCAGATCGGCGGAGCGCCTGAAAGGGGCTTCGATCATGGTTCGCGTCACGGCTCTGAGTTCACCGTTCCTGCTCGGCTTCGACGGCATCGAGCGAGCGCTCGACAAAGCCTCGAAATCCGCGGCCGACGGCTACCCTCCCTACAATATCGAGAGGATCGCCGCCAAGGACGGAGACCCGGAGATTCTTCGAATCACGTTAGCGGTCGCGGGTTTCTCCCAAGACCAGATCGAGGTGACTCAGGAGGAGAACCAACTGGCGATCCGCGGGCGGCAGCAGGACGACAAGACGCGGGACTACGTGCATCGCGGCATCGCGGCGCGGCAGTTCCAGCGCAGCTTCCTGCTCGCGGACGGCATGGAGGTGCGCGGCGCCGAACTTGCGAACGGACTTCTATCGATCGACGTCGTCCGCCCGCAACCGGAGAGAACCGTGAAGAAGATCAATATAGCGGCGCGCGATTGAGAGAAATGTGCGCGCCTGGGCGGGTTCGGCACGGACAGCCCGGAAAGGAGTGAAATATGACCAACGGCAATGAACGACTCAGCCCCCTGACGCCGCATGAATTCGCCCATCTCGGCGACGGCTCGATCGCCTATCTGAAGACGATCATGTCCGAAGACGCGCAGCGGCTGTTTCCCCAGGCGCCCGCCATCCGGCCCGGCCTGAAGCTGTTCGCGCTGCTCGCGGCCGATGGCTCGCCCATCATGCTCACCGACTCCAAGGACGCTGCGATCGCCAACGCCTGGGAGCAGGAGCTTGAGACCGTGAGCGTCCATTAAGTTCTCTTGTCGGACGCCCCGCGCCTGCGGGGCGTCGGCTTCGGCCCCTCCCGGCGCGCGGCGAATCGGCTAGACTGGGGCTTTCGGCGGAGCTCCCATGCGCGCTTATCTCGATTTATTATCTGATGCGCTCGAGAACGGCGTCGTCAAGGGCGACCGGACCGGCACAGGCGTGCGCTCGTTGTTCGGCCGCCAGATTCGCTTCGATCTTGGCCAAGGCTTTCCGCTCGTCACCACCAAGCGGCTGCACATCAAGTCGATCGTCCACGAACTGATCTGGTTTCTCAACGGCGACACCAACATCGCCTATTTGAAGGCGAATGGCGTCTCGATTTGGGACGATTGGGCGGACGCCCAGGGCGAACTCGGCCCGGTCTACGGCAAGCAGTGGCGCGCCTGGCCCGGCCCGGACGACCGGACCATCGACCAGATCGCCTGGGTGATCGAGGAGATCAAGCGCAACCCGGATTCCCGCCGGCTGATCGTCTCGGCCTGGAACGTGCCCGACATCGGCCGCATGAAGCTGCCGCCCTGCCACTGCTTCTTTCAGTTTTACGTCGCGAACGGGCGGCTCTCCTGCCAGCTCTATCAGCGTTCGGCCGACATTTTCCTCGGCGTTCCCTTCAACATCGCAAGCTATGCGCTGCTCACCCATCTCGTGGCGCGCGAATGCGGCCTCGATGTCGGCGAGTTCGTTCACACTTTCGGCGACGCGCATCTCTACGCCAACCACGAAGCCCAGGCGCGCGAGCAACTCTCGCGGACGCCACGCCCGCTGCCGCGCCTCAAGCTCGCGCCGGCGGCGCCCTCGCCGCGCGGCGCGCTGTTCGATCTCAGCGCCGAAACGATCGCCTTCGAGGGTTACGAGCCGTGGCCCGCGATCAAAGCGCCGGTGGCGGTGTGAGCGCCCCGGTCGTCGTCTTGGCGGCGGCGGTCGCGCGCAACGGCGCGATCGGCATCCACAATGGGCTGCCATGGCGGCTTTCGAGCGATCTGAAGCGCTTCAAGGCCCTGACGATGGGCAAGCCGCTGATCATGGGCCGCAAGACCTTCGAATCGATCGGCCGTCCGCTGCCCGGGCGCGAGACCATCGTCGTCACGCGCGCCGCCGGATATGCGCCGCAGGGCGTGTTCGTGGCGCCCGACATCGAAAGCGCCTTGCAGATCGGCGAAGCGCGCGCACGAGCCGCCGGCGTCGATGAGGTCATTGTGGCGGGCGGCGGCGAAATTTACGCACAGACCATCAACCGCGCGGGCCGCCTCTACATCACCGAAGTCGACCTCGCCCCGGAGGCCGACGCGAGCTTTCCGGGGATTGACCCGGCGGTCTGGCGGGAAGTGGCCCGAGAGCAGGGCGTTCGCAGCCAGAGCGACGAGGCGGACTTCGTTTACCTGAAATACGAGCGCCGGACCTGATTGACCGAACCGGCGATGGCCGTCAGTGCGCGCCCATTTCGAGCGCGCGCGACACTGCCGCGGCGTCGCCGGCGATCGCCGTCAGATAGGCCCGGGCGGGCTTGTCCGGCTCTGAACGGCCTTGTTCCCAATCACGCAGGGTGCCGAGCGGAATGCGAAACCGGGCGCAGAACTCCTCCTGCGTAAGACCGGTCGCGCGGCGCAACGCCTTTATGGTCGATGCGAGTTGGGCCGCCTGCGGTCCCGCGGCGTTGCTGCTCTCCCCGAGGGATTCCGCAGGGGCGTGGCGTGGTCGAATTGTATCGGTAATGGAAAGCTTTTGCATAATTTTCCGCCCGCTGGAGCGATAATGTTATGCGCGGTTTATGCGCACGCGGCGCGGGTTGGAAGTAACGTTGGCGTGCACGGAAATCACGTTCCTGTGCGTGAAAGCGAACACGCAAGCGCGCCCAGGGAACTGCAAACATTCCCCTGCGACGCGCTAACGCTCGCCCACACGCGATTGCTTGCGGACGAACTGCTGAACTGCAGGGCTTCGCCGCGAATGGGCGCGACTCACGCGCGGAATATCTTTCCTGGATTGAACAGGTTCTGCGGGTCGAACGCCGATTTGACGCTGCGCATGAGGGACAGCGTTTCCCTGGAGTACTCGGCCTCGACATAAGCGATCTTCTTCTGCCCAACCCCGTGTTCGCCGGTGCAGGTGCCATCCATGGCGATCGCTCGGCGCGCAAGGCGGCCGGAGAATCGCTCCGCACGTTCGACCTCGGCCGGGTCGTTCATGTCGACGAGCGGGCTGACGTGGAAATTGCCGTCGCCGACGTGGCCGACGATCGGCGCGACGAGGCCGTGTTCGGCGATGTCGCGCTGCGTCTCCTCGACGCAATCGGCGAGGCGCGAGATCGGCACGCATACGTCGGTGGCGAATGCGCGCGCGCCCGGCCGCAAACCCGAGACGGCCCAGAAGACGTCGTGGCGCGCCTGCCAGAGCTTGGAGCGCTCCTCGGGCTTGGTCGCCCAGACGAAGGCGCCGCCGCCGTTGTCGCCGGCGATCGCGCCGAAGCGGCTCGCCTGCTCGGCGACGCTCTCGTTGCTGCCGTGGAATTCAACGAAGAGGGTGGGGCTCTCCGGCAGGCCCAGCTTCGAGTAGGCGTTGCAGGCCTTCACCTGCAAAGCGTCGAGCAATTCGATGCGGGCGACCGGCAGGCCGGACTGGATCGTCTGGATCGTCGCGTCGCAGGCCGCCCGCACCGTCGGGAATGAACAGTGCCCGCCCGCGATCGCCTCGGGAATTCCGGCGAGGCGCAGGGTGACTTCGACGATCACGCCAAGGGTGCCCTCGGAGCCGACGAAGAGCCGGGTGAGGTCGTAGCCGGCGGAGGATTTCTTGGCGCGGCTCGCCGTGCGTATGAAGTTTCCGTCGGCGGTGACGACGCCGAGCGAAAGAACGTTGTCCTTCATTGTGCCGTAGCGCACCGCATTGGTGCCGGAGGCGCGCGTGGCGGCCATGCCGCCGATCGAGGCGTCGGCGCCCGGGTCGATCGGGAAGAACAGGCCGCTATCGCGCAAATGCTCGTTGAGCGCCTTGCGCGTGAGTCCAGGCTCGACGACGCAATCGAGATCCTCGGCGTGGACCTCCAGCACGCGGTTCATGCGGGAGCAGTCGAGCGACACTCCGCCGTGCAGCGCGTTGACGTGGCCCTCGAGCGAACTACCGACCCCGAACGGGACGATCGGCGCGTCGTGAGCGGAGCAGATGCGCACCGCGTCGATCACGTCCTCCCGGGATTCGGCGAACACCACCGCGTCAGGCGGCGCATTCTCGAGCCAGGTCAGCGTATGGCCGTGCTGCCGGCGCACCGCTTCCGAGGTGGCGAGGCGATCGCCGAATCGCGCCGCCAACGCGCCGGTGAGTTCGGCGACGGTTTTGGGAGCAAGACGCCCATCGCGGCGGCGAACGGCAAGGCGAGATTCGAGGGTCATCGGCAATTGGTTCCTGAAAACCGTAAGACGGCGGCCGGGCGGAGGCGGGGCGCGTGAACGCCATTGTGACTCCGCAGCGCCCCCTTGGGCAATGCGCCGCGAGCGAGCGGCGGATCAGCCGTGTTATGGTGGGGCCGCCGGAGGACCGACATGCCGAAATTTTCAGCCAATCTCACCATGCTCTTCACGGAGCGTCCGTTTCTCGATCGCTTCGAGGCGGCGGCGCGCGCTGGATTTCGCGCCGTCGAATACGTCGGGCCGTACGACTTTCCGGCCGGCGAGATCGCCGCGCGGCTGGAGGCGAACGGCCTGACCCAGGCGCTCTTCAACTTGCCCGCCGGCGATTGGGCGAAGGGCGAGCGCGGTCTCGCCTGCCTGCCGGACCGGGTCGCCGAATTTCGCGCCGGCGTCGATACGGCGATCGAATACGCTGATGTGCTGGGATGCCGGATGGTCAACTGTCTCGCCGGCGTCCCGACGCCAGGGACGGCCCCGAGCGAAGCGCGGCGCACGCTTATCGACAACTTCCGCTACGCGGCGCGACGGCTGGAGAATGCGGGCGTGCTGATGGTCGTCGAGCCGATCAACCCCTTCGACATGCCGGGATTCTTTCTCAATGACAGCGCCAGCGCGCTCGAAGCGATCGACGAAGCGGGCGAAGCCAACATCAAGCTGCAGTACGACGTGTACCACATGCAGCGGATGGAGGGAGAACTCGCGCTGACGATCGAGCGCCTTCTCGCACGCATCGGACATGTCCAGATCGCGGGGAACCCAGGGCGACATGAGCCGGACATCGGCGAGATCAACTATCCCTTCCTGCTCGAACGTCTCGACGCGCTCGGCTATGACGGCTGGGTGGGCGCCGAATACAGGCCGAGCGGCAGGACCGAGGACGGCCTTGACTGGTTGCGTCCCTATCTTTCGCACGCCTAAGGACCGTTCATGGACCCGCGTTCCTTTCTGACCGACCTGTTCCAAGCGGCGATCGACGCCGCTTCGCCCGCCAAACGGCTCGCGCCGTTTCTGCCGCCGCCGCCCAAGGGGCGCACGATCGTCGTCGGCGCGGGCAAGGCGGCGGCCTCGATGGCGGCCGCGGTCGAAGCGGCGTGGCAAGGCCCCCTCGAGGGGCTCGTCGTCACGCGCTATGGCCACGGCGCGCCGACCCGGCGCATCGAAGTCGTCGAGGCGTCCCATCCGGTGCCGGATGCGGCGGGAGAGCGCGCGGCGCTGAGGATTCTCGACAGCGTGAGCGGCCTTGGCTCCGACGATCTGGTGTTGTGCCTCATTTCCGGCGGCGGCTCGGCGCTGCTCGCCGCCCCCGCGGCGGGGCTGACGCTCGAGGACAAGCGCGCCGTCAACCGCGCGCTGCTGAAGAGCGGGGCCGACATCGCCGAGATGAACTGCGTGCGCAAGCATCTCTCGGCGATCAAGGGCGGCCGGCTCGCCCTCGCCGCGGCGCCGGCGAAGATCGTGAGCCTGATCATATCGGATGTGCCCGGCGACGACCTCGCCGTCATCGCCTCGGGACCGACGGTCGCCGATCCGACCACCTCGGCGGACGCGCTGGCGATCCTGCGGCGCTATGGCATCGACGTTCCGGCGCACGTCGTCGCGCATCTCGAAAGCGCCGGCTCGGAGACGCCGAAGCCGGGCGACCCTGTTTTCGATCGGGTCGCCAATATTCTGATCGCAACGCCTCAGATGTCGCTTCAAGCCGCGGCCACGGCCGCACGCGCGGCGGGCGTCGCGCCGCTGCTGCTGGGCGACGCGATCGAAGGGGAGGCGCGCGAGGTCGGCAAGGTAATGGCGGGGGTGGCGCGCTCCGTCGCCGCGCATGGCGAGCCCGCCCCCGCGCCCTGCGTGCTGCTCTCCGGCGGCGAGACGACGGTGACGGTCCGCGGGCAGGGTCGGGGCGGGCGCAACGCGGAGTTCCTGCTCGGCCTGGCGGCGGCGCTGGCCGGCGCGCCGGGAATCCATGCGCTGGCCGGCGACACCGACGGCGTCGACGGCAGTGAGGACAACGCCGGCGCCTATGCGGGCCCGGATACGCTCGCGCGCGCCGCGCTGCTGGGGCTGAAGCCAGCCGAGCGCCTCGCCGACAACGACGCCTATACGCTGTTCCAGGCGCTCGGCGATCTGATCGTCACCGGCCCGACGCTCACCAACGTCAACGACTTCCGGGCGATTCTTATCGAACCGCGGAAGCGGACGTGATGAGTAGAATGGGGTCGCCTTTTGCGTCCGCGTCGGCTTCGCGCTAGACGAGCGCGATGATTCCCGCCGCCCGCGTCGCCGCCGCCATTGAAATTCTCACCGACATCGAGACGCGGCGCCGCCCTGCGGCGGACGCGCTAAAGGATTGGGGCCTCGCACGGCGCTTTGCCGGTTCTGGCGACCGCGCCGCGGTCGCCAGCCTCGTCTTCGACGCGCTGCGCCGAAAGACCTCGTCCGCATGGATAATGGGCGAGGCGAGCCCGCGGGCGGAGGTGATCGGCGCCCTGAAGTTGCTGCGAAACCTTGGTGAGGACGAGGTGTCGGCGCTCTTCACTGGGGAGGGTCACGCGCCGGCGCCGCTGAGCAACGTCGAACGCGAGCGCCTGCGCGCGGGCGATCTCACTGAGGCGCCAGCGCATGTTCGCGGCGACTATCCGGAATGGCTCGCCGCCGCCTTCGCCGAGAGTTTTGGCGACAGCGCAGTCGAAGAGGGGCGGGCGCTCGCGAACCGCGCCCCGGTCGACCTGCGCGTCAACCTGCTGAAGGCCGGGCGGGATCCGACGCAAGCGGCGCTGGCCCACCTCGACGCCGCGCCGACGCCGTTTTCGCCGGTCGGGCTGCGCATTCCTGTCCGCGCGGACGGCCGCGGCCCGGCGCTGTCGGCGGAGCCCGCCTATGTGAAGGGCCTCGTCGAGGTGCAGGACGAGGGCTCGCAACTCGCGGCGCTGCTCAGCGGCGCCAAGCCGGGCATGCAGGCGCTCGATCTTTGCGCCGGGGCCGGAGGCAAGACACTGGCGCTCGCCGCCATGATGGACAATCACGGTCAGATTTACGCGACTGACGACGATGGACGGCGGCTGGCCCCGATCTTCGACCGGCTAGCGCGTTCCGGGGCCCGCAACGTGCAGGTCCGCGCGCCGCGAGGCACGCAGGATCGGCTCGCCGATCTTGAAGCGCGCTGCGATCTCGTCGTGATCGACGCGCCGTGCAGCGGCTCCGGCGCCTGGCGGCGTAACCCCGACGCCAAATGGCGCATGCGCCCCGGCGCGCTGGAGCAGCGCATCAAGGATCAGGTGGAAACGCTTGAAAGCGCGGCCAGATTTGTCAAGCCGGGCGGCAGGATCGTTTACATCACCTGCTCGCTGCTGAAGGCGGAGAACGAGGATCGCGTCGCCGCCTTCCTCGAGAGCCGGCCGGAATTCCTGCCGCTCGAAGCGGCCCATTGGGCGCGCGCCTGCGGCCTCGAGGCGCTTGCGGCCGAGGCCTCGCGCCTCGGTCCGGGAGTTCGCCTCAGCCCCTTGCGCACCGGGACCGACGGGTTCTATGTCGCAGTTCTCGCGCGCTCGGCATGAGAGACGGCCTCGGAAAGGGATTGGGAAACGTGATGCATCAATCTCTTGGCGTCTTTGGCGCCCCAGGAATCAGCTTCGTTTCGCTGATCACAATCGGGGGTCTTGCCGGCTGGATCGCCGGCATGATCACGCGCTCGCGCCACGGCCTTCTCACCAACATCCTGATCGGCGTCGCCGGCTCGTGGATCGGATCGGAACTGGCCGCTCTGGCCCATGTCGCCGTGCGCCATACGGTCGGCCATTTCGTCGCCGCCTTGATCGGCTCGGTGGCGCTCATACTTATCTTTCAAGTCGTCGAGGGGCGCAGGGCGTACTGAACCCGCCTCGCGCATCAAACCGGGGGCAGGGCAAACACGTCATGACCGTTGTCGTAGACCTTCTCAACGCCGATCCGCGCGCCGCGCGCCCGCGCCACCCTGAGAAGGCGCATCGGCCGGACCAGCCCTCGGAGCGCAAGCCCGCTTGGATTCGGGTTAAAGCCCCGGGCTCGGCCGCCTTCGCCGAGACGAGCCGGATCGTGCGCGAGCACAAACTCGTCACCGTCTGCGAAGAGGCGCGCTGCCCAAACATCGGCGAGTGCTGGGAAAAGAAGCACGCCACCTTCATGATCATGGGCGAGACCTGCACGCGCGCCTGCGCATTCTGCAACGTGCGCACCGGTCTGCCCGACGCGCTCGAGGAGGGGGAGCCGGAGCGCGTCGCCGACGCGGTCGCCAAGCTCGGCCTTTCGCATGTCGTGGTGACGTCGGTCGACCGCGACGATCTCGACGACGGCGGCGCAGGCCATTTCGCCCGCACCATAAGGGCGATCCGCGCCGTTTCGCCGGCGACCACGGTCGAAGTGCTGACGCCCGACTTCCTGCGCAAGCCGGGCGCGCTCGAAATCGTGGTTGAGGCCAAGCCGGATGTCTTCAACCACAATCTCGAGACGGTTCCCTCGAATTATCTCACCGTGCGGCCGGGCGCGCGCTACTTCCATTCGCTGCGCCTGCTGCAGCGCGCCAAGGAACTCGACCCGACCCTGTTCACCAAGTCGGGAATCATGGTCGGCCTCGGCGAGGAGCGCAACGAGGTGCTGCAACTGATGGACGACCTGCGCAGCGCCGACGTCGATTTCCTCACCATCGGCCAATATCTGCAGCCGACTCCGAAGCACCACCGCGTGGTGAGCTATGTGACGCCCGAGGAGTTTCGTTCTTACGCGGAGGTCGGCGCCGCGAAGGGCTTCCTCCTCGTCTCGGCGACGCCGCTGACGCGCTCCTCGCACCACGCCGGCGAGGATTTCGCGCGCCTCAAAGCGGCCCGTCTCGCCAAAACGCTCACTCCTTCTTGACCCCTAGCCAGCGAAGCTGTAGGCCAGCCCAGCCCAGGCGGGAGCGCGTAGCTCAATCGGTAGAGCATCTGACTTTTAATCAGAGGGTCGTGGGTTCGAGTCCCACCGCGCTCACCATCGAAGCAATTGAAATTGCTAACGATTTTCGGGGCCGATCCACTCCTGAGTCTGCGAGTTAGGGGCGTGGTGACCACATGGTGGCCACCGATTTCTCCCTTCCCCGACCGCCGAATGGCGGCGAGTTTTGCGCAAAATCTTCGATGGTCTGACGGCGCTACGCGACGCCGGCCGTTTGACCTTCTTCGGCCGGGCCTTCGCGGTCTTCTTCAGACCTTGCAGCCTTCCCGCGCCGCCGCTACAGCGAGGGCGGTTTAGTCCAAGGTGGGAAAGCGGACGTGTTCGAGTGCGCGGAGCGGGCCGACGTCGTAACCGTGCCGCATCAAGCGCGGCTCCAGTCTCGATCTGCGGGGAAGGGACCCGCCTCGACTGATGTCGTTGCTCACCGGGTCCCCAGACGGCTGGGGGCCTTCCTCGATCACGGAGGTTCGCGGCCGCCGCGTGCCTTCGACGCCGGGTGGGAAGCGGCGCGGCGGCCTTCCCGCTGCCCGCCCGGATGGATCGCCAGCCGTTCGACATCGGGATCGATGGCCCGGTTCCAGAGCACCGCATCATCGTGGACATTAAGGCAATAGATCATCCCGACGCCGGAGGAGGTGCGGTAGGCCACGTGGAGCCGGCCAGTCGCCATGCTGGCGGCGACCCCCTGACATCGTCCCCGTCCCGAACAGTCTTGATGGTCCTAACAAGGCGATGACCGGAGCCGAAATCGTAGGCCGATATCGAGCCCCCTGTGGCCGCTGTCTGATTGACGGCGTAGAGGAAATAGCCGGTGTGCATTTCGTGTGCGGCAAGCGCTAGGCTCTCCGCCGACGTGCCGAGGGTGGACGCCGCGGGCGGCGTTCTCGGTCAGCGCCTCGGCGTGTGGGGGCGAGCAGATATCGCGCAGTCTGATATTCTTGCCTGGGCCGCTCGGGGCGGCGCCGCCATCCTTGCCCGGGACAGGTCGACACGATACTGATCTTCTCTCGATAATAACAAGACAGAGCCGGCCAAGGCGTACGCAAGCCTCCCGGACGGAGCGGCAGGTCTCAGCCGCGAGGAGGAAGCGCCGGCCAACGTCGGCCGAAATGCATCCTGTGGGATGCGCAATTCACAACGACAACAGCCACAGGGCATCAATATGCGGGAGGCGATTGTTCTTTATCGCGGCGACTTCGGACGAATGACGATCCGGAATGTCGTCGGAAACCTCGTGACCCATGCCCATCGCGATATCCACGTGATCGTATGGCTCGATGGTTCGGTTGGAGAGATGATGGTTGGCGGTCGGCGGGTGGTTCCGAGCCGCAGCGTGGCTGTCGGGGTCAATTCCTTCGAGGCGCACGATCACAGCATGATGGCCAACGGTCCCTGCGGGATCTTTTTGGCGTTCTACATTGATCCAGACTGGGTCTATCATCGCCGCGGCGTCGAGCGTAGCGCGGCGCTTTTCGCGCGGCCGGCAATTCCGATCGATCCGTCCATGCACCAGCGGGCTATGGACTTGGTCGCTCGCCTTGAAGAGGGCGGCGCCGACCATCTCGATCTCTATGAGATCGTCTCGTTTGTCGATCGGGTGCTGGACGCGGCCGACGCCGACCGGCAGCGCCAGAGCTCGCGGCGGCCGGCGCGGGTTCCCGGGGCTCGCGACTTCCGCATTCGCAAGGCGATCGATCTCATGAAGACAAACGTGACCGCGCGCATCTGCTTTGACGAGGTGGCGCGGGCGGTAGGGCTTTCGCGACCGCATTTCTTTGCGCTGTTCAAAGAGCAGATGAACGTCACGCCCAATGTCTTCTGGAACATGCTCCGAATGGAGGAGGCGTTCCGCCAGATCCAGGATAGTGAAGACAGTCTGACAGAGATCGCCATCGACCTCGGTTTCACCACACAGGGAAACTTCTCGCGCTTCTTCCGCGAGCACGTCGGCGTGCCTCCCGCTGTCTATCGTTCCGCCGCTCGCCAAATGATGGCGTGACGTTCGGCCGCGCGGGCGGTCAATCCGACGCAGCGATAAGCCGCTGCCGCCGGAGTTGTTAGAGTAGGCGCGTCGCCTTTCAACAGGGAACCTGATCTTCATGCCTACAGTCACCGTGTCGAGCGTCATCGACGCTCCGGCTTCCGAGGTTTGGGCGGTTATCCGCGACTTCAATGCGCTGCCGAGTTGGCATCCGCGCATGGTCGAGAGCTATATCGAGGGCGACCTCCGGTCGGATCAGGTCGGATGCGTCCGGAATTTCAAGGTCGCCTCGGGGGCACGCCTGCGTGAAAAGCTTATCGGCCTTCGCGACGACGACTACAGCGTCACCTATACGATCTTGGAGACCCCGGCGCCGATCAGCAACCATATCGCGACGTTGCGTCTGATTCCGATCACAGACGGCAATCGCTGCTTCGCCCAGTGGACCGCCAGTTTCGATTGCGCGCCGGAGCGAGCCGAGACCGAGGCCGCCGGCATGGGCGCCAACGTCTTCCAGGGCGGCTTCAACGCCCTGAAACAGCGTTTCTCCAGCGCCAAATAAAGCGTTCTGCGGTCTCGCATAGCCGTCTTTGCGAGCGGAGCGAAGCAATTCAGCGATCGAGGTCTCGCCAGCAACTCGCGAGTCGTTCCGTGGGCTCCTCGATCGCCTGACGCTTCGATCTCTGGATCGCCGCGCTTTGCGCGAGACGACAGAGATTCGGTTCAATAAAAAGACAGCGTGTTCTACGGCGCGAGGCGCCATCGCCGTTTCACGCCCACCAGGCATTGGAAAGTCCGCTCACCGCTGCGGTTCACGCCGATCCCGCGCGGCCGAAGCGCGCGCAGTCGAGCGATTTGCATCAGGTCGCATCGCCACATGCAAAATGCCTCGCCTTGGCGGTGACCGCGCAAGGTTTCAGACCCAGCGATAACAGCTCAAGACCCATCGATAAGCGGGCCGAACGACTCTCGTGCACGCTTGCCGCAACTCCGCTGTAGAGGGATGGGGGACGATGCTAGGCAGTGTTCAAGTGCCTTCGAATCTGGAGGCCGCATTCGACGCTTTGGCGAACGCGCGATCGAGCGCGATCCTCGCCGGCGGCACCGTGCTGATGCCTGGCGTCAACACCAAGGTGAGCAGCCTCGATACGCTCGTCTCGATCCGTCGCTTGGGTCTCTCAGGCATTCAGGTGGAGGGACATCGCGCCACGGTCGGGGCGACCACCACGCTCGACGAGTTTGGCGGCGATCCGCGCCTCTCCGTGCTGGGGGACGTGATCGAAAGCATCGCCTCGCCGCCGATCCGCAACATGGCGACGGTGGCCGGCAATCTTTTCGCCGCCCAGCCCAACGGCGACCTCGCGGTCGCGTTTCTCGCTCTCGATGCCGAGGTCACGATCGCCAGCCGGACTGGCGCGCGCACCGCGCCGGTCGCCGAGATCTTCGCGCGGGGCGTCGAGCACGGCGAGATCGTCACCACCGTCGCCTTCGACCTGCCCACCAGCGACACTTGGTTCTACGCCAAGGCGATGCGCCGCAAAATGAATTCCGCGGCCGTCGTTTCCGTCGCGGCGGTCGTGACGGTCGCGGACGGGCTTGTCCGCACGGCTAGAATCGCGCTCGGGGCGGTGGCGCCCCGCCCGGTGCGCGCCCTGTCCGTCGAGGCCGCGTTGATCGGCCGGCCACTGGACGTAGCCAGCGTGTCGGCGGCCGCCGCGCTCGCCGCCCGGGACACCGATCCGTTCACCGACGCCTATGCGAGCGCTTGGTATCGCGCGCGGGTCCTACCAGTTCACATCCGGCGCGCGCTGATCGGCGCCTAAGGCGGACCCGCAACCTTTCGAACAATGCCGCGCCCCCGGCCGGCGGAGGAGGAACGATGACGTCACGGATCGTGGGGCTTCACGTCAACCAGACATTTCAGGAATTGATCGTAAGGCCAGGCGTCACTCTCCTCCAGCTCTTACGTGACCAACTGAGTCTGACCGCGACGAAGCGAGGCTGCGAGGACGGCTGGTGCGGAGCCTGCACTGTCATCGTCGACGGCAAGCCTGTCCGCTCCTGCCTGATCCCTGCCGAGACCTTGGAGAACGCCGACGTCCGAACGCTGGAGGGCGTCACCCCCGAAGGCGGTCTGTCGGCGCTCCAGGAGGCGATGGTGGAGAACTTCGCTACCCAATGCGGCTTTTGCAATTCCGGCATGCTTATGGTGGCCACGGCGCTGCTGGCCGAAAACCCTTCTCCCACCAGCGAGGAGGTGATCCGGGCCATCTCCGGAAATGTCTGCCGGTGCACCGGCTACCACCCGATCGTCCGCGCGATCATGGACGCCGCCGCCAAGATGCGCTCGGCTGAAACCATGGCCGCCGAGTAAGGAGCCGCATCGATGGATCAATCCAGTTCAGAAGGCATGGACCGCCGTTATTTCGCCGGTGAGCGCGAGGGCGACTTTCATGTAATCGGGACGAAAGCCAAGCGCCTCGACGCGCGCGGGCACGTCACCGGCCAGACCCAATATTTCGAGGATACTCAGTTCCCGCGGACGCTGCACCTCAAGATCTGCCGGTCGACCCGCCACCACGCGATGCTGCGCAGCGTCGAGACGGAGCCCGCCATGCGCGTTCCCGGAGTGGTGCGCGTATTGACGTGGAGGGACGTCCCAAAGAATTGGTACACGGTATTGCGGCTGATCAACGTCGGCCCGAATGACGAGCCGGTGCTCGCCGAGGACCGCGTCCTCTACACGGGCGAACCGATCTGCGCGGTCATAGCGGAGACCGAAGTCGCAGCGCGAGAGGGGGCGAGCCGCATCCGCGTCGAATACGACGACCTGCCGGCCGTGTTCGACGTCGAGGAGGCGCTCAAGCCCGAGGCGCCGATCGTCAACCCGCAGCATGGCCGGAACTACTTCGAATATGAAGGCCATCACTGCCGCCGCATCCGCTTCGGCAATGTCGAGGCGGGCTTCTCGGCGGCCGACCACATCTTCGAGCACCGCTACCAATCGGCGCCGATCGAGCATGCGCCGGTGGAAACCACCGGATGCATCGTCAAGCCGGAGGGCGACGGCCGCCTCACCATCTATTCCGACACCCAGGCCTGCTTCTTCACCCTCGACAACGCGGCGCTCATTCTCGATGTGCCGACCGCCAAGCTGCGCGTCATCGGCGGCACCGTTGGCGGCGGCTTTGGCGGCAAGGTCGACGTGATCGTCGAGCCGCTGGCCTGCATCGCTGCGATGCTGACCAACCGGCCGGTCAAGTTCGTCTACGATCGCGCCGAGGAGATGCAGGTCTCCTCGCCACGCGCCGCCGAGCGCCTCTACATCAAGGACGGCGTGACCAAAGACGGCCGCATCCTCGCCCGAAAGGTAACGCTCTACGTCGACTCCGGCGCCTATTCGCGCCACACCCCCTACGGCACGACCAAGGCGGCGGCCCATCTGCCCGGTCCCTACACCATCCCTAACGTCTGGGCCGACTGCCACTGCGTCTACACCAACCGCACCCCGTCGAGCGCCATGCGCGGTTTCGGCGTCACCATCGCGGATTTCGCAATCGAGAGCCAGATGGACCGGGTCGCCAACGCTCTGGGCTTGGACCCCTGGGTGTTCAGGATGACGAACGCCTATCGCGACGGTGACATGAAGGCCCACCGCAAGAAGGTGGAGGGCGCGGCTCTCGTCGAGGTGATGCAGCGCGCGGCCGAACTCATCGGGCACGAACTGCCGGAGAGGTGCCAAAGGATGTCGTCGTTGACGCGGGAGGGGCTGTGATGGCCAAGCTTTACGGACGCGGTTTCGCCGCAGTCAACTATCCGACGGGCATGAACCTCGGGGGCGATCCCTCGCAGGCTCTGGTTCATGCCACGACCACCGGCAATTTCGTCGTCAGCCTCTCGTCAGTCGATCTCGGCCAGGGCATCAAGACCATCGCCGCCCAGTGCGCGGCCGAGGTCCTCGGCCTGCCGGTCGACCGCGTCATGGTCGATACCGCCGACACCGATACGGGCCCGCATTGTATGGGAACCTTCGCCAGCCGCGGCACGCACCGCGTCGGCAACGCCGTCATCATGGCGGCGCGCGAGGCGCGCGAGGTGATGCTCCAGGTCGCCGCCGAGGAGATGGAGGTCGACGCCGCCGATCTCGAAACCGACGGCAGCGGCTACGTGAAGCTGAAGGGCTCGGAAGAGAAGAAGATCAGCATCCAGGACGTAGCGCTGGCCGCGCATTTTAAGCTCGGCCGCACGATCTCGGGGCGCGGCATCTTCTTGAAGCCGCGCAACTATCCGGAGCCCGAAACCGGGCAAATGGATCCCGATTCCTGCCAGTCGCACGCTTGCACGGTGGTCGACGTCGAGGTGGACGACGAGACCGGCGTGGTGGAGGTCCTCAAGATCTCCAGCGTCTACGAGATGGGGCGCGCGCTGAACCCGGCGATGGTCCAACAGCAGATCGCCGGCGGCGCGTGGATGGGCCTTTCGCACGCCCTCTACGAGACGACCGAGCCTTATTACCCCGATCGCTCGCACGGGCCGACCAACTTCGGCTCCTATCTGATGCCCGGACCGGCCGATGCGCAGGAGGTGACGAGCATCATCCTGGAGCGGCCGGCCTCGAACGGCCCGTTCGGCGGCAAGGGCATCGGCGAGATGACCGCGAACTCGCCCATCCCGGCGGTCGCCAACGCCATCTTCAACGCGTGCGGCGCCAGGGTCGTCGAGATTCCGATAACGCCCGAGCGGGTGCTGCGGGCGCTCGACGCCGCGCGGGCCGCGGCGCTGCCTGAATGAGGAGCGAAATAACAAGCGTCCGTCCGGCGGCGGCGAACCCGCGTCTCCTCCAAACTCAGCTGGAGGAGGTGGCCTATTTCGCCGATCTCGGCCTCGCCACGGCGATCCACCTGGCGATCGCTCTCGGCAAGCCGCTGCTTCTCGAGGGCGAGCCGGGGGTCGGCAAGACCGAGGCCGCCCGTGCGCTCGCGGCGGTGACGGGCCGAACGTTGATCCGCCTGCAATGCTACGAGGGGCTGGACGCGGCCCAGGCGCTATACGAGTGGAACTATCCCAAGCAGCTGTTGAGGACGCGCCTCGGCGATGGCGCGGGCGAGGGGCTCGCTGAAATCTATACCCCCGACTACCTGCTGGAGCGTCCGCTGCTCAGGGCGCTGCGCCAAGCAGGAGGCGCCGTCATTCTCATTGACGAGATCGACCGCGCCGACGCGGAGTTTGAAGCGTTCCTGCTGGAGTTCCTCGGCGAGTTCCAGATCACCATCCCCGAACTCGGAACGATCAAGGCGGCGGTCCCGCCGATCGCGGTGCTCACCTCCAACCGGACGCGTGAACTTCACGACGCATTGAAACGACGCTGCGCCTATCACTGGATCGATCTCCCGGAATCCGAGCAGGAGAAACGGATCATCGAGGCGAAGGCGCCAGGCCTGGCGTCGACCGCCGCCGGCGCGCTGGTGGACGCAGTGCGCCAAGTCCGACGTCTGCCGCTGTCGCGAAAGCCCGGGATCGCCGAGAGCGTCGAATGGGCCTTGAGCGCGATGACGCTGGAGCGCAGCGGCGAGGACTGGCCGACGGCCCTGCGCCGATCGCTCGGCTTGCTGGTCAAGGACGAAGAGGATCTCCTGCGCGTGCGTGAGGCGCTGCCGGCGATCCTCCGCGGGGACGCGGGATGATCGACCTCGCCCGGCGTTATCTCGACGGATTTCTTGGCGCGCTCGCCGACAGGGGCGTCGCCCAGGCCCTGGCGCGACGCCTCGACTTTCTGAAGGCGCTCACCCTTTCCGAACTGACGTCAATCGGCGACCTCTACTGGATGGCCCGCGTCACGCTGGTCGGCGGGGTGGACGAAATCGCCATTTTCGACGAGGTGTTCGCGGCGTGGTTTCACAGCGCAGAGGAGGCGCGCGAGGAGGCCGCAGATTGGCCGGAGGACAGCAGCTCCAGTCAGGCGCCTGACGGTGCACCCGGCGAGCCGCCTCCGGCGGTCGAAGCGGGCGAGGGGTCAGGCCGAGAGGCGAGCCCCGACGAATTCCTCCTTCGGCGCAGCCTGCCGCACACGGAGCCCGACAAGCTGGACCTCTGCCGGCTGATCAGACAGGCGGCCGCCGCCGGTCTGCCGCGCGAGCGCTCGCGCCGCCTGGTCAGAAGCCGGCGGCGCGGCAGGCTCGATCTGCGCCGGGTTCTCGCGGACATGCGGCGCAGCGGCGGCGAAGCGATCATGCTGTTCTATCGCCGTCGGCCGCCGCGCGTCCGGCGTCTGCTGATCCTCGTCGACGTGTCCGGCTCTCTAAAGTCGACCAGTCCCGACGCGCTGCGCTTCGCTCACGCTCTGACCAAGGCCGCGCCGCGCAGCGAAGTCTTCACCTTCGGAACCCGCCTGACGCGCATCACCCGCGCGCTCCGCCCGAACGACGTGGACGACGCGCTGCGGAGGGTCGGGGACATCACCTTCGATCTGGAAGGGGGCACCCGGATCGGGCCGAGCCTTCAGGCCTTCCTCGGCGACAGCCGCTATGAGGCGATGGCTCGCGGCGCGCTGACGATCGTCGTGTCGGACGGGTTGGAGCGCGGCGAAGTCGAAGCGATGCGACAGGCGACGGAGCGCCTCGCGCGGCTAGCCCACCGCTTGGTCTGGCTGACGCCGCTGCGCGGCGATCCCACCTACCGGCCGGCGACGCGCGGCATGTCCGCGATTCTCCCCTCGCTCGATCGGCTAGGCGACGCGAGTTCACTCGGCGCGCTCACGAACGAGATCGTGGGATTGCAGCAGGATGTCGAGCGGCGCCCGCGACGGGGCGTCCGCAAGCAATGGGCCGACCCGGCGCTGCCCGGGTTGCGGCAAGCAAACGCCCGCCCGAGCAGGAGGATGCGATGACACTGGTCGACTGCCATATTCACGTCTGGCGGCAAAAGGATCTGAACTGGCTGAACGGTCCGATGGTCCCGCGCATTTTCGGACCCTATGAGCCTATCCGGCGCGACTACCCCATCGAGGAGTATATCGCCGACGCCCGGTCGGCGGGCATCGACAAAGCCGTCTACGTGCAGCCGAATTGGGGGCCAGGACGGGAACTCGACGAGGTGCGCTTCATCGAGGAACTCGCCGAGCGCACCGGCTGGCCGCATGCCATGGTCGCCCCGATCAACCTGATGGACGACGGCTGCTCGGCGGTGATGAAGGAGGCGGCCCGCCTCTCCAAGCGGGTCCGGGGCGTCCGGCAGCAGCTCCATTGGCACGAGAACCCGCAATACCGCTATGCGCCCGTGCCCGACCAGATGAACGACCCGACGCTCCGACGCAATCTCGCTAAGGTCGCGGAGATGGGCTGGATTTTCGAACTGCAGGTCTTCTCCGGTCAGATGGAGAACGCCGCGCGGCTGGTCCGGGACTTTCCCGAGATCACTTTCGTGCTGATCCATGCCGGCATGCTGGAGGACAATGCGCCCGAGACGGTGGAGCGCTGGGCGGCCGGCATGCGGCGCCTAGCCGAAAATCCCAACCTCGTCGTGAAGTTCAGCGGCCAAGGCACCTTCGTCCATCGCGTCGATCCGGCCTGGATCGGCCAAATCGTCGACGAATGTATGACGACCTTCGGCTCGCAGCGCTGCATGTTCGGCAGCAACTTTCCCATCGAAAAGCTCTGGACCGACTATCGGACGCTGTTCGCCGTCTATGCGGCCGCGCTCGAAAAATATGGCGAAGAGGATCGCCGCAACGTTTTCGGAGCGACCGCCGAGCGCGTGTACGGGCTCTGAAACTGGGTCAGCAGGAGGCGGCCTCTCTCCACTGGGAGGCCGCAGTCCGACCTGAGCTATCGAGGAGAACGAAGACGACGGCTTGGCTGCCAGACAACGGGGCAGGGCTCATCGCCGCCTAGGAGTCGACGGCCGCAATAGCTCGTAGCCTGCGCCCATGTTGGGCAGGGCCGCGTCAAGAAAGCCGGCCAGCACCAGCGCCGCGACGCCCACAAATTGAAGTAGGGAGGAAAGCAAGAATGAAGACCCAACGACTGGTTACAGCCGCTTTGATCGTCGCCCTTATGGGGACGACGGCGGCGAGCGCGAAGACCTTCGCGTTCATGCGCGCAGGGCCCGATCCCTTCTATCAATACGGCATGGAGGCGGTTCAACTGGCGGCCAAGGATCAGGGCGACCAGATCGTCACCTACAGCGCCAACAATGACTCCACGCAGGAACTGGCCAACATCCAGGACGCCATCACCCGCGGCGTCGACGGCATTCTGATCTACGCCGTCTCGTTGTCGTCGGAGAAGGCGGCCATCGCCCAGGCGCAGCGGGCGGGCGTGCCGATCTTCTTCGAATACGGCTACGATGCGTCGCTGCTCGGCAAGGTGGCTGGTTTCATGCAGATCGACGTCCCGACTTTCGGCGTTCCGGTCGGCAAATTCGTCGGCGAGCGCGTGCCCGCGGGCGAGGTCGCGATCATCAGCGGCAAGCTTGGGCGCGGCGACGCCGAGGCCTATTCCGCGGGTTTCAAGAAGGGATTGGCCGAATCCGGATCGAAGGCTGTGGTGGTCGCGGAGGCGCCAGGTGACTGGAACCGGCAAATGGCGCTCGACGCGACGGCGCAGATCTTGACCGCCCATCCCGATCTCAAGGCCATCTACGTCCAAAATGACGACATGTCCGTCGGCGCCGCGATCGCCATCGAACGGGCAGGGAAGACCGGCCAGGTGCTGCTGGCTTCAGGCACCAACGGCGCGCCCTATGGCCTTGATCTGATCAAGCAAGGCAAGCTCGCCGTCTCGTACGCCAACCCGCCGTCCAGCGCGTCGGTGATGGCCTACCGGCTGCTTAAAGGCGTAGCCGAAGGCAAGGTCGCGCCGGGCCATTACTATGAAGCCCCCTCGCTTTTGGTGACGAAGAGCAACCTCGCCGACGCGCAACCCTGGGATCCGAGCCCCGAACAGATCAAGGCGTGGCTGGCGCAGCCTTTGCCGAAGCCCGCCCCAGCCCCCTGACCAGACCGATCACACGGTCCCCACCGCTTCGCGCGCGAACGGTGGGGACCACCAGTGCGAAGATCGGTCGTAACCTGGCCGACCACGACTGACGGGGCCTTGGATCAAAATGTGCATCTGGTCCAGGTCGGAGACATCCCGAAGCCGCCGGCGCGGCAGCGAAGCGAGTATTTGCGGGCCGATGAGGCGCGCCGGATTGACGTCACCGGCGGGTGAGCGGCCGCGCTGGGCGTCCAGCCTCGAACTCGTCCACCGGCGCCATGGTGGTTCCCGTCGGGGCTGCCACACCCGGCTGCTTGTCGAGGATGCTCAGCGTGTTTTGCAAAGACGTGTCGAGATGCTGCCGCATCGCCTCAACCGCCGACTCGGTGTTGTGATCCCCGAGCGCTCGTGTAACCGCGCGATGCTGGGCTATGGTGACGTCGCCCCAACCGGGCTGGGGAATCGAGAGATGACGCCCCCGGTCCATCTGCGCCTTGGAGATGTCGACGGCGCGCCAAAGCATCGAAAGCCCGTTGATTTCCGCAATGGTGCGATGAAACTGGTCGTCGAGCCGGATGGCGTCGGCGTAGCGCTTGCGGTTGATGGCGACCTGGTGGGCGCGGATGATGTCGTCCAGCGCCTCGACGTGCGCTTTGGTCGTTTTCTCGCCGGCGCGGCGCACGCTTTCGAGTTCGAGCGCGTTGCGGATTATGTAGGCCTCTTCCAGCGCTCGCCGCGAAATATCGGCCACGAATGTGCCGAGCTGAGCGTAGACGTTGATAAGGCCCTCGTCGCTCAGGCGCTTCACCGCCTCGCGCACCGGGGTGCGGGAGACGCCGAGCTGCTCGGCGATCTCGACCTCGTTGACGGGTTGGCCCGGCCGGAGCTGGCCGATGATCACCAGCGTGCGGATGATTTGGTAGATCTGGTCCCGCAACGGCGATTTGCGGTCCAGATTGAGGAGCTGCAACTGCAGTACCGGCGCTTCGACCACCATGCCCCCAAACGTGCCTTCGGCGACTGTTACCACGCCGCCGTCCGACCGACAGCTCCGTCTTCGCGGGGCATAGTCCCATAACCGTCCGGCCCAATTGTTATATCAGTACCAATACATGTCACAAGCCAAGATTGGACTGCTCATTCTCGACGGCGGAGGACGAGAGAGCGGCGTCGGCCGCATAAAATCAAGGAATTCGTGCGGCAAAGACTATCGATAAGTTGGATCTTTTGACCCGAGGAAAAATCGACAGGCGCGGCGAAATCGCCGCTTGACATGCCAAGCTGATATAACACATGGTGCCTGCGCGCTTAAACCGGCGGATGATGCCGGCGGGCGCAGGGAGGATGGTCTCGCATTGCGACGACGATCCGCACGAGCGTCCACTGGACCGCCGGCGGTATTGTGCGTGCTGCGTTTTGGAGGTCCCCCTCGATACCGGATTGGATCTGCTGTGACCCACGGCGGATCCGGCAGGGAGGACGAACAGCATGGCGCAGCAGAACAGCTATCCCAAACTGCACAATGCGACATGGCCGGGAGTGGTTGGGAAGGGGGCGCCTGGCGCCGAGCCGATCATTCCGCTCGACACATTGCTCGAGCTTACCTCCAAGGCCGAGGTCGATGGGGTGAAGTTCGATGGCGTCGATCTGTGGCTCGCCGACCCACATATCTCGATCGACAGCGACAAGGATCAGGTGAAGCGCGCGGCCGACCACATCGCGAGCTATGGGCTCGCGGTCGGCTCTTTCGTCGCCCCGATCTGGGCCGGAGCCGGCGGTGGTTCGGCCATGGGCTCCGAGGAAGAGCGCAAGCGCTTCGTCAGCCAAGTGCGCAAGGCGGTCGCAATCGGTCAGCAGATGCGCGAACTCGGCATCCGTCCGAGCGGCGGCATCCGCATCGACTCCTCCACCAGCGTGTCCGATTGGGACAAGGACCCCAAGAACAACACCAAGCTGATCGCCGAGTCATTCCGCGAGGTCGGCAGGATCGCGCAGGACCACGGCGAGTTCGTCGTCGCCGAGGGCGAGATCTGCTGGGGCGGCATGCAGTCCTGGCGCGAGAACGTCAATCTGCTGGAAGAGGTCGGGATGCCCGGCATTGTCGGCTACCAGGCCGACATGGCCCATTCGATGCTCTTCACCATGGGCTACAACGCCGAGAAAGACCGGCTGCTTCCGCCAGACTACGACTGGAAGGACCGCTCGGTGCTCGATGCGGCATACAAGAAGGTGGCGGACGCACTGCGTCCTTGGACCTACGATTTCCACGTCGCGCAGAACGACGGCACCGTCTTCGGCTCCGGCGACCATGAGAAAACCGGTCGCCACGTGCAGGTGACTGATCCCAACGGCAAGCTCGATGTCGTCAAGCACGCCGGCTACTGGCTGCGCGACAGCAACGGCGACCTCACCAAGAAAATGCGCCACATCTGCTGGGACGGCTGCATGTTCCCGAATTCGGTGATGACCGCGCAGCAGACCTGGAACGACATCCTCGGCGCGATGATCAAGGTGCGAGAGGCGCACGGCTGGCGCGAATAATTCAAAATCCGGGATATTCGAAGATGCTCAAGAAAACACTCAACGTCGGCCTCGTGGGCGCCGGCTTCATGGGGCGTACCCACAGCAACGCCTTCCGACAGGTCAACAAATTCTTCAAGCTCGACTACGAGCCGGTGCTGAAGGCGGTCGCGACGCGCAACCCGCAAGGCGCCGCCGATTTTGCCGCCAACTGGGGTTTCGAAAGCGCGGAGAACGACTGGCGCAAGCTGATCGAGCGCAAGGATATCGACCTCATCGATATCGCCAGCCCGAACGATACGCACGCCGAGATCGCCATCGCCGCGGCGCAGGCCGGCAAGATGGTGATGTGCGAAAAGCCGCTTGGGCGCAACGCCGCGGAAGCCGAACAGATGGTGGCGGCGGTGGAGGCGGCCAAGGCGCCGAACATGGTGTGGTACAACTACCGGCGCGTGCCGGCGGTGACGCTCGCCAAGCAACTTATCGATGAAGGTCGGCTCGGCCGCATCTTCCACTACCGTGCGAAATTCCTGCAGGACTGGACGATCTCGGCCGAAGTGCCCCAGGGCGGCGCGGGGACCTGGCGGCTCGACGCCAAGGTCGCGGGCAGCGGCGTGACAGGCGACTTGCTCGCCCACTGCATCGACACCGCGCTCTGGCTGAACGGGTCTATCGACAGCGTCACGGCGGCGACGGAAACCTTCGTCAAGCAGCGCTCGCATGTGGTGAGCGGCAAGGTGGAGGACGTCAAGATCGACGACGCCAGCGCTTTCCTTGCCCGCTTCCAAAACGGCTCGCTCGCGACCTTCGAGGCGACCCGCTACGCGCGCGGCCACAAGGCGCTCTACACGCTCGAAATCAATGGCGAGCATGCGTCCGTCGCCTGGGACTTGCACGACCTGCATCGGCTGGCGTTCTTCGACCATCGTGACGAGGGCCGGCTGCGCGGCTGGCGCTCGATCCACCTCACCGATGGCGACCACCCCTATATGGGCCATTGGTGGGTGCCGGGCCTGCAGATCGGCTACGAGCACACCTTCATCCATCAGGCGGCCGACTTCATCGAAGGCCTGAGCAGCGGCAAGCCAGCGGCGCCGACCTTCCGCGACGCGCTCATGACCGATTACGTGACGGATGCGGTGCTCGCCTCGGCCAAATCCGGCCGTTGGGAGCAGGTCAGGAGTTGACCGTCGTGACGACGATCGAATCCGGGGCCCAGCTGGCGATCCGGGTGCATGGCGTGACCAAGAGCTTTTTGGGCACGCGCGCGCTCGACGACATCGACTTTGAAGTCGCGCGCGGCGAAGTGCACGGCCTCGTCGGCAAGAACGGCGCGGGCAAGTCCACCTTCATGAAAATACTGTCGGGGGCCCAGCCGCCCGACAGCGGCGAAATCGTCGTCGGGGGAAAGGCGTTCAAGGCGCTCGATCCGGCCGAAGGCCGCGCCGCCGGCATCGCCATTGTCTATCAGAATCCTGAGCTGCATCTCGATCTTTCGGTCGCCGCAAACATCTTTCTTGGCGCCGAGCCGCGGAAGGCGTTCGGCGTGCTCGACGATGGCGCGATGCAGAAGCGGGCGCGCGAACTCTTGGCTCGGCTCGGCCTTAACCTGCCGGTCAATAAGCGGCTCGGCGACCTCGACATCGCAGATCGGCAGCAGGTGGCGATCGCCAAGGCGGTGCGCGAAGAGGCTCATGTGCTGCTGCTCGACGAGCCGACCGCCGCGCTCAACAAGGCGCAGGCCGATTTCCTGTTTCGGCTGATCCGCGACCTCGCCAAACAGGGCATGGCGATCGTCTATGTGTCTCATCACCTCGACGAGGTACTCGATATCTCTGACCGGATCACGATCCTACGCAACGGACGCAAGGTCGCGGTGGTCGACGGCAAGACGTCCGACAAGGACAGCCTGATTTCGATGATCGTGGGACGGACGCTCGACGCCGTTGAACTGCACAGGACCGAGCGCAGTACGGGCGAAGCCTTTTTCATCCTCGATAATGTCAGCCAGGAAGGGCGTCTTGCTGAGGTAAGCCTTACCGTGCGCGCGGGCGAAATCGTCGGGCTCACCGGCCTCATCGGCGGCGGCGCCAATGCCCTCGCGGCGGTGATGGGCGGGCTCGACGACCGGCAGCTCAGCGGCCAGATGCAGCTGGCGGGCGCAGCCTATGCTCCGGCGTCGGTTCGGGACGCGGTTGCGCGCGGCGTGCTCTTCATTCCCGAGGACATGCGCGGCAGGGGGCTCGTGATGAGCCTTTCCATCGCCAAGAACATTTCGTTGGCGGCGCTGCGGTCCATTGCGAAGCTTGGCTGGCTCAGCCTGCGCAAGGAGCATGAAGTCGCAACCGAAATGTCGGAGCGGCTCGACCTCAATCCGCGCGCGCCGAGCCGCGAGGTGCGCTTCCTCTCCGGAGGCAACCAGCGCAAGGCGCTGCTCGGCCGCGCCATTTTCGCCAATGGCAAGCTGTTCGTGCTGGAGGAGCCGACGCAGGGGGTCGACGTCGAATCGCAACGTCAGATCCACGACCATCTGCGCCGACTTGCTGGCGGGGGCGCCAGCGTCGTCTTCGTCTCCACCGACCTCGAAGAGCTGATCGCCTTGGCCGACCGCATCATCGTAATGCGCGAGGGGCGGATCGACCGCGAGTTGAGCCCGGCCGGCCTCGATCCCGAAAGGCTGCTCGCCGCCATCCAGACTCCCAGCACCGCGAGCGTGAACTGATGACATCTCCTGCCGCGACCGCAGCGCAGCCCACGCTTCGTCGGCCCAATTTCGTGATGGCGCTCGGCGTCGGCCGCTTCACCCTGCTGATCGTGCTGCTGCTGATCGTGGCAGTGACGGCGATTGGCAATCCGCGCTTTCTGACGGCCCACAACCTGCTCAACATCCTGTTCCAGGTGTCGACGCTCGGGATCGTCGCCGCGGGCCAGACCATTCTGCTCATCGCGGGCGGGCTCGATCTCTCGGTCGGGGCTGCGCTTTCGGTCGCGGGCCTCGCCACGGCTTTGGTGGTCGTCGCGACCGGCTCCGTCGTCTTGAGCGCGCTGACCGGCGCCGGCGTCGGGCTCGTCATCGGGGCGCTCACCGGCATGCTGGTCGCCACCAATCGCGCCACGCCCTTCATCATTACGCTCGGCACGATGACGTTCCTGCAGGGCGTGGCGATCCTGATGTCGGGCGGCAGCCCCATCAACGGGACCGACGCGCTGTTCAATCTTTTCGGCATGGGCGATTTTCTGCACGTGCCGTGGCCGGTCTACGTCATGCTGCTGGCGATCGTCGCGGTGTTCCTCGTGCTGCGCTTCACCCCGCTCGGACGCTACGCCTTCGCCATCGGCGGCAATGAGGAAGCGGCGCGGCTCTCCGGTATTCCGGTCCGGCGCACCAAGATCGCTTTCTATGCGCTCAACGGCCTCTTCGTCGGCGTCGCCGGCGTCATTCTCACCGGCATCCTCGATTCCGGCCTGCCGAGCATGGGCACAGGCTACGAGCTGCGCGCCATTGCGGCGGTGGTGATCGGCGGCACGCCGCTGATCGGCGGGCGCGGCACGGTCATCGGAACGTTGGGCGGCGTGCTGCTGCTCGGCCTGGTGAGCAATTCCATGAACCTTCTCGGCGTCGGCGCCAATTTCCAGAGCGCCGTTCTGGGATTGATCATAACCGCAGCGGTCCTGCTTCAAAAAAAGGCCTGACGTCCAGGCCGCATAACGACTGTCAAAGGGAGGAGACGACACGTGAACATCAAGCAAGGAACACTGGCTGTCCTGACGCTCGGCGCCGCGATCGCGGCCCCGGGCTTCGCCGAGGCGGCCGGAAAGACCATCGCCTTCATGCGCGGCGGCCCGGACCCGTACTACCAGTACGGCATGAACGCCGTGCAGAGCGCGGCCGACAAGCTTGGCGTCAAGGTGATAACCTACACCGCCAACAACGACCCGACCCAGGAACTCGCCAATGTCCAGGACGCCATCACCAAGGGAGTCGACGGCATCCTGATCTATGCGGTGTCGCTGTCGTCGGAGAAGGCGGCCATCGCCCAGGCCAAACGCGCCGGCGTGCCGATCTTCTTCCAGTACGGCTACGATCCCTCCATCCTGGCTGATACGGCCGGCATCATGGAGATCAACCTCTTCACGTTCGGCGAGCCGGTTGGCGAAGCGATCGGCAAGATGGTTCCGGAGGGGGAGTACGCCACCATCACCGGCAAGCTCGGTCGCGGCGACGCCGAGGCCTTCGCGCAGTCGTTCAAGAACGGCATGGCGGCCTCCGGCTCGAAGGCCGTCGACGTGGCGGATCTTGGGGCCGATTGGGACCGGCAGAAGGCGCTCGACGCCGCCTCGCAGATCATCACGGCGCACCCCAACCTGAAGGCGATCTACGCCGCCAACGACGACATGGCCGTGGGCGTTTCGATCGCTATCGACCGCGCTGGCAAGACCGGGCAGATCCTGCTCGGCGGCGACAATGGCGCGCCCTACGGCGTCGACCTGATCAAGCAGGGCAAGATGACCATGACCAATGGCAATCCGCCCTCGATCGCTTCGGTCTACTCGTTGCGCCTGCTGCTCGGCGTCATCGACGGCTCGGTCAAGCCCGGCCAGTTCTACGCCGCGCCGACCCAGCTCACCAGCAAGGACAATGTGGCGGACGTCATCCCGTGGGACGCCAAGCCCGCCAACGTCGACCAGTGGCTGAAGGACCCGCTGCCGCAAGGTTCGGCGCCGCCGACCCCGCCGTCGAAGTGACTTGCAGGCCTGCGCCGTCTCAGGCGCAGGCCAATCCCGTGCTTTTCCGACGTCTCTCGAGCGGAGCCTCCTGAACATGAAGATCGGCTTCAACCTGCTGCTGTGGACCGCCCATGTGGAGCGGCAGCACTGGCAGGTGCTCGAAGAGCTGAAGCGCTGCGGCTATGACGGCGTTGAAATCCCGGTGTTCGAAGGCGATCCCGACCACTACGCTGAGCTCGGTCGCGAGCTCGACCGCCTCGGGCTGGAGCGGACGGTGATCGCGCTTTTTCCCGGTACGGAGATGAATCCCATCGGAGCCGATGCAGCGCAGCGGGAAGCCGGCCTCAAGCATATGACCTGGATTCTCGACTGCACCCGGGCGCTGGGCGCCAAGGTGGTCGGGGGGCCGCTGCATTCGACGCTCGGACATTTTTCGGGTGAGGCGACGACTTCAGCCGAAAAGGAGCGGGGAGTGGCCTTTCATCGCGCGGCCGGCAATCTGGCGGCGGAGCGCGGCGTGACCATCGTGCTCGAAGCGCTCAACCGCTTCGAATGCTATTTCCTCAACACCATGCGCGACCTCGACGCCTATCTCGCCGAGGTCAACCACCTCAATGTGCAGGGCATGTACGACACCTTCCATGCCAATATCGAAGAGAAGGACCCGATCGCGGCGGTGTCCGACATCGCGCCGCATCTAAAACATGTGCATGTGTCGGAGAACGATCGCGGCACGCCGGGCAAGGGGCATGTCGATTTTGCCGCCACATTCACAGCGCTGAAGCAGGCGGGCTATGACGGCTGGATCACCATTGAGGCCTTCGGCCGCGCATTGCCTCCGCTCGCGGCGGCGACGCGCGTCTGGCGCGACTTCGCCCCGTCGCCGACGGAGGTCTACAGCGAAGGCTTCAAGCTGATCCGCGACGGCTGGCAGGCCGCCTGATCCAACAAGACATGGCGCTGTCCACTGGGCGGCGCGGAGGCGGGGACTTCACGATGGCGGAATGCCGCAACCATCGTCGCCTCGTCATCATCCAATAAGCGAGCTATCCAGAGATGAACCACTTCGATTTCAGCAACCGCGTCGCCATCGTCACGGGCGGTGCGCAGGGCATAGGGCTGGCGGTTTCGGAGCGAATGCTGGCAAGCGGCGGCGCCGTTGCGATCTGGGATCGAGAAGAAAAGCTGCTGAGCGCGCTCGGCGACAAATTCTCCAACAACGAGCGTGTGCTGCTGGTGCGCGCCGATATCGGGGATGTCGCATCGGTCGAGCAGGCGACGGAGAAGACGCACGCGCATTTCACTAAGATCGACATTCTCGTGAACAACGCCGCCATCGTCGGGCCGAACGCCAACACTTGGGAGTATCCCATCAAGGCGTTCGAGGAGGTGGTGCATGTCGGCCTTGTCGGCACGTTCTATGTGTGCCGCTCGGTCGTCCCACTGATGATCGCCCGGAATTACGGACGCATCGTCAATCTGAGCTCGGTGGCGGGCAAGGAAGGCAACCCCGGGGCGCCGGCCTATTCGTCGACCAAGGCGGCGGTGCTCGCTTTGACGAAGTCGCTCGGCAAGGAACTGGCCGGCTACAACATCTCCGTCAACGCCGTGACGCCGGCGGTGGCCAAGACGACAATGGCGCTAAGCCAGGATCCGGACTTCCTGAAGATGATCCTGTCGAAAATTCCGCGCGGTCGCATGCTCGAGTTGAGCGAAGCGGCGTCAACGATCTGCTTCCTTGCCTCGGAGGAAAACTCGTTCACGACCGGAGCCACCTTCGATCTCTCCGGCGGCCGCGCCACCTACTAAAGAGCGCCTTCATCGCCGCCGCCTTCGGCAGGACAAGGCCGAGGCTGCGCGGACGCAACGGCGGATGCCGATCTGTTGTCTCATTAGGCGATATTGCACTCCGCCAACTCGATCGGACCCCCTGCGCATATTCACCGCGGTCACACCGCCCACAGTTCGCTTCGGGCGGATTGCGTTGAAAAACCCCGCGGGCTGGCAGGGGCGGTGTATTGCCGATGGCGTTCGGCTTGAAGGTTGACGAGGCTCGTGGCGCCTCGCCCGGCCGAGGCGGACGTCTGGACGGGGGCTATCTTGGCGAGCTTCCGCAAATTCTGCGTCGTCGCGTCGAGGCGGAATTCGTCGCGGGCTCCGCAGGGACCTTGTAGCCGTAAGCGGTCGAGCTTGAGGATGCGTCTGAGGTCCGCGAACGGCATCTCGACCTTCTCGTGCTCTCGACGCGACACGATGTAGGCTTCGGTCTTAGCGATGACCCGGGCTTTGTCGCGAGCGGCTTCATGAATTGAGCGCGGATACCTTCCGCGTTCGGGCAGCACTTGGCTTTCAACTCGCAGGCGCCACAGTCGCGCTGGCTCTCGATAGAGCGCGGTGTTCTCTTTCGTCACGCCAACGCGCGGCGCGGCGACCTCGAGCGGTTGCGCAGGCCGGGGCCGCTCAGGCGGCGGCGATCCAGAAGCTCTTCGAGACGACGCGCAAAGGCGACCATACAGCCGCTTTCTGCCGCGCAGCCCCTGCCGCTGGAGTGCTTCGATCGCGTGACGGGGAACGCTATCCCCGCCATGATCCAGCGCCACGGCTTTCGTGGAAAGATCAAAGCGCACGAGACGGCGGCGCGAAACACACGCGTGCGCTTTCTGGAGCGTGGTGAACTCGACTTCGCAAATGCGCGTGCCGCGGCGCTCGGTGGATCAAGCGCCGACCGCGATTACCGGATGTCCACACACGATTTACAAACAGGGTCACGATCCCGTCAGCCGCAGATAGAGTAGGGGCAGCTTTTCCGGCAGACGCTCGACGCGATCGATCTGCACGACATTGCGGCGGCCGAAGATGCGCGTGAGATACGGATCGCCCGAAGGATCGAGGCCGACGCAGAACACGTCGACGCCGGCGTGCGCAAGCGACAGGACCGCGTGGCGAGCGTCTTCGACGAGATAGCGCCGGTCCGCGACGTCGACGTCGGACGGCTCGCCGTCGCTGATCATGAGGAGAAGGCGCCGATGAGTGTTCCGCGCCAGGAGCCGATGGCCGGCGTGCCGCAAGGCCGTTCCCATGCGGGTCGAGAAGCGACCGACAAGGCCGTCGATCCGCGCCTTGGCGCGCACGCCGTAGGGTTCGCTAAATCCTTTGATGGTGGAGTATCGGACGTCGGCGCGGGTGTCGGAGCAGAAGGCGTCGATCGCAAAGGGGTCGCCCAGTTTCGACATGGCGTGGGCCAGCAACGCGGTCGCCTCGCGCTCGATCTCGAGGACGCTTCGGGCGGCGCCCGGTGGGACGTCGTTAGTCGATTGTGAGGCGTCGAGCAGCACCAGCACCGACAAGTCTCGGGAGCGGCGCTCGAGACGCCCATAGACCTTGGGATCGGGAAAGCCGCTCAGGCGGCGGTCGACGGCGGCGGCGACGCAAGCGTCGAGATCAATCCGATCCCCTTCGGCCTGGCGGCGCAGGCGCACCGGCCGGCTTACCTTGGCGGATCGGACGAGGGCGGTGATGCGATGGACGAGGTCCGGGCGACGATCGAGGCCTTCGTCGATGCGCGCGGCGCTGCCGTCGGGCGCCGCATATTCGACGATTGTCGCCCAATCCGGACGATCACGCCGAATGACGTAGTCCCACTCGGGATAGCGCGCCACGGGAACGCCAACGTCATTCTCCCGCGTCACTGGCGTCGCGCGGCCAGTCTCGACGTCCTTGGGCTCGTCATCGCGCGCCTGGCGATCGCCGGCAGCATCCGTGCGCTGCTCGATCCGAGCTGAGTCGACGAAGGTCTCGTTCTCCGGCGTCGGCGTGGCGACGCCAAAATCCCAAAGACCCTGGTTGTCGTCGCGATAGGCCGGCTCGACGACATAGGTTTTGGCGTTGAACTGCACTCGCATCTGGCCGAGATCGTTGCCGAGAAGACCGCCGATTGACCGGCTGATGGACGAATCGCGCCAATTGTTGGCAGCTTCGGCGAACAGGCGACGGCCCTTCGCCACCCAGGGGTTGCCGTCGACATAGTCGGGATCGATTAATGCCCGCGCCAGCCGCGCCATGAGTGACGGCGCAGTGACGGCGCCCGTCGCGGCAGCCGCATGAAATGGCAGCCACAGGCGGCGCAGGCCCGGAAAGCGCCGCATCGCCAATTCCTCGACCCGCGCGTCCTCGATGAGAGAGACCAGCGCCACTTGAACCGGCTTGAGACTGCCGACGGGAAAGCGCACACCGCCGAACTCGAGATGCGCGCCGACATGGGCGACTGCGGCGAGAAACAGCTGTCGCGACGCCGCGGGCGCACAGCCCCGATACGTGTCGGGGAGGCGCACGACGCCGCCGTCGAAGGAGGAGCGCCAACGCTGATCCGATCCATCCGCTAGCGCCCGCAGCGGCGGGTTGCGGCGCCACAGCGCGACCATGTAGGCCTTCAGGCGGCGCTCGAGATCAGCGAACCGCGCGTCGTCCGGGCTTGAACCCGTGGCCGCACCGGTTGTCGGGAGGCTGCTCACCCGCTCACACGCAGGCGCTAATCGCCGCCGTCAGGGCGCTGCGCATGTCGTCATCGTCGGTGATCGGCTGGACCAGGGCGACCCGGCATGCGGCCTCGAGGGCGATGCCCCGCGCGACGAGGCGGCCGGTCTGAATTAGCATGCGCGTCGAGGCGCCTTCGTCGAGTCCGTGGCCCTTCAAATTGCGCGACCGGATTCCAATGGCGACAAGCGTTTCGGCGGTCGCGTGGTCGATGCGCGCTTCGTGCGCGACGATCTCCGCTTCGGCCGGCGGCGCGGGATAAGAGAAATCAATCGCGCCAAAGCGCTGCTTCGTCGATTCCTTCAGCTCCTTGAGAACGCTTTGGTAGCCCGGATTGTAGGAGATCACGAGGTGGAAGTCGGGGTGCGCCGCGACCAACTCTCCCTTCTTCTCCAGGGGCAGGATGCGGCGATCGTCGGTCAGTGGATGGATCACCACGGTCGTGTCCTGCCGCGCTTCGACAATCTCGTCGAGATAGCAGATTGCGCCATGGCGCACTGCGAGCGTTAGCGGCCCATCATGCCACTGCGTTCCCTGTGCATCGAGAAGATAGCGCCCGACGAGATCCGCCGCGGTCATGTCCTCGTGGCATGCGACGGTAACCAGCGGCTTCCCTAAGCGCCAGGCCATGTGCTCGACGAAGCGTGTCTTGCCGCAGCCGGTCGGCCCCTTGAGCATCATGGGCATGCGATCGGCGTAGGCGGCCTCGAACAGCGCGACTTCGTCGTCGACTGGACGAAAATAGGGTTCGTCGCGGATCAGGTAATCGGCAAGATGCATGCAAAGCTCACGTAAGGTCCGAGCATTCTTTCCACTCAATGGCCGGCGAGGGCGCCCCTCGCCGGCCTTGCGGCGCAAGCGATCCTCTCCCCAACGGCGAGGCGAGGACCGCGGAGGCCTGTCGAAGCCCGGTCGCTCTCCGCCGGGCGAAGGCACGCGGACAGCGCGCCGTTCGCAACAGGACGCGTCAGCGATGCGTTCCCGTCGTTTGATTGGGAATGCCGTCGATCGGACATTCCTCGGTGCCGACCGTCGTTCGCGTAATCGCCTCGACCATCGTCCGGGTTCCCTCGGGATCATTGATCCACTTGGCGTAGAAATCATAGGGACAGGCGGCGACGCCGACCGAATCCTCGCGCGAATTGATCTTGCCGGTGTAACCCCGGTGCAGGAGCTTGAAGAGGTGGTTTTCAGACTGGCCGTTGCGCCTTGCGTCGCGGATGAGCGAGGTCGACAGCTGAGCGTACTGGACGCCGTAGTCTTCCTCGCCGCATTCACCCAAGGTGCGCCCGTCGAATCCGATGATGGCGGAATGGCCGAAATAGGAATAGACGCCGTCGAAGCCGGACGCGTTGGCGACCGCGACGTAGACGTTGTTGGCCCACGCCATCGCCTTCGCCATCAGCACCTGCTGGTCTTTGGCGGGATACATGTAGCCTTGGCAGCGGACGATGAGCTCGGCGCCCTTCATGGCGCAGTCGCGCCAGATTTCGGGGTAGTTGCCGTCGTCGCAGATGATGAGGCTGATCTTGAGGCCCTTCGGGCCTTCCGAGACATAGGTGCAGTTGCCGGGATACCAGCCCTCGATCGGCACCCAGGGCATGATCTTGCGGTACTTCTGCACGATCTCGCCCTTGTCGTTCATCAGGATGAGCGTGTTGTAGGGCGCCTTATTGGGATGCTCCTCGTGCCGCTCGCCGGTTAGGGAGAACACGCCCCACACTTTCGCCTTGCGGCAGGCGGCGGCGAAGATCTCGGTCTCCTCGCCTGGAATGCTGGCCGCGGTGTCGTACATTTCCTGCTGGTCGTACATGATCCCGTGCGTCGAATATTCCGGGAAGATTACGAGGTCCATGCCGGGGAGTCCGGTCTTCATCCCGACGAGCATGTCCGCAATGGCGTGCGCGTTGGCGAGAACCTCTTTCTTCGTGTGAAGCCGAGGCATCTTGTAGTTGACCACCGCGACGCCGACCGTGTCTTTGCTGCTGGAGATATCGCCGTGTAGCATTGAATGCTCCTTAGTTGACTGTGAAGATTCGTCCGGACGCGAAGACCGATCACACTGCCATGTGACGGTGGACCAATTGGTCGGAGAGATCGGCGACGGCGCCTTCCGCGACGATCTGGCCCTTCTCCATGAGCACGAAACGCTGCGCGGCGCGCCGCGCGAAATTGACGTTCTGCTCGACCAGAATGATGCTGATGCCGTGCTCTCGATTGAGGCGGATGATCGCCTGCTCGATTTGCTCGACAATGTTGGGCTGAATGCCCTCTGTCGGCTCGTCGAGCAGGATGAGTCGCGGCTTGGCGGCGAGCGCGCGCGCGATCGCGAGCTGCTGCTGCTGCCCGCCCGACAGCACGCCGCCCATCCGGTTGAGGAATTCGCGTAGGATAGGGAAGAGCTCGAGCGCGAGCTCGGGGACTTCCCGCTTGCCGTCGGGCCGCGCGAAGCTGCCCATCAGGATGTTCTCGCGTACGGTGAAGCGTGGAATGATGCCGCGGCCCTGTGGCACGTAGCCGATGCCGTGTCGCGAGCGCTCATGCGTCGGCGCGTGAGTGATGTCGTGTCCATCGAGCAGGATGCGGCCCGTGACGCGATCGGTCAGGCCCATCACCGTCCTGAGGAGGGTCGTCTTGCCGACGCCGTTGCGACCGATCACGGCGAGGAACTCGCCCGTCCCGGCGCTGACGGAAACGTGCTGCAGCACTGGCGAGTTGCCGTAGTAGGAGGCGATGTCCTGGGCTTCAAGCATGGGAAATGCCGCCGCTGCCGAGATAGGCGTCCTTGACGCTCTGGTTGCTTTGAATGTCCGTCGCATGTCCCTCCGCCAGAACCTTGCCCTGATGCATGACGGTGATGACGTCGGAGATCTCGCGCACGAACGCCATGTCGTGCTCGACGACGATCAAAGTGTGACGACCCCGCAGCGCGTTGAGGATTTTAGCCGTGTGCATCGTCTCGGCCGTCGTCATGCCAGCGGTCGGCTCGTCCATCAGGATGAGGTCGCTGTCCTGCGCCAACAGCAAGGCGATCTCAAGCGCCTGCGTCTGGCCGTGCGAAAGGTAGCCAGCGGTATGGTCGAGAAAATCCTGGAGGCCGACGAGTTCGGCGAGTTTCTCTAGCCCGTCACTTTCGGCGCTGCGCCGAAAGCGCGCGATGTTGGCGAAGACGCCGAGCCGTTTGCAGTAAGCGACTTCCAGATTGTCGCGCACCGTCAGCTCGCGGAAGAAGCTCGGCACCTGGAATTTGCGGCCGACGCCTGCGCGCGCGATCTTGTAGTCTGGCAACTTGGTAATGTCGCGGCCCTTCAGCACCATACGCCCGGCCTTGGGCTTAACCTTGCCGCAGATGACGTCGAGCGCGGTCGTCTTGCCGGCGCCGTTCGGGCCGATGAGGCAGCGCAGCTCGCCTCTCTTGACGTCGAGGTTGAGCCCGTTAACGGCTCGGAAGCCGCCGAACTCGACAGCGATGTCCTGGAGCTTGAGAAATGCTTCGTCGGCCATGGTCAGGTCACCGAATTTTGCTGCGACGCCGCCACGCGCTGCGCTTCTGACTCGGCGACGGGCTTGACGAGCCGTGTCGCCACGCTTTGCCGCTTCCCCTTAAACACGTCGACCAAGCTGACGAGCCCATTGGGTAGGAACAGGACGATGATGATGAAGAGGGCGCCCATGATGAGCGACCACGTGTCGAGGAAGGCCGGCGTCTCAGAGAGGGTGCCTTGGACGCCGGTGACGACGATAGCGCCGAGCGCCGCCCCCAGCAGCGAAGCGCGTCCGCCGACAGCGCACCAGATCACGATGGAGAGGCTAATCGGTACGGAGAGAAAGGTAGGTGATGCGAACTCCATCACCAGCGTGTAGAGCATGCCAGCGAAGCCTGCGACGCCGCCCGAGACACAGAAGATGAAAGTTTGATAGGCGGCGACGTCGTAGCCGAAGTACCAGACGCGTGTCTCGTCGTCACGGATCGCCTGGAGGATGAGCCCGGTCTTGCTATTCATGAGGGCTAGCCCGAGAAATAGGCAGGCCGTCAGCGTGACCGCGGCAAGATAGTAGAGCGCTGGACTGTAGGCGTCGAAATCGACGCCGAAGACACTCAAGGTTGTGAGGTCAGTGATGCCGTTGAAGCCGCCGGTGAAGCGTTGCTGGTCGATAATGATGAGGTTGATGACGACCAGCATCGCCAGAGTGATGATCGCGACATAGACGCCATTGACGCGCGCGCGAAACACGAACCAAGCGATCAGGTACGCTAAGGCCACCGGCACGGCGACTCCGGCGAAGACGGCGAACGTGTAGGAATGGAAGGGCTCCCAGAACCAGGGCAGCTTTTCCACGTTGTTCCAGACCATAAAGTCGGGAAGGCCGCTAGCGCCGGTCTGGATCGGGATGGTGCGCAGCTTCAGCGCCATCGCCATGCAGTAGGAACCAAGCCCGAAGCTAGCCGCTTGGCCCAGATTGAGGATGCCAGTGTATCCCCAGGACAGGCTCAAGGCGAGCGATAGGATGCCGAAGATAATGTATCGGGCGAACTTGTTGAGGAGGTACGCGTCGCTGACGAATAGCGGCACGGAGAGGATTGCGATGCAAAAGATCGCATAGGCCGCGAGACGCTGAAGTGAATTCCGATCGATGTTCATGCGCTCAGCTCCGACGCACACGCATGGCGAAGAGGCCTTGCGGGAAAAGACGGATCAGCAGCACCACCCCAAGGAATACGATAGCCTTCGCCATCGTGTCGTTGGTGAGGAAGGCGAGGGCGCCCGACGCTTGGCCGATGAGATAGGAGCTGGCGATGGTGCCGAGCAGGCTCTGCACGCCCCCCAACACGACGACGAGAAACGCGTCGACCACATAGTTGGTGCCCATGTCCGGCGCGACACTCTTAAGTGGGGAGACGAGCGCGCCGGCGATACCTGCGAGACCGGCGCCGTAGGCGAAGGTCAAAGAATAGATTCGCCCAGCGTTGATGCCGAAGCAGCGTGCGATGTCGCGGTTTTGAGTGACGGCTCGAAGGCGCATGCCGTATTCGGTGTGGAAGATCATGAGATAGGTGATGATGAGCAGCGCCATCGCGATAACAAAGATAAAGATGCGGTAGGCGGATTCTTCGTAGGAGCCGAAATGGACCGCGTTCGTCAGGAAGTCCGGCATCTTGACGTAACGCAACTCGGCTCCTGCGCTGAGCCTGATAGCTTGCTGCAAGATGACGCCCACGCCCCAGGTCGCGAGAATTGTGTCGAGCGGCCTTGTGTAGAGATGCCGGATCAGCAACCACTCGATCAGCAGGCCGGCGACGCCGACGAGCGCGAACACGATCGGCAGACAGGCGATCAGATTGAGGCCGAACGTGCTCTGCAGAAACCAGACAGAGTAGGCGCCGAGCATCACGAACTCGCCATGGGCGAGATTGATCACGCCCATAGTGCCATAGATGATCGCGAGGCCGAGGGCGACGAGCAGCAAGATGGACGCGATGCTGAGCCCGACGGAAATTTGAGAAATGACTGCAGTCATGCTGATTGAACTTCCTGGTGGGCGGAGCCGCCGCCGGCGGATCCGCCTCGCCTCATGCGCTTGCTGCCGAGTCTCGCGGTCCGACGATCAGCCCTTCTTCTGGACCAAGCCGTCGGGGGTGCAGACTTGGCCGGGATAGGCCCAGTAGGGCAGTGGCTCGACTGACTCCTTCGACTGTTCGATCACCTTGAATTGACCGTTCGCCTGCGCCTCGCCGATCTTCGGCCAGAGGTAGGTGTGGGAGTTCTCTGGGTCGATCTTCACGATGCCTTCGGGCGCCTTGAACTCCTGGTTCCACGCCGCTTTGCGAATCTCCGCCGGGGTCGGACCCTCGCCGCCGAGCTTCTCCACCGCTTGCTTGAAGAGGTAGACTTGGAAGTAGGCCGGCTCCGACACGAAGTTCGTCGTCTTGTCCTTGCCCCAGCGCTTCTGAATCGCCTCGACGAACTTGTGGTTCTCAGGCGTGTCCGTCGACATGAAGTAAGGCGCCGACGTGAAGTGTCCGGCGGCGAACTCGCCGCCCATCGCTGCGATCTCGTCCTCGGAGGTCGTCAGGCTCGCCATCGGCATCTTCGCGGGATCGAGGCCGGCGGCCTTGTACTGGCGATGGAGCGCCACGACGCTGTCGCCGACCACCGTCGAGAAGATGACATTCGGCTGCGTTTCTTTGAACTTGCCGATGACGGCGCTGAACTCCGAGTGGCCGAGCGGCACGTATTCCTCGCCCACGACTTCGCCGCCCAGTTCCTTCAGCAGGAGCTTGCAGACGTTGTTCTCTTCCTTGGGATAAATGTAGTTGGAGCCGATCAGATAGAATTTCTTACCGAAATTCTTGACCAGCCATGGGATGAAATCCTTCTGCTGCTGGTTCGGCACGGCGCCGGTGTAGATGACGTTCTTCGAGCATTCGCGCCCCTCGTAGAGCGTCGGATACCAGTAGAGATTTTCATACTTCTCGAACACCGGCAGCACCGCCTTGCGGCTCGCAGAGGTGTAAGAGCCGAAGACGCTGACGCACTTGTCGCCGACGACGAGCTTTCGCGCCTTCTGCGAGAACGTCGCAGGATCGGACGCAGGATCCTCGACGACCGGCACGACCTTCATGCCGGCGATGCCGCCAGCCGCATTGATCTCCTCGATCGCCATCAAGGTCGCTTGGTTAAGCGACGTCTCGATGATCGCCGTCGTCCCGGTCAGCGAATAGAGCACGCCGACCTTGATTTCGCCGCCGGCAGCGTAAGCGAGCGACGCGTTCTTGATCCAGATGTGCGGGAAACCGACCGCGGCCGCTGCTCCGACTGCAGCGGTGCCTTTGAAAAACTGTCTCCTGTTGACGCCCATTGCTGTTTCCTCCCCAACGAAACGAAAAAAAACGCCCCGGTGGCCATCATCGATGGCTGACACCGGGGCGTTTTTGCCCGTCAAATCCGATTGTAGGCGGCGCTGTTGCCGCAAATTCAAAGTTTACTTAGCCGAGCAGTTCATGCGAGTCAACGACCGCGGCGGCGACAGCGCCGATTGAGACGCGGCGCGTCATCGCTTGGCGGCGCATATAATTATAAGCGTCCTCCTCGCTGATCCGTTCCTTGACCGCCAGGATGCTTTTTGCACGCTCGACGCAATGGACCGTCCGCAGTGTCTCGTCGAGCTTGTCGATACGGCCTCGCAGACGCTGCTCGTACTTGAACCGGCTCATCGCCAACACCAGGCTCGCCAACACCGCGTGAGTGGCGAAGGGGCGGTGAAGCAGCGCGTCGGGGCTGCAATTGCGCAAGAGCCCGAGGTCAGGCGGCGGCGCCGCCGGGATCGTGACGACTAGCGCCGATTTCGGGGCCCCGGGAATCCAGGGGAGGCGATCGGGCAAGCCCGGCATCAGATCGCAATATATGACGTCGGCGTCCTCGGGCAGGCGGTCCGGCAGCGGCCAGACGTGTTGAACCTGCCCACGCGCGCGCTGGAGTTCACGGATCAGCAAATCGCAATTCTCGTCACGCGCGATCGCCACGACGATATGGAGATTCATGACCTCCGACGGCAGTGCGCCTGCGCGCCAGCTCATACGCGAGGGTTGTCCGGTTCCGTCCCGCATGTCAACGCCTTCATCGGCTGATCATTGATGTTCCGTAGCCGATCAAATAGGGGTCGGCAAGGACGGGGCTCAGCGACTGCTGGACAACGTCGAACTGGCCGCGGCGGTTGGCCCGGCCAACGCGAGTCCAGAGATCAGCGTGGCTGCACGATGCGTTGATCGACACCTTGCCCTGCGGCGCCTCCATGCTGGAGCCCAGAACCATTGGGCGGATGATGTCGGAGTCCATCGAATTGGTCTGCTCGAGCGCCTTGGCGAAGAGGTGGACCTGGAAGTACGCCGCCTCGACGCACATGTTCGTTGGCTCGTCGTCGCCATAGCGCTGCTTGTAGCGCGCGACGAACGACGAATTGCGTTCGCCGACGATGCCTTGGAAATAGGGCGCGGCGGTGATGTGGCCCTCGCCGACGTCGAATCCCATGGCGCGGATCTCCGCCTCGGTCGTCGTCAGGCTGGCGATCGGCATCACCTTGGGATCGAAATTCGCGTCCGCGTAGGCACGATAAAGGTGGACCGTCGAGTCTCCGACCACCGTCGAGAAGATCACGTCGGGCCTTGCTTCCTGAATGTCGCGGATGACCGGGAGGAAGTCACGGCGCTGGGCGCGCAGATTGAGGTAGACCTCACCGACGACCTGGCCGCCGTTGTTGCGCAACATCTCACGCATTGTACGGTTGGTCTCGCGCGGATAGACATAGTCGGAGCCGACGAAATAGAAGCGCGAGCCGTAATGGTTCGTCAGGTAGCGGCAAAGCGCGACGCTGCTCTGGTTCGGCGCCGCCCCGGTGTAGATCACGTTGGGCGACAGCTCGAAGCCTTCGTAAAGCGTCGGATACCACAACATGCCGTTGAGCCGCTCGACCACCGGCAACACCGCCTTGCGGCTGCTCGACGTATAGCAGCCGAAGATTGTCGTCACCTGGTCGGCGATCATCAGCCGCTTGGCGTAACGGCCGAAAGCGGCCGCCTCCGAGGCCGGGTCGTAGATTAGGGGCACAAGCTCGCGACCGTTGACGCCGCCCGCGGCGTTGATCTCATCGATAGCCAGCAAAGTGCCGCGCAGCTGCGTCTCCTCGATGACGGCCATGAAGCCCGTAGCCGAGAACAGCACACCGACCCGCCAAGGCTCAGATGTCGATGGAAGCCCCCCGGTCACTTCGCCTCCTGGCCAAGGCCCGACTGAAAATTGTCGAGCGGAGATCGCTTAGTTGTTGAAAATTCGTCCGCTATCGGGGGAATGTCAATGTGATCCCAACGATAGCCACCTTTCGCCGCAGTCCTTGGCCGTCTCCCGATTGTCGCGGCCAACCTCGCTCTGGGATGAGGCCGAGCAAACCGCCCCCGACGAATCGAGCCGCCAGCGGTGTCGAGCAATTCCTATGCCACGGTTTACGAGCGGCCTCCGGAAGCAGCTGCAGTTATTTTTCGCAGCGCTTGCCCAATATTTGGCGATTCGACCGCAACCTGATCGTGCTGGTCAAGATCGACCTCTTCAGTCCGACGGAGCGCGTCCTCTACCGGGCGCGGCACGTGACTACGATCATGCGGATGAAGGAGCGCAATGCGAATGCAATATTATAGGTCGGTGATCCTCGGGACTGACTTGGACAGCGTAAGTGTCTGATCGGAAATACAAATACAGCTTTGTGGTGGGGTCCCGATCGGCGCTGATCGGGACCCCAACTCGATTCCAAGAATATCAATTCAGTTGAGGCACTTAGCCTCGTATTCGACCCGGGTCCTACGCTGATGCCGGTTCACACATGGTGAAGTCCGGACCGGAAAGACATCACTTTTCCCAATCGGAAGGACTTGGCCGCCCAGAGTATTCGCTTCGAGAAACAGTCCTATTTTTCATTGAGCACGATCAACGGGCGCCAGTCGGGAGCCAACTCTTCTGTCGTGTGTTTGGCGAATCTGCGCTCGTTGAAAGCATAAAGGCCCTTGACCGACTCGGGCGCCAACGCGTGAGCCTCCCTCGCGAGGATGCACGCGCTTTCAAAATCCCTGTCGCGGTAGGCCGTGAGCATCCTCTCATGAAGCTCGGTTAGTTCGATGAATTCCAGGCTGGCTGCGAGAGCGGGGTCGCCTGCAAGCGCATAAACCCCAACCGGCCTCAATTTGTTTTTGAGTAACACGAAATCAATCTCGAGCCAGGCAAACTCCAATGTCTCGGTGCGCGTCGCCTCGCTGCCGATGATGTCGACGTCGAATATCTTGCAGGCGCCCTCCAAGCGGGAGGCGATGTTCACTTCGTCGCCGATCGCCGAGTAGTCGAAACGCAGAGTCGAACCAAGGTTGCCGACACAGCATTCGCCTGTGTTGAGACCTACGCCGAACTTGAGCTTCCGAGAGGCGCGACCTGTTCTCGACGCCCTTTCCTCCCACCGCTGATTGAGAAGCTCAAGCGTCGCCCGCATCTCGAGCGCGGCGCTCACCGCATGGGTAGCGTGCGCCAGGTCATCGAGCGGCGCGTTCCAGAAGGCCATGATTGCGTCGCCCATGTACTTGTCGATAGTACCCATTTTTCGAAGCACGACGCTCGTCATCGGGGTTAGATATTCGTTCAATAAACTCGCCAATTCGATCGCCGACAAACCCTCCGATATCGTCGTAAACGAGCGCAGGTCGCACAGCATAACTGTGAGCGTGCGTTGCTGGCCGCCCAACTGCACGCTTTCTGGATGCTCCGCCAATTTCGTAACTACCGCCGACGAAACAAATCTCCCAAAGAGCGATTGCATCTCGGATAATTGGCGTCGTTTCTGACCGTACAGCGCCAGGACGCCGGCCAGAAAGACCATCCCAGACAATACGCTAGGCGAAACCGGGTCGATTAGGACACCGAATCTAGTGAAGGCCAACCAACTGGACGCAATCATCACCACAACCGCGCCACCGCCCACGAACGCACTGCTTAAAGCTGAAGTCACTGGTACTGAGACGGCCAACCCGAGCGACACAATCGTTGTCGCGAGAAGTTCGGCGCCGAACGCCCAGTCAGGACGCAGCAATTCGGCGCCGTCGATGACTTGTTCAATTAACTGCGCCTCTGCTTCCACTCCCGGCGTGGAGGGGTTGAGCGGCGTCGCAACGACATCTGACAGCATCGAAGCGCTCGCGCCAACCACGACGATCTTACCGCGGAGGTCGGACAGGTCCGAATTCTCATCCAACACCTTCCACGCAGGCACAATGAGCCGAGGATCTGTCCCCGCGAAATAGGCCAGAATCTCGCCTCCAGAATGGGTTGGAATAACCACATCGCCGACTTTAATTGCAATGACGCCAAAGCTTGGAGCGAAAGAGAAGTCCCTGTTGGCGCTCGCCGACTTGACAATATAAGTGGAAGCCCCTTGTGCAACACGCAGGGTCTCGATCGCCAAGTTCGGGATCAAATGGCCATCGATCGCGCTCAGTAGCGGCACGTGACGAACGACCCGATCTGCGTCGGGTTGCCAATTGACAAATCCTATGCCGCTTGCATTCTCCGCCAGACTGTTGACTGGCATGAGCATGCCTTGTGACTGAGGAATGGCGGCGACCGGATCGTCGCCGACAACAACGAATCCGGCCTTTGCCGGAATCGCTTTCGCGCCGCCGCGCTTGGTGACGACTCCGCCGAGAACGACCGGTCGGTCGACGATCGCTTTTGCAAACGCCTCGTCCCCTTTGCTCTCCGCACCTCGGTCGTCTTTAGCGATGTCGACATTTGGAGTGCGCGGATTGTCGGGAGTCGGATCGCTTACACCTGTTCGATCGGGCTCGGAAAACAGGACATCGAAACAGATGGCGGCCGCATTTGCGTTTCCTAAGGTTTCGACCAGCCTTGCTATGGTGCGGCGAGGCCACGGCCATTGACCGAATCGCCGGATCGATTCGTCGTCAATTTCGACGGTACGGACCAAGTCTTGATTTCGAGTTCGGGGATGCCAACGCTCATACTGGTCAAATAAAACGTTCTGAAAAGTCGAGTGTACCGGTCTGAAGGTTAGAACCATTAACATTATATCGGCGTAAACGAACACGACCACGAAGAGATAAACTCTGAGCTTTTTCAGTCTTCGGATCACGGCTGCACCCAGGGTCTATTTCACGCGGCGCGGTCGCGCAACGTATTGTCGACCTTCGGCGGCTTGCGCGCTCCGTCCGCCGATTGTGCTAATATTTCAGTGATCACGTTGTTCGTTACGGACTCGGCCAGTCAGTGGCCGTGACCGTGGCCACCGTTTCCGTTTCCTCCGCCGCCATCTCCACCGTCTCCATGGCCGTGGCTGTGACCACTGTTTCCTCCGCCGCCATCTCCACCGTCTCCATGGCCGTGACCGTGACCATGGCCGCTGTTTCCGTTTCCGTCGCCGCCATGTCCATCGTTTCCATGGGCGTGACCGTGAGCATGACCATGGCCACTGCTTCCGTTTCCTTCGCCGCCATCTCCATCGTTTCCATGGCCGTCGCTGGAGCCCGTTGCCGTGCCGCCGCCGCCACTGGCCGCGCCACCGCCGGCAGCGGCCGCGCCACCGCCGGCACTGGCCGAGCCGCCGCCGGCAGCGGCTGCGCCACCGCCGCCAGCGGCCGTGCCACCGCCACTGGCCGTGCCGCCGCCGCGATTCGCCGTGCCGCTGCCGTTGCTCGGTGAACTTGCAGCAGCCGAGGCGCGTCCCCCAACCCCGCCAACGCTCGTGGCTGGAGCTGGGCCTGTCGAACCGTCGGACACCGCGACCTCAGTTACGGTCACAACTGCTTCCGAGTTCGGCCGGATTAGGTCCGCGCACTGTCTAATTGCGGCCCTCCGGGTGCAAACGACCGCAGCTCCTTCCTCGAGAACGACTGTCGTCTTGGCAGCCGTCGAATTGATCTTCAAAATGGTGCCGCGTACCCCTAGCGTTGCAGTGGGGGTCGTAATTACATACGCGGCCTTGTCGGCGTTGCCGGTCGCAAAGCGAAGCGCGCCCTTAACGAAGTTGAAAGCAATTGCTCCGCGCTGGCCGGCGCCACCGTACACAAAACGATCGATCTTGATTGAAGATGACGGTCCAAGCGACAAGCTCGTGCTGTCGAGGAGCGTGATTTTTGCAGTGCTGTCGACGTCCGTTCGAAGGCCTTCATCTCGAAAAACGCCGTCGCCTTGCGCGACATGAACGACGCTTCCGGACGCGAGGTTGCCTCTGACCTGATTGACCACAAGCTCCGCCCCGCCAACATTTTGGTCAGCGTATAAATACGTCGTGCGTTGGAACAATGCGATCGCGGCGATCAATAATTCAAGTCGGCGAAGCAGACGATAGACGCCGCTCGCCCGAGAGTACGACCGGTATACGCTTCTCGACTCTACGCCGCGCCCTGTTCGCATAACAGGCATTCCAATTCAGAATTGGAATATGCATTTTGACTGAGCCCTGACTAAAATATTCTACTTTCTTTGCTATCGCAACCGACAGTTCCACACCTGTCGCTAGCTCATGATCTGTCCGGATTTTGTAGCGCGAGATCTGTCCGGTTTTAGAACCGCCTTTTGGGGAGGCGGGGATGAGACGGACGTGCTGCAAGAGGTCCGTCTGATGCGTTTTGAGACATTGCTGGATCGTGGCGATTTGAGCCAGGCTGAGGCGGCCGAGCTTTTGGGGATTGGCGAGCGGACGTTTCGACGCTGGCGGGACCGGTATGTCGAGGATCGGCCGCCCGTCGGGCAAGCGGGCTACGGAGGCCGAGTTGCTGCGGATGCTGGGCCTTTGTCGCACGCACTACGAGGGCTTCACGGTGAAGCATTTTCACGAGCAGCTTCAGAAGCGGCACGACTACAAGCTGGGCTATACGGTGACGAAGCTTCGGCTGCACGCGGCGGGCCTTGTGAAGCGGGCGGTGAAGCGTTCGGCGCATCGCAAGAAGGCCGCGCCGACCGATGGTGGGGATGATGCTGCACCAGGACGCCTCGCGGCATCTGTGGCTCGAGGCGTTGGGTCGCCGAGCTATACTTCGGGCCTTCAAGAATGCGACGTATCGTTTTGATTTCCATCAGTGTTCCGTTCAAATAGCAAAAATGTTAATGCGATTAGGCTGGCCCCCTGAAGACTCCTTTCGACCTAGGGAGTTCTCAGCATGGTCGCTTCGGCGCCACGGCCAACTGGCTGCCTCGATCCGGGGTCACGCAAAGATCCGATCGTTGGGCATGGCTTACAGTCCATAGAGGATCTTGAGATCGCCGCTGACGCGCAGCGCGATGCTGACATCGTTGGCAAGCAATTGGATGCTGTCCAGCTTGGCGGTCGTAAGCTGGCCTTCCATGCGGAAACCGTTTTTCAACGGCCGGTTCAGGCGTTCGTTGGCCGCGCTGAGCAGGTTTTGAAGTGCGGGGCGATAGCTGATGTCTGGGATTTCCTTCAATTGGTCGAGCAACTGATCCTGCAATTGCGCGCCCACCGATCCTTCAGGCAGCGAAGTATCGCCCGCCAGACCGGAAATCTTGATCGATTGCTGGCTGGGATCGACCTTGAG
>DASXGX010000047.1:0-2315 GCA_036488815.1 Roseiarcus sp.
CTTCGCCGCGCAGCCTGAAATCGCGGCCCAGCTCAAGGAGTTCAAGGTCGTCTCGACCGGCGAGGACGTCGCGGCGCAAATCGCCGCGATCAACAATTTCATCGATTCCGGCTTCGACGCGATCGTTGTCAACGCGCAGAACCCGTCGGCGTTCAAGCCGGTCATCAAGCGCGCTAATGACGCGGGCGTGGTGCTGGTGGCCTTCGACAACATTCTCGACTCTGAAGACGCGATCAACGTCGACGTCGACCAGAAGGGCCTCGGCGTCTATTGGGGGAAATGGCTGGCAAGCCATATCCCCAACGGCGGCAAGGTTCTTGAAGTGCGCGGCGTTTCCGGCACCTCGGTCGACCGCGACCGTCACGACGGTATCCACGAAGCGCTCAACGCGACCGGAAAGAAATGGGAGGTGGTCGAGGTCTACGGCAAGTGGGACGATCCGACCGCGCAAAAGGTGACTGCGGACGCGATCGCGGTGCAGAAGCATTTCGACGGCTATACCGCCCAGGGCGGCGACACCGGCGTCGTGCAGGCCATCATGGACGCCAAGCAGCCATTCGCCCCGTTCGGCGGCGAGACCGAGAACGGCTTCCGAAAATTCTGCGCCAAGTTCGCCGATCAGGGCCTGAAATGCTCGTCCGGCGGCACGGGGCCGGCCCAGGTCGCGGTCGCCATCACGGTCGCGCTCGCGGCGCTCAAAGGGCAGGTGGTGCCGCAGTCGGTCAAGTTGCCGCTGGCGACCGCGGAAGATCCCAACTTCAAGGACGGCGAGAACTATTATTCCAAGCTCGGCGACAACTTCTTCGTCGGCAACTCCTTCCCGACCTGCAACATCAACTTCAGCGCTGCTGAAATCATGGGGCAGTCTAAGGAAAACAAGTAGACGTCGAGCAACTCGGCCGCCGGGGAGCGATACTCCCCGGCGGCCGCGGCGAGGCCGGCGCGTCGCGGCCCCATGGGCGTCTTGAGGGTCGAGGGTAGGCGGCGTGAATCGAGCAGAGTCGACGGTCTCGCCGATCCTGCGCATGGAGGGCGTTTCCAAGCGCTATGGAGGCGTGCGCGCCCTCGCTAACGCCGACCTCACCGTGTTCGCCGGCCGCATTCACGCCATTCTCGGCGAGAACGGCGCGGGCAAATCGACGCTGATCAAGATCCTGGCCGGCGTCGTCGCGCCCGATGCCGGCCGCATTCTCCTCGACGGAACCGAAGTCGCCTTCGATTCGCCGGCCGCCGCCAATCGCGCCGGCATTGTCTGCATCTTCCAGGAGCTTTCGCTCGTTCCCGAGCTTTCCGTCGCTGACAACATCGCGATCTCCAATCCGCCGCGCCGTTTCGGATTGATTGACCGGCGTGCCCAGCGGCGTCTCGCCGAGGAGGCCCTCGAACGCGCCGGGGCGCCGGACATCCATCCGATGGCGCTGGTCAAGGACTTGGCCCTGTCCCGCCGTCAGATGGTGGAGATCGCCAAGGCGCTGGCTCGCCAGCCCCGCGTCCTCATTCTTGACGAAGCGACTTCGGCGCTCACCGCCGCTGACGTGGCCAAAGTGTTCGTCGTCTTGAAGCGCTTGCGCCAGGAGGGGCTGGCGCTCTTGTACATTTCCCACCGCATGCATGAGATCGCCGAGCTTGCCGACGAGAGCACGGTGTTCAGGAACGGTGCCAATGTCGCAACCTATGCAGCCGGGACGAAGACCGACAACGAGGTTGTCGAAATGATGATTGGGCGTGAGTACAGCCACATCTTTCCGCCCAAGCCTGCGGCGCGCGCGAAGGCTGAGACGCCGCTGTTCGAAGTGAGGAATCTCAACTGGGGGGACCGGCTGCGCGACATCTCATTCAGCGCCGACGCCGGCGAAGTCGTCGGCCTCGGCGGCCTCGATGGGCAGGGGCAGCGGGAATTGCTGCTGGCTTTGTTCGGCGTCTTGCGCGGTGTATCGGGCGAGATCCGGGTGGCGGGCGCGCCAGTTTCGCCTTCGAGCCCGCACGCCGCGAAGGGGAGGGGCGTCGGCATGGCGCTGATCCCCGAGGACCGCAAGACGGAAGGTTTGATGCTGCCGATGTCGGTGCGCGAGAATCTCTCATTCGCTGCGCTTCGGCGCGTCTCGAAGGCGGGAGTGATCGACCGCGCGCGCGAATCGAAGCTCGTCGGCGGGCTCATGAATCTCCTCGAAATCCATGCCGCCGGGTTCGACATTCCAGCTGGCGCGCTCTCGGGCGGCAATCAGCAGAAGGTGGTGATCGCCAAGTGGCTCATGGCCGAGCCGCGCATCATCCTGCTCAACGATCCGACGCGAGGCATCGACGTCGGCACCAAG
>DASXGX010000080.1:0-2385 GCA_036488815.1 Roseiarcus sp.
TTCTCGTCAAGCCAGACGACATGTCGGAAGCGGTGCGGGCGGCCGCTGTTATGGGCTCGCTTATTCCGGAGCTGAAATCGGAGATCGAAGCCGCCCGGCGAGATCTCGACGACCTCGCCAAGACCCGTGAATCCATTGCGCGGGAGCGCGACGCGCTGACCGAGAAGGGCAAAGCGCTTGCCGCTGAGAAAATGCGCCTTGCGGCGCTCATTGACGCGCGCCAGCAGTCTCTGGCCTCGGCGCAGGACGCGCTCGGCTCGCAACAGCAGCGCGCCGCCGACCTAGCCAAAAAGGCGGGGTCGCTCAAGGATCTCATCGCGCGGCTCGATAGCGAGAGCGCCGCCCGCAAGGCGGCCGCCGCGGCGGCGCATGAGACCGAGGTCGCTACGGCGAATGAAATTGAGGCTCGGGCGCAAGCCGCTCATGGCGCCGAAACGCGCCTTAAGCCCGAAATTGCCTTCGCTGACGCCAAAGGACGGGTGCCGCTGCCCGCCGCGGGCGCGATTTTGAAAACATTTGGCTCGCCGGACGACCTGGGCGGGGTCGAACGGGGGGTTTCCTTGGCGACGCCCGCCGGGGCGACCGTCTCCACGCCGGTGGACGGCGCCGTGCTTTTCGCCGGAGCGTACCGGAGCTACGGTCAACTCTTGATCATCGACGCGGGCGGAGGATATTATGTCCTGCTTGCCGGGTTGGATCGAATCAATGTTCAATCCGGCGAGTTTGTACTTGCGGGAGAACCGGTCGGCGCAATGGGCGACGGGTCTACCCGGATGGCGACGGCGGCCGCAGTTGGCGCGGCGCGCCCGGTTCTCTATATAGAGTTACGCAAGGACGGAACTGCGATTGATCCGGGGCCGTGGTGGGCGAAGTCAGACATCGAGAAAGCGCGCGGATGATTCGTAAAGCTGGTTACTTGGGAGTTGGAGTCGTTCTGGGAGCGGCAGCCGCGGCCACGGCGCCGCAAGCGCTGCTCTTCGTCAGTCCCGCCGCTTACGCTGCGGCTGCAGACACCTATCGGCAGCTTAATCTGTTCGGCGACGTGTTCGACAAGATCCGCAACGACTATGTCGAGAAGCCAGACGAATCGAAGCTGATCGAGGCGGCGATCAATGGCATGCTCTCCTCGCTCGACCCGCATTCGAGCTACATGGACGCTAAATCGTTCCGCGACATGCAGGTCCAGACGAAGGGGGAGTTCGGCGGGCTGGGCATCGAGGTGACGCAGGAAGACGGCCTCCTCAAGGTCGTGACGCCGATCGATGACACGCCGGCCGCCAAGGCGGGCATCCTCTCGGGCGACATCATTACGGCGATCGACGACACGTCCACGCAGGGGCTGACGCTCGATCAGGCCGTCGAGAAGATGCGCGGCTCGATCAATTCGCCAGTGAAGCTCAAGGTCGTCCGCGGGCCCAAGAAGGAGGTGAAGGATTTCACCATCGTTCGCGATCTCATCCACGTCCAGTCGGTGCGCTCGCATGTCGAGGATGGCGACATCGGCTACATCCGCATCACCCAGTTCACTGAGCAGACCGGAGACGGTCTCAAGAGCGCGATGGACAAGCTGCACAGCGAGATCCCGGCCGACAAATTCAAGGGCTACATCCTGGATCTGCGCAACAATCCCGGAGGCTTGCTCGACCAATCGATCGACGTCGTCAATTCCTTCGTCGACCGCGGCGAGATCGTTTCGACCCGCGGGCGCACCGCGGATGAAACCCAACGCTTCGACGCCAAGCCGGGCGGCGACCTGTCGGGCGGCAAACCTCTCGTGGTCCTCATCAACGGCGGCTCAGCTTCGGCCTCGGAAATCGTATCGGGCGCCTTGCAGGACCATAAGCGCGCGACCCTGATCGGCACGCGGTCGTTCGGCAAAGGCTCGGTGCAAACGATCATGCCGCTTGGCGAGAACGGCGCGCTCAGGCTCACGACGGCGCGCTACTACACGCCATCGGGCCGATCGATCCAGGCCAAGGGGATCGAGCCTGACATCAAGGTGCTGGAGGACGTGCCTGACGATCTGAAGGGCAAGGACGATATGAAGGGCGAGGCCTCGCTCAAGGGCCATCTCGCCAACGGCGCCGAGGATACGTCGGCGTCCCAGGCCTATGTCCCGCCGAACGAGAAGGACGACAAGCAGCTCACCGCCGCCATCGACCTGTTGCACGGGGTCAAGCACCCGGAGCCGGCGGTGAAGGCCGATGCGGCCCCCGTGAAGAGCGACCAGCCTGCGGCGACGTCGACATCCCCTGCGCCGACCGATCCGGGCCAGGCGACTCCCGCCAAGCCGAATTGATGCGCTCAACTACGCCGAACGAGTTATGGAGCTGAGCGTTTGTCGATGAGGAAGGGTCTCTCCTATCTTGCCTGCGGAGTCGCCGC
>DASXGX010000090.1:0-21220 GCA_036488815.1 Roseiarcus sp.
GGCCGGGAAAGCGGAAGCCGGCAGCATAGAGCGTCGCTTTGGCGATCGGGTTGGTGACGATGGCGCGCGCCTCGCCGGAGCGGACATAGCCGACCGCGCGCTCGATCGATTCGATCGTGGCGGCGGCGAAGGCGGCGTCGGGCTCGCCTGGCCGGGCATCCGCCTGGCCTTTGAGCGGGACGACCGGCAACGCCGTCGCGAACGCGCCGTTCGCCTGCTCCGGCGCGACCTCTGCGATGGCGACGTCGAAGCTGAGGCGCCGGGCGAGGAGGCTCAGCGCGTTCGGGTCGGCGAGCGCGAAGAACGGCGCCATGCCGGCGGATCGCGCCGTCCATGCGCGCAGGATGAGCTCCGGTCCGATGCCCGCCGGGTCGCCCATCGTCAGCGCGAGGGGCGGACGCGGCGCGGGGGCGCTCATTCGCGCCAACGCCGCGGCTTCAAGATCCCGGTCATTGCTGCTGCAAGCCGACGGAGGCCTGGACGTCGCCCAGGGTGCGCAGCGTGATCTGCAGCAGGAAGGTCGTGTCCCGAATGGCCGGCGTCGATGCGATCGGGTCGCTGAGCTCCGACTGATAGATCGCCTTCACGGTCGTGCAGGTGTCCTGATAGGTCAGGCCGAAGCTGTAGTTGGTCGGATAGAAGACCGGCGTCTGCTGTCCCGGCACGTCGAAGTAGTGGCGCGACATGTCGAACAGGATCGAGCCGTTGATCGACCAGACGCGGGCGAACTTGTAGCTCGCGCTGGTCTGCAGGCCCTCGCGATTGTAGATCCAGCCGAGCAGGGGCTGAGCGTTGTAGCGTCCGTAATCGAGGCTGGTGGTGAAGCCGCCGAAACTGGCGTTGCCGATCACGTCCAGGCGCGTGAGGCCAAAGGTCGTGCTGTCGAACTGCTGCTTGCTGGTGAGCGAGAAGTTCGACGAGAACGGCGCGATCGTCTCGCCGGCGACGTAGTTGGAGAACGTCTTGTCGAGGCCGGACTCGAGGCCGATGTTGTCGGGCGAGGGGATCGTATAGGAGTTCTGCCCCGCGAGCTGGATCGACTCGCCGCCGACGATGTTGGCATGGCCGCCGTTGGCGAAGTTGGCCGTGTATTGCATGCCGTAGTTGAGCCGCGTGCCGCCCTCGATGCGGTCGTAGCCGGAATATTTGTCCCAGGCGAAGAGGTTGGTCTCGTCGAACACGAGGCTCTGCGCGTCCTCGTTCGGCTGCAGCTTCGGCACGACCTCGTTCGGGCGAACGATGAGCTGCGCGATCGGTTCGATCGTCTGCGTGCCGAGGAACGAAGTGGAGACGAAGGGATAGCGGTACTCGAGACCGACGCCCGGCATCGCGCGGGCGGCCGAACCGCTGCTCGCGCCGTTGAAGAAGTTGGTCTGGCCGCTGTTGTAGACCGTGCTGCTGCCGTAGGAGAACTGGCTGCTGGTGTCGAGGTCCGTCGATTCGCCGTCGAGCCGCGCGAACACGAACGGCGTCCACTCCTCGCCGATCGGATCGACGTATTTCTTCTGCCAGGACACCTGCTCGGAGGCGCGCGCGTAATTGCCGGCGATGCCCTGCAGGATGCAATTGCCGGGCGTGTAGGCGGACGGGGCCGTCGTGGCGCCGGTTCGGATTCCGCCGGTCACCGTACCCGTGCCAGGCAAGCCGCAGACGTTGTAGAGATCGTAGGCGTTGTCGAGCGTCTGGACGCCGGTCGACTGGAACAGAGCCTCGGTGCGGGAGATGTCGGTCGCGTTGAAGTCGAACTTGATCTCGCCGCCAAGACCGTAGCTGGCCTCAGGCGACAGCGCGAAGGTCTTGTTGTAGTCCAAGATCGGCACCGCCGGCGGCTCGGTGCGCTGATCCGTCGCCGCAGTCGAGCTTTCGAAGTGATAGCCGCTCAGGTCGAAGAAGCCGCGATCCGACTGCCCCCGCAGATAGACCGACGATACGATGTCCTGGAAATAGTACTCGGACGGCGAAATGTCCTTGATGTGGTAGTCGTTGATATAGAACGGATCGGAGACGGCGGTGACGTCCCAGCCGTACTTCCATTTGTCGTTGATGAAGAATTCGCCGGCAGTCTCCACCCCGCCGCGCCAAGTGCGGTTGCCGGCGCCATAGGGCGCAGGCGGGAAGAGGCCGGGATCCTGCTGGTCGATCCCGTTGATGCGGATGTTGTACTGGCCGTTGTCCAGGCGCTGGCGCCATTCGACGTCGCCGAACGGTCCCTGCGAACTGTAGTAGATCGGCCTCAGCGTCAGATCGTAATTGGGCGCGAGGTTGAAGAAATACGGAATGCCGAAGCCAAAACCGGTGTAGCTGCCCTGGTAGAAGCTCGGCGACAGCAGCCCGGTCTGGCGCGTGACGGACGGATCGGCCGCGGAGAAATAGGGAATATACGCCAACGGGACGCCGGCGATCTCGAGCCAGGCGTCCTCGTAATAGACCATGTGGCTCTGTTGATTTTCGATGATCCGGGCGGCCCGCACCTGCCAGAGCGGCGGGCGCTCGGGGTGAGCCGCGCACGGCTCGCAAGCCGTGTAGACGCCGCCGTTGAAAACCGTGATCGCTCCCTCCGAGCGCTCGATGCGCGGCGAGGTGAAGCGGGTCTTGTCGGTCCCCATCATCTGCACGCCTTCGGCGAAGCCGGCGCCGAAGTCGTCGGTCAGGTCGAATCGCTGGGCGTAGGTGATGTCGCCGCGTTCGTCGGTGAGCTTGGCGTGGCCCTCGGCGTAGAGCCGCTTGGTCGTCCGGTTGTAGATGACCTTGTCGGCCTGCAGCACGCGATGCTTGTAATAGAGCTGGACGTTGCCCACCGCAGAAACGGTGTCGTGGTCCTTGTCGTAGACGAGTTCGTTGGCCTCGACGACGAGCTTGTCGGGATTCTGCGCTGCAGCGGCGACCGGCGCGGAAGGCGGCGCAACTTTCTGAGCGAGCGCCATCGCCGGCGCGGCGAGGAACAGCGCGACGAGCGCGACAAACTTCACCGCGCAGCGGGCGTGCACGCCCAAGCGCGCAGTCGTCTGCGCGCGGCGATGCGCCGCGACGGAAGAGCTGACCGACCGGCCCAATCAGCCGTCCTCCTGATGGAGAAGCACGAACACTCCAAACATGCAGCCGACGACGGCTGGAGACCACCCCGCGACGGGGACGCTGACCAAGCCTGCCCCGCCGAGATCATTGACGATTTTCGTCGCGACATAAAGCACGAAGCCGGTCACGACGCCACCGGAAACCATCTTTTGGACGCCGCCCATTCGGAAGAATCTTAACGAAAAACATGCGGCTACGAGAACCATCGCCGCGAGCATCAGCGGAAGTGACAGAAGCTCTTGATATCGCAAGCGATATGCCCTCGCGTCAAGCCCCGCTCGCTCGGTCTGTTCGGCCAGGCCGGGAAGCGCCCAGAACGACACGGTGTCGGGCTGGACGAAGGCCTGCCTGACCTCCGCCTGGGTGAGGTTGGTGGCGAGCAGATAGGTCGGGGCCGTGATCGTGTCGAAACCCGGCGTGACGACATTGACGCCGTTCAAGGTCCAATAGCCGTCCTCCAGCGCGGCGCTGTCGGCGTCGACCCGCTCCGTGAAGCCGCCGCTCGAATCGAAGTTGAAAACCTGAACGTGGTGCAACTCGTTCGCCGCGACGTCGCGCCCGTCCGCGTGCACGACCGCCTCTCCATCGACGCTCTTTTGCCGAATCCCCACGCCGCCGCTGTCGGCTGCGGCGCCGCCGAACACTTTCGCCTCGATCCGGTCGGCCTGCCGCTTCATCGCCGTCGAAACGGGATTGTACAGCGTCACCATGACGATCCCGATCGCGACGACCACCATCAGCGGCGGCAGGATGAACTCCCAGGCCGACACTCCCGCCGCCCGGGCGACGACAAGCTCCAGCTTGCGGGACAGATTCAGGAACGAGATCATCGCGCCGAACAGCACCGCGAAGGGCAGGGCCTGTTCAGCGACGATAGGGGTATGCAGGAGGGAGACCCACGCCATCAGAGGCCCGGTCGCGCCCGGCGTGTCGCCGGAGCGGCGCAGCATTTCCACGACGTCGATCGCATAGATGAGACAAAAGACGCCCGCGAAGACGGCGAAAACGGTCCGAAAAAACCGCTTGGCGAAGTAGCGGCCGAGCGTCCCCAGAATCATGCGCGGCTCACGACGGCGCGAGTGCGCTTGGCGAAAGTCATGCGGCGCGCGACCGACAATGCGCGAGTCAGCGGGCCGTTGAAGATCGCATCGAGGCTGGCGAGCGACGCGCCGACCGGCAATCCCAACACCAACACCGCCGCGCCGGGCTTGCTGACGGCGAGCGACGTCGCGGCGATGCCGAGCATGCGCAGGACGGTGAAGGTAAGGATGGCGACGCCGGTCGCGACGCCGCGGCCCTGGCGGGTCGTCTTCGCCTCGCCGAGCGCGGCGAATCCGATCAGTCCGGCGGCGAAGGCGTATAGCGGGCTGCAGAGGCGATCAAAAAGCTCCGACCGCAGCCGTCCGGCAAGACGCTTGGCCGATTCGTCTTTCGGGTCCGGCCTGAACAGCGCCGCTGTGCTGCGCTCGCGCGGCCGTTTGGTCGTTTCGCCCTTGCTCGCGAACTGCGACAGATCGATCGCGTAATCATCGAACGTCACTACCGCCGAATCCCCCGACCGTTCGGGACGCTGATAACTTCCCTTGGAAAGAACGAGATAGGTTTGGCCGTCCTTTTCCGTGGTTTTCCCGACTTCGGAGATATAGGTGGTGATATGGGCGGGATCGCGGCGATCCTGCATGAAGACGCCGCGGAGCGATCCGTCCGGCGCCCGCTCGCGAAAGTGGAAGATGAACCCGGCTTCGAGCTCGTTGAAGGCGCCGGGCTGGGCCAGATTGGCGATGAAGTCGGCGCGGATCAGCGTCATCATCGTCTCGATCTCGTCGAAGCTCCACGGCATGACGTAGACGTAGAGCGCCGCCTCGAGGGCGAAGACGATCGCGAACAGCAGGACGAACGGCCGCAACAGCCGGCCCGGCGACACGCCGGACGCGCTCATGACGACGAGCTCGCTGTCGCCGTTGAGCTTGTTGAGCGAATAGAGCACGCCGACGAACAGCGCGACCGGAGCGATGATCGCGACGAGCGAGGGCACAGTCAGTCCGGTAATCGAAAAAAACACCAGCATCGATTGGCCTTTGCTGGTCATCAGATCGATCTGCCGCAACGCCTGGGTGACCCAGACGAGACCAGTCAGAGCGAGGAGACCAGCGAAGGAGGCCATGGCGACGGTGCGAAAGACATAGCGCTCGATTCGCAACATGCTGCGGTTGTTTCCGTATCCTTTGCGCGGGCGGGCCGTCCCTGCCGCAGCGCTAACGCGCCGGGCGCAGTCTTGCAAGCCGCATTGGCGTGAGGCGCCTTCGCCCCAAGCCGCTCGCCTTTCGCGCCGCGCTTATTGACGGGCGCATGAAAGCCCTTGATTAGTCCCTTTGCCGCGCCGGCGCATCCGGCCAAAGACAATGACGTCGCCACTGGGGGATATGAATGAGCCAATTCGTCCATGTCGCGTTCGGTCCGCATTCGGCGCCGAAGGGGGGGACCTACGTCGTTTTCGTCGGCGCCGACCTCAAGACGGGACCGGGCGTCGCGGAGCGGCTTGGCGACGCCGTGGCCCATCTGGAAGCTGCCGCCAAAACGTCAGGATTCACCGGTAAGCCACTGACGATCATGGATATCCTGCAACCCTCCGGGTTAGAAGCGGCGCGTCTTCTGGTGATCGGCGTCGCCGCCGCTCAGGACGGCAAGCCGGTCGACTTCGCCACCCTGGGCGGCTACGTCTTCGGCAAGCTCGGCGCAGCCAAGGCGGTCGAGGTCGCCTTCGAAGCGCCGGTGGGCGACTGGGATGCGAATGCGGCGGCCGATTTCGCCCTGGGGCTGCGCCTGCGCGCTTATCGGTTCGACAAATACAAGACGGTCAAGCGGAACGGCGAGGACGCCGAGGGAGCGGTCCCCAAGGTGACGGTCGGGGTGGCGAACCCCGCCGCCGCCCGGGCCGCCGCCGTGTCGCGGACGGCGGTCGCGGAGGGCGTCGAACTCGCCCGCAATCTCGTCAACGAGCCGCCGAACGTCCTCTTTCCCGAAGCCTTTGCGGAACGCGCCGCCAGCCTGGCGGAGCTCGGCGTCGACGTCGAGATCCTGGATGAAAAGGCGATGGCCAAGCTCGGCATGAGCGCCCTTCTCGGCGTCGGCCAGGGCTCCAAGCGCGAGAGCCGGTTCGTTGTGATGCGCTGGCGGGGCGCGAAGGGACGGCGCGCCAAGCCGCTCGCCTTCGTCGGCAAGGGGGTCTGCTTCGACTCGGGCGGCGTCTCGATCAAGCCGGGCGCCGGCATGGAGGACATGAAGGGCGACATGGCGGGCGCGGCCTGTGTGGTCGGCTTGATGCACGCGCTGGCGAGCCGCAAGGCCAAGGTCGACGCCGTCGGCGTCATCGGCCTCGTCGAGAATATGCCGGACGGCGGGGCCATTCGCCCCGGAGACATTCTCAAATCGATGTCCGGCCGCACCATCGAAATCATCAATACCGATGCGGAAGGCCGTCTCGTGCTGGCGGACGCGCTCTGGTACGTCCAGGACAAGGTCAAGCCACAGTTCATGATCGATCTCGCGACGCTGACCGGCGCGGTCGTGGTGGCGCTCGGCCAGGAGAATGCCGGCCTGTTCTCCAACGACGACGAACTCGCCGCTCGGCTGGCCGTCGCGGGCGCGGCGACCGGGGAGGGCGTCTGGCGCATGCCGCTCGGGCCGGCCTACGACAAGTTGATCGATTCCCGGTTCGCCGACATGAAGAACACCGGCGGCCGCCACGGCGGGTCGATCACCGCCGCGCAATTCCTCAAGCGGTTCGTCAACGACACCCCCTGGGCCCATCTCGACATCGCCGGCACGGCGATGGGCTCCCCGGCCAACGAGATCAATCAATCCTGGGGATCGGGTTGGGGCGTGCGCCTGCTGGATCGGCTGGTCGCGGAATATTACGAGCACTGAAACCGATTGTCGTTTCGGCGTCGCAAGTGGCGAGAGAGAATGGCGCGAGTGGCGCAAATCGTCGAGGAGGGCTTGGAATGCGATCGGGACTGAGGCTCGCGATGCTTGGACTTTGCCTCTGGGCCGCTCCCGCCCTCGCCAAATCAAGCGTCAATTGCGACGCCTTCATGGACAAGTTGAGGACGGCGGCGAGCGACCTGCACGTCGATTTCAACCATGCGCTGGTCGTCTCGCGCGCCCGCAGCGACACCGACGTCTTCGACATCACCACCAAGGCCGACATCAACGGGACCTTGAGTTGTCGCAGCGGCGGCCTGCTGCGCTTCGAAGGGCATATCATCGAGCCGGCCTCGGCGCGCGCTTCAACCGATTTCGAGAATTTCCAGGCCGCCGCTCTGCGGGCGGCGCTCGGCTGGGACGCCGCCAAGAGCCGCGGCGAGGCGCACGACCTGAAGGCCGACGCTCAGGAGTATCTCAAAGCCTCGCGCGAGCGCGGCGACGTCTACATTTCCGGCAAGACGGAGGAGCACGCGCCAGGCGGGATCGGCCTCGGCCTGATCGTCACCGACACCGACAGCGCCTTCATCATCGTCAGCGGGGAAGAGTAGGGCGCCTTGATGGGCGAGCTCCGCTTCTATCACCTCGAGCGCCGCCGGATCGACCAGGCCTTGCCGGCCATCCTCGAAGACGCGCTCGCCGAAGGCCTGCGCGCCGTCGTCCAGGCGCCTTCGCCGGACCATGTTGAGGCGCTGAACGAGCGGCTCTGGACCTATTCCGACGCGAGCTTCCTGCCGCACGGCTCCGCGCGCGACGGCGACCCTGCCGCCCAGCCGGTCTATCTCACCGACGGCGAGGACAATCCCAACGGCGCGCGCCTGCGCGTGCTGCTGGCCGGCGTCGGCTGCGAACCGTTCGTCAACGGCGGCGACTACGAGCGCGTCATCCTGCTGTTCGACGGCCGCGACGAAGAGGCCAGGGCCGAGGCGCGCCGGCAATGGAGCCTCGTGAAGGCCGCCGGCGCCGCGCCGAGCTATTGGCGCGAGGGCGAGGATGGCGGGTGGGAGAAGGGGCGGTAGGTTCAGCGCCTGACGGCTGGCGTTCGCGGGTCGGTCGCACCCGCGGGCCCCACTGCCGATCGCCTCGAGCCGGCTTTTCGGGAAGCTCAGGCCAGCAACGATCGCCAAAAGAATTTGACGTGTCAAATTGTGTTAATCCATAAGAGCTTAGGCCGCCTTATTTCACATTGGGGCTGAGGCGCCCGGGACGCTCGGCTCACGGAGCGTTTGCTCTACGGCGCAAAAAGTGGGAACCTTTCGGTCGGAATATCCCTTTAGGCAATGTAGCTGCCCAGGAGGGTGTCGAATGCGCACCCGCGTCATTCATCTCATCAATCCGAAAACAGATTCGCTGACGACCCGCCCGATTTACATGAACCGGGCGCTGTATTCTCCGCTTGCCGGCTTGCTCGCCGTCGCCGCGGCCATTCCCCGCGACCAGTACGAGGTCGTTCTCACCGACGAGAACATCGAGACGATCGACTTCGATCTGCAGGCGGATCTGGTCGGAATCTCGGCGATGACGAGTTACGTCAACCGCGGCTATGAAATCGCCGACCAGTTCCGCGCCAAGGGCGTGCCGGTCGTCATGGGCGGCGTGCATCCGAGCTTCATGGCGCAGGAAGCGCTGACCCACGCCGACGCCGTGGTGATCGGCGAAGTCGAGTTGGTGATCGACAAGCTGCTCGACGATCTCAGGCAGGGTTCGATGCGGGGAACCTACAAGTCGGACAAGCTGCACCCGATGGTCGGGATGGCGATGCCGCGGTACGATCTCCTGAAAAAGAACCGCTACGTGAACCGCACGTTCGTGCAGACGTCGCGAGGCTGCCATCAGGGCTGCACGTTCTGCGCCGAACCGCTGATGAACGGACTGAAATTCCGCTATCGGCCGGTGGACGAAGTGATTCAGGAAATGGAGAATTGCGGCTCGCGCACGATCTCGATCAACGACGCCGACTTTTTCGGCACGCCTGAGCGTCCCAAGGAAGTGATGCGCGCGTTGAAGGGGCGGGGCTTCCATTGGCAGGCCGGCGTCACCTCCAAGCTCGCGCAAGACGACCGGATGCTCGAACTCGCCGCCGAGAGCGGCTGCACGATGCTGAGCATCGGATTCGAGTCGATCTCGCGCAAGACGCTCGAAAGCGTGCACAAGCACGTCAATCGGCCGGAGAACTTCGCCGCTCTGGTGGAGAAAGTGCATTCCTACGGGATCATGGTGTTCGGCCTGTTCATGTTCGGCTTCGATGGCGACGAGACGTCCGTTTTCGACGAGACGGTCGACTTCAACATCAAGTCCGGATACGACGCCTGCGCCTATTCGGCGCTGACCCCCTATCCCGGCACACTCACCTGGTACGATCTGAAGCGGGCCAATCGCATCGTCTCGTTTGACTGGACGATGTACGACCAGGGTCATGTCGTATATCGCCCCGCGCAGATGGAGGCGGACGAACTGCGCGTCGGCCTCGACCGCGCCTATAAGAATTTCTATTCGCTGTCTTCGATCGCCAGGCGGTTCCCATTGCACGGCAAACGGCATCGCGCGCAATGGGCGATCTACAACGCCTTCATGCGCAAGGCCTCGCGCACCGAAAACATCGAGTCGATTGCGCCGGCGACCTCGCTGCCCGAAACCGCGCCGATGCCGCCGATCCTGCCCATCAAGCGCGAATGGCGCGCAGCCGTGCTCGAAGACGCGGAGGGGCCCGGGCCGCACCTGTCCTGAAGAGGATGGGGGAGCGCGCACGCGGTCCCTTGAACGCACAGGGCCGCCCGTATGTTGCAGCGGGCGGAAAGCACCGCCGGGTGCTTGTCATCGATGGCCGTCGGGCCAAGAAGGCGACTTGGCGCTTCCTTCGCGAGCGCTTGCCGCGGGCGGGTCAGCTCCGCGCACGCCAATCAGACTCTGCCTGATTTCTAGAACATCCTGCATTCAGGTGGACGCGCCGCAGCCCTTTTCGTCATGCCCGGCCTTGTGCCGGGCGCCCACGCCGAGCTGACGATTCTAACGTCATAGGGGTCTTCGTGACGGCGCCGCGTGGGTGGCCGGGACAAGCCCGGCCATGATGGCGTGCGTCCACCCATCTGCAATTGGCTCTAGCGAAATCGATTGGGTTGGATTCCCCTTTTTGCTTTGGATGTGATTATCGTTCCGTCATCGACTCGGAATGCGCCGAAACGAGGAGGTCGGGGCGGTCTTGGCGTTACTTCCTGAGCGAGAAAATCGGCATCCTCCTCCTGCCCTCCCGCGAAGTTACGACCATGACGGGGTCAGCCGAACTCGCTCGCGCCAAGCCGCGCCTCTATCATACGCCGTCCTCCTATTATTCCATGATTGCGCGCCTCGCGCTCGCCGAGGGCGGCGTCGCCTATGAGCCTGTCTTCGTCGATATTCATTTCAGGATGAGCCAGCAGCGGCCGGACTATGTGCGGCTCAATCCTGACATGACCGTGCCGACCCTGGTGCTGGCGGACCGAATCCTCGATCAGAGCCGCGAGATCGCCGAATACGCGCTGGGGGTCGACGACGCGACGCTCGGCAGCGAGGCGAGGGCGTGGCTCGATCTTCACTACGCCTATCCGATCGAGGAACTGACCTTCGGCGGAATTCTCGCCCGCAATCCCATGGCGCGGATCATGGTCCCCAAGCTGCTTGGCGGCGCCCATCGCCGCCTGCTGACGCTCGCCCACGAAAACCCCGATCTCGCGGCGGTCTATGAAGCGCGCGCCAAAGTCTTCGCCGAGCGCGCCCGCGTCTTCGATCCCGCCTCGGCGATGTGGCTTTCGGAACGACGCCGCGCCGAGGCGATCGACATAATGGATCGGATGGAACGGACGCTGGGCGACGGCCGCGCTACGATGGCGCCGCCCGCCTATGGCGTCGTCGATGCGGTCTTGACCGTGTTCCTCGGGCGCATGGAATTTGCCGGCCTTGGCGCAGAAATTCCGAAGCGGCCGGCGCTCGCGCGCTATTGGCGCGTCATGAAGGCGCGTCCGAGCTTCGCCGCCGCGGACATCTGGACGAAGTTCCATGTCTTCCGTCTGGTCGGAGGCATTCTGGGGTGCGACAGAGCTTGACGGCGACGCACCCTCCCAGGCGCGCGCTCTACGTTTTACCGAGTAAGCTCGTGCGTATACCTTTGATTGGGAGCTTGTCCTAGACGCCGAATCCAAGTTATCGTGACAAGATCAAGTAGGCCGTTCCATAGAGCTTTGTGACCGATTGCGTTCGGACCTTGGCCGGGGGGCTGCATGAAAACATTTGCTGTTTCCACAGCGATGATTCTCGCACTTGTTTGCGGCGCGTATGGGACGGACGCCTTGGCCGCCGACGTACCGACGACGAAGGCTCCGCCAGAGGCGAGCACGAACGCCGCGCCGCAGCCGACGACTTGCGGCAGCGTCGTGGACTTTCTCTCCACCGACTGCCCTCTGACCTGGTACGGCATAACGCTCTACGGCACGGTCGACGCGGGTGTGACGTGGGAGAGCCATGGGGCGCCGTTCAATGGAACATCGGCCGTCGGGGCGGCTTATCTCATCCAGAAGTACAGCAATCACGCGCAATGGAGCCTCGCGCCGAACGGTTTGAGCAATTCGAACATCGGGGTCAAAGGGAACGAACCGTTCGCTCCGGGATGGGCCTTCGTCTTCGATCTCGAGGCGGGGTTCGATCCTTATTCCCTGGAGTTCTCCAATGGACCCCACTCGGTGGCTCAGGAAGCCGGCGTGCCGCTCACCGAAGCGAATTCATACGCAGACTCGAGCCGCGCAGGGCAGTTTTACAATTCCGTGGGCTATTTGGGCGTCAGTTCGCCCTATGGAACCTTGACGGTCTTCCGGCAAAACTCACTGACGTTGGACGCTGTATTCGCTTACGATCCATTGAACGCCTCCTACGCTTTCTCACCGATCGGCTGGCAGGGGATAACCTGCGGCGCGGGCGACACCGAGGACTGCCGATTCACCACATCGCTGAAGTATCGGGGCCAGTTCGGCCAGTTCAGGGTTGCGGGGCTGTGGCAATTCGGCGGCTACGGCCTGAACAACGCCTCGACGGGCGCCTACCAGCTCCAACTCGGCGGGGACATTCCCAATTTGGCCGGCGGCACGCTCTCGCTCGACGCGATTGGCAGCTACGTCCAGAACGCCGTATCGGTTGGGCTTGCGGGCAACACGTTGCCGGCGGTGCTGCCGCAGGTTCTCACCGCCACGCTCTCCGACGATACGAGCCTGATGCTGGTTGGCAAATACACCAACGGGCCGGTCACGGTGTTTGGCGGATACGAAGGCATTCGATATGCGCCGCCGAGCAATCCATACGCCCCCGGAGCGGGCTTCAGCGATATCTCGGGTGACTTCGTCTGCGCTGGCTGCGCAGCGTTCAACAACACAAACATCAACAACACGGCTTACAACGCAGGCGATAAAATATTGAACGTGTTCTGGACCGGCGTGAAATACGCCGTCAGTACCAACGTAAATCTGATCGGCGCTTATTATCATTACGATCAGCCGACCTACGGGGCGCCCACCAACTGCTCCAACGCCTCATCATCGGCGACGTGCCACGGAACGTTCGATGCGGTCTCTTTCGTCGCCGATTGGCAGTTTCAGAAGAAGTTTGACGCCTACGCCGGCTTGATGTTCTCGGAGGTCAATGGCGGACTGGCGAACGGCTACCTCAGTCACAGCACGATCGATCCCACGGTTGGGCTTCGCTTCCGCTTCTGAGACTTACGCAGCTTGCCGTCTCGCGGTTAAGGATTTTGCCGCCACGTGGAACAAGAAGGTGACTGAGGTGGCGGCAGCGCCTTGGCGTGGCGGCCAATGTCTGCACTTGGCCGCGATCTGGGTCGCCTTATCGAGAGATATCAATGAATCCGGATGAGTTCGCCATTGCGGTCACTGTCGCGGTCTTCGCCGCCGGCGCGCTCGGTCTCATCCTGCGGCACATTCTGCCCGAGAAGCACGTGACCGGCGCCGCGAAGGACATGATTGGCGCGGTCGTCGGCCTCCTCACACTGTTGTCGGCTCTGGTCCTCGGCCTCCTCATCTGGACCGCGCACGGGGTGTATTCGGCCCAGAACGCCGCGATTCAGACCCTCGCCGCTAAGGCCTTGGATCTCGACCTCGCCCTGGCCGAGTACGGGCCGGAGGCGAATGCCATGCGCGCACAATTCCGACAGGGTTTGGCGAGCACCATAGATCAAGTCTGGGGGGCCAGCGAAAGCGACCGCAACTTCGCGGCCGCCAATTTCGCTGCCGCCGTTCGGAGCCGGCACAATTGGGAAGCCTCTCTGGCAAGCCTCCGTCCCTCGACGGACGCGCAAAAGCAGGCGCTCGCCGCCGCGAAGTCTTTGATCGAATCGATTGCTCAATCGCGATTGCAGATGTCCTTCGCCCTAACCAATCCCGTTTCCATTCCACTCGTGCTGGTCGTGGCTGGATGGGCGACACTTCTCTTTTTCGGCTACGGTCTGATGTCGGGAAGCAGCACCGCGTCTTTCCTGGCCACGGGCCTCGGCGCTATCGCGGCTGGGAGCGCTGTTCTACTGATCCTGGAGTTGAGCAGCCCATATTCCGGCATCTTTCGCGCCTCCCCCGCGCCGCTTGAACAGGTGCTGGCGGTCATGGGCAAGGACTGACAGATTCAAATCGAGACGCGGTCGTCACACCGATCACGAAGAGCGAGCCATCCTGAACGGGTCGGGGTCCATCGCCCGATACGACACGGCATCCGCCGTCACACGAACTGCGCCGAGGCCAGCCGGGCCGAACACACGGAAGGTGTCCCGTCCGGCGGCTTTGGCGGCGTAGAGAGCGGTATCGGCCTTTTTGAAAAGCTCGACCGGATTCGATGTGTCGATGCGCGCCACCCCTACCGAGGCGCCGACCTTGAACGGCCAGTCGCAGCCGTCCATCGGGTCCCTCAGGGCTTGAACGATCTGCTTGGCGACCGTCTCGATCTCGTCCAGGCTGAGATGGGCGCCCAACAGAACGGCGAACTCGTCGCCGCCGAGCCGTGCGACAAAGTCGCGTTCGCTGCATACCTTCATGAGGCGTTTGGCGGCGCCCCTCAAGAACTCGTCGCCGAGCGCATGCCCGAACGTGTCGTTGACCTGCTTGAAACCGTCGAGATCGATGAGGAGGAGCGCGCCGAACGGACCCCAGCCGGCTTGCTGCTCCTTCAGGCCGGCCAGCTTGGCCTGAAACGAGCTGCGATTGGCCAATCCGGTCAGATCGTCGAAATCGGCGAGGTATCGCAACCGCTGATAGAGGAGTTTTTCCTCGGTGATGTCCTGCTTCATTCCGAATATTCGAACTGGGACGCCCTGTTCGCACTCGACCGTGGCGGTCAGGCGAATCCAGCGAGTGCGGCCCTTCGCCGTCGTGATCTCGGCGTCGAGGTTGAAGCCGCCGCGCTCGGCAATCGCTTTGCTGCGGACCTCCTCGAGAGTCTTCAGCGAGTCCGGCGCGTAGAGTTCCAGGATTTGCCCGCGGTCGAGAGTCGACCCGCGTGGAATTTCGAACAGTTCGTAGACTTGGTCGGTCCAGGTCAGGGTCTGATCGGGAAGACTGCACTCCCAGACGCCGATTCTGGCGGCGGCCGAGGCGCGCTCGAAGATCTTCTGACTGTGGGCCAACGCCGCCGCCTGCTGACGGATCAGACGAGACTGCCCGTCCAATTCGCCCCTGAGCCAGTCGATCTCTGCGGCAGCGCGGCCGAAGTCGATGTCACGTGGCGCCCGCGGTTGAGCATGCGCTGCGTGGCGCCGTAAGGTATCAGGCATCCTGATCTCGAAAATGTTGCGCCAAATGGTCGCCCTCAACGATGGCGCAAAACTTCTTAACACACACATAAATGTGGGAGAGACATACGAACGACGAAGGGCGTGTTTCGACCTGGTCGTTTCGTAGAGTTACGTAGAACTTCACATTTGCGGCCGTTTGCGACATAGCAGACGGAAACAAACCGTCAGGGTTTTGCCGAACGCCGCGCCGCTAGCCCGCCGCCTCGACCTGCGCCGACAGATCGAGCCAGGCTTCCTCCGCCGCGGTCAAAGCGCGCTCGAGTTCGGCGCGCTTGGCGGCGAGGTCGATCACCTTGGCTGAATTGCCCGCCGTCTCGCCAGCCTGAGCGAGCGCTTCGTCGACCCGGCGCAAGAGATCCTGGAAGCGGTGCATGCGCTGCTCGACGGCGACGATTTCCTTGCGCAGCGGCGCGAGATCGCGGCGCGACCTTGCGCCCTCGCGGCGCTCCGGCCCTTCGGCGGATTGGGTCGGCTCGCTGTCCCGCCGGGGGGGCTCCCTCTTTGCGCGCTCGGCGGGCTCGCCCTGGCCGAGCACGAAGCGGCTGTAGTCGGCGACGTCGCCGTCGAACGCACGCACCGTCCCCCCCGCGACCAGCCACAGCCGATCGACGCAGGCCTCCAGGAGCCGGCGATCGTGCGAAACGACAATGCAGGCGCCTTCGTAGTCGTTGATCGCCTCGATCAGTTCGGCGCGGCTGTCGATGTCGAGATGGTTCGTCGGCTCGTCGAGGATCAGCAATTGCGGCCCCTCGAACGTCGCGAGCCCCATCAGCAGGCGCGCCTTCTCGCCGCCCGAGAGGGCCGCGATCTTCGTGTCGGCGCGGCCGCCCGAAAAGCCGATCGAGGCCGCCCGCGCCCGGATCTTGGCCTCCGGCGCGCCGCGCATGCGCTCGGCGACATGGGAATAGGGCGTGCCGTCGGTTTCGAGATCGTCCACCTGGTGCTGGGCGAAGAAGCCGACGTCGAGCTTGTTGGCGCGCACCATCTTGCCGCCCATCGGCGCGAGCCGGCCGCCGATCAGCTTGGCGAAGGTCGATTTGCCGTTGCCGTTGGAGCCGAGCAGGCCGATGCGGTCGTCATTGGACAGCGTCAGATCGAGCTTGGAGAGAACGACGCGGTCGCCATAGCCGACGCTCGCCTTTTCCAGCGAGACGATCGGCGGGCTGAGGCGGCGAGCGATCGGCGGCCACTTGAAGGGCATGACCGTATCGTCGACGATCGCCGAGATCGGCTCCATCTTGGCGAGCATTTTGAGGCGCGATTGCGCCTGCGTCGCCTTGGTGGCGCTGGCGCGGAAGCGGTCGACGAAGGATTGCAGGTGCTTGCGCCGCTCCTCCTGTTTCTTCAACGCCTTGCCCTGAAGAATCTGCTGTTCGCGTCGCTGGCGCTCGAAGCTCGTGTAGCCGCCGCTCCAGAGCGTCAGCTTGGCGCGTTCGAGATGCAGGATGTGCTCGACCACGTCGTCGAGCAGATCGCGGTCGTGGCTGATGACCAGCACCGTCGCCGGATAGGTCTTGAGATAGTCGGTGAGCCAGAGGACGCCTTCGAGGTCGAGATAGTTGGTCGGCTCGTCGAGCAGCAGCAGGTCAGGCGCGGAGAACAGCACCGCCGCCAGCGCGACGCGCATCCGCCATCCCCCGGAGAATTCCGCCAGAGTGCGGTTCTGCGCCGCCTCGTCGAAGCCGAGGCCGCTGAGGATGCGGGCGGCGCGCGCCGGCGCGGCGTGGGCGTCGATGTCGACCAGCCGCGTCTGGATCTCGGCGATGCGCAAGGGATCGCCCGCATTCTCCGCCTCGTCGAGCAGCGCCGCCCGTTCGCGGTCGGCCTCGAGAACGAAGTCGATCAGCGTCTGCGCGCCGCCGGGCGCCTCCTGCTCGACGCGGCCGATGCGCGCCTGCTTGGGGATCGAAATCGAGCCGCTCTCGCCGCTGATTTCGCCTGAGATCAGGCGAAACAGGGTCGTCTTGCCCGCGCCGTTTCGCCCGACCAGCCCGACACGCGCCCCGGTCGGCAAGGCGACGGTCGCCTTGTCGATCAGCAGCCGCTCGCCGAGGCGATAAGTAAGGTCGTTGATGTGCAGCATGCCACGCTTTTGGCGTGGCGCGCCGCACAACGCAAGAGGCGGGGCCCTGGAGCGTCAGGCGCTCTTGACCTCCGGTTGCGCCGTCGTCGCGGCCAGCGCGCCGCGGGCGAACAGCAGGCCGGCGACGCCGGCGCCGACGAGCGGCGCGACGATGAACATCCAGAGCTGCGTGACGGCCTTGGCGTTGGCGCCCCAACCGATCAGCGCCGGCCCGATGGACCGCGCGGGATTGACGGAGACGCCGGTGACATTGATCCCGACAATATGGATCGCGATCAGGGTCATGCCGATCGCCAGCCCGGCCAGATGGGACGGCGCGCCTGCCTGGGTGACGCCGAGAATGCAAACGAGGAACAGGAACGTCGCCACCGCCTCGAAGACAAAGGCGGAATACATGGAATATTCGCCGAGATAGCCGGCGCCCCAGCCGTTTTGTCCGAGGCCGCCGTTCCAGCCCGACGCTTTGCCGGACAGAATGATGTAGAGGACGACCGAGGCGACGATCGCGCCGAGCACCTGCGCCACCCAATAGCCGACCATCTCGGCCGCGCTCATGCGGCCGGCGACGAAGACGCCGAAGCTGACCGCCGGATTGACGTGGCAGCCCGACACCGGCCCGATTCCATAGGCCATCGCGACGATCGCGAGGCCGAAGGCGCTCGCGATGCCCAACAGATTGATGGAGGTCGCGCCGGACCCCATGCCGCCGATCACGGCGGCGCCGCAGCCGAAGAACACGAGCGTGAACGTGCCAATGAATTCCGCGAGTTGCTTATTCATCAGGGCCTCCCGTCGTGGCGCGAAGCTGGTCTCCGCGCGCTTTTAGGTGGCCCAAGTCTACGCTGAGTCGCGCTTTCCCGCCAGATTCCCGCTGTTCCCGGCGGCCGGTCGGGTCCGCTGGCGGGCGGTTCCACCCAATTTGTTCGCGTTTGCTTTCGCAGCGGCGGCGGTTATATAAGCCCCGCCTTTCATTTCTCGTTCGGCGCGCTTTCCGGCGCGCCGCCGGAGCCTTCGCCCTTGTTCATTACGCCAGCCTTCGCCCAAGCCAGCGGCGCGTCGCCCATCGCGTCGACGGACATGCTGATTCAGTTTGCGCCCTTCGTCGTCATCTTCGCGATCATGTATTTCCTGATCCTGCGCCCGCAACAGAAGCGCGCCAAGGACCAGCGCGAATTGGTGCAGGGCGCGCGGCGCGGCGACATCGTGGTCACGACCGGCGGCCTGATCGGCAAGGTCACCAAGTCGACGGATGAAAACGAAGTCGAGCTCGAGATCGCGCCGAACGTGCGGGTGCGTCTGGCGCGCTCCGGCATCGCGGACGTGCGCTCGAAGGGCGAGCCGGTGAAGGACGCGCCCAACAAGGACTCGTCGAAGACCCCGCCGGCCAAGAACGACGCTGCCAAGCCCTGAGAGTCGTCGCTAGCGCTCGCCCGCGCGGAGTTTCAAGTCGCAATGTTCCGTCTCGCTCCCTGGAAGGTCGCCTCCATCCTCGCGCTGGTGTTCTGCGCGGCCTTGGTCCTCGTGCCGAGCTTTCTCGCGCCGGCAACCGTAGCCGCCATCCAGGCGCGGCTTCCCTCCTTCATTCCCGTGCGGCCGATCACGCTCGGCCTCGACCTCCAGGGCGGCGCCCATATTCTGATGGAGGTCGACACCCCCTCGGTGATCAAGACGCAGGTCGAAACGCTGCGTGACGACGTGCGCGCCAAGATGCGGGAGGGCAAGATCTCGATCAGCGGCGGCATCGCCATGCAGCCCCGCGGCGTTGTCATACGCATCGCCGAGCCGGCCGAGCGGGCGCGCGCGTTGTCGCTTCTGCAGTCGCTCAATCAGCCGGTCGGGGGCGCCTTGACGGGCGCGACCGGCCGTTCGCTCGATATTTCCGACACCGGCGGCGGCGCGATTCAGCTCCAGCTCACCGACGTGGCGATCAACGAGAAGATCCACCGCGCGGTCACGCAGTCGATCGAGGTGCTCAATCGCCGCCTCAATGGCGCCGGCACCAAAGAAACCAACGTTCAGCAACAGGGCTCCGACCGCATCCTGATCGAAGTGCCCGGCCTGCAGGACACGACGAAGGTCAAGGAGTTGCTCGGCGCCACGGCGAAGCTGGAGTTCCGCCTTGTCGGGGACCCGGGCGATCCGCCGAGCGAAGTCGACATGCTGCCCCAGCAGCAGGGCGGCGGCACGATTCCCGTGCAGAAGCAGGTGATGGTGGCGGGCGAGGACCTCGTCGACGCGCAGCCGAGCTTCGACTCCCGCACCGGCGAGCCCGACGTCAACTTCCGCTTCAATCTGCGCGGCGGCCAGCGCTTCGGGCAGGTCACCTCAGAGAATGTCGGCCGGTTGTTCGCGATCGTGCTCGACGGCAAGGTGATCTCCGCGCCGCGCATCCTGGGGCCGATCACCGGCGGCTCCGGCCAGATCACCGGCAACTTCACCGTGGAGCAGGCCGACAATCTCGCGGTGCTGCTGCGGGCCGGCGCGCTGCCGGCCAAGCTGACGGTCGTCGAGGAGCGCACCGTCGGGCCCGGCCTCGGGCAGGATTCGATCGAAGCCGGCAAGCACGCGGCCTATGTCGGCGGCGTGCTCGTCGTCGTCTACATGCTGACGACCTACGGCATCTTCGGCGTCTTCGCCGATATCGCGCTCGCGGTGCACATCCTCTTCATCTTCGCCTCGATGGCGCTGCTCGGCGCGACGCTGACCTTGCCGGGCATCGCCGGGATCGTGTTCACGATCGGCATGGCGGTCGACTCCAACGTGCTGATCTACGAGCGCATCCGCGAGGAGGCGCATCTCGGCCGCACGGTGATTTCTGCGCTCGACGCCGGCTTCAAGCGCGCCTTCGCGACGATCATCGACTCGAACGTGACGATGTTCGTCGCCGCCGTGATCCTCTATCTCTTCGGCTCCGGGCCGGTGCGCGGCTTTGCGATCTCGCTCGGCCTCGGCATCCTCACCTCGGTCATCACCGCGGTGACGATGACGCGCATGATGATCGCGCTGTGGTATCGCAATCGTCGCCCCAGCGTGTTGCCGATATGAGCTTGCGACATAGAGCGCCTGCATATGCGCTCGCCCGCCGATTGACGACGCCCTCTCCCGCATCGAGGAGAGGGGGAGGAATTCGATGAAACTGCTGCGCCTCGCGCCAGAGAACACAAAGTTCGGCTTCATGCGGCTCCGCCGCGTGAGCTATCCGCTTTCGGCGTTCCTTTCGATCGTCGCGGTGGTGATGTTCTTCACCGTCGGGATGAACTTCGGCATCGACTTCGCGGGCGGCACCCAAGTCGAATTGCGGGCTAAGAGCGGCGTCGCCGATCTCGCCGACATCCGCGCCAAGGGCGACAGCCTCGGCCTCGGCCCGGTCGAAGCGCAGCGCCTGGGCGCCCAATCGGACGTGATGCTGCGCGTCAAAGTGCAGTCGGGCGGCGAAACCGGGGAGCAGACGGCGATCGCCAAGCTGCGCGGAGCCTTCAGCGACGCGTACGAATTCCGCAGCGTGGACGCCGTCGGCCCACGCGTCTCCGGCGAACTGGTGCAGAGCGGCACGCTCGGCGTCGTGGTCGCGATCCTGTGCGTATTGGCCTATCTCTGGTTCCGCTTCGAATGGCAGTTCGCCGTCGGCGCCATCATCGGGACGATGCACGACCTCCTGCTGACGGTGGGCTTCTTCAGCATCACCCAGTTGGAGTTCAACCTCACCTCCATTGCGGCGATTCTGACCATCGTCGGCTATTCGCTCAACGAGACCGTCGTCGTGCTCGACCGCATCCGCGAGGTGATGCGCAAGTATAAGCGCCTGTCGACGGCCGAGATCGTTGATATGTCGGTCAACGCGGTGCTGCCGCGCACGATCATGACGGCGACGACGGTGTTCCTCGCGCTGCTGGCGCTGTTCTTCCTCGGCGGCGACGTCATCCGCTCGTTCTCGGCGGCGATGATCTGGGGGATTTTCGTCGCCACCTATTCCTCGATCTTCATCTGCTCGCCGATGCTGATCTATCTCGGCGTCCGCGCCGACGTCTTCGACAAGGAGAGCGCGGCGGAGCCGCAGCGCGCTGCTGCGCCCGCGCCGAAGGCCAAGGGATGAACCCGGCCGCGGGGCGCGACGGCTTCGTCCCCGGCAGACGTGCGATCGAAGCCTACGGATCGGGCGGCTTCCGCTTCGCCGGCATGTCGCATATCGGCTCGATCCTGGCGACCCCGCTTGGCGTGCGGGCGTTAAGCGCGACGAGCGCGGCGGAGATCACGATCGAGGC
>DASXGX010000092.1:0-1761 GCA_036488815.1 Roseiarcus sp.
GGGCTGACCTTTCAGGGGGAGCTCGACGATTTCTGGAGCGCGCCGATGCCGCCCGATGCCGCGTTGTTCGACGCCTTCCGGCGGGTGCTCGCGGCCCGCTGCCTGATCCCCGGCTCGTTCTTCAACGACGCCGGACTGAAGCTCGCGGTCGAGGCCGCAATCGAGCGGCTCGAGGCCACCTATGCGCGCGCCGCACGCGGTGTGGCGACGCCGTCCGCCGGCACCAAGGCGCCGATCGCCGCGGCCGTCTCGATGCGATAACGCCATTCGCGCAGGCGCGCGAGGGCTCGGATGCACGACTTCGTTCCGCCCTTTCCCGAGAGGCCGAAGCAGCCGCTCTCAGCGTTTGCGACATTGCGCCTGGCGCGGCGCAACTTCCTCGCAATCTGGGAAGAGCGCTCCTTCGAGTGGGAGGTGTTTTCGACCCGCCTGCTGTCGCGCACGCTGTTCGTCTGCAACAGCCCGGATACCGTTGCCTCGGCCTTTGTCGAACATCACGACAGCTTCGAGCGCAAGAGCCCCCAGATGCGCCACGGGCTGGCGCCGCTCCTCGGCGACGGGCTGTTTATCAGCGACGGCGATACGTGGCGGCGCCGGCGGCGCATCGTAGCGCCGATCGTCCATGTCTCGCATTTGCCGCTGTTCGCGCCGCTGATGGTCCAGGCCGCCGGCGAGACTGCCGAACGCCTGGCGAGCCTACCGCGGGACATGCCGATCAATGCGCTGACCGAGATGGCGACATTGACCGCGGAGATCATCTGCCGGACGGTTTTCGGCCGGCAGCTCGGAGCCGAGCACGCGGCGGAAATCGTCGCCGCCTTCAGCGAATACCAGCGCCTGGTCGGCCAATTGGACCTCGCCTATTTCTTTGGTTTGCCGGATTGGATCCCACGGTTTCATTCGCCTGCGATCCATCGCTCCGCCAGACGCATCCACAAGGTCCTGGAACAGGTCATCGGCGATTGCCGTGAGCGGTTGTCCAGCGGCGAAGCCTCGATGATCCGCCTGTTGCTGGAAGCGCGCGATCCCGAGACCGGAGAGCCTCTCGACGACGTAGCGCTGCGCAACGAAGCGGCGGTGATCTTTATGGCGGGCCACGAGACGACGGCGAATTCGCTCGCCTGGGCCTGGTACCTGCTGTCGCAGGCGCCGGAGGTCGAAGAACGCCTTCACACGGAGCTGGCAAAAATGCTCGCCGGCCGTCTGCCGACCTTCGACGACGTCCCCGAGCTGTCCTACACCCGCGCAATATTCGAGGAGACCGTGCGGCTCTACCCTCCGGTCCCGCTTCTCGCGCGTCAGGCGTCGCGCGACGAGACGATCCGCGGCCGGTCCGTGCCGGCGGGATCCCTCCTCATCGTTGTCCCGTGGCTGCTCCACCGGCACCGTAAGTTTTGGGGAAAGCCGGATCACTATATCCCGGAGCGCTTTCTGCCGGAGAACGCGCAATATCGCGTGAGACACGCTTATATTCCGTTCAGCGTCGGTCCCCGCATTTGTGTCGGCGCCGCTTTCGGTCTGACCGAAGCTGTCCTGTGCCTCGCCACTCTGGCTCAACGGGTCCGACTGCGCTTGGCTCACGATGCCGTCGTCGCGCCGGTCTGCCGCCTCACCCTTCGACCGGGCGACGATTTGCGCATGTACGTCGAGAGCCGCGCCTAACCCGACGTGTCGGAATAAGGCTGGCGGGTGACGTCGACGACCTGCCCCGTCTTGTCTACGACATAGCGGACATGACGCCATACGACCGGCGACGTGACG
>DASXGX010000130.1:0-8667 GCA_036488815.1 Roseiarcus sp.
GGCCGAAACGCGGAGTTGGGTTAATGGTCGTCGTCTTCGATATCGGCAACGTGCTGCTGCGTTGGAACCCGCGCAACTTGTTCCGAAAGGTCTTCACGGACGAATCGGCCATGGAAGCGTTTCTGGCGAGCGCCTGCGCGATGGATTGGATCGTCGAGACCGACCGTGCGCGCTCGTTTAAACCGGCGCTCGATGCGCGCCTTGCCGTCTATCCGCACTACGAGCGCGAACTGCGGTTGTTCGACGAGCGGTGGGCCGAGACGTTGGACGGCGCGATCCACGAAAACGTCGCGCTGCTCGAACGCCTGCGCGCGCAGGGCGACAAGCTCTATGCGATCACGAACTTCTGCGACGAGAAATTCGACGTCGCCCGCGGCCTGCATCCCTTCCTCGATTGGTTCGACGGGATCATCGTGTCCGGCCGCGAAGGCCTCGTGAAACCGGACCCGCGCATTTTCGAGCTGTTTCTGGAGCGGTACGGCGTCGCCGCGAACGACGTCCTGTTCATCGACGATTCCGCGCGCAACGTCGCCGCGGCGCGCGCGCTCGGCATGGAGGCGATCCTTTTCGCTGATGGCGTCGATCTGGAAAAGGATCTGCTTAAGCGCGGGATCTTGAGGTAGAGGCGCTGGGGCCGAATCCCCGTCCCTCCTCCCGGCGCTTGCGCCATTCCGTCGATGGCTATTCCTGCCGCTTTGCCGCAGGAGAGACCGCGAGTCCAAGGAAAACGAGGATAGCCCGGTTAAGTCGCAGGACGTCTTCGTCGTCCAAACGGCCAATGCGTGCGCCGACCTTCGACTTGGGAACGGTGGTAATCTTGTCCACCATGAGTCTGCATGTCGCTCGCAGCCCGTTGCGCGCGTTCGGCCCTACAGGAAGACGAAACAGAGGCGCTTCAGTCTCATCCGTTGTAAAGGCGCAGACGGTGATCGAGTCCGTGCCGTCGAAGCTATCGTCCTGCACCACGACGACCGGGCGCGGCTTCCCTGCGTAACCGCTGCCGCCGGCGACGGTCCAGATATCGCCGCGCCTCACTCATCGCCCCAATCCGACACGGCCTCGATGAACGCCAGATCCTCGTGAGCATGGGCGCTCGCCGCAACAGCCAGCGACTGGCGATGCGCCTCAGACCGGAAGGATGACGCACGCACGTCCGGCACCCAGATCTGAATGGGCCGCAGGCCCTGAGATCGCAGGCGCTCGCGATGTTGGCGTACCTTCACGCGGGAAGGCTTAGGCTCCGAGGCCATGCACACCTCCAAGATAAGTTACATGTAACCTATCACAACCGGCGAGACATGGCGAGCGCCGCGCTCCTGATCACGCTACCGGTTTCGAGAGAGCGCAGCCGCGCTCCCCTCAGCTCCCCGAGAAGCGCGGCGGCGCTGGGCTGATGACGGACGCGGTTCCGGCGCTGATCTGCATCACCGCGAGGCCGCGATCGTTCGGGCCGTCGGGCCGGAAGCGGAATACGCCGTCGATGCCGTTGAAGCCGGACGCATTCGTCAGCACGCTCTGGGAATAGCGCTGCGCGCCCTGCGTGCGAGCCAGCGCGGCGGCGAGCGAAACGGCGTCGTGCGAGAGCGTCGCGAGCCGCAGCGGCTCGCTGTTGAACTTGGCTTTGTAGCGCTGCGCAAAGGCGATGAAGCCGGCGTTGTCGGGCGCGGCGAACCAGGCGCCCTGCAAGGCCGGCAGGCGCAGCACCCTGCCGTCGTTCCAGACGCCAGTGCCGAGGATCTGCGTCTTGACACCGGCCGAGGTCAGCGCCGAGGCGACCGCGTTCATGCCCTCGGCCTGCTCGGGAATGAACAAGGCGTCGAAGCCGCCGGGCGTCGACGTGATCTCGCCGATCGCGCTCTGCGGCTGGCCGGGCGCATAGCGGGCGACGGTCACCACCCGAGCGCCGGCGCGCTGCGCGGCCTGCTGGAATTCGCCGATCGCGACATTGGCGTAGTCGCTCTGCGGGGCGAGCACGGCGAAGGTCTTCTTGCCGCGCGACACGGCGTAGTCGACGATCTTGTCGGCGTAGGTCTCGATCAGGAACGAGAGCAGATAGACGCCGGGCGAGGCGACGCCCTCGTCGGTCGAAAAGGCGATGACCGGCCGATTGGCGGCCTTGGCGACGCGGCCGACTTCCCGCGCGTCGGCAGCCAGCAGCGGGCCGAGGATGAGTTCCGCGCCGGCGCCGATCTCCGCTTGCGCCGCCTGCGCCGCGCCGTCAGGCGAGTTCCGGTCGTCCATGACCATCAAAGTGATGTCGTTCGACCCGGATTCGTCGATCGCAAGCTGCGCCGCGTTGCGCAGCGACAGGCCGATCGGGCTCGGCGCGCCGTTCTGGGTCAGCGGCAGGATCAAACCGACGCGCACCGGGCCCGTCCCCAACGTCTCGCCGACGGTCGCCGTGGTCGGCCCGGCGAGCGGCTGCGACTGAACCGGCGACACCGGCGCCGCGCTGAAGTCGGGCGCGGGAACGGACATCCCCGAATTGGAATTGCAGCCCGCGAGCACAAGCCCAAGGCATCCAACCATCGCCCAGCGCGCATCGCGCGTCCTCGACGTCAAAGAGGCGCTCCTGCGCATATCGACCTCCAACCCCCGGCCGGCAAGAAAAGCGAATCGCGGCCGGCCGACGCGAGTTTACGCGCTTCGGCCGGGCGGCGCCTCCTTCAAGCCGCGCGCGGCCCCACTAATGCGGCGATTGTGGCTTTTTCATTCCCGAGTGCTAAGGGAAAGCGCATGCGTCGCGCGTGAGACTTGGTTTTTTCGAGCGCGCGGCTGACGAGGCTGACATGGCGACGCGCCACGGAGACGATACGACGAAGACGCCGGCCGGCGCGCCGCGATGGCGCGGCTTTTCGGCCCTCGGCGCCCGCGTCGACGCGCCCGCCCTCGCGCCCGGCCTTTACGTCGTCGCGACGCCGATCGGCAATCTCGCCGACGTCACCTTGCGCGCGCTGGCGACGCTCGCCGCCGCCGATGTGATCCTCGCCGAGGATACGCGCGTGTCGCGCCGCCTGCTCGATCGCTATTCGATCACGACGCCGCTGACGCCCTATCACGAACACAATGCGGCGGAGGCGCGCCCGGCGATCCTCGCGCGACTTGCCGCGGGCGAGGCGCTCGCCCTGATCTCGGACGCCGGCACGCCGATGATTTCCGACCCCGGCTTCAAGCTCGCCGCCGAGGCTGTCGCGGCGGGCGTCGCGGTGACGAGCGTGCCCGGGCCGTCGGCGGCGCTGGCCGCGCTCACCAGCGCGGCGCTGCCGACCGACCGGTTCTTTTTCGAGGGGTTCCTGCCGCCCAAAGCGGCGGGGCGGCGCGAGCGGATCAACGCGCTGGCGGCCATTCCCGCGACGCTCGTCTTCTACGAGGCGCCGAGCCGCTTGGCCGAGGCGCTCGCCGATCTCGCCGCCGAACTCGGCCCGCGGCCTGCCGCGGTCGCCCGCGAGCTCACCAAGCTCTATGAGGAGACGCGCCGCGCGACCCTGCCCGAGCTCGCCGCCCTGTACGCCGCCGAGGGAGCGCCCAAGGGCGAAATCGTCATCGTCGTCGGACCGCCGCTCGAAGCCCCGCCGCCGGACGAGGCGACGCTCGACAAGGCCGTCCTCGCTGCGCTCGACACGCTCTCGGTCAAGGACGCCGCCGCTGCGGTCGCCGCGCAGACAGGCCTGCCCCGGCGCGAAGTCTACGCGCGGGCGCTGCGCCTTCAGGGTTCGCGCCGCTGATGGCGGGCCGGCCGGCGGCGGCGCGGCGGCGGGCGCATCTCCTAGGGCTGCGCGCCGAAACGCTCGCCGCGCTTCTCCTGAGATTGAAGGGCTATCGGGTCCTGGCGCGGCGCTTCGTCGTCTCCGGGGGCGAGATCGACATCGTCGCGCAACGCGGCGACACGATCGCCTTCGTCGAGGTCAAGGCGCGCGAAAATATCGACAACGCGGCGATCGCGATCCTCGAGACCAAGCGGCGACGGATTTCGCGCGCCGCGCGCGTCTGGCTCACGCGCAATCCCTGGGCGGCGCGCGCAACGCTGCGGGGCGACGCCGTCTTCGTCGCGCCGGGGCGCCTTCCCCGCCACCTCGGCGCAGCGTATAGGCTGGACCTCGACTGACCGCGCACTGACAGGAACGCCTCCGCCATGCCTTTGACCGTCGCCGTGCAGATGGACCCGATCGAACGCATCCGCATCGCCGGGGATTCGACCTTCGCGCTACTCCTCGAGGCGCAGGCGCGCGGCCATGCCCTGCTCTACTACACGCCCGAGCGGCTCTGCCTCGAAGGCGCTAGCCTTCTCGTCGAGGCGCAGCCGCTCGTCGTCAAGGACGTTCAAGGCGAGCACGCGAAGCTGGGAGAGCCGCGGCGTGTCGATCTCGCGCAAGTCGATGTCGTGCTGTTGCGCCAGGACCCGCCGTTCGACCTCGCCTATATCACCACGACGCATCTGCTCGAGCGCATTCATCCGCATACGCTCGTCGTCAACGATCCGCGCTCGGTTCGCGATGCGCCGGAAAAACTCTTCGTGATGGATTTCCCCGAGCTGATGCCGGCGACGCTCATCTCGCGCGACCGCGCGGCGATCGAGGCGTTTCGCGCCACTCACGGCGAAGTCGTGATGAAGCCGCTCTATGGCGCCGGCGGGGCGGCGGTGTTCAAGGTCGGGCAGAACGACCCGAACTTCGGCTCGCTATTCGACCTCTTCTCGGTCACTTTCCGCGAGCCCTGGGTGATCCAGAAGTTCCTGCCCGCGGTCTCGCGCGGCGACAAGCGGATCATTCTGGTGGACGGCGAGCCGCTCGGGGCCGTCAACCGCGTGCCGGCCAGCGACGACATCCGCTCGAACATGGTGCGCGGCGGCGCGGCCGCAGCGACGGAGCTGACGCCGCGCGAGCGCGAGATCTGCGCCCGGATCGGGCCGGAACTGAAGCGGCGCGGCCTGATCTTCGTCGGCATCGACGTGATTGACGGCTATCTCACCGAAATCAACGTGACCTCTCCGACCGGGATCCGAATCATCAAGAAGCTGGGCGGCGCCGATCTCGCCGTGGCGATCTGGGACGTGATCGAAGCCAAGCGGGCGAAAAAATAGCGGGGCCCCGGACCAAGCAGGCGTGCTTGGCCGAATGCCTCAAGAAGCGCCGGCCAAAGATACGCGATCGGTCAAGAGAGAAAACGCGGCTGCGGTCTGTTTCGATGCCCGCGACGCCAAGCGGACCAGTCAATTGGGACGCCCGCCTCGGAGGCCAGTTTGACGTCACCAGGTTCCAAACGAGACGTGAATAGAACGAGGTTCTGACAAGCCCAGCGCGCGCTGGGTACGATCAACGCATCAAAGCCGAGAAACAACGCTGCGTCAGCGATGCTCTGGGTGTGATCGTATCGGCGTTCATGATAGCGTGACGTATCGACGCCAAGCTTCGCCAATATCGACAGATCAGCAATCCGAAGGGACTTCGCAGACCGAACGCTCAGCTCGTAGCAGTTCCATCGCATTCGGGATGGGAACACCGGTTGCAGCGTCAAGAGAGCGTTGATCTCGGCGATAGCCCCATCCCGCTCCGTTGATGTGTAGAGAACGTCGAAGTCTCCGTTGCACCAGCGGCTCTGGGATGGACTCCCTACCGTCGGATCGCGCCCCTCCCTGACGGCGCGCCATACACGACCATCGAACGGTTCACGAGCGAAAGCATCGACCGCGTCGAGGAGTTGGAGATCACGAGCCTTCCGGTGGTCTACAGCCATCAGGTGTAGGAGCCCGAATCGAGGGCCTCGATCACCGCGAGTACGGCTTCGGTCCGCCCTTCATTGATTAAATCAATGGCGCGTTCCCCATCCAGCATTTGATGCTTGGTATGAAGCCACAACCGTGTTTCGTCGGGGGTGTAGAAATCCGACAGGCGATCGACGACATATCGCAACTCGGCGATTACAGTCTGCGTCCGGAGATCCGGGTTCGCCTTGCCGCTCGACCAGCGGGAAACAGTGGCGGGCGAAACCGAGACGATGTTCGCAATGTCCTTCCCCTGTAACCCTCCTTCGCTCCTCAGATTATCGAGGATTCGACTAACCGCGGTAGGCATGGTCAGCGCCTATCTTTCTTAGCGTGATCGCCGCGCTTCCTATTCGCAAGGCTCGGCGATCGTGTTGCCGTCGCGCTTGTCTGTTCGAGGTTGCCGAGGACCTGCGAAAAACGATCCAGCCTATCGTCATTTTCGGCGAGGCGAACGCTGAGCTTCTCATCGGAAAACCTAAGTCTCGCCAGTTGCTTCGCGCTGGCGAGAGGGGCCGGCTGCCCATGCAGGTAGACATCGTTGCTCATTCAATCCTCCGGCCCGGAAGATTGCACATTGCTTTCACAAATGCAAGACAATGAAATCACCCCGCTCGATGCGCCCAAAAAAATAGCGGGGCCGAAGCCCCGCCGGAGGTGCGCTCAGATAGCGCGCTCAGCTCCCGCCGCCGACGCAGGTGTCGGCGGTCTTTGGCGTGCAGACGTCGAGGCCGGTATAGGTCGGGTCCGCCGGGGGAGCCTTACCGTCCTTGATGTCCTTGAGGAAATACATCGTCTTATAGCCCATCTCGAACGGACGCTGGCCAACCTGTCCCGACGAGAGCCCTTTCTTCATCAATTCGATCTGGACCGGCAGGGTGTCGGCGACGACCAGCGCCAGCTCACCGGAGGCGATCTTGTCCTTGTACTTGCTCGCCACCTTCTCATAGGCGTCGGGCAGGAACTGCGGGAAGCCGCCGGTCGGCGTGAAGGCGTCGAGATTGGGATATTTGCCGAGGATGTCCTCCATTTGCTGCACGGCGACGCCGAAGTCGTCGTTGGTGTAGAGCGGGCAGCCGTCGGCCTCCTTCCAGCCGTTCTGGCCGGTGAGACGCGTGCCGGGCGACTCCGCGCTCTTTGCGCCGGCGAGCGTGTCGCGGATGCCCTGCATGCGTTCGTTGTGGTTCGCTGCCGCGGCGCCGCCGGACTGGATGCAGATCGTGCCGCCCTTCGGCTTGATCGCCATCACGAGCTTGGCGATGTTGACGCCGATGTCATAGTTGTGCGTGCCGACATAGGCGATACGCTCGCCTTTGTCCTTCGGCAGAAGGTCGGAGTCCCAGGTCAGCACAGGGATCTTCGCTGCGGCGGCGCCTTGCAGCGCATTGGCCATCGCCGGCGCGTTGGCGGGCGAGACGGCGATGCCGTCGACCCTCTTGGTGATGAGATCGGCGACGATCTGCGCTTCCTCGTCGCCGCCGCCATGTTCGCCAGGCCCGATGTAGAGGCACTTGACGGCGCCGTTGAGCTCTTTCTCGGCCTTCTTGCAGCCAGCGAGGGCTTGGTCGAAGAATGGGTTGTTGGTGTTCTTCGGCACGAGCGCGAAGGTGTAGGTGTCCGCGGCTCTCGCCGAAGCCGAGACCGCAAGCAACGCCCCCGCGGCGACAGCGCCGGTCAACATAAGTTTCAACATTGTCTTCCTCCCAGTTGAACATGGCCCTGTGGGCCGGTTTAACGCAGACCCCCATGGGTCACTCGCGTTTCGCTCCTCGAAGTTTGCCGAGGTAAACTGCTCCGATCAAGAACAAGCCGACGAACGTGCCTTGCCAATTCGAATCGACGCCCGCCATCAGAAGCGAATTGCGGATCGTAAAGATGAGCGCCGCGCCGATGAACGCGCCATAGGCGCTGGCCTCGCCGCCCATCAAGTTTGCGCCGCCGATCACCGCGGCGGAGATGGCGAGGAGCTCATAGGTGGCGCCAAGGGCGTTGATCGCCGACCCCGCCCAACCAACGGAGAGAATGGCGGCGAAAGCCGCCGTTAGGCCGGAGAATACATAAACTTGCACTTTGATGCGGTTGACGGGCACGCCGGTCAAGAGCGCCGCCTGTTCGTTGCCTCCGATCGCGAGAACATGGCGGCCCCAGCTCGTCATCCGGTACACCACGCCCAAAAGAAACGTGAAGACAATGAGGAAAAGGAGCGGATAGCTCAGCTCGAAATGCGGCGTGATGTGCCATGCGCCGCTCCCAAGCGCTTTGAACCCCGGTCCGCCGGGACCAAAGTTGTAAAGCATGCGGTTGCCCGACAGCACCACCGCGACCGACCGCGCAATCGCCAGCATGCCGAGCGTTGTGACGAAAGGGGAGAGGCCGAGATAGGCGATAATAATGCCGTTGATGAGCCCCGCGACCCCTCCCGCCAGCAAGCCGACAATCACGGCGGCCCAGGCTGGATAGCCAGCTTCGAGAACGAGGCCGCACGAGACGGCGGTCAAACCCATGATCGAGCCGACCGAGAGATCGATGCCGCCCGTCGCAATGACCGCAGTCATGCCGAGCGCCATGATGCCGATGAAGGAGAAATTGCGCGTCGTGTTGTAGAAATTGTCGGCCGTCGCGAACGACGCCGGCTGCAGCCAACTCATCACAATGCAGATGATGATGAGCGCGACGGTCACCCAAAACGCTTGGGAACTCGTGAAGCGCTGCCAAAAATTGTGTTGCTGGACGCCCAGCACCGATTCGATCGAGACGTTGGCTTGCGGCGCTTCGCTTGCCATCGGAAGGCTCCTCAAGCCGCGTGGATTGCGCCGGTGATCAAGCCGGTCACTTCTTCCGGGCTCGTCGCATGAATCGCCTTGTCGGCGACCTTGTTGCCGCGCCGCATCACCATGACCCGATCG
>DASXGX010000148.1:0-1940 GCA_036488815.1 Roseiarcus sp.
TCGAAAAAGTCCGGCTCGGCGAGCTGCGCGACCGCCTGCCGAACCAGCTTTCCGGCGGACAGCAGCAGCGCGTCGCCCTCGCGCGCCGCGATCACGGAGCCGCGCGTCCTGCTGCTCGACGAACCGCTCTCGGCGCTCGACGAACAGCTGCGCGTGCAGATGCGCGCGGAGCTCCGCCGCATGCAGCGGGAGCTCGGCATCACATTCATCCATGTGACGCACACCCAGCAGGAGGCGATCGCCATGGCCGATGTGGTGGTCGTGATGGAAAAGGGTCAAATTCGCCAGGTCGGAGCGGCCCGCGACGTTTACGCCTTCCCGAAAGACCGCTATGTCGCGGAGTTTCTGGGCGGCCAGAACGTCATCTCGGGGCGCGTCGAAAGCGAAGCGGACGGAATCGTCGCCGTCCGCCCGCCGGACCAGACGGCGATCCGCGTGCCCTGCACGCCAGGCCGGGCGCCCGACAAGGGGGCGCGAGCCGACATCGCGGTCCGCCGCGACGACATAAGACTCATGAAGCCGAACGAAACGATCGATCCCGCGATGGTCGCGATTCCCGGCCGCGTGCGGGCGCTCGAATATCAGGGCTCCTTCGTCAAGGTGATGCTCGACCCGATTGGGGACGACGAGTTCATTGTCTACGTCCCCGAACGCAAGTTTTACGAAACCCCGTTCCAGATCGGCGACCTCACCCTCGCCGCCTGGGAGCTCGGATACGCCCGCCTGCTCGCCTGAGCCTTTGCAAGGAGACCTGTCCATGAAGATCAGCGTGATGCTGAACCGGAGGACGATAACGGACGAGGTCGAGCCGGCGCTGCTCGCGGTCGACTGGATCCGCGAACGCCGCCGCCTCACCGGCACGCATGTCGGCTGCGACACGAGTCAGTGCGGCGCCTGCACGATCCTTCTCGACGGCGCCTCGGTGAAAAGTTGCACCTTGCTCGCGCTTTCGCTCGACGGGCGCTCGGTGACGACGATCGAAGGGCTCACCGCTGAGCGCAACGACCTGCATCCGATGCAGGCGGCCTTTCATGAAAACCACGGCCTGCAATGCGGGTTCTGCACGCCGGGCATGATAATGCGCGCGGTGGACATCGCGACCCGAAGCCCGGAGGCGGACGAGGCGGAGGTCCGCCGGGAGCTTGATGGCAACCTCTGCCGCTGCACCGGCTATCAGAATATCGTCGCCTCGGTCATCGCCGGGGCCCGCGCCATGCAGGCGCCCGCTACGGGAGAGTGACATGGGCGAAGTCATTGGCGTCGGCGCCGCGCCGAAGCGCAAGGAAGACCGCCGCTTCCTCACCGGACGGGGCAACTACGTCGCCGACATCAAGCGCGACGACATGTCCTACGGCATGTTCGTGCGTTCGCCGAACGCGCACGCAACGATCGGCGCAATCGACAAACGCCCCGCGCTCCGCACGGCCGGCGTGCTCGCTGTCTTCACCGGCGCCGATTTCACTGCTGACGGCTGCGGCACGCTGCCGTGCGGATGGGGGATCACCTTCAAGGACGGCGCGCCGATGAAGGAGCCGCCCTTTCCAGCGCTCGCCATCGGCAAGGTGCGGTTCGTGGGCGACGCCGTCGCCTTTGTGGTGGGCGAAACGCTTGACGCCGCAACGGCCGGCGCGGAGGCGCTCGCGGTGGACTACGCCGCCTTGCCCGTGGCCGCAATGCTGCTCGACGCGGCGAAACCCGGCGCGCCGCAGCTTTTCGACGACGCGCCCGGCAATCTCTGCGCCGACTGGTCGCTTGGCGACGAAGCAGCGACCGAAGCGGCGTTCGCCCGCGCCGCCCACGTCAGCCACATCAGCCTGGTCAACAACCGGCTCGTCGGCAATCCGATGGAGCCCCGGGCGGCGATCGGCGAATATAACCCGGGGACCGGGCAGTACACGCTGTGGTCCACGAGCCAGTTCCCGCATGTCGTGCGCCTGCTC
>DASXGX010000150.1:0-4864 GCA_036488815.1 Roseiarcus sp.
GACGGCGGTTCTAGCCGCGATCTCAACGACCATTGCTTCACTCCGTCCTTTGCCGGCCTGGTGGCTTTTGCAAGGCGATCAGACCCGATCCCATCCCGAACTCGGCCGTCAAACGCCTCAGCGCCAATGGTACTTTGTCTCAAGACACGGGAGAGTAGGTCGCCGCCAGGCCTGCAAAGCACGGAGCTTTCCTCTTACGATCAAACGCCGATCAAATCCTGCCGCGGGGTGGAGCAGCCCGGTAGCTCGTCAGGCTCATAACCTGAAGGCCGCAGGTTCAAATCCTGCCCCCGCAACCAACCCTCCCAAAGCCCCCGCAGCCTCAGGCGCGGGGGCTTTTTGCGTTCTAAGCGCATATTGCTCCGCCATCCCCGCCGCCTGCATGATCCCTGCGAACCGGCCGCGCACCGTCGCCTCGATGGCCCCGCTCGCGTGGCGGACAATTGCGATGCGCTCGATCATGCCGCGCACCAGCTCCCGGAGTTTGGCGCCGTTCGGGCCAACGGGATGGCTCAAGAGGCTCTCGATCTGGTCGCGCACCGACTGGATCGTGGCTTCGACATCGCTGGCGATCTCGGCGAGGTCAGGCGCGACCGCGTCGGCGATGGCCTCGATTTCGGTTTCGAGACGCTTTTGCTCTACCTCCAGTTGCTTAAGCTTAGCGAGCAGCGCGGGATTGTGCCCCGCATCGACGATCGCATTGACGATGCGCGCGCTCTGCGCCTCGGTTCGCTTCAGGGCGGCCTTTAGTTTCGCCCGTTGGCCATCCGACGTGCTGTACATCTGGCGCCAATGCGCGATCGCGTCCGCGCGCATTCGCGCCAACGCCGCCTCATTCATCCACTCCCGGCGAATGGTGTCCCCAACAATCCGCTCAAGGTCGGCGCGTTTGACGCGTTGGCTTTGCGTGCAGGTTCCTTTCGAGCGGACATTGCTGCAACCGTAGTGCTTCGCGTCCCGCATGGCGAAAGGTGAGCCGCATTCGCCGCAAACGATCAGTCCCGAAAGCAGATGTTTTGCGCGGTGCGCGCGGTTGAGGGCGACGCCGTTCTCGTCGCGACCCATCTCGGTGCGGACTTTGGTCTGTCGCGCCTTGACCCGGTCCCACAGCGCGGCGTCGACGATGCGGAGCGTTTCGTCGGTTGCCTTCTCCCACTCATTCTCCGGGTTCATGCGGGCCACGCGCTTGCCCGTCGTCGGATGACGGACGTACGAACAGCGGTTCCAAACAATCTCGCCTCTGTAGGCGGAATTGTTAAGCACCCCGGTTCCGCGATCCACCTGGCCCCGGATGGTCGTGTCGATCCAGGGGCGACCGTGCGGGCCGGGAATCCTTTCGGCGTTAAGGCGGCCGGCAATCGCCCGCGGCGAGGCGCCGTCGGCGTAGTCCGTAAAAATACGCCGGACGACTTCGGCCTCCGCGGGAACGATCAGCCGATCGCCGGGCGAGTCCGGTTTGACTTGGTAGCCATAGGCGAGCGACCCCGCCGACTTTCCAGCGATGACTTTGCCGCGCAGCCCGCGCTTGGTCTTGTGCTTGAGATCGTCGAGAAAGCTTTGCGCCATCGCGCCGAGAACGCCGATCATTAGCGAAGTGATCTCGCCGCGATCGACCGCAAAAAGCTTCGCATTGCGGAACGAGAGGCAATCGTACAAGAGCGCGACGTCCGAGAGGCGACGGCTGAGCCGATCAAGCGCCTCGACCACGATGACGTCGAAGACGTCGCGCTCGACGTCCGCAAGGAGCCGCTGATATTCCGGGCGGTGAGCGGTCGAACCCGTGATCGCCGCGTCCGAGTAGGTGGCGACGACTCGCCAGCCCTGCCGCTCGCAAAAGCGCCGGCAGGTCTCGATCTGGTCCTCGATCGACTCGGGTCTCTGTTCGTCAGTGGAATAGCGCGCGTAGACCGCGACGCGGAACGCGCGGGCCGACTTATTGGGAAGGGCAAAGTTCAAGGAACGCTCCTGGTTGAGCCTGGAATGTTGCTGCGCGGTCTCGACGCGGTCCAATTGGCGGCGCGGCGCGAAGCGGACAGAGCCGCGGATGGCGCTTCGAACCACGGCTATGGCAAGATCGGGACAAAAGGCTCGGGCTGCGCGGTGCCCCGTCGGCCTTCTGACGGCATCGGCAGAGCTTTGATAAGCGTGTCGATGCGCTGATTGTTCGCCCGGATCTGGCCCTCGAGCTCCTCAATGTGGGCCTTTGCCGCACGCAGGCCCGTTTCCAATCCGCCCGCGCGCCGCGTCGCGTCGGTTGCGCTGAGGAGCGCGGCGCGCTCCCCCTCGCGTGCGGACGCCAACTCGGTCGTCCGATCCGTCAGCCGCAGGGTGGCCTCCAGCAGTTTCGCCTTTAGGGCTTCGGCCTCCGCGGCCGAGGCTTCCGCCGTCCCCCGCGCTTCCCTTGCCTCGGCTTCGGCGGCGCGGCTGAGCCGCTCCGCCTCCTCGCGCGCGAGCTGCTGGGCGGCGCCCCACAGGCTGGCGAGACATGCTTCGAACCGGGCCCTGAGTTGAGCGGGCGCTTGGCGAAGCTCGGCTTCCGCTTGCGCGTCTTCCTCTAGCGCCAGCCGCACCAGCGGCGCAATGTGCTCGAAGGACCCGCCACCGAGCATCCGCCGCACATTCTGATTGGTCGGCTTGTCGCCGGCGGCCTTCAGCCTGCCGACGGCGTCGCGGACGTCCTCCATCGCGATGGTCACTCCTCGGCCTCCTGTAACCGGCGTAACGTAACCGAGGGTAATAAAGCACAGACGTGTTCAGGTATTGAAGCGATTGGTTAGGATTGTTCCGAACGATCGGTATTTCCGTTGCGTTCAAGCGTGCGCGACCGGGTTCTAAGCCGGCGCCAGTTCCTGCTCGGATACTCAGTCGACGAACGCCGACCGGCCGATGTTGCGACAAGGAGGTTATTTGTAAGAACAATTCCGTGCGGCGAGCGGGCAGGTGGGTGACGAATTACGGCGGTTGCGACGATGGTTCGGGATAAGCGGGGCGACTAGCAACCCCCCAGGATCCAGCGCGGGGCTTATCGGTCAACAGCAAGTGGCCCTGTGGCGGTCGTTGAGGCGCCTTTGCTCTCGTCACCGATCATAGTGCGAACCGCGTGTGTAAGCGTCTCGCGCGCGTTGGCCGCGCTCGCGGAGGGTATCGAGGAGCGTGGCGAGCTTCGGCGGTAACTCACGAGCAACTTCGCGGCCCCGATCGAATAGGCGCCAGATCGGGATGACCACGCGCGACGGATCGAGCCAGGCGATGGCTTCGCGCAAACGCCGAGCGGCCAGAACCGCGTGTGTCATCGCATCCGTCGCGACTTCCGGGGCCGGTAGGGTGACTCGCCCGGTCCGGGCGAATTCAGCGCGGTCCGCGCAATAGTCGGCGACGTTCACCTTCTCGCGATATTGCCGCGCCTCACGAAACAGCCGCTCGCGCATCGCGGTGAGGGTCGGCGCCATGCGATGGTCGGCTTGGCGTTGACGGCACTGCGCTTCGAGCCGCCCGCTCTCGACGACGGCGTGCGCGTCATGCCTATGCCGCGTGAGCGCGACATAGAGTTCGCGCGCGTCGGTTGGTCTGCCGACATAGACGACGCTGGCGTCGGCGGTCCGGCCCTGCGCCGCGTACACCGTTCCGGCATAGGCGTGAACGACGCGGGGCGGCAAGATCGTCCTGCCCGGACGCTCGCGCGCAAACTCGCGCCAATCCCCTTCGATTCGGCGACCATCTTCGAGCGCGAAGCTGACCCGCACGTCGCCGTTGCGGTCGCGCTGAATTCGCTCGACCGTCGCGCGGTTGCCGTTGCGGATGCCGAGACGCTGCAGATTTTCGCTGAAGCGGACCTGATCACCGGACGCCAGCGCAAGCGTGACACGCTTATCTTCGCGATCGAGCGCGGCGACTTCGATGTCGTCGCCCGTGATCCGCCGCTCGGCCTTCAGGACCGCGCGGGCGGAACGATTCAAGGCCGCGCTATCCTCATTGCGACGGGTGATGATGAGCACGTCGTTGCCGTGCGTCGCGCGCAGATCCGTCCATCGAGCGATGACGCGGTCGCGCGCGGCGCCGTCGCCAGCAACCAATTCCAGCCGGTCGCGGCTCGCATAGGCGCGCAATCCGGCTTCGGCGTCGCCGCGCGCCATCACGACCGACGCCGCGCGTTGCCAATCGACGGCCTGCCGCCGAACGCCGTCGAGGATCGCGCCGCGGCGCACGACCTCCGCGACCGCCTTCAGGGGGCTCGCCCCCGGGACGGCTTCCAGATGACGCCTGTCGCCGATGAGGACAACCTTGGCCTGGGCGTCGCGCGCCTTGGCGAGGATCGCCGCCATGTCGCGCGTTCCCGCCATGCCGGCTTCGTCGACCAGGATGACGGTCGACGCATCGAGCGGCGCCGCAGACCCTTGTTCGAGGTCGTATCGCCAGCGGGCGATCGCGACCGAATCGATGCCGGTTGATCTGGCGAGTTCGTCAGCGGCCACCCAACTCGGAGCAAGGCCCACCGCTCTGAGGCCGGATCGATGGGAGGCCTCGACAATCACCCGAGCGAGCGTCGTTTTGCCGGTCCCGGCGCCCGCCTCAATGATGCTCACCCCGTCGGAACGCGCGGCCTCGGCGACGGCGCCGCGCTGCTCTGGCGAGAGATGTGAGCCCTCGCGGAGGGCCGCCTGCAGCGCGTCTGGCGCAATCCATTGGCGCTCTTGTGGCCGGTCGGCGGCGCGCAGCATCGCGGCCTCTGTGGCCGCGAGCGCGGGAGTCGTCCACGCATCGTCAGAAAGGCGTAACAGTTGGCCGTCTGCTTCGAGGCTCGCGAGTTGCAGGTAGACCTGTTCCGGCCCCTGTTTCTGTAACGCGGCCTCGACGAGCGCGCGCT
>DASXGX010000159.1:0-65392 GCA_036488815.1 Roseiarcus sp.
CGGCGTAGCGAGTGAACGACTTGCCGCCCGAATCCATGCGCTTGGGATCGACGACGCGGGTCGCCTGGAAGCGCGCCGACTTCGTCGGGCCGGGGCTCACCGCATTGACGCGCACGCCGTCCTCGAGCAGCTCTTTGGCCAGGCAGCGGGTGTAGTGCACGACCGCCGCCTTCAGCGTGGAGTAAACCACCTCCGGGCTGCAGCCCATGTGCGCAGCGACCGAGGCGATGTTGACGACCGAGCCGGCGCCGGCCGCCTTCATCGCCGGCACGAACGCCTGACAGACCAGCATCGTCCCGATCAGATTGTTGTCGGTGAGAACCTTGATGTCCTCGAAGGCGACGTCGAGCGCGTTGTTCGGGTTCGGCTTGCCGCCGGCGGCCCCGATGTCGCCGCCCGCGCAATTGACGAGAATGTGGACGTGGCCGAGCTTGGCGTCGATCTCGCTCCTCATTCGCGCGACCGCCGCTCGATCGCCGATGTTGCCGCTTACGGCGCACACCCGGCCGCCGTGACGCGCAATCTGCTGCGCGACCGCGTCGAGATCGGCGAATTCGCCATACTTTGCGGGCGCGGTCCACTCGATGTCGTGGATGGCGACGTCGGCGCCGAGTTCAGCGAGCCTTTCCGCCATGAAGCGCCCGAGCCCGCGCCCCGAGCCCGTCACGAACGCTGTCTTACCGGTCAGTTCCTTGGTCACGTCTGGCTCCCTGATTGAACCCTAAAGTCCCAGCGCGCGCATGTTGGCGGCGCTGCGGCGGATCATGGCGAGTTCGTAGTCGATGAGCGCGCCGTCCTCGCCCTTCTCCCAGGGCGTGCGATAGTCGGCATCGTCCGGCAGCCGGTTCTTCCGCGCGGCGGCCAGACAAGCGGCCAAGGCGGGCGCCGGTTTCGGCGCGTAGAAATTCCACCAATTGGGCGTAAGCCAGCGCACGTGACGCGCCTCCAAGGCGCCCGGCTCCAGCACGGCGGCCAATCCGGAATGATGCGCGCTCAAGAGGTCGAGCATCTCGGCCAGCGGAACCGCGCCGTCGCCGATCGCGCAGCGAACGAGCCGGTAGCCGTCTTCGGTGAACTGCACCCGATAGTCCTTCAAATGGATATGCCGCACATAGGGCGCAACCCGCTCGGTGAAGGCGAGGGGCGCCTCGGCAACGGGAAACGTGTTCCCCGTATCGAGCGTAATCCCGACGCCGCGCGAGGCTTCGCAGAAGGCGACGAGTTCGTCGCTGCCGAAATCCTGGTGGTTCTCGATCGCGAGCACGCGCCCTTCGTCGGCCGCGCGCGGCCCATATTCGGCGAGCGCCGCCCCGACCTTGGCGACGAGTTCGCCCCATCCGGCGCCGAGAGCATTCCGGTCGCCGCACAAAACCGTGGTCAATCCGAATCGAATGACCTTGGCGTCGAGCGCGCGCGCCGACCGCAGCGCGCTCTCGAACAGCCCCATCATCATTCCGGAGCTGACAATCGGGATCATGCCCAGCGCGCGCAGCCGCTTCGCCAGCGCCGCAAGCTCCTCGTCGCTCAGCGCACGCAGCCACGGGTCGAACAGTTCGATTGCGCGCGCACCAAGCTCCTGCGCGACGCCGATAAAACCTTCGAGGCCCACGCCGCGCCGGTTGGCGCGCGGCCCCCCTGCCCCTTGCAGCCCGAGGTGGTAGGTCAGTCCATAGGGGTTGAGGCCGAATGCAAAGGAGCGCCCGCGCGCCTCGGCCTTGGCGGATTCGATCATCGGAGCCCCGCGTCGACGGTGAGAGTCTGCTTTGTGATCATCCGGCTGTCGTCGGCGGCGAGAAATAGCGCGGCGCGCGCAATTTCCTCGCCCAGCAGCGTGCGCTTGATCGCCTGTCGCTGCGCCATCGCCTCCACCGATGCGGGCGTCGTGTACCAAAGCTGGATCTGCCGATCGGTCATCACGGCGCCCGGTTCGATCGCGTTGACGCGGATGTTGTCGGAGCCGAAGGCGCGGGCGAGCGCGCGGGTCAAACCGACGACCCCCGCCTTCGCGGCGGCGTACACCGGCATTTCCGCCGCGCCGCCCCGCCAAGCGATCGACGAGAGGTTGACGATCGAGCCGTGGCCGAGTTCGCGCATGTGCGGATGGACGGCTTGGGCTGCGAAAAAGTGGTGACGCAAATTGACGTTCTGCGATTCCTCCCAGAACTCGACGCTGACGTCGGCGACAGCGTGGCGTTGATCGTTCGCCGCATTGTTGACCAGCGTCGCGATTGGGCCGAGTTCCTCGCGGGTGCGCTGGATGGCGCCGCGCAGCGCCGCGATGTCGGTGACGTCCGCCTTGACGAACATGTGGCGACCGCCGCTCGAAGCTAGCTCGCGCGCCAAAGCGTGTCCGGCCTCCTCCTGCAGGTCGACGAAGGCGACGCGCGCCTTGTTGCGTGCGAAGGCGCGCACGATGTCGGCGCCAATGCCGCTCGCGCCACCGCTGATGAACGCCACGCGGTCGGCGAGGCTCGGATAGATTGCAAAGTTCAAGGTCTAGCTCACGAAATCAGGTGTTGCGTTACGGGGTCGAACAGGCACGCATGGGACATTTCGACGCCGAGCGACATCGCCTCGCCGAGACGCGGCGCTCCATCGGGATCGAACCGTCCGACGATGTCGCGCTCGCCGAGCTTCAGCAGCGCGATCGTCTCGGCGCCTGTGGGCTCGACGACCTCCACCGGCGCGCTGAGCTGCGCCAGCGCGGGCTTGCGCGCCTTCAGTTCGTCGTCGTAGCGGAAGAGGTGCTCCGGACGGACGCCCAGGACGACCCGTCCGTCCGCAGGGGCCCGCGCAGGCGCCCGCGCCAGAGGCAACACGACCGCCTCGCCGCCATAGGCCGAGATCCTGACATTCGGGCGCCCCGCATCCTCGCCGAGGACGGCGGGAATGAAATTCATCGCCGGGCTGCCCATGAAGCCGGCGACGAACATGTTGGCGGGGCGATCGTAAACCGCCTGCGGCTCGTCGAATTGCTGCAAGGCGCCCTGGTGCATCACGGCGATGCGGGAGGCGAGCGTCATCGCCTCGATCTGGTCGTGCGTGACATAGATCGTCGTTTTGCCGACGCGCAGATGCAGCTTCTTGATCTCGGTACGCATGTCGACGCGCAGCTTGGCGTCAAGGTTGGAAAGCGGCTCGTCGAACAGGAACAGCTTGGGGTCGCGAACCAGCGCCCGGCCCATGGCGACCCGTTGCCGCTGGCCGCCCGAGAGCTGACCCGGCTTGCGGTTGAGCAGCGACTCGATCTGCAACAGCGCGGCGACGCGACTGACGGCGGCGTCCTGCTGAGCCCTCGGAACCCCGCGGCTCTCCATTCCGAAGGTGATGTTCTGGCGCGCGGTCATCGTCGGGTAGAGCGCGTAGGACTGGAACACCATCGCGATGTCGCGATCCTTCGGCGCGACCCTGTTGACGAGGCGTCCGTCGATGTGGATCTCGCCCTCGGTGACGCTCTCCAGTCCGGCGATCATGGCGAGCATGGTCGACTTGCCGCAGCCGGAGGGTCCGACGAGGGCGATAAACTCGCCGGTTCGCGCTTCCAGGTCGATGCCCTTCAGCACCTCGACCGGCCCGAAGCGCTTGCGCAAACCCCTGATCGTCAACGTCGCCATGCCGCCGCCCTCATTTGATCGCGCCTTGGGTGAGGCCGCGCACGAAATATTTGCCGCCCAGGAAATAGATCAGAAGCGGCGGAACGGCGCCGATCAGCACCGCCGCGCTGGCGACGTCGAAGGCTCGCGCATTCATCTGGTTGGTGGCGAGCGAAACGAGCGCGGTCGTAATCGGCTGCTGCCGTCCGCCGGTGAACACGACGCCGAACAGATATTCGTTCCAGATGCCGGTGAATTGCCAGATCACTGTCACGATCAGGATCGGCGGCGACAGCGGGACGACGATCTTGAAGAAGATGCGCCAGAAGCCCGCGCCGTCGATGCGCGCGGCGCGGATCAGATCGTCGGGAATGTTGACGTAGTAGTTGCGGCAGAACAGCGTCGTGAACGAAATGCCCTGGACGCAATGGATCAGAATGAGGCCGTACACCGAATTCGACAGATGCAATTGGCCGAGGATGAAGGCCCACGGCAGCAGCGCGATCTGGCCGGGCATGAAAACGCCGAGCGTCATGCAGGCGAACAGCGTCTGCGAGCCGGGAAAGCGCCACTTCGACAGCACGTAGCCGTCGACGGCCCCGATCATGGTTGAGACGACGGTCGCCGGAACGGTCATCAGCAAGGAATTGTAGAAGTTGCGCTTGATCCCCTCGCAGGTGCCCGCGACGCAAAAATGCGCCCACGCCTGCGGCCAGGCCTTCAGCGAAAAACTCTGGGGAAAGGCGATCAGTCCATTGCGCGTGATCTCCGGCAGATCCCGGAACGAATTGGCCACGATCACGAACAGCGGCAACAGGTAGATCAGCGCGAAGAAGCTGAGGAAGGCATAGACGCCGGCGCGTCCCGCGACGTAGCGCAAATTGGCGGCGCGCGCGGCCGGCGCCGAGACGTCGCGCAGGGCGAGGTCAGCCATGGGCGGCGGCCTCCCCGCGATTGCGCCATACCATCCACAGCGCATACGGCACGAGCACGACGGCGAGCGCGGCAAGAATCATGATCGCCGCCGCCGCGCCGACCGCGATCTCGCCGCGTTGGAACATGAGGTCGTAGACGTAGATCGCCGGAAATGTCGTCGATATGCCCGGCCCCCCTTTGGTCAGCGCGACGACGAGGTCGAACGTCTTGATCGCGAATTGCAACAGCACGACCGCCACCGCGACGAAGATCGGCGCGATGCTCGGCAAAATCACCTTGCGGTAGATGCGAAAGCGGCTCGCGCCGTCGATCTGCGCCGCCTTGACGAGATCGGGATCGACGGAGCGCAGGCCGGCGAGAAACAGCGCCATCGCGAAGCCGGAGGACTGCCAGACGCCGGTCGCGATGATCGCATAGATCGCCGTGTCGCGATCGGTGGTCAGGCGGAAGGTGAAATCGCTCCAGCCGAGACTCCGCACGAAATATTCGATGCCGGCGTTCGGGCTGTAGAGCCAGCTCCATACGGTGCCCGTCACCACGAACGAGACGGCGAGCGGATAGAGGAAGATCGTGCGCCAGATCGACTCCCCGCGCACGCGCTGGTCGATCGCGATTGCGAGCGCCAGGCCGACCACCAGCGTCAGAACGACATAGATCGCGCTGAAGAGGAACAGATTGCCGTAGGCGATCGCCCAACGTTGGTTCGACCACAGCTCCACGTAATGTTTGAAGCCGACATAGCCGTAGCTCGGCAGCAACGTGCTGTTCGACAGGGAAATATAGAAGGTCCAGATGCTGAAGGCGAAGACGTAGACGAAGCTCGCGATCACGGACGGCGCCAGCACTAGTTTTGGCGTCGCCGCGGCCAGGGCCTCTCGCCAGTTCGCGCGCTGCTGAGGCGCAAAGCGATCGCCTGCGGCGTTGCTCATCTCTGCCCGACCTCCTGATATGAGCGGGGAGAAAGGCTCCGCGACGGCGACGCCGCGGAGCGACGTCGTTACTTCTGCGCTTCGACCGCGTCAGCCATCGCGTTGGCGGCGTCCTTCGAGCCCATATTCGGCGTGTTCACGAACGAGGTGATCACGTCCATCATCGCGCCGCGGTACTTCTGCAGCACCGTCATGTTGTGCGCCATCGAGCGAACCAGGGTGCCGTCAGCGATGGAAGCCCGCAGGTCCTTTTGCGACAATTGCTGGCAGGCGTTGAAGCCCTTCGAGAGATCGACGTCGAGCCGCGCTGGGATCGAGCCCTTGGTCTGGTTGAAGACGGTCTGGAACTGGGGCGACATGACCAAATGCGCGAGCAGCTTCTGGCCCGCGATGTAGTCGGGATCGCTCTGCTTGAAGAAGGCGATCGAGTCGGAGTTGAGAATGAAGCCGGGCTTGCCCCAATCCGTCGGCGCCTGCGCGCAGACATAATCGGCGCCCACCTTCATTCCGCCGCCGCTGAAGATGCCGACCTGCCAGTCGCCCATGATCATGAAGGCCGCCTGCCCCTTGGCGATCATGGCGGTCGCCGTGTCGTAGTCGCGGCCGGCGATGGCGGGATCCATGTATTTGGAGACGATCAGGCGCATCTCGTCGAACGCCTTCACCATTTCGGGCGAACGCATCGCCTTCGTGTCGCCTTCGACGAAAGCCTTGCGGAACAGGTCGATGTCCTGTCCGTAGACGACCACTTCGAATACCGTCGCATCGGTCCAGTCCTGGCTGAAATGCGCGAGGCAGATGACCTTGGCGGCGACCGCCTTGTCGCAATCGGCGTTGAATTCCGCCCATGTCTTCGGCAAGGCCGTTATGCCCGCCGCCGCCATGCCTTTGGTCGAGCCCCAGATCCAGTTGATGCGATGGATGTTCATGGGCGCCGCGACCCAATTGCCGGTCGGCTTCATGACAGGGAGAAGCTCAGGAGCGACGACTTTGTCCCACCCCTCGCTCTTGGCGAGATCGTCGAGATTGGCGGTCTTGCCGGTCTCGTTCCATTCGGCGATCTCCGGCCCTTTCAACTGAACCGCGGGAGGCGCGCTGCCGGCGACGACGTCGGCGCGCAGCTTGGCAAGCGTGTTCGCGGTGTGGCCGGAAATCGAAGTCTGTTCCCACTTGCCGCCCGCGGCCGTGAACATCTCGCCGAGCTTGGCGATCGCCGCGGCGTCGGAGCCTTCCGACCATTGGTGCAGCAAATTGGTTTTGGGTTCGGCTTGCGCCGTATTGACGAACGCGCAAGCGAATACGCCGGCCAGAGCCGCTGTTCTCCTCAGCATTCCATCCTCCCGGTTCGTTCGGCGCGGCTCTTGTTGGCCGCGTCTCCGACCATTGCGCCTTTTGGCGAACCGCATTATTTCTATTTCGAAAAAATTCAGCTTGTCAACCGGTGAAGCGCGGTGTCGATGTGTTCAGCAATGAATTAAAAGTGTTGCTCAGCGAGCCCGACGCGGCGACCCCGGAGGCGCGCATCGTGCGGCTGATGAGCGAACGCGGCGCCGTCTCGGCGGCCGACATCGCCCGCTCGACCGGCCTCGCGCGCTCGACGATCTCGATGGCGCTCGCTGAACTCAGGCGCGCGCAGGTGATCGTCGAAGCGCCGCCCGGCGAGAGCGAACGCGGCGTAGGCCGTCCGGCCGCGGCGTTTGCGCTCAATCCGGCGGCCGGCACGTGCGTCGGGCTGCACCTGAGCCGGACAGGCATCCGCATGCTGGTGGCGGATGTCTCCCATTCTGTCATTTGTGAAAATACTATCGCGCTCGGCCGCGATTACTCCCCCGAGTTCGCCGCCCAGCGAGCGCGTCAGTCGATCCGCGACGCCTACGAGCGCGAAGGGCTGTCGCTGCGCACGTTGCTCGGCGTCGGCATTGCAGTGTCCGGCCCGGTCGCGCCGGACGGCAGGGTTCAACGCGCCAGCATCATCCCGAGTTGGGCGGGCGTCAACATCCGCGAGGCGTTCGAACCGAAGCTCGAGCAGCCGATCTTCGCCGACAACGAATCCAATTGCTCCGCGATCGCCGAGATGACCTGGGGCGCCGCGGTCGGTTGGGAGGATTTCGTTCTGTTCAAGATCGACGTCGGCGTCGGCGGCGCGATCGTCAGCCGGGGCCACGTGGTCACCGGCGTCGCCGGCGCCGGCGGCGAGTTCGGCCATATGACGATCGATCCGCAGGGCGAGCTCTGCCGGTGCGGCAACCGCGGGTGTCTCGAGCTGACCGCGAGCCTCAATCCGGCGGTCGCCATCGCCTCTCGCCTGCACGGACGCCCGATCGACGTCGACGACCTCATCGCGATGGCGAACGCCGGCGACGTCGGCTGCGCGCGTCTCATCGCCGACACGGCGGAAATCGCCGGACGTGGCCTCGGCGTCATCGGCGCGATCCTCAATCCCGGCCTCATCATCGTGGGCGGCCGGGGAGGATTGGCGGGACCGTTGTTGCTCGAACCCTTGAGAGAGTCCTACGAACGCCACACGCTGATCAAGCGGCAGGACGTGCCGGAATCGCAGCGCGTCAAGATCGTCACCGGCCGCTTCACGCTCAACGACGCGCTGATGGGCGCGGTCGCCCTGGTGCTTCGTCGGCACGGCCGGTTGGACAAATCCTTCGGCGCCGCCGATCTTCGCGACAGGGCGACGAAGGCGGCAGTTTGACGAATGCGCCCGACGCGGCGCCACGGCGGCGTCATCCTGGCCAGGGCTCGAGCGGCGTGACCCCCTGCCCGTCGATGCGCAGGACGGAAAGCCGATTGGTCATATAGGCCCCGGTGTCGATGTTGATTCTATTGCTGAAGAATTCGATGTTCGGCATCGGCGTGTGCCCATGGACGACGACGAAACCGAAGTCGTCGGAGCATTTCAAGAAATCGTCGCGAATCCAGACGAGATCTTCGATCGTTTGGCGCTCAAGCGGCACGCCGGGGCGCAGCCCGGCATGCACGAAACAGTAGCGGCCGATCGTATAACGGCCTCTCAGCGAAGAGAGGAAGCGCAGATGCGACACCGGGATCTTCTCAGCCACGTCCCGCGGGTGAATGCCGCCATTGGCGAGCAGCTTGCGCGCGTCGACGCCGTAGGAGAGAACCGTCTCCAGGCCTCCAAGGCGCCGCCAATCCTCGAACGGCGTCAGCCCGCGCAGGAACGATTCCATCAGGATCTCGTGGTTGCCCCTGAGCGCAACCACCGTGGCAAGCGCCGAACGCGCAATCAGCAGATCGATCACGCCCTTGGCGTTCGGTCCGCGATCCACATAGTCGCCGACGTAAACCTCGAGCGCCTGCTCGCGAGCGCCCCGCTCGGCGACGTCGCGATCGATCATTTGATGTGCGCGCTCGAGACAATCCGATCGTCCATGGACGTCGCCCACGGCGTAGACAACGACGCCGTCGGGACCGGGGGGGTATTGAAAATCTCGACGGCGAAAAGACTTGAGCCAAGCGAACATGAAACCTCGCGGGCGCCGAGCCATCATAAGCGAGCGTGAGCAGAACAGCATCCCCGAATTGACGCGTCAGAGGTACTCACACCGCAGGGTCGTTTGAGATGCGCTATTGTCTCTAGATTTCAGACACTTCACTACATCAAAGTCCGCAGATGACCTAACTGCTCTTCTGGTTGCGCCATGGCTAACGAATGGTTACCATCCTGATCTGCTGAGAACGAGTTGCGTATTGCGAGGTGGACCGGTGGCGCAAACTGCTCGCCAGTCTCTTTATGCAGCGCGTCCGACGCTCCGTGAATCGAACTTGCCTAGTCAGGCGCTGCCCCTCATCGCAGCAGCGTTGGACGCGGCGCTGTTTGTACTCGCGGGGGTCGCCGGGGCGGTGTGTTACCAGCTTTTCACCACCGGCCAGATTGAAACTCTGGACGGCGTGGCGGGGATCGGCATGCTGTCGGCGGCGCTGTTCATCTTGCTGGCGCGCGTCGAAGGACTTTACCAGCTTCAGGCGCTGTTGGCGCCGGGTCCGTATCTTACGCGAGCGACGGTGGTTTTGGCGGTCAGCCAGCTCGCGGTCACCTGCATATTCTTCCTGCTGAAGGAGGGCGCCGATTATTCGCGCGGCGCCATCGTCGTCTCGTCCGCCTTCGCATTGGCGACGATGCCGATCGTTCGGGTGATCGCCGGCAAAGCGTTTCAATATGGGGTTCAGCGAGGCGCGATCAAAGGACGACCCGTCGTGACGCTCGGCGACGCCGTCGAGCTGGAACGGTTGGGCCAATCCGACTTCCTGCGTTTCGGGATCGACGAGATCGCGCGGATCGCTTTGGTCGGCCGCTCAATCGGCGGAGGGCTCGGCCAAAGGGATCGCGCGCAGATCGCGCACGCGATCGAGGTCTCGCGCCAGCGCCAGGCGATGGAGTTCGCTTTGATCATGCCGTGGGGACGAGACAGAGAGCTGTCGGAAGTCTGCGGCCTATTGCGTATCTCTCCGCTGCCCGTTCGCTTGTATCCCGATCACAAGATTCGAAGCGTTCTCTTGCAGCAGAAAGAGCGTGGCTTGGTGCCGCACTTCGCGGTGACCATGCAGCGCGCGCCGTTGAACGGTTGGGAACGGGCGCTCAAGCGCGTCATGGACATCGCCCTCGCTGCGCTGGGCCTCGTCGTTCTTGCGCCGCTGCTCGTCCTCACGGTTCTTTTCATCAAGCTCGACAGCCGCGGCCCGATCCTGTTCCGTCAGCGCCGCTGCGGTTTCGACAACCGGGAATTCATCATCCTCAAATTCCGGACGATGACGGTGATGGAAGACATCGGACCGATCGTCCAGGCCAAGCAGGGCGATGCGCGGGTGACGCGTGTCGGCCGGGTTCTGCGCCGAACGAGCATCGACGAATTGCCGCAACTGCTCAACGTCATTCGGGGCGACATGTCCCTCGTGGGGCCGCGCCCGCACGCGATGGCCCACGACGACGAGTACAAGAACCGCATCAACAATTACGCCTTGCGGCATCACGTGAAGCCGGGATTGACGGGCGCGGCTCAGGTGAAGGGATTGCGCGGCGAGACGTCGCGACTCTGGCAAATGGAGAAGCGGGTCGAACGGGACCTCTGGTACATCAACAATTGGTCGCTGGCGCTCGACATCAAGATCATGGCGATGACGTGCGTCGCCCTGTTCCGCTCCAACGCCTATTAGGCTTGCCTCAACGCCAAAGGACCGGCTTGGCGCCCGCAGCGAAGCGGCGAAGCAGCGGCTCCTGCGCCAACGAGCCAAAGAAATAAGCAAATTGGAACATCGCCACCGAGCACAAGGCGCAAACCGCGGCCTCGCCGACTCCGGCGCCGAGTGTTGCGAAAAAATAAACCGGCGCGATCAACAACGACAGGCCAAGCAGACCGTAAGCGTTGAAGGCCAGGCCGAGGACAAAGCCGGCGGAGGCGAGAGCGACCAACGTCATGTGAGCGCCGAAAGCAAGGGAGTGAGCCGACACGGACCTTCCGCAACGCCAATAACTATTGGCGAGGCGTTAACAACCGGTTGCGGCTCCAAGACGCAAGGGAGCGGGGTGACGCCGCGGCCGGTGATCTTTGCCGGATGAGGCAACTTCGGCGCGAGCGGGACTTTAAGCGCCAAACGCGCTCGCCGCTCATCTCCAACCGCCTGTCGTCCCATAGCGCGCTCGTGGCCCTTCCGGCGCCCGCGTCGCAGCGCTCCTTGCTCCACCCCGCCCAGTGACAAGGCGCGCGTCGACTCCCCAAATGCCCTTTAGCACAGACTAGGCCCTCGGAAATTAAAATCCTTGGGGATAACGCGGCCGCGGAGCAGTTTTCGGCGCTAAAGAGGGCCGGAGCGCTCGCAAAGGCGTGGCTCGAGGACGAAGCCAGGGCGACCGTCGCTGGTCGCGAAGTCAACGGCTTGCGTCATTCGAGCGGGATCAGCTGCGTCATACCGTTGCGGAAAGTCCACACCTGGCAAAAAAATTTACGGCGTTACATTTCGACGAAGGTCTAAGCCGTTGACGTTATTCGCGGCGACGCGCTTCCCCTCGGTTCGTTTACGAACACAGCCATATGGATATTTTGCTCACCTTCCGTAACTTTAAAAATCCTGTTATCTTTTAGCGATTAACATTTTGCGTGGGCTCGTAAAGCCCAAGCGTCAAGCGGCGGGGAATCTTGTTGCAGCGTACGCCCGCAAGATATTTTGGCGTCGCGTTTATGGCGTTCGCCCTCGCCGCCTGCACGGTCCTGCCCGAGAGCGGGCCCTCGCGTCGCAGCGTGGAAGCGAACGCCACCGTGTCGATTTCGAGCGGCACGCCCGTTTTCGACTACGCGCTCGTCGATTTGAACCGAAGCGTCCTGCCCTACATCGTCGATGTCGGGCCTGGCTCGCTCTACCGCACCTTCGGAACCGGACGCGGCCCTGCTCCCGCAATTCTGGTCGGGATCGGCGACACGGTGCAGGTCACGCTGTTCGAAGCCCAGGCGGGCGGCCTGTTCATCCCCACCGACGCGGGCTCCCGTCCCGGCAATTTCGTCACGCTGCCCCCCCAGCTGGTGGACAATCGCGGCTATATCACCGTGCCCTACGCCGGCCAGATCCGGGCCCTGAACCGGACGACCCCCGCGATCCAGCAAGACATCGTCAACAAGCTCAAGGACCGCGCGATCGAACCGCAGGCGATCGTCGCCATCAGCTCGCAAACCTCGACCGAGGTGAGCGTGGTCGGGGAAGTGAACCAACCCAACAAATTCCCCGTCAACCCGAACGGAGACACGGTCCTGGATGCGATTTCCCGCGCCGGCGGGATCAAGGACCAAGGCTACGAGAACTACGTCACCCTGCAGCGCCACGGCTTGAAGGGCACCGTGTACTTCCTGAACCTCGTGACGGATCCGAAAGAAAACATTTTCGTCAAGCCCGGCGACCAGATCTACGTCGCCTTCTATCAACGTTCCTTTGTCGCCTTCGGGGCGACGGGCGCGTCCGGGCAGTTCAAGTTCCAACAGGAAATCCTCACGCTCAACGACGCGGTCGGCAAGGCTGGAGGGCTCCTCGACAATCGGTCCGACCCCGGCCAGGTGTTCGTCTACCGGCTGGAAGATCGGCGCGCGCTCGAAAAGATGGGCGTGGACGTGTCCCGCTTCCCCGGCGACCGTTCCTGGATCCCGACCATCTATCGGGTCAACTTCCGCGATCCCTCTGGATTCTTCGCGTCCCGCAAGTTTCCCATGCGTGATGGTGACGTCATCTACGTCGACAACGCCGATCAGGTCGAGCTGAGCAAGTTCCTGTTGCTGATTACGGAAATGGGGGTCGCCGCGAACACAGCCATTACCACTGCCGGGAGCGCCAGGATCTGGCCTATCCCGTATTGAGCCCGCGACGCATGTAGGATGGATGCAGCAATTCGCCCTCAATAGCGTAATGCGCGGGAAATAAAGCGGTACTTATCAGCGCGGAAGCGCCGTGAACGCTACGGTACTCCCAGTGGCGGTCCTTTGCTTTATTCACTATGGTCATAACAATGACAGCGTTCGTCTGTACGAGGCGCACATCCACGTGACGGGTGAGCCGAGATGTTGAAGCGCGTCGATCAGCCTCGCGAGACCGTCCCCCCCGCGGAGCTTGAAAGCGCGGCCACGGGACCCATCGATTTCGATTTCGTGCTCGCCGCGGCCCGCCGTCAGGCGCCCATGATCGCCGCCATCGCGATCTTGGGCCTCGTCGCGGGCTGGGTTTACCTCCGCGCCGCTGTCCCGCTTTACACCGCGACCACGAACATCCTCATCGACAGCCTCAAGGACCAGCACACCGTCGCGGCGACGATCGCCGACTTGACCTTCGACAGCGCCGCCATCGACAGCCAGGTCGAGGTCCTGAAGTCGGAAAAGGTCGCGCTGTCGGTGACGTCGGCGATGAACCTCACGAAGGACGCCGAGTTCATGGCCGGGCCCAAGACGCTGATGGGCGACACGCTCGGACGCCTGCGGGCCATGTTGGACGTCGGCAGTTGGTTCGCGCGCCCACAGAAGGCGGAAGCCAGCCCGGGCTCCCTTGAAGAGACCGCTGTCGGATGGCTGCAGTCCGGTCTCGACGTGCGCCGCCTCGGCCGAACCTACGTCCTTGCGGTCAGCTACACCTCGCCCGACAGCGGCAAAGCCTCGGCGATCGCAAACGCTTTCGCGGACGCCTATCTCAATGAACAGCTCGACGCCAAATTCGAGGCGACGCGGCGCGCCGCCGATTGGTTGGAGACTCGGATCGCCGAGTTGAAGCGGCACTCGCTCGCTGCCGACCTCGCCGTTCAAAAGTTCAAGGCGGACAAGGGGATCGTCGCCACAGGCGGCGACAAGCCAACCCTGTTGTCGGACCAGGAATTGAGCCAGATCAACGAGCAGATGGTGCTGGCGCGCGCCGACACAGCCAGAGCCGATGCGAAATACGCGCAGCTCGAAGAGCTTTTGAATTCAGGCAAGCCCGGCGTGTCGGTGCCCGATTCGCTCGCCAGTCCCATTATCGCCGAATTGCGGGAAAAATACCTGACCGACTCGAAGATGGCGGCGCAGCTCGAAGCCAAACTCGGAAGCACTCACCTCCAGGTCATCAACCTAAAGAAGGAGATGGAGCAGTTCGAGCGGCTGATCCGCGACGAGTTGCAACGGATCGCGGAGAGCAATCACAGCGAGGCCGAGGTCGCGCGGGCCAAGGAGAAGTCGCTGGCGCAGTCGCTGTCGGGGCTTGCCGGCGCGAGCGCGCTGACGAACGAGACCTTGGTGCAACTTCGCGAACTGGAGCGCGAAAGCGAAACCTATCGCAATCTCTATCAGACGTTCATGCAGCGCTATCAGGAAACGCTGCAGCAGCAGACGTTTCCGGTCGGCGAGGCGCGCGTCATCACGGCGGCGACGCGCCCCTCGACCCCGAGTTTTCCGAAGCGAAGCTCGATCTTGGCGTTGTCGTTGCTGATTGGCGCCGTCGCTGGCGCCAGCCTCGGCGCGTTGCGTGAATATCGCGACCGCATGTTCCGGGTCGCCGCGCACGTTCGCGAAGAACTCGGGCTTGAATTCCTCGGTGTTCTCGAAACCGTCGGCTCGCCGACGACTTTGCGGAGCGCAAAGGGGGAATATCCGGATCCCCGGCAGATCCGTCCGACCACTAGCCTTCAACGCTACACAATCGACCATCCGCTCTCGAGCTTCTCGGAAACCCTGCGCGCCGCGAAAGTGGCGATCGATCTCGCGCTCGGCGACCGCAAGCCCAAGATCGTCGGCGTCATTTCGGCGCTGCCGAACGAAGGAAAGACCACCGTCGCCAAGAATTTCGCCTCTCTGCTCGCCCATCTCGGGGCGCGCACGATCCTGATCGATGCGGACTTGCGAAATCCAGGGCTGACCGCGAGTGTCGCCCGCCATGCGCAGGCCGGACTTCTCGAGGCGATTCAAGGCGAGCGGCCGGTCGGCGACCTCCTCCTGTACGAGCCGGACTCCGGCCTCTTCGTACTGCCCACCGTCGTTCGCGAACGCGTGCAGCACTCGAGTGAGGTGCTGTCTTCGCCGGGCATGCGCAAGGTCGTCGCCAGGGTTGGCGACGCCTTCGACTACGTCATCGTCGACGCGCCGCCGCTCGGGCCGGGCGTCGACGTCCGCGCCGCGGCGGCGCTGTTCGACGCCTTCCTCCTGGTCGTCGAATGGGGCCGCACCCCGCGCGTGATGGTCAAGAACATCCTCGATTCCGATAGCGCGTTGCGCGAGAAGTGCGTCGGCGTCGTCTACAACAAGGTCAACATGAAGGTCATCAGCCGCTACGGCGACTACGGCTCAAAGGAGTATTACTTCCGCCGCTACAACAAATATTATCATAAGAACGCGGGCTAGGATGCGTTCCATGCGCTCCGCCGAAGCCCCAGCGATGCGACCGACCGGCGCGGTGTGGTTTCCGGCGTGGGCGCCCACCGCGGTGGTCATGACCGCGGTCCTGTTCAACGCGGCGCTCGCTCTGATTAACGCGAATGTCACCTCGCTGAGTTCGAGCGAGGTGATCGGCCTGGAGGCGCTCGTCGACGCGGCGGCGATCGCCGTGTGTCTGCGCGCGCCGCGCCCCTGGAAGGCCTTTTGGGTCGGGCTGATGGTCTTCTTGTTTCTGCTCGACCTGGTCAACGGCTTGGGCAGCGCCCACGTCGATCCGAAGTTTCTGCGCGACGTGCTGATCATTCCGATCTTCGCGCTGCTCGGCGTGACCTCCGATCGCGACGACGTCGTCCGCATCGTCATTCGCCTGCAATGGGTGGTGCTGGCCGTCATGATCTTCGAGGCGATCAGCCCCGACGAATATGGGCGCCTGTTCAACGTGATGTCGTATTACATCAACACGCGCGGCTACGAGCAGGAGCAGTTCTGGTCGCAGGACACCGCCGATCTTTTCATCAGCGCGAGCCGGCCGGACGAGCGCTACCTGCTTCCCTTCCTCAACATCCATCGCCTCTCCTCGGTGTTCCTCGAGCCGGTGTCCCTTGGGAATTACGCCGTGATCGTCGCGATGGCCTGCGTCGCGCTATGGGATCGCATCGCTCCGCGCCAGAAGCTTTTCCTCGTCGTCTCGACCGCCATGATTCTCGTCGGCTGCGACGGCCGCTTCGCCATCACCAGCGTCCTGATCATGATCATGCTTCGCTTCGTGGCCCCGGCGCTGCCCCGCTACGTCAACCTCATCTACTTTCCTGGTTTCATGATCCTCGTCGCGCTGGCCGTGAGATTCGGCCACCTCTCGAACAATGGCGACGATTTCCCAAGCCGCGCTGCGGGCAGCATCGACGTGCTGTCGCAGATGGACCTGGCGGCGCTGTTCGGCGCGGAGGCCGAGCGGGCCTACGGGGTCATGGACAGCGGCGTCGCCTATCTCCTCTACAGCCAATCGATTATCGGCGCCGCCGCTCTATGGATCGCCATCGTCTACGGCCTGCCGCAACGCGACAAAGCGTCGATCGTCTATTCGCACGCCGCCTCGGTTTATGTGGTTCTCAATCTGCTCGTCAGCTATTCGATGTTCTCGATCAAGACGGCGTCGCTGCTCTGGTTCGTCTTCGGCGCCTTGGCGCGGCGAACGTCCGCGCGGACAGCTCCAGCCTCCACGCCCGCCCGCTCGTCCGAGGAGCGCGCGAAGGCATGGACGCCGGTTTCCGCCATCGAGGCCGCTCCGTCGCACGATGTTTCCGGGATGTCGTCGCATGGTCTTGGCGCCCTTGGCCAAGCCGGATCTCCCCTCTCTCCCTTCCCGCGCGGGGAGTAGCGCCCCGCCGCCCCCTCGAAGGAGAACGCTTGCTGCAGATCGGTTGCCTGGCGCGATACGCACTGATGGGGTTCCTTGTCGCCGTCCTCGCGCGGGACGGCGACGCGAGCGCTTGGGCCGACGACGCCAGCGCTCGGATGACCGGCGTCAATCTCTCTGGCGGCGAGCTCAACCCCGGCGCAAACAAGCCAGACGTTGACTACACCTACCCATCTGCGCAGGAGATCGACTATTTCGTCTCGAAGGGCCTGACGATTTTCCGCATTCCCGTCCTCAGCGAACGTCTGCTCGGTCCCAGCGGCCGCGGCGAACGCCCGCTCACGCGCGACTGGATCGCGCTCTCGAATCTGATCGACCATGCCTCGCACCTCCACGCGCGTGTGATTGTGGACTTTCATGAATATGGCGCGAACTCGTCGGGCATAATCGGCCTCAACGCTCGGGCGACCCAGGATTTCGCGCAAAGCTGGGGCGAGGTCGCCAAACGCCTCAAGGAGCACCCGAACGTCGTGTTCGGCCTGATGAATGAGCCGCACCAGCAGAGCGCGAGCGAATGGCTGATCGGCGCCAACGCGGCCATAGCGGCGATCCGCAGCGCCGGCGCTCGCCAGTTGATCCTCGTTCCCGGCGCCTATTGGACCGGCGCGCATTCCTGGACAAAGACCGACAACGGCAAGGTCATGGCCCGCGTCGTCGATCCCGCGGACAATTTCGCCTATGAGGTGCACCAATACCTCGACAGCGACAGTTCCGGCACGAAGCCGGAGGTCGTGGCAGGCTCCGGGGCGACGCGATTGGCCGATTTTACGACCTGGGCGCACGCGCACCACGTTAAAGGCTTTCTGGGCGAATTCGGCTTCGCATCGACCCCCGATGCGCTCGGCGAGGGACGCGCGCTCGTCCGATATATGACGGCGAACCGGGACGTTTGGCTCGGCTGGACGTATTGGGCCGGCGGCCCCTGGTGGGGGGACGATTATATGTTCTCCGTCGAGCCCACGAAGACGGGCGACCGGCCGCAACTGGGAGTGCTGACCGATGAAAAATGAGCTTCTGCGACGGCATACGTCAGAAGCGCGATCATGAGCGTCGGTGCGCTCAGAACGAATTTCATCATCAATGTCTTCGGGGCTGTGGTTCCGCTCGCTGTCGCCCTGGTGACCGTGCCGATCTACGTCCGCCATATCGGCGACGCCCGCTATGGCGTCCTGTCGCTCGTCTGGACGCTGCTCGGCTATTTCGGATTTTTGGACCTCGGCCTGTCGCGCGCTGCGTCCAATGCGTTGGCGCGGCTGCGCGAGGCTCCGCGTGAGGCGCGCGCTCGCGTGCTCGTCACCTCGCTCGCCCTCAATCTCGCGTTCGGCCTGTTCGGCGGCGTCATCCTCGCCGCCGCCGGAGGCTATCTCATGCAGCACGCGCTGACCGTTCCCGAGGCGCTGAAGCCGGAGATCGTGTCCGCTCTCCCCTGGATCGCCGCCCTGCTTCCTCTGGCGCTGGCGTCGGGCGTCGGCATAGGCGCGCTGGAATCGCGCGAACGCTTCCTTCTCGCCAATATCCTGCAAATCTGCGGCGGCAGTTTAGGCCAGATCGCGCCGGTTCTTCTCGCTGTCCTCGTCAGCCCTTCGCTCGCGGTCGTGATCCCCGCCGCGGCGACCGCGCGAGCCTTGACGGTTGTCGCCATCATGATCGCGGTCTATCGCGCCGAGGGTCCGCTCTCGATCGCGGACTTCGACCGGCGTCAGATCAAGACGCTGCTCAGCTACGGCGGCTGGGTCACCGTGTCGAGCCTCATGAGCCCTATCCTTTCCGAGTTCGATCAGTTCGTGATCGGCTCGTTGCTGGGCGTCGCGGCGATCACCCATTATATCGTGCCGATGAATTTGGTGATGCGCAGCCAGATTCTCGCCGCGGCGCTCAGCCGCACGTTGTTCCCACGCATGTCGAGCTTGGCGCGAGACGACGCCCACAGCCTCGCCGCGCGCGCGCTCGTGTCGTTGGCGTACGGCTACGGCGCTGTCTGCGCGCCGGCGATCATCCTCACGCCGACGTTTTTCCGTTATTGGATCAGCGCCGACTTCGCCGCCGTCGCCTCGCCGGTCGCCGAGATCCTGTTTTTCGGCGCGTGGATCAACGGGCTCGCGTTCGTGCCGTTCGGACTGTTGCAGAGTCAGGGACGGCCGGACGTGACCGGCAAGTTTCATGCGGCGGAGCTGTTGCCCTTCGTCGCAGTGCTCTGGGCGATGACGTCGGCGTATGGGATCGTCGGCGCGGCGATCGCCTGGAGCTTGCGCTGCGCAATCGATGCGCTCTGCCTGTTTTGGGCGCCCGGCATTCCGGCGAGCGCGCTGCTCCGCGCGCTTCCCCTGCCGCTGTTGCTGCTGGCGGCGTCGGCCGCCGCTGCGAACGCGATCGGGCCCAACCTCTGGCCGGCGATCGGCGCGGCAATCGCCGCCGAGGCGGCGGCGATTGCGCTCGCGCTCGTTATGGCTCACGATTTGAGGACATTGGCGCGGACGACGGCGCGTCGCGGATTGCGAGCGATCGGGCTCGCGCGCGCCGATCTTCCCGCACGGGCCAATTAGGCCGACAGCGAGGCTTGCCGTGACGAGCATATCCGTCGCAATGGCGACCTACAACGGAGCCAAGTTCCTGCGCGAGCAGCTCGACAGCCTCGCCGCGCAAAGCTTGCCGCCATCGGAAGTCGTCATCGCCGACGATTGCTCGTCGGATGAGAGCCGCGCCGTCGCAGCCGATTTCGCTCGAACCGCTCCTTTCCCGGTTCGGGCGTTCCGAAACGACGATCAATTGGGATACAAACGAAATTTTCTTCGCGCGGTCGGCCTTTGCGCCTCGGATCTGATCGCCTGTTGCGACCAGGACGACGTCTGGGACCCCGCCAAGCTCGAACGGGCCACTCAGCCGTTCGCCGATCCGAACGTCATGCTCGTTCATCACAATTCCTATATCGTCAGCCCCTCGGGCGAGGTCCTCGGTCTGCTCCGCAGTTCGGACATTGCGCGTGACGCCGCGCCGCATGAATCGAACCCTTGGTTCGCCGCTTACGGCCACACCCTGACGTTCCGCAAAGCGTTGGCCCAATTCTCTCCCCTTTGGGAGCGGTCGGTCAGCGCCCATTCGACCGAAGACAGGATCGTGCGGTTTGGCCCGGAGCCCGAGTCGCACGATCATTGGTTCTTCTTTCTCGCCTCGGAGATGGGCCGCGTCGTCTACCTCCCCGAGCCCCTCGTGCGCTATCGCCAGCACGACGGCAACGCCGAGGGATGGGGCGGTCCGATGAGCTATCGCAGACGCTGGCGACACCGGCTGGAGCGCCGCGATCTCGTCTACGATCTCTGCGCCAAGTCGGCCGCCGCGCGGTCGGCCATCCTCAGTGAAGCGTCGCGTCTGGCGCCGAAGGAGGACTACGCGACCATCATGAGCGAGGGATCGCAGCGCTACGAGAGGCTGGCGTGGCTTTACGAACGGCGAGCCGAACTCTATCGTTCCAGCCACTTCGGGTCGCGCTTGCGCCACTTCGCGAGTTTGACTCGCGGCCACGCCTACGACGGGCGAGGGTTCTGGACATTCCACGCCAAAGGCGGGATCAAGGACGCCATCCTCGGCCTCATGTTCGCGCCCGTGCTGCGTTACGCGGGGACGCCGCCGTCCGGCGCCGATCCGACCTGTTCCGCCGTTCGCTCCAGACTGTCGCCGTCTACGACATAGCCGGTTTCCGCCGGGGCCCTCAGAGCCGGCTGGCGTCGGCGCCGACGGCGGGCGGGCGAACCGTTTCCCTTTCCGGCGAGCCCTGGCTCCCGGCCTCGATCATGCTGGCGACATGGTCGAGATATTGGCCTAAGTCCTCGCGTCCGCCGACCCCGAACGCGGAGGGACGCGGCTTCCGCCGTCGCGTCAACGCCTGATAAAATACCGCCAGCTCGACGATCTCGATATCTCGGTTCGCCAGCGTTTTCAGCGATATGCCACGCACGCCCACCGGGGTCGAAACGACGGGAACGCGATAAGCAAGCGCCTCGAGCGTCTTCAGGCTGACCCCGGTTCCCCTCAGCAGCGGAACAACGACGACGGGCACCGAGGCGTAGAAGTCCGCAACGTCCTTGACCGGGCCGACAAGGTCGATCCCGAGCTTTGCGTAGTCGGGACATGCGCGCGAAAACACCTCGCAGACGCCTCCCGCCAGCGCCAGCGTAAACCCCGGATCCCGTTCGCGCACCAGCGGGAGCTGCGTTTCGACGAACGCCATCAGCCCGTCCAGATTGAATACCGCCTCAGATGCAATGAAGCCGGCGGAATATTTCGGCGCAGCCGCTGCTTTGATCGGCTGAAGGGTCAGCGAAATCGGCCATGGACAACTAACGACGCGATGCTCGAAATATCGCCGATAATGACCAGCTTCGTCTTCCGAGGCGCTGTAAAGCCAGTCGAAATGAGAGAGCAGTTCGATCTCCTGCCGGCGGGCGGCCCGCGGCGAAAAGCGCGACAAGCGGCGCCGCCATCGCGCTCTTGCGTAGGAGTGATGCAGGCCAAGCTTTGGGTAACGGCGGATCAAGGCGTCGAGCGTCTCCCGTTCGGCTTGCTCACGCGCCACCGGATCGTCATGCAGATCGACGATCTTCACGCCGGGGAAATTTGCGACGACCTCTTCGCCCACCCGCACAAGGCAACTCAGTTTGTGAAGATACAAAGCGTCCGGCTCGTGCCGGCGGACGAACTCGGCGATCTGTCGATGGATGGGCTGGCGGCCGAATTCTTCCAGCAATCGCGGCGCGGCCAACTGTCCCGTGAAGGCGCGCGCCAGGGTTCGAGCGAGTTGCACGACGGGGTTCTTCAGAACGGCCGGCAAGATCAAATGGGCCTTACACAAGGCGTTCAGCGCGTCGTTCGTCTTCGAGGTCACGCGCGCGGGGTCGCCGAACATCACGGCGTAGATTTCGTATCGCTCTTCCAGCGCCTGAAGGCATGCGAGATACACCACTCCCGAACCGTCATGGACGGGAGGAACATAGTCCTCGCAGATGTACAGCAGCTTGCGCACCGAGGGCTCCAGATGAAGCGGCTGAGCGCCTAACTCTCCCGCAATTCCGACAAGGCCGGGACCGACTGGTCCGGCCCTCGTCGCGCCTCAGCGAACCCCTCGAACATGGCGCGGTAAAGACGCGGAACCGCCGCCGGCGCGCCGAACCGCGCTGTGCGCGCAAGCGCGATCAAGCTGAAGGTCGCCACGAAGCTGGGTACGCCCCACCAGCCACGGTGCTTCAGGATGTAGTAGGCCGTGGAGCGGAAGCGGCCGCATTCGGCGTCGAGCGGATTTGGATCGCGCACCCCCCCAGCGGGGGTGGAGAGGTGGAGCAGTTCGGCTTCCGGCTCGAACATCAGGCGCCAGCCGGCGGCGCGCAGCCGGGTCGAAAAATCCGTCTCCTCCAAGAGGCGTGTTCGCCGATCGAAGCCGCCGATTTGGCGCACCGCAGCCATTCGGAAGCTCATATTCGAGCCTTTGCACGAATCGATCTCCTGCCGCTCGGCCCCGAACAGGTTGAAGATCGTGCGACCGCCAGCGGAGACGTAGCAAGCGGTGCGCCGCGCGTTCATGCGCAATGTCCGCTCGACGTGACGGCCCGTTACGCCCCCGACCGTGGCGTCTTCGAAGGCGCGGACATGGGCGCCGATGAAATCGGCGGCCAGCACGATGACATCATCGTCGATGAACACCACGATGCTTCCGCGTGCGCGCGCGAGGCCCTCATTGCGAGCGTTCGGCAGATTCTTCACCGCCAGGTGAAGGTAATGCAGCCGCGGATCGTTGGATTGGGCGACGTAGCGCGCATTCGACACAGCGACGTCCGGGTCGGATTGATCGACGAGCCAGAGTTCGAAATCGCGGAACGGCTGCCGGCGGAGCTGATCGACGGTCGCCTGCGCATGATCGGCGCGATTGTAGGTCGGCACGACGATAGTCACCGCCGGCGCGCACGCGGCGGCCGGCGACGCAGCTGGGCGAGCAGTGAGAGGCCTTGCATCACGGGAAGCCATGACGGCGAGTCTCGGGATCAGGCGCCGGTTCGGCAATTTCGATCCCTGCAAGCCGGCGCGGCGATCGCGACCGCGCAGGACATTCCGCCAGTGTTCATCTCTCCTGCCCCTTTTCTCGTGCAGCGGCGATCACGCCCGCTCGCCGCGCATGTATTGAAGCGCAACCCGGCTGAGAAACAGCGCATTGCCGACTGTGTAGCGTCGCCACAGCCGCCTCGGCTCGATCAGCAGCCGATAGAACCACTCGAGCCTCGCTTTCTGGACAACGGGCGGCGCCCTCGGGACCTTGCCGGTTTGAAAGTTGAACAAGGAACCGACCGCCATGCCGACTGGGCAGACACGCGGAATGTTTTCCGCCAGCCAGAACTCTTGAAGGGGATTGCCCATCGCGACGAGCACTATGTCGGGCCGCGCGGCGCGCACGCGGTCGGCGAGCGCCCTCGCCTCCTCCGGTGCGAAGAAGCCATTGTGGAAGCCTACGACCTGATGTCGCGGCCAGCGCCGCCGGTAAATCTCGGCGGCCTCCGCAACGACCTGCTCGGCCGCCCCTAGCAGATAGAGGCGCAATTTGTGGCGGCTGCGGTCGAGATAGGCGGGCGTGAAATCGGTGCCGTTGAGATTGGCCGGAAAGAACCGGCCGAACAGCATGAAGCTCGCCAAATCGAGACCGATGCCGTCGTTGAGGAGATGAAATCCTTCGAGCGCCTCGGCCACGTTTGGATCGGCCGCGGCTTCGTTGGCGAGATTTGCGTTCACGAACGAAATGCGCAGAGGCGACCGGTCGGCGATACAATCGTCGATCACGCCAATCGTCGTCTCCGCGCTGGTGACTTGGACTCGCGTTGCGACGATCCGCCGCTCGTTCTGCCCTCTGACCCTGCGATAGATTTCGTCGAAGCGTCGCGCGGCGCCCTTCCAGGAATAGCCCGCGAGCCGCTCTTCGAGCGCGGCCTGATTGCACTCGCGGCCTTGCCATTGCCGCCATGCCGCAAGCGTCGCGCACGCGGCCTCCTCCGGGCGCGAGAAGTCCGTCAGCACGCCCAAGCCGGTCGTCGCAACCGTTTCGCGATGGGCCGAAATGTCGCTGAGGATCGGCAGCAAACCGCCTGACATCGCTTCGATCGCAGCAATGCCGAACCCCTCGTAACGCGAGGGGCTGACGAAGACGGAAGACGCTCGCACAGCCTCGCGTAGCGCCTCGTCGGAAGGCGATTCCATCAGAGCGAGGCAATCCTCGACGCCGCAACGCCTCGCTTCCTCGCGCAATTGCTCGCTCGTGACACCCAACGGCCGTCCAGCGAGGACCAGGCGCCATCCCGGCTCCTTCGCCCTCAGCGCGCGAAGGAACGGAAACAGCGCGAAGAGATTCTTGTTGGGCGCGAAGCGACCGAAATAGATGAGCTGCTTGCACCCTTCACCAGGCCCGAGATTGGCGAATTTTTCGCAGTCGACGCCATTCAGCACCGTCTCGATGCCGCGCCGGCGAATGCGTGAGAACAGCTCGAAGTCCTGATTGCTGGACGCCGCGACGAATGCGTAGCCGCCGATGCTGGCGCGCGTCACCAACGCGAAATAGATCTTCTTGAGCCTCGAGGCGAAGTCCGTGTGGAAGAACCCGCCGTGGGTGGACACAATCAGCGTCCGGCGGTGAAAGCTCTGCGTGAGCGCGAGAAAGTCGAAGAAGAAATCGATGGCGTGGACGTGGACCACATCCGCATCGGCGATGTGGGTCAATACGGTGGGCGCAACCGGGTAGCGCTGGGAGCCCCAATACGGGATCCGCACCACTTTGACAGGGCCCAGCCATTCGCTCGCGGGCAGCTTCACGCCAGTCCCGAATTGCCGGTTCAGCGTGACGACCTGAACGTCGTGGCCGCTCGCCGCCTGATGCTTGGCGAGCGACTCGACCACTGTTTCCAGGCCGCCCCTGGCGGGATGAAATTGGCGGGTGACGTGGACAATTCTCACACTCCCCTCCGCAATGAAGCGAAACAGGCGATCGCGAATTCAAGCCGTGCGTCATCATTCGCAGCTCGGCGGGTCATCGCCGGCTAGTCGTTCGACCCCGAATAAGGAAGCGTCCTCGCCGCCGCCGTGGGCGCCGAAGTCAACACATTGTTTTTGCTACAATCGTTCAACCCAGCGTATTAGGCCTCCTGGGTCATGACGTAAGGATAGCTGCTGGACATATTTTGGGCAAGAGCCTTTATCGCTCGGTAATATGACAGTATTTGTAAGCCGTTCTCGCGCCGCTATCTTCTGCGAAGAGCGGAATTCCACCCGCATTAGGCGCCACATGATGCGACTTGACTTCTCCTGCGACGCATCTACGGGCAAGGTCTGCAGCTTGATTAGTCAGCATTCGCCGACTTGTTTGGCGTTTGATGGAGCGTATCTTCGAACACTGGCTACGCTGCTTTGCGACGATTTCGAACATCGAGCCAAGGACGGCATTTGACATTAAACACGACGCTGTCGGGGTGTAGCGCCATATGGAGGTACTCCTTCCGGCGATCCGCATGACAGCAAGGGGGCGTGTATGCCGAGGGCGCCTTTTGACCGCGTAGGGAGGCGCACATATGTTGGGCCGCGCGGCGATGGTCCATGGAGCGACTGCCCTGGGGAGTGCGGGCTTCAAGCGCTCCATTCGTTTGGCTCAAGAGGTATTCGGCCTTGACAAACAGCGGCCAACTCTCCCGAGCACGAGCGTTTGCCGTGCGCTTCCTACCGGAATCGTTCAGACTGCCCTTGCGGCGATTGACGCGACCGTCTTTGGGCGGCGTCCGTTTCGGCGACCTCGGGCGAACCGAACCGATCAGCCGCGACTTTGGCTTCGATCGCGGCACCCCGATTGATCGTATCTATATCGAACGTTTCCTGGCCGCACATGCGTCGCGGATTCGCGGCAGAACGCTCGAAGTGGGCGATGACGGCTATACCGCCCGCTTCGGCGGGACCCAGACGACCCGACGCGACATCATCGATTTTCGCCCCGGAAACAAGCGGGCGACGATTGTCGGGGACGTCACGCAACTCGGCGCGGAGTGGGACAATACGTTCGACGCAATTGTCCTCACGCAAATGCTTCATTTGATCTACGATCTCCAGGGCGCGGTCGCCGCCCTGCACCGGCTGCTCCGGAGTGGCGGAGCCTGTCTCGTGACGGCGCCGGGACTGACTCCCATGGACCACTACCACGACTATGACATCTGGTATTGGTCGCTGACCGGAGTCTCGGCGCGGCGACTGTTTTCGGATGTGTTCGGCGCGGCGTCGACGGAGGTCGCGGTCTACGGCAACGTCTCGGCGGCGGTGTGTTCGCTCCAGGGTCTGGCAGCCGAAGAACTCAAGCTTTCGATGATCGACGCGCAGGATCCCCACTATCCCGTCACGATCGGCGTTTGCGCCGTCAAGGGCTGAAGCCATGGCGAGGTCGCTGGCGGCGAAAATCGCCCGCGTCATGCCGCCGCGACCGGTGATCCTCATGTATCACCGCATCGCGACGCCTGACCGGGACCCGTGGGAGCTCGCGGTTGCGCCCGCTGAGTTCGACCGACAATTGCAAACTCTCGCGCGCAGACGGCGTGTGCTGCCCTTGAGGGAGTTCGCGGATCGCCATGTGAAGGGAAGCCTTCCCGCCGACGCCGTAGCCATCACCTTCGACGACGGCTATGCCTGCAATTCCGGCGTCGCGGCGCCGTTGTTGGAAAAGCACGGTCTTCCCGCGAGCTTCTTCCTGGCGACCGCCATGCTGGGGAAGACTGAGGAATTCTGGAGCGACGCGCTCGAGCGGATCGTCTTCGATCCGAAAGCCGGCGGTACGGCCTCGATCGTCGTCGGCGATCGCGAAATCCAGGTCGATCTCGGAGAGGAGCCCGAGCCTCGTTCGGCGTGCGCGTGGCGGGCGATGAGCGATCGGCCCCGCACGATGCGCCAACGGGCCTATATGACGCTTTGGAGGGCGCTGAAGTCGGCCCCGCTCGACGGACAGCGTCGAGCCATCGAGTCGATCGCTCGACAAATTGGCGGCGAGTCGGCGCCACGCGGCACGCACCGGCCAATGACGCCCGAGGAGGCCCACACGCTCTCGCGGGCAGCAGGCTTCGACATCTGCGGTCACACGGAGACGCACATTGCTTTGCCGCTGTGGGATCGGGCGACGCAGACGCGGGAAATTCGGCAGAGCCGCCAGGTCTGCGAAGCGATCTCAGGCCGTCCCTGCACGGCGTTCGCCTATCCCTACGGCGACTATTCGGACCTCACGTTGGACTGCGCGCGGGAATCCGGAGTGACCTGCGCCGTGTCCCTGAACTGGGGGCCGGTCGACGCATCGGAGCCGCCGCTCGCGCTGTCACGAATCATGATGAGGAACGGGAGCGCCGCGACGGGCTGGACATTGAAGCAGGCGTTCCTGCGTTCTTCGCTCGGCTCGAGGATGGCGGCTATCCTGAGCTTCCCCAGCGAGAAAGCGCGCCACGGCGATACCGATGAATGACGCGCCAGGCGACGCTTCTGAGGACTCGCGTGACGTGAAGCGCATCCGCGGCGGCGGCGAGTTCAACTTGTTTCAGCACATTGGCGCCGAAGCGCGGCGCGCAACCGGCGATCGCAGAAAGCTCCGTCAGGAACGATTGAAGCTGGGGCTTCAATCGTGGCCAGTGAGCATCCCAGCGAGGCGCGAAGTCGTCCAACCCAAGAGGAATAGCGTAGAATATGACAGCGGCGATGTCCGAGGCCGATAGCCGCGCGGCGGGAAGAGCCGCCATGCCTCGCACGATGCCTTGAGGCGATTGCCTGCGCGCGATCGCGACGGCCGCCAACCAGCTTGCGAAGCGATAGGCCGCCGCCGGGTATTCCGCTCGGGGAGCGCCATCGGCGTAAGCGGGATGCGGCCTCGGCACGCGGGGATCCCGACTGTGACCGCGGTCGATGATGGTCAGACCGTTACGAAGCTGCTGCTCATACCAAGTGCTGAGCGACGATTCCGTTAGGCGATAGAAAGCCACCAGCGCGTGGACGCCTTTGCAGCGGGCGCCCGAGCGAGCGACGCGTTGCCAAAGGTCCCAGTCCTCGCAGCCGATCAAGGTTTCGTCGAAGCCGCCTATCTCGTGAAAAAACGCACTCCTGAGCAGGCACGAATGGATCATGAACGCGTTCGACGAGGCGAGGCGGTGGAACAAGTCGCCGCGTGGAAGGGGAACCTGCGAACGCTTCTGAACGCGGTCGCCCCACACGCGGACCCCGACGCCGTGGACGAGATCGGCGTCCTTCTGGGCTCGCAACAGGGACATCAGCGCCTCGCGAGCGAGCCAGTCGTCGCTGTCGAGAAAAAGCAGCCAATCCGATCGGGCCTTCGCCGCGCCCGTGTTGCGTGCGGCCGCCGGCCCGCGCTGCCGGCCAAGCAAAACCGTCAGTCGCGGATCCTCCGCCGCAAGGTTCTGGAGAACCTTCGGCGTGGCGTCGGTCGAGCCGTCGTCGACGAGAATGGCCTCCCAATCTACGAAAGATTGCGCTCGCACCGAAGCCACCGCTTCCAACACGAGGATCGGCCGATTGTGAACAGGAATAATGATGGAAACACGCGGCATGATGTTTCACGCGCTGGCGCCCTTAAGCATATCTGACGAGGGCTCTAAAGTATCCCCCCGTTTGGGGTATTAACCTTCGCCGCCGAAACTTTCAGGATCGTCTTCAAGCGAGCGCTTCGCGCCGACTTCGTTTGCATATTGCGTCTCCCCTTGCAGCGCAACGTTAGGAACGGCAGCAACTCTCGTCAATTGACTAATCAAGGCGGATTGACAGCGTAGAGTATTCAGAATCAAATCTGATGGATCGATGGCCGCAATCCGAAAGGCGACCTGCGATGGCTGCTCGATTTCAACTCTTTCTCGTCGTCGCCTTATTGAACTCCCTGCTTGCCGTGGCGACGCCCGGTTTCGCCGCCATTGGCGGGCAGCCCAACCCCGCGGACGTGCAGGCCATCGACGCTTGCGTCGGCGACGCGATGACGGCCAAGTCCGATCCTGGAGCGTGCATCGGCGCCGTCTCGGGCCCCTGCCTCAAGTCGGCGTCGACGACCGCCGCCATGGTGCAATGCAACAACCGCGAGTTTCTCGTCTGGCAAGCCGCTCTCAACCGCGATTCCGCGCGGCTCATGGCGCGACTGACCGACGATCATGCCAAGCAGATGTTGCGCGAGGTCCAACGCGCCTTCTTCGTCTACCAACTGCAGCAATGCACCTTCGAACGGACAGCGCATAAGGACGCGCCGCCAGCGCTGGTCGCGGCCGCGCGATGCCAAGCCAGGGCGAGCGCGCGCTACGATCTGTGGCTCATCGAGCAGATCAACGCTTTCGCTCCGCCGTAAGCGCCGAGCGCATCCGATACGCCCGGTTCATTCTGTTTTGGGAAACGCCTGCCCCTTTGGCCTAGCGCGGCTTCCCACGGCTGCAGTTGCGCGCAGGGGCGCGGTCGAAGCTCGCAAAATCAGTTCGGGCGCCGTGCGTATCTGGGCCGGCGGCAAATCCGGCTGAGCGATGCGCTCCAGCAGCAGGCGCGCGCCCTCCCGACCGATCAGATCGTGGCAAATGCGGATCGTGGTCAGCGGCGGCTCCACCATGTCCACCAGCGGCATGTCGTTATGGCCGGTGACGGATACGTCCGCTGGACAGCGGAGCCGGCGCGCCGCGAGCGCGCGCATCGCCCCGAGCGCGAGCAGATCATTCGCCGCGGCGATCGCCGTCAGGCTCCGATCGGCCAGCAGCCGATCGGCGGCCGCTTCGCCAGCCTCGCGGGAATAAGCTCCAGCGGCGACCATAGGCCCCGGCTCCAGCCCCGCCTCCATCATCGCCTCGCGAAACCCCTCCGCGCGCAGCGCGCCGGTCGAGACGTCCTGCGGTCCGGCGAGATGACCGATCCGGCGATGTCCTAGGCTCGCCAAATGCAGCACGGCGAGGCGCATCCCCTGGCGATCGTCCGGCGTCACCGCGGAGAGGCGCCCGTCCGGATCGGCGCGGTTGACGAGAACTGTGGGAAGGCCGAGTTCGACGCAACGCGCGAGCACCCGATCCCGCCGATGCGCCGTCGCCAGGATCAGTCCCTCCGCGCGGCGGCTCACGAGACTTTCGACCAATTCCAACGCGCCGACGTCATTGGCGGCGTTGGCCACCAGCACGCCGTAGTGATCCTTCGCCAGCGCCGCCTCCACCCCCGCTAGAATTGGCGCGAACACGGGGTTGGCCAAGTCCGGCACAAGCACTCCGACAAGTCGCGTCCGGCTGTTGCGCAGCGAGGCCGCAATGAGATCGCGCCGATAGCCGAGGCTCGCCGCAGTTTCGGCGATGCGAGCGACGACGTCCGGCGAGATCAAGTCGGCTGTTTCGGGATTGAGCGCTCGCGACGCGGTCGAGCGATGGACGCCTGCCGCGTCCGCCACCTGCTGCAACGTCGCGCCACGGGACGCCGGCCGGGTGGAGACCTTGGCCTGCTTCGGCGGCGTTGGCGGCGAAACCGAGTCGGACATTGCAGCCATATACAATTTCTATTGGAATTCTGCAATCGGTTGCACCGACAAGAAAGCGCTGCTCGAATTTTGGGCGCCATGCCCATTTTGGTTGACGCGTGCAATCGGTTGCAGTATTTCGTCGTTTAACTCATGCAACCGATTGCACGCCCGCCAGGAGAACCCCATGAGCGCGCCCACATCGCCCCCGCCGACCGAACTGCCGAACTATGGCGTCATCGACAGCGCGGAAGGCGTCACCGACGTCGTACTCCGCGCGATGGCTGGCGCTCCCAACGACAGGCTGCGCGAAGTGATGGGCGCCTTCGTGCGTCATCTCCACGCCTTCGCGCGCAAGGTCAAACTGACCGAGGACGAATACGATATTGCGGTCGACTTCCTTAACCGGATCGGCAAAGCGACCAACGACGAGCACAACGAAGGCATTCTCATCGCGGATGTCCTCGGATTTTCGACCCTGGTCTGCCTGCTGAGCAACGGGGTGTCGGGAGCGACGGAAACGACAGCCGCGCTGCTTGGTCCCTTCTGGCGCGACAATTCGCCCGCCACCGCCAACGGCGAGACGATTCTGCGCTCGCCGACGCCCGGCCCCGCACTGTTCGTGAACTGCCGCGTCGTCGACCCCGAGGGTCAGCCGATCCGCGGCGCCGAGGTCGATATCTGGCACGCTTCGCCGGTCGGCCTTTACGAGAACCAGGACCCCGACCAGGCCAACATGAATTTGCGCGGCCGTTTCCTCACCGACGACGAGGGTCGGTTCTACTTCCGCTCGATCAAGCCTGCCGGATATCCGGTGCCGACCCACGGTCCGAGCGGCGACATTTTGCGCGCCCAGCGTCGCCACCCTTTCCGGCCGGCGCACGTCCATTTCCTCGTGTTCAAAGAGGGATATCGCTCCGTCATCACTCAGGTCTTCGTCGACGACGATGAATACCTGAAGAGCGACGCCGTCTTCGGCGTGACGGAGCATCTGATCGGCAAGTACCGTCGTCACGATGCGGATGAGACGCCGCCGGCGCCCGACGTTCAAGCCCCCTGGTACACGCTCGAATACACCTTCGTCATGGTTCCCGGGGAAGCCAAGCGGCCGATCCCGCCCATCAAGTAGGAGACAGCAAATGCCCCATTCTCTCGAAGGCCGTCTCGCGCTCATCGTCGGCGGCGCCGGCGGCATCGGAACCGAGATCTCGCGCCTGTTCGCCGGCGCCGGCGCCCGTGTCGTCATCACCCACATGCCAGGCTTGACTGAAACCGCCGCGGCGGTCGTTGCTTCCCTGCCCGGTTCCGGCCATGCGGCGCTGCCGGCCGACGTCGCCGTCACGCCATCCTTGCTCGCCCTGCGCCAAGCGGTGCAGGAGCGTTACGGTCAGGCGCTCCATGTCCTCGTCAACGCCGCGGGCTTCACCAAGCCAGTGCCGCACGCGGATCTCGACGCGCTCAACGACGAGTTGATCGACCGCATGTTCGCGGTCAATTGGCGCGGCCAGTTCGCGACCATCCGCACCTTCGCGCCGATGCTGAAGGCCTCTGGCGACGGCTTGGTCGTGTCCATCTCTTCGATCGCCGCCAACACCGGCGTCGGCTCATCGATAGCCTATTGCGCGGCGAAGGCGGGCATCGAAGTGATGACGAAGTCGCTCGGGCGCGCGCTGGCGCCGGAAGTCCGGGTCATGAGCGTGGCGCCGGGCGTGGTCGACACCGCCTTCGTCCCCGGACGCGGCTCCGACTTCAACACGAAGACGGCCGCATCGACGCCGCTGCGCCGCATCGGCTCCGCTGAGGACATCGCGGAGGCCGTGCTCGCCTGCGCGACGACGCTGCGCTTCTCTACCGGCTCGACCGTCGTCGTCGACGGCGGCCGTTCGCTCTGAGGCTCCGATGCGCGAACCCCTGCCCCGCATCTTCATCACCGCCGCCGTCACCGGCAATCTGACGACGCCGGACCAGACGCCGCATTTGCCGATCACGCCCGCGCAGATCGCCGACTCGTGCCTCGAGGCGGCCGAGGCCGGCGCCGCCATCGCGCACATCCACGTGCGTGATCCTGCGACCGGTCGCCCTTCGATGGAGCTCGATCTCTACCGCGAGGTCGTCGAACGCATCCGCGACGGCAATAAGGATCTGATCCTCAACCTTACGACCGGCCCCGGCGGACGCTTTGTTCCCTCGAAGGACGATCCGGCAGTTGCAGGTCCCGGCACCACCCTCATGCGCCCTGAGGCGCGCGTCGAGCATATCGCGGCGCTGCGACCGGACATCTGCACGCTCGACCTCAATACGATGAACTCGGGCGGACAGGTCGTCATCAACACGCCGGAGAATGTGCGGCGCATGGCCCGCGTCATCCGCGAAGCGGGCGTGAAGCCGGAGATCGAATTGTTCGACTCCGGCGACATCGCGCTGCTGCACGATCTGATCGCCGACGGTTCGCTGGAGCCGGCGCCGCTCTGCTCCTTCGTTCTCGGCGTGCGCTACGGCTTCCAGCCCTCCCCGGAGACGGTGATTTACGCACGCAACCTGCTGCCCGTAGGCGCCGCCTTCACCGCGATCGGCATCGGCCGCCACGCCTTCACCACAGCGGCGCAAAGCTACCTCGCCGGCGGCAATGTGCGCGTCGGCATCGAGGACGCCGTCTATATCTCGAGGGGCGTGCTCGCCCCGAGCAACGCCGCGCTGGTCGTCAAGGTTCGCGGCATCGTCGAGGCGCTCGGCGCGCAGATCGCCACCGCCGCCGAGACGCGCGACATCCTCGGCCTGCCCACGCGCGCCGCTTAATTTCTTTCCCGTCACCAGGAGACTCTCTAATGGCCAATTCCACCCACAGCGCCGCCATCCGCGTCGAGGCGAAAGCCGAAAACGCCGATGCGCTCGCCGCCACCGTGCGCCTCGTCGAATCCGATGCGCCGAAGGCGCCGGAAGGCTCCGCTGTCGTCGCGATCCGCAGCGCGGGCGTCAATCCGAGCGACGTCAAGGCGGTGCTCGGCGCCATGCCTCACGCCGTCTGGCCGCGCACGCCGGGCCGCGACTACGCCGGCGTCGTCGTCGAAGGCCCGAAGGATCTCATCGGCAAAGAGGTATGGGGCTCCGGCGGCGACCTCGGCGTTCGCCGCGACGGCTCGCACGCCAAGCATCTCGTGATCCCGGTGGCGAACCTGCGGGAGAAGCCGACCTCGATCTCGCTCGCCGAGGCCGGCGCGATCGGCGTGCCCTTCGTCACCGCCTTCACCGGATTGCGCGAGGCCGGCTCCGTCAAGAAGGATGACGTTGTCCTGGTGCTCGGCGCGAACGGCAAGGTTGGCCAAGCCACGATCCAACTCGCCACCGCCGCCGGCGCGCGGGTTTTCGGCGTCGAGCGCACGGCCGACGCCTATCGCGGCCACGCCAACGGCGAGGTCACAATGCTGGGCGCCTCCGAGGGCGACATCGCCGAGCGCGTCCGCAAGGCGACCAACGGCCACGGCGCCGACATCGTCTTCAACACCGTCGGCAGCCCCTATTTCGAGGCGGCCAACCGCGCGATGGCGATGCGCGGACGGCAGATCTTCATCTCCACGATCGAGCGTTCGGTCCCGTTCGACATCTTCGCCTTCTACCGCGGCCAGCACCGCTACATCGGCGTCGATACGCTCGCGTTGGACAGCGCGGACGGAGCCGCCGTGCTGGAGGCGCTGCGCCCGAGCTTCGAAACGCGCAAGCTGCGGCCGTTCCCGGTGCTTCCCGCCTACGTCTACCCACTCGCCCGGGCGGCGGAGGCCTACAAGGCAGTGCTCGCCGGAGCGCCTGAACGCGTCGTGATCGATCCGACGGCGTAAGGCGAGCCGCCATGCACATCACCCGACTGGACCGGGCGCCCGCCTACCAATCGCCCGGTCACGACATGATGCGGATGTTGCGCCTGCAAGGCCGTGAGTCCGGTCCCTCGGACCAGCTCTGGCTCGGGCTCTCCTATCTGCTGCCCGGCGGCGGTACGACGCTCGAGGCCTCCGGCATCGAAAAGATGTACGTGGTCCTCGACGGCGAGGTCGTCGTCTCGAACGGCGCCGAGGAGGCGACGCTCCGCGCCTGGGATTCGTGCCGGATCGCGCCGGGCGAACCACGCCGCCTCTCCAACAAATCCAACCGGCCGGCCGCGATTCTGCTGGCGATGCCGTTGGAGCCGCCGGCGCTGAAGACGGCGCCCGGCAGCCAATCCGGGGCCAACGACGCCTCGACGCGATCGGGAAAGGAAGCGGCTCCATGAGCGTAATTCTAATCAAGGACGCCGTCGTCCTGACGATGCGAGGCGGCGCGGAAGACGTCATCCAAGGCGACCTCCTCATCCGCAATCAAATCATCGAAGGCGTCGGCGGCTCGCTGACGGCCGCGGAGGGCGCGGAGGTCGTCGACGGGCGCAATTTCATCGTCATCCCCGGCCTCATCAACGCGCATATGCACACGTGGCAGACCGCGCTGCGATCGCTGGCGTCGAACTGGACGCTTCCAGAGTATATGCGGTGGATCCATGCGGGGCTCGCGACCCACTTCCGGCCGAGAGACATCCATGTCGCGACGCTGGTCGGCGCGCTGAACCAAATCGACAACGGGACCACCACCCTCGTCGATTGGTGCCACAACAATCCGACTCCGGACCACACCAACGCGGCGGTCGCCGCTTTGCGCAGCGCCGGCATCCGGGCGATGTTCATGCATGGCTCGCCCAAGCCCGACCCCAAGCCGGGGCAGCCGCCCTTCTGGGAAGTGCCTCATCCACGCGAAGAGGTCATCCGCCTGCGCGAAGAATTGGCCGACGCGGAGTTGCTCTCGCTGGGCCTCGCCATCCTCGGACCGCATTACTCGACCCTCGACGTCACGCTCAAGGATTTCCGCCTCGCCCAGGAGTTCGGCCTCATCGCGTCGATGCACCAGGGCGGCGGGACGCCACGCAGCCCCGACGGCTGGATGCGCCTCGAGGCCGAAGGCCTGCTCAACCGGTTCGTCAACATCGTGCACGGCAACGATCTCAGCGACGAGCAGTTGCAACGCTTCGTCGCCCGCGACGTGCGCTTCACGGCCGCGCCGGAATCCGAGATGATCTGCGGCCACGGGCACCCGATCATCGGCCGCCTGCGCGATCTCGGCGTCGCGCCCTCGCTCGGCTCGGATATCGAAACCGGCCATTCCAGCGACATGCTGGCCTCGGCGCGCATCGCGCTCAGTCATCAGCGCGCGCTGGACAATCTCGAGGCGAAGCGGCGCGGCGAATTCGGCGGCAAGAGCCGCTTGCGCACCCGCGACGCGCTCGCCTGGGTCACGGTCGAGGGCGCGCGCATGCTCGGTCAGGAGGACCGCATCGGCGCCATCGCGCTCGGAAAGCAGGCCGACCTCGTGATGCTGCGCGCGGACGCGCTGAACATGCAGCCCATCCACGACGCGATCTCGGCCGTGGTCATGCAATCCAATCCATCGAACATCGATTCCGTGATGATCGCGGGCAAATGGCGCAAGCGGCGCGGGCGGCTAATCTCGGAGGATCTCAAACCGCTCATCGAAGAACTCGGCGAGTCTGGTCGCAGAATCAGTCGCGACGTCGGGCTGCAGCCCGATGATCTCACCTAAGGGAGGAGCCTGAAATGAATGGAACTACCGACCAAGCCAAATCGGCCGGCCTGCTGGATAAGAACCGGCCGATTCTTGTTCGCGGGGCGCATATCGTCACCATGGATAGCGCGATCGGCGACCTCGTCGGCGACTTGCTGATCAAAGACGGAAAGATCGCCGCAGTCGGCCCGAACCTCGCCGCCGACGGCGCCGCCGAGATCGAGGGCGCCGACAAGGTCGTCATTCCCGGCTTCGTCAACAGCCACATCCACCTGTGGCAGACGATCATCAAGGGCTGCGCCGGCGACTGGGCGTTCGGCGAATATCTCAACTTCATCCTCGGCGCGACGGGCAAGTACTACCAGCCCGACGACGTCTATGTCGCGACGCTGCTCGGCGCGCTCGAGCAGCTCGATGCGGGCGTCACGACGCTCTACGACTGGGCGCACATCCTGAATACGCCGGACCACGCCGATCGCGCGGTCGACGCGCTTCAGGAGTCCGGCGTCCGCGCCGTGTTCGGGCACGGCACGCCCGGCGACGACGTCGCGCGCTGGTACTATCAGAGCCGCGAGCCGCATCCGCAGGATATCGTGCGTCTCCGTCGCGGCCGCCTCGCCGCTGACGATGCGCTTGTCACGTTGGGGATGTCGCTGCGCGGCCCCGACTTCGCCGTGGAGGACGTCAACCGCGTCGATATCGAGCTCGCCCGTTCGCTCGGCATCATCTCCAGCATGCACCTCGCCGTCGGAATGTACGGCGAATATGTCGCACACGGACGCGCGTTGGCGCAGGCGGGACTGCTCGGCCCCGACATCAACCTGACGCACTGCAATCGCCTGAAGCAGGACGAGATCGCCATCGCCGTCGATTGCGGCTCGAGCATCTCCGTCACCCCCGAGGTCGAGATGCAGATGGGCCACGGCCTGCCCGTCACCGGCAAGGTCCACGCCGCCGGCGGCCACGTAGCGCTCGGCACCGACGTCGTCTGCAGCGTCAGCGCCGACATGTTCTCGCAGATGCGCTTCGCCGTTCAGGCGCAGCGGATGCTGGCGAACGCGGCGGCGCATGAGGGCGGCGGAATGCTCGAACGCCTGCCGCTCAGCTCGCGCGACGCGCTGACCTTCGCGACGATCGAAGGCGCCAAGGCTCTGAGGTTAGATCACCGCATCGGATCGCTGACGCCCGGCAAGGACGCGGACGTCACAATCATGTCCTGGTCGCACGAGCGCTCTTCGCCGCTCGTCAATCCGGTTCAGGCGGTGGTGTATCACGGCAGCGTCGCCAACGTGCATACGGTGATCGTGCGCGGCGAGGCGCGCAAATACGCGCATCGCTCGCTGGCGACCCCCTCGCCGCTCGTCGATCGCGCCGCCGAAATGGGGCGTCGGATCATGCGCTCGGCCGGCATCGTCAACGACGCCGCATAAGCGGCCGGGACGGCGACGATCATAGGGGCTCCCGGCTGACGCCGGGAGCTTTTTTTGGAAGACGACGCCAGAACCGCGTCATCGCGAGCAGCGCAGCGACGAAGCGATCCATGCATCCGCTTGTATCGTCGGCGCCGCTCGATAGCTTTGCTCCGCTCGCAAAGCTCCCCCGCCGAATAGTCCTCTCGAAGCATAAGGCTGGAAGCATGACGCGAATCCCCTGCGCCCCCTCTACGCGGGGCTTTGTGAAGCGGAGATGCTCGCTGGAGGGTCAAGCAAATCGTGAGCGAGCGGCGTCGCCTGCGGCGCTAGGATCTCGAACGTTCGCTCCTGGTGTGTGGGCGGCGACGTCACCAAGCGACGGACTGCGGCTAAGAGGGCCAACAACAAGCTGACGGCAGCCATAAAATAAAATACGCCGTCGATGCTGAAGCGCGCCATCACACTTGTACCGATCAGCGGGCCAAGGACCGAGCCCAGCCCGCTGACCAGGATGAGCCGGCCGCTCACCGCAACAACCTGATCGGCCGGCATTTGGTCGTGTGCGTTGGCGATACAGACCGGGTAGAGGGTCGACATGAAGCCGCCGAGCAATGCAGCAGCGGGCAAGATTACTGGACGAGTGTGCGGCAAAATCACCACCGCGATCGCAGTGGCGGCAAAGCCGAAGCTCAGCATCGACAATACGATGCGCCGGTCGAATCGATCCGACAGTCGGCCGATCGGAATTTGGAACGCAAGCCCGCCAAGCACAGCGAACAACATGAAGGTCGCGATCGTCTCGCGCGCGATGCCTTCATCCTGCATCCACGCGGGAACGAGCGAGTAGAAACTCGCGCTGACCAGCCCGCTCAGCATGCAGCCAGCGACGGCGACGGGCGCCGCGCGGGACAAATGGCCGAACGGCAGCGAGGTTGACGCCGTCCGGCGGGGCGGTTCGGCCCGCGTCGTGCTCATGATGACTAGAGCGACAGCGAACAGGACAGCGATTGCATTGAAGGGTCTTGCCGTTTCAACCTCGGCGTGGCCGATCAGCAACTGTCCCAACGCGAGGGCTAGGAACGTGCCGAACATGTAGGCTGAGAAGATCCGGCCGCGCTCGGTTGGCTCGGCCTTGGCGTTGAGCCAACTCTCCGTGGCGATGAAAAGACCAGAGCAACCAAAACCGATGACCGCACGCAAGATCAACCAAGGCAGCGGCCCCACCAGCAGCGGCATGGCCGCCGTCGCCGCGACGACCATTCCTGCGAAGGCGGCATAGGCGCGGATGTGCCCGACACGTTCGATGATGCGTTCGCAACGCAGCGCGCCCAGGGTGAAGCCGGCGAAATAGCTGCTGAGTACGAGACCGGATATCCTCGGCCCAAAGTCCTCGATCGCGACGCGCAAGGAGATGAAGGTGCCGAAGAAGCCGTTGGCGAGCTGGACAATGCTCGTCGCGAGAATCAAAATCCCAATCTGTGCTATCGGCGATTTCGACTGCATCGTCCTTCTCCCTTGCAACAGCTTTGGCGATTCACGCGCTCGAGCCGATGGAATGGAAGAGATCCGAAAATTGCGAGACGCCCCAACTTGCAAGTCGCCGGCACGATCGGCGAGCACGCCCGACATTTTTGACCATCGGCCTGCGTGAAATCCGAGGGCCTCGAAGCTGTCCGCGAACAAACCGTCGGCGTGGTGAAAGCCTGATGGAACCTTAAGTCTCGATCACAACGGCAGCCGGCGCCATCGCTCCGCTCTTCGCATTCTGCGCGCCACGGCTGGCCAAGGCATTTGAGCGGGTGCGCAATGGTCTTTGATGTCCGTCAACCTCCTCGGTTTCGACCGCGACGTCAATCCTGCTGGACAGTCGCCTCAAAACGACAGAGCCGTCGTCAGCTCGGGCTGAACGACGGCTCATATCTCTATCGTCTGCAACCCTGTGGGCCGCGGATGTCGTCAGACCTGTTGCGGCAACGCCGGCAGCAGCTTGTCGAGCGTGACCGGGTAGTCGCGCACGCGTGCGCCGCAGGCGTTGTAGATCGCGTTCGCGACCGCGGCTCCGGCGCCGCAGATGCCGAGTTCGCCGATGCCCTTGGCCTTCAGCGGATTGGCCTCGGGATCGAGCTCCGCCACGAAGATCGCGTCAATGTCGGGAATATCGGCGTGCACGGGCACATGATAGCCGGCGAGGTCGGCGTTCATATAAGCGCCGAAGCGCTTGTCGAGAGCCAACCCCTCCTCCAAGGCCGCGCCGATGCCGAACACCAAGCCGCCGATCGCTTGCGACCGCGCGGTCTTCGCATTGAGAATGCGGCCTGACGCGAACACGCCCAACATGCGACGCACGCGGACTTCCCCCGTGTCGACATCGACGCCGACCTCAGCGAAGTGCGCGCCATAGCCCTGCTGCGAGAATTCCTTCATCGTCGCGCCCGGCTCGATCCCACCGTCGGCCTCGATGCCGTTGGCGCCGGCCAATTGCGCGAGGGGATGCGACTGGCCGCCGGCCTCGACGGCCTCGTTGACGAATTGAGCCGTCGCGGGATCCACGCCGGCGGCTTGCGCCAACTTGGCGCGCAGCGCCATGCAAGCTTCGTAGACCCCCGAGCCTGCGCTGGCGGCGCCGAACGAACCGCCCGAACCGCAAGAATCGGGATAGTTGGTGTCGCCCAGCTCCATCCGGATTTTCTCCATGGGTACGCCGAGCATATCCGCGGTGATCTGGGTGAAGATCGTGTAGCTGCCGGTGCCGATGTCGGTCATCGACGTCTTGACGGTGACCGTTCCGTCCGGGGCGAGACGAACATTGGCTTTCGACGGCTGCAAAGGATTGCCGCGCGTCGCGGAGGCGACCCCTATGCCGACCAGCCAGCGCCCGTCACGGACCTGGCCCGGTTTGGCCTGCCGCTTGCTCCAGCCGAACCGCTCCGCGCCCTCTTTGAGGCAGGCGATCAAGTGCCGGGTCGAAAACGGAATGTGCTTCTCGGGATCTTCGGTCGGCTCGTTACGGATGCGCAGCTCGATCGGATCGATGTTCAGCTTCTCCGCCAACTCGTCCATAGCGCATTCGAGCGCAAGCAGGCCGGACGCCTCGCCGGGAGCGCGCATCGACGAAGCGATCGGGATGTCGAGCGAGGCCAGACGATGACGTGTCAACCGATTGTCGCCGGCATAGAGGGTCCGGGTCTGCATCGCGGAGGCTTCGTAGCCGTCCTCGGTCGGCAGATTGCCCGAGATCACATCGTGCCCGATCGCCAGCAGCTTGCCGTTCCGATCGGCGCCGAGACGGATGTGCTGGAAGGTGTCCGACCGATGGGTCGTCACATGGAAGATCTGCTGCCGGGTCAAGACGACCTTGACCGGCCGGTTGAGCTTGCGCGCCGCGATCGCCGCGAGCATGCCTTCGGGCTGGACCCACAACTTGGCGCCGAAGCCGCCGCCGATGAACGGGCTGACCAGCCGCACTTTCTCGATCGGCATTTTGAGCGTCCGGGCGACCATGGCCTGGCCGCGGTTCAGCATCTGGTTCGCCGTATGCAGCGTCAGTTGATCGCCATCCCACGAAGCCATGGTCGAATGCAATTCCATCATCGCGTGGCTCTGCAATGGCGTGGAATAGTTCACGTCGAGCTTGACCGGCGCAGCGGCGAACGCCTGTTCGAAGTTGCCGACCGCGCTGTCCGGGGGGGCGCCGCCGCCCTTGGGCGTGCGGACGTTATCGATGCCGTCCGAGAGGGCGTAGGTCCCCTTCTCGCGGTCATAGTCGATCCGCAGCGCATAAGCGGCGGCGCGCGCCTGCTCGAAGCTCTCGGCGACGACGAGCGCGACCGGCTGGCCGAAATGCGAGACTTCCGCACTCACCAGCACCGGCCGGGCTTCACGATGATTGCCCGTGCCCTGCTCGGGAGCGTTCTCATGCGTCAGCACCAGAAGCACGCCGGGCATGCGCTCGGCCGTGCTCGAATCGAGCGACCGGATGCGGCCTTTGCCGATCGTCGCCGGGACGACGAAACCATAGGTGGTGTTCGGACCCTGCGCGAATTCGGCGGCGTAGTGAGCGCCGCCCGTCACCTTGAGCTTGCCGTCGACGCGGTCGAGCGGCTTTCCGACGACTCCATGCTCGACGGTGTCGAGCGGGGTCGTTCCGATGGCGGTGTTCATTTCCATCAAGCGGCCTCCTCAGGCGCTAGTGATTTCTTTCAGCACGGCGTAGAGCGTGCGGTGAGCCAATGGGATCTTGAAGTCGTTTTCGCCGTGGCCGCGCGCCCCTTCGAGAATGGCGTTTGCGGCCGCATCGAAGGCGCCTGCGCCGACCGGCGCGTTGAGCATCGCCTGCTCGGCTCGCTCGACCCGCCACGGCTTCGGCGCAATGCCGCCAAGGGCGATCCGCGCCGATCGGATGCGCCCATTCGCCACGTCGACAACCGCAGCGACCGACACGAGCGCGAAGGCGTAGGAAGCGCGGTCGCGAACCTTCCGGTAGGTCTGCCGGCCGGGCGGCGGCGGCGGCAACGTCACCGCAGTGATCATCTCGCCGGTGCGCAGCGTCGTCTCGAGGTTCGGCGTCGTGCCCGGCAGGCGATGGAAGTCGGCGATCGGAATCGCCCTGGTTTTCCCCTCGGCGTCCACCGCCTCGACCTTGGCGTCGAGCGCCCGCATCGCCACCGCCATGTCGGAGGGATGCGTCGCGATGCACGCATCGCTGGCGCCGAGGATCGCGTGGTTGCGATTGGAGCCGTTCAGGGCCGCGCAACCCGAACCGGGGGCGCGTTTGTTGCACGGCATCGTGATGTCGTAGAAGTACGAGCAGCGCGTGCGCTGCAACAGATTGCCCGCGGTCGTCGCCTTGTTGCGCAACTGCGCGCTCGCGCCGGCGACCAGAGCGCGCGTCAGCACGCCGTAGCGTTGGCGGACGCGAGAGTCGGCGGCGAGATCGGTGTTGCGGACCGTCGCGCCAATTCGCAGGCCGCCGTCGGGCGTGTCTTCGATCCGGGCGAGGTCCAGGCGATTGACGTCGACGAGATGGACCGGCGTCTCGACTTCGAGTTTCATCAGATCGAGCAGATTGGTGCCGCCCGCAATGATCTTGGCGCCCGGCTTGGATGAAGCCGCAGCGGCATGCGCTGGCGATGTCGCGCGTTCGTAAGTGAAGCTTTTCACGCCGGGACCTCCGCGACCTGGTGGATCGCCGCAACGATGTTCGGGTAAGCGCCGCAGCGGCAGATATTGCCGCTCATGCGCTCTCGGATTTCCGGCTCGTCGAGCTTGACGGGCGCCGAAAGATCGCCGGTGACGTGGCTCGGCACGCCGGCGCGGGTCTCCGCGATCATGCCGACCGCGGAGACAATCTGCCCAGACGTGCAATAGCCGCACTGGAAGCCGTCATGTTCGACGAACGCCGCCTGAAGCGGATGCAGCTTGCCGCCGTCGGCGAGGCCTTCGACTGTCGTGACGGACTGACCGTCGTGCATCACCGCGAGCGTCAGGCACGAGTTGATGCGATGTCCATCCAGCAGCACGGTGCAGGCGCCGCACTGACCGTGGTCGCAGCCCTTCTTGGATCCCGTCAGCGCGAGGTGCTCGCGCAGCGCGTCGAGCAGCGTCGTACGCGGATCAAGGCGCATCTGATGAGGCTGGCCGTTGATCGTCAGGGTGACGTCGACCAATTCGACCGGCGCTTGCGCCGCCGCATCCGCGGCGCCGAGCGCGTGCGCCGCTTGCGGCATCCCCGCTAGCAGAGCCGCGCTGGCGACGGCGCCAGTCTCGAGCACTTGGCGCCGCGTCACCGCGAGACGCGCTTTGTCGCTCTCGTCCATCATTGTTTCAATCTCCTTCGGTTCAAGCGGAGGCTTCCGCCGTGGCCAGCGGCCACGTGTCGTCCGGCAGGTTCACGACGATGGGAATCGACGTGCTACGCACCACGACCCAACGAAACGGCTTCGAAGCGGAGAGGTTGATCTCCATGTGCGGCGTCCAGGCCGGCACGTGGAGGAAGTCGCCGGCCTTTGCGCGCGCGGAAAATTCCCCCTGCGCGCCCCAGCGGACCTCGCATTCGCCCTCGAGGACGTAGGCGATCGTCTGCTGCTTGCCGTGATGGTGAACCCCGGTGCGCGCGCCCGGCGCCACTTCGAACAGCCCGCCCCACATCTCCGAAGCGGCTCCGATCCCGGGGGCGATCGCCGCCCACCGCTTCGAGCCCGGCGTCTGCGCCGTCCCCTCGAGGAACTCCGAGGAGCCGACGACGCGAACCGATGAATAGGTTTCCAATTCAAGTCTCCTGGCTTGGCGCGTCCGGTTAAGCAGGGGGCCACAACTTCGGCAGCGAACCCCCGGCTCCTGCGACCGGATCGGAGGCCGGGAACGGGAGATGCGCCATTCGGTCGACTGCGGTCGGCGTCGCCGCTTCGCGGCAGATGTCCCAGTGCTGGTCGGGCGGATAGGCGCCGACCACGAGGAAGTCCTCGCTGGCTTCGATCCGGCAGTGGGCGACGCCAGTGGGGAGGACGACGACGTCGCCCGCCTCGACGACGACATCGCGGCCATTCGGACCGCCGAGCATCAGGCGCGCGCGGCCGGCGGCGAATCCGAGGGCCTCATGCGCGGTCGAATGGTAGTGATGGAAGTCGTAGACCCCATTGCGCCATTGTGGCGGCCATCCGTTGCGCTGGAAGACAGCCTCTAAGAGCGCAGCCGGGTCGTCGCCGACGACCTTCACGGCGCCCTTGTAGATCAGCACCGGAAGACGCGAATTGTTCGGCGCCCAGCCGTTCGGTGGAAGCACGAAGCTCTGCGGCGCGACCTCGAACGGCGCAGCCGTCGCCGACGTCGCGACGGCGCCGGCGCTCGCCAAGCCGAGCGCGAAGAAGCCGCGGCGATCGAGCATGGCGCGTTCCGTCATGCCGCCACCGCCGCCGGACGGGCGGGTCCTTCTCCTGCGCCGCTGCGATCGATCGCGTCAGCGATGGCCGCTACATCTTCCGCGCTCAACGTCAGCGCCGCCGCGTCGAGCCAACCGTCGACCTGGCGCGCGCTGCGGGCGCCGACGATCGCTCCGGTGACGCCCGGCCAAGCCAGCGTCCACGCGACGGCGACCGAAGCGACAGTGACTCCGCGCCGCTCGGCGACGCCGCCCATCGCCTGGGCGACCTGGAGATTGCGTCGCAGCGGCTCGCCCTTGAATTCACCGTTGCGCGAGCGCCAATCGTCGGCCGGCAAAGCCGCCGCCCGCTCGACGCTGAACGAGCCGGTCAGCAGGCCGGCCTGCATCGGGCTGTAGACGATCACGCCGGTTTGATGCGAATGGCACCACGGCAACTCCGCAGCGCCGACCTTGCGCTTGATCGCCGAGAACGGCGGCTGCAAAGTGTCGACATGCCCCAGCTTCTCAGCGGCGTTGAGCTGCGCCACGTTGTGATTGGAAAGCCCGACGGCGCCCACCTTGCCCTCTTTCTTGAGGTCCAGCAGCGTCTGCCAGTAGGCCTCGATGGGCGTGCCGTCTTCGGCCGGCCAGTGCATCTGGTAGAGGTCGATGCGCTCGACCTTGAGACGGCGCAGCGAGTCCTCGACCTCCCGGCGAATGCTCGCCGGGGCGCCGATCTGCTTGGGCAGAGCCTTGCGATCGGCGGACGGAACCAATCCGCATTTCGTGAAGACATAAGGACGTTCGCTGAGGGGAATGGGCGCGAGCGCGGCGGCGACGACCTCCTCCGAATGCCCGAGGCCGTAGATGGCCGCCGTGTCGATCCAGTTGACGCCGCGCGCCACGGCATGACGGATCGCCGCGATCGAGTCGTTGTCGTCCTGGCTGCCCCAGCCGACCGCCCAGTCGCCGCCGACCGCCCAGGAGCCGAAACCGACGCGCGTAATGCGGATGTCCGTCGTGCCGAGCTGACGGGTCGGGAAAGTATTCGTGCTGTTCATCACGATCCCTTGATGTGCGTTCGTTGCTGCACTGCACATAGGCGGGCGGATCGTGAAGTTCAAATGCTATATTCTGCTTAGAGCTAGCACCAAAAGTGCTTAATTGTACGGGCCGCCATGGATCTCAGGCAACTGGAGTACTTCGCAACTGTCGCAGCGGAACAGAGTTTCACGCGAGCCGCCCGCCGCCTGAACATGGTCCAATCCGGGCTTTCTGCGGCGATCCGCGCCCTCGAGGAGGATCTTGGCGCGACGCTTTTCACCCGCACGACGCGCCGTGTCGACCTGACGGCGATCGGCCGCGCGTTCCTGGTCGAAGCCCAGCGCGTTCTCGATGCAGCGGCTGAAGCGCGACGAATTGTCGCGCAAATGCAGGGTCTGCGGAGAGGCACGCTGTCGATAGGGCTGATCCAGGGAATGGCGCCGCTGATCGATATTTCCGCATTGGTCGGGAAATTCCGCGCCGCGTGGCCGGACATCGAGATTCGCTTGATTTCCGGCGGCACGCTGCCGCTGATCGAGCGGGTTCGGTCGGGCGAACTCGATTTGGCGTTCACCGAATTCGTCGGCGCCCCGCCGCCCGGCGCCGGAGCGTGGATGTTGGCGTGCGACCCCCTGGTGGCGGTCTGCGCCTCCGGCCACGCTCTCGCCGGCCGGCGTGATGTGAGACTCCGCGATCTGATAGGGGAGAGCTTCGTCGAATTGCAGCCCGATTGGGGCGTCCGCAAGCTGATCGACCAGAGTTTTGCGGAAAGCCGGCTCACGCGCCGGATCGGCTTCGAGGTCAACGACCCGGCGACACAATTGGATTTGGTTGCGCATGGTCTCGGCGTCGCCCTCGTCCCCAAGGCGGCGATCGGCGAGCGGCTGGCGACATCGGCCGGCGAGCATCTCGCCATTGCGGTACTCGCGGAGCCGGAAATTTGCTGGGAGATCGCGGTCGTCTTCCCTCAGGGAACCGAGCATCCGCTCGGCGCCTTGACGCGGACGTTCCTCGACTTCGTGCGCGCCACCGTTCCGCTGCTGGAGGAGGTCGGGGCAGCGGCGTGAGGCCGCGGCCGTACATCGAAACCCGCCGAGAGCGCTCGGTGTTCTATCGTGACGGCGTTGAATCGAGGAAAACATAGAGCGCGGCGATCTTGTCGCCGCGAACGATGATGACGTCCAGCCCAGTGTAATCAGGCTTTCTCTCCACGCGGGCCCGATCCCCACGCAAGACGGCCGGCGTTGTGCAGCGCCTGCGGCTCGCCGTGAGGCGTGTACACGAAATGAGGGTGACCTGCGCGCAGATCTCCCGCGAATTTGTCCAACGCATCGCGCCCGACGAAAATGCCGGGAGGCGCGTAGAGGACACAGTCGTCGGTGTAGAGGTCCTCGATCGCCGCACGACGGCGGCCGACGTCCCCTTCGCCGAAAACCTCCTGTAGGTTTCGGCTCAGCAGTTCATGAATCCTGTCCGACATCGCGCCTCCGTGTTTTCTCGCGGGGCCGCATAGGAAGGCTTGCTTCAAAGCGCTCCGGCGCCCTCGTTCGCCAGGAACCATGCGTAAGTATCGCTCAGCCCCTGCCGCAGTGCAATCGAGGGCCGCCAGCCGAGGGCGCGCATCTTGTCGGCGCTCATCAACTTGCGCGGCGTGCCGTCCGGCTTGATGAGGTCGTGTACGATCTCGCCTTCGAATCCGACAACCTCGCAGACCAGTTCGGTCAGCTCGCGGATCGTCATATCTTCTCCCCAGCCGACGTTCACCGGACTCGGGTCGGAATAGACGTTCATCAGCCGCACGCAGGCGTCGGCGCAATCGTCGACATGCAGGAACTCGCGGCGGACGGTCCCCGTTCCCCAGACGACGAGGCTCTTGTCGCCATTCCGTTTCGCCACGTGCGCCTTGCGGATGAGCGCGGGCAGAACGTGGCTCGACTGAAGCTCGAAATTGTCGCCGGGCCCATAGAGATTGGTCGGCATGGCGGAGATGAAGTCGCGGCCGTGCTGCTTGCGATAGGCCTGGGCGAGCTTAACGCCGGCGATCTTGGCGATGGCGTACCATTCGTTGGTCGGCTCGAGCGATCCGGTCAGCAGCGACTCTTCGACGATCGGCTGCGCCGCAAATTTCGGGTAGATGCACGACGAGCCGAGAAACAGCAGCTTCTCGACGCCGATCCGATGCGACGCCCCGATGACGTTGGCCTCGATCATCAGGTTATCGTAGAGGAAGTCGGCCGGATAGGAATCGTTGGCCAGGATGCCGCCGACTTTGGCCGCCGCCAGAAACACCGCCTGTGGCTTCGCGCGCTCCATCCACGCCGCCACCGCGGCTTGATCTTTCAGATCGACGCGCGACCGCTCGACGGTCAGAATCTCGCAACGCTCAGACGCCAGCCGGCGCACGATCGCCGAGCCGACCATGCCGCGGTGGCCCGCGACCCACACGCGTTTGCCTTCGATCGAAAAGGCGGCCATTCACGCATCTCTCATGATCACCGCCGACCGCATGACATCGAGATCCGCCTCCACCATTTCACGCGCGAGCTCGCGAATGCTGGTTTCGTGTTTCCAGCCTAGCTTCGCATACGCCTTACCAGGATCGCCGATCAAGAGGTCAACCTCGGTCGGGCGGAAATAACGGGGGTCGATTTCGACCAGCGGACGCCCCGTCTTCATGTCCAGGCCTTTTTCCTCGACTCCCCTGCCCGTCCATTCGAGCGTGAAGCCGGCGTCGGCGAACGCCCATTCCACGAATTGGCGGACGGAGGTGCTGACCCCGGTCGCCAGGACGTAGTCGTCCGGCTCCGGCTGCTGCAGCATCAGCCACATGCCGCGAACATATTCGCGGGCATGGCCCCAATCGCGCTGGGCGTCGAGATTGCCGAGGAAGAGCTTGTCCTGGCGGCCAAGCTTGATGGCCGCCGCGGCGCGGGTGATCTTCCGCGTGACGAAGGTTTCGCCGCGGAACGGACTTTCGTGATTGAACAGGATGCCGTTCGAGGCGTGCATCCCGTAGGCCTCGCGATAATTGACGACGATCCAATAGGCGTACATCTTCGCGACGGCATAGGGCGAGCGAGGATAGAACGGGGTCGTCTCGCACTGCGGAACGGCTTGCACGAGGCCGTACAGCTCCGAGGTCGAGGCCTGGTAGAAGCGCGTCTTCTTTTCAAGCCCGAGAATGCGGATGGCCTCGAGCAGGCGCAAAGCGCCAAGCCCATCGGCGTTCGCGGTGTATTCCGGCGTCTCGAACGACACCTGAACGTGGCTCTGTGCGGCGAGATTGTAGATTTCGTCGGGCTGAGCCTGCTGCACGATCCGGATCAGATTGGTCGAGTCCGTGACGTCGCCGTAGTGAAGGATGAAACGCCGCGCCGGAACCTGCGGGTCCTGGTAGATGTGCTCGATGCGTCCGGTGTTGAACGACGACGAGCGCCGTTTGATCGCATGGACGGTATACCCCTTCGACAGCAGGAGTTCCGCCAAATAAGCGCCGTCCTGCCCTGTCACGCCGGTAATCAGAGCCACTTTGCCGTTTCGAGCCGCCTTCGCCATCGATCACCTCGCCGCGCCAATCCGGGTTCACTTCATCCTTCAGACGGCGCCGTGTACGAGCGGCGCAGTTTCTCTCGATACGGTCGAACGGCCGCCGAAAAAGCGCGCGTCCTGCTCGCGCCGCAGTTCGTCGCACAAGCGCCCAGCGGGAATATCGACGTCCTCGTACGTGAGGCATTGGTCGCGCGGCACGTTGCGCCGCAGCCGGCAGCCTTCGGCCAGACCGATCGGCAGCAGTCGTTCGGCGTGAACGACGTCGGCGTTCTCGCACAAGCCGTAAGTCATGTAGTGGCCAAGTCCGTCGAGAACCTCTCCCGCTTCGAGGTCTCGCTTGGCGGCCGCGATCACGTCGACGCAGGGCGCGCCCAACGGCGTGATTGCGGGGTCGCGGAAGATCGCGGCGCGCGCGACCGTAAAGGGCACCTCGAAATGGCAGAGATGGTAGGGCCAATAGAAGCAATAGAGCGGCCCCTGCCCCATCTTGTAAAGCGAGAGGTAGTGCTTCTCGAAAGCGTCGTCTGTCGTTCCCAGCACGAAGATTCCGGGGTTGGGCATGGCGCCGACGCAATAGTCGACGATCCCCGGCCCCTCGGTGAGCTCGTGCAGCGGATACCAGTTGACGGCTTCCTGGATCGGCGTGCCGGTTTCGACGACCGGCCCGTGCATGCCGCGCTTGGCCACCCGCATGCCGGTCGCGTTGGCGACGATCGCGTTCTCGAAGGAAATCTTGGTGCCATCCGCGAAGGACGTCACCATGGGCGCCTTCATCCCCCATTTCCTGGCGAAGCCCTCCTGGGTCGTCGGGTTGCGGTAGGGATCGTGCAGGCCCTTGATGTTGCCGCACAGCACCGGCCTGACGCCGAGCCCCTTGACCCAGCGATAGAGGTTCATGATGACCCCGGGCTGGTCGCCCTCCGTATTCGTGATGACGACGCCCGCCTTGTCGGCGTAGGTCTTCAGGATGGGGCCGAGCGTGCCGTCGAGTTCGGCGTTCATCATGACGACGTGCTTATGCCTGGCGATCGCCCGCATCACCAAGCGGGCCGCGAACTCGATCGCGCCGGTCACTTCCAGGATGACGTCGATCTCGTTGGCGTCGCAAAGAAGCATGGGATCGTCAACGATCGCGCGCCAGCCGCGCGAAATGCATTCGTCCAACTGCTCGGCCGACTGCGCGTGGACGACGTCGGTCACGCCGGATTCGGCGTAAACCTTGCGGGCGCCCTCGCGATGGCGGTTGGAGATCGCCACCAGCGTCATGCCCTTGGTGTATTTCAACATTTGCCGGGCTATGCCGCGCGCCATGAAACCGGCGCCGACCATGCCGACCCGGATCGGCACCCCTGCCCGTTCGAGCCGCTCGAGTTCGCGATCGACAATGAACATGCCCTTCACTCCTGATCGGCGGTCTCGACGACTTTCGCGCGCTCGGGCGCAAAATCTGGCCAGGCGCCATCCTTTTCCGAGATAACCGCCGGCTCCGCAGGCCAGCGAATGGCGAAGGCGGGATCGTTCCAGCGCACGCCGGCCTCGGCCCCGGGGGCGTAGAACTCGGACACGAGATAGGTGACTTCGGTGTCGTCCGCGAGCGTGAGGAAGGCGTTAGCGCAGCCCTTGGGAACCAGCAGCGTTCGATAATTGGCGGCGCTGAGTTCGAGCGCGATGTGGCGCATGAAGGTCGGCGAGTCCGGCCGCAGATCGATCAGCACGTCGTGAACCGCGCCGCGAATGCAGCGCAGGAGCTTGTCCTCGCGATGCGGCGCGCGCTGATAGTGGAAGCCCCGCAGCGTGTGCTTGCGGCGGTTGAATGAGATGTTCATTTGCGCGATGCGCGTCGGCAGGCCGCGCTCGGCGAACTCGCGCGAGCACCAGCCGCGCGCGAAGAAGCCTCGGTCGTCCTCGCGCTTCTCGAGTTCGACGATATAGGCGCCTGGGATTTCGGTCTCGTTGAAGATCATCGTCGTTCCCCGCACTTCCTGCTCTTCAGGAGGGATAGAGCACCCGCGATCCGTGCACCTCGTAGCCGAGCCGCACGTAGGCCAGTTCCGACAGCGACTGCCGCACCTTGTCGCGGTTCTCCGGCTTGACAATGAACATGAGGAAGCCGCCGCCGCCCGCGCCGCAGAGCTTGCCGCCCTCCGCCCCGGCCTCGATCGCTCGCGCGTAATAGCGGTCGATGTCGGAGGTCGTGATTTTGGAGGCGAGACGACGCTTCAGCTCCCAATTGGTGTGAAGCGCCTTGCCCATCCGCTCCAGCTCGATTTCCGGACCCGAGCAGATCGAGCGCATCTCGTAGGCGTCGTCGCGCATGCGCCGCAGCACGTCGAGGTTCTTGGGCGTGTTGCTCTTCTGCTCGGTCAGCACGGAGGCCGCGGGGCGCTGATGACCCGTCCAGAACATCATGATGTTGTTGAAGAGGTGCGCGACGGAGCCATTCACGAGCCGTTGCGGCTCGACCATGACGCGACCGCCGCGCGCGAAGCGAAGCAGATTGAGCCCGCCGAACGCAGCGGCGTATTGGTCCTGCTTGCCGATCGGCTCGCGCAGCACCTCCATCTCGATGTAGCACGCCTCCTCGGCGAGTTGACCGGCGGTGACCCGCTCGCCGCGATAGGCGTGCAGCGCGTTGAGCAAGCCGACGGCGAAGGCGCTCGAGCCCCCGAGGCCGGTCGAGGCCGGCATGTCCGCGACGGTGCTGATGAAGATCGGCGGCTCGATCTTCAGATATTTGAGGCACTCGCGCGCGATGTTGTTCTCGATCTCGTCGATCGTGTTGACCTGCTCGGTGCGCGAGTAATTGAGCCGGATCGGCTCGTTGAAGATTTCGCTATGCCGCTTCACGGTCACATAGACATATTTGTCGACCGCCGCGCTCAGTACGGCGCCGTCCTCGGCGTCATAGAATTCGGGCAAGTCGGTGCCGCCTCCCGCGAAGCTCACTCGCAACGGCGTGCGCGTCACGACGACGCCGGCGGATGCCTCGTGGCCGCGACCGCGTGCGGATCGATCGTCCTCGATCGTCGAGGCGACCGAAAGCTCGTCCTTAGCCAAGGTTTTCACGGCTCGCCCTCCTATCCTGTGAACGCCCGGCTATGCTCGCGACGGCTCTCGACGCCGGCCTCGGACCATCTGAGATTGTCGTCCACCCTGCGGCTGTCGAGCAGATGACGCAGCCAGCTCAGTCGGGTGAAGCGCTTGTCGGTGAATTCGGCACGGCTCAGCGCGATGCCCTTGAAGGCCGCGTAGAGTTCATCCGCCCCCTTTCGCGCCGTCCAGCGGAACTCGAACGCCGGGAACGTCCGCTTGAACTTGGCGAAATCGGCCTTGTAGGTGCGCTGGTCCGCGCCGGGCTGCGGCGCCATCTCGAGCTCGCAACCGGGAACCGTCTCCGCGACGATCCGCCCGAGTTCGCGAATTTGGTGATTGAGGTGATCCGCGCCGGTGTTGAAGGCTTCGTCGTGGATCGCCTCGCGCGGCGCCTCGAGCACCGCCTGGAAGGCGCGCGCCACATCCTGGACATGGACCACTGGCCGCCACGGCGTGCCGTCGCTATGGATCGTGACGCGGCCGGTGGTGAAGGCTGCGCCCATCAGATTGTTGAGCACCGTGTCGAACCGCATGCGCGGCGACAGCCCGTAGATCGTTCCGTTGCGGATGTAGGTCGGCGAAAAGCGATCGCCGGCCAGCGCGCGCAGCGCGTTCTCGGCATCGACCTTGGAACGGGCGTATTGGGTCTGCGGCGCGAGCGGCGCGGTTTCGTCGACCACCGCGGCTTGCGACATGCCGTACATGATGCACGAGGAGGAGAAGAGGAATCGCTCGACTCCGGCCTCTTTCGCCAACTGCGCCAAGCGGATCGTCCCCTCGCCGTTGATCTCCCGCGTCCAGCCCTCGTTCAAATTGCCGATCGGATCGTTGCTGAGCGCCGCGAGGTGGATCACCGCGTCGAAGCCGTCGAGATCCCTCGCGCTGACTTCACGCAGGTCCTTGCGGATCGACCGGATCCCCGAGGGGGCCGGAACGAGCGTGCAATCCTGGAAATAGCCGGTGTCGAGGCCGACGACGTCGTAATCCTGGCTTCGCAGCCACGGCGCCATCACGGAGCCGATGTAGCCTTCGTGGCCGGTGATGAGCAGTCTTCGGTTGTTAGGCATGGGCAAGCGAGCCTTTCGGTTCGAGCAGGCGTCGTACGACGTCGATCAGCGAGCGCGTCTCCGTGACGCGGAAGAAGGGGCATTCTGCGGCCGCCGCCGCGGCGGCGTCCCGGTCGTCGTCGCCGACGAAGGGCGTGCGGGTGAGATCGAGATGGAAGTCGCGTTGCGCCTGGTGCAGCAGGCCCGGCCTCGGCTTTCTGCAGTCGCAGCCCTCATCCCAATCGTGCGGGCAATAGTAGATCGCGTCGATCCGGCCGCCGGCCTCGGCGGCCTCGTCCTTCATGCGGTCGTGCACGCTCTGAAGGTCGGCCTCGCTCATGGCGGCGCGGCCGACGCCCGGCTGGTTGGACGCGATCATGGTGCGATAGCCCGCTTCGCGCAGCAGCCGCAGCGCTTCGCGCGCGCCCGGCAGCCATTCCCACTCGCTCCAGTTCCGCACGTATTGGGCGCGCGGCGGCTTGCGATTGAGAACGCCGTCACGATCGAGAAGGATCGCGGGCTCCCGGCGAAAAAAGGCTTCCGTGGCCGGCAATCGGTCGAGCGAGCCGATGCTGTAATAGCGATGGTCGCTGGCGTAGGCGCCAAGGCGGCGCTGCTCGGCGAGCGGCGTGTAGACCGCCTCTTCCAGCAACGTGTCCTCTTCGGGGAGCAACTCGAGCGCCAGATCGGTCAGGATGGCGTAGCTGATCTCGACTTCACGCAGCCCGGGAGCCGCGCGCCGTCGATCGAAGATCTGCACGTCTTGATTGTGATCGAGCCGCACGCCGCCGCGCGAATAGCCGTCTTTGTTGGTGTAGCAGGTGATCAGCGCAGGCTTGCCGGCGTCGCAGAAGCGCGTCCAAAGCCGCTCCATCTGCATCGGCCAGTAATTGTCGCAGTAGAGCAAGAGAAAGCACGGGTCGATCATGTCCCGCGCGGCCGAGACCCTGCTGCTCGTCAATTGCTCTGGCGCCGTCACCGAATAGTCGATGCGCACGCCGAAGCGGCTGCCGTCGCCGAAGTGGTTCCGCACGACCTCTGGGAGATAGCCGAGCAGGAGCAGGATTCGCTCAAAACCCTGACTGCGAAGCTGCTCGATCTGATATTCGAGGAACGGGCGCCCGAGAATTGGGACCATGGGCTTCGGCCGGTCGTCCGTGATCGGGCGCATCCGCTCGCCGCGCCCGCCGGCCAGAATCACCGCCTGCCTCGGCCGATCATAAAGCCTGCCTTCGATGCGGGCGCGAGGCCAAGCGGCGTCGACTCTCATTGCTTCGTATCCGGCCGGTCGGCGACGAGGCAGCGGGTGATCGCGTGGCAGATCGCCGAGTGAACATCTTCGACAAGTTCGTAGGCGCCCTTCTCCGTGCGCACGCAAACGGTCTCGTCCGCGAGAGTCTTCAGCGCGCCGCCGTCAAACCCCACCAGGGCGACGCAGGTCACGCTGAGCCCGCGCGCCAGTTCGAACGCCCGGACGAGGTTGGGCGAGTTGCCGCTCGCCGAAATGCAGGTGAGAACGTCGCCCGGAGAGGCGAAATTCTCAAGCTGACCGGCGAAGCTGCGCTCGTAGCCCTCGTCGTTCGACAACGCCGAGAACCACGACACGTTGTCGGACAGGTTCATGACCCGCATCGGCCTGCGGCCCGAGCGCTTGGTCGCCTTGCCGAGATCGTTGACCCAATGCGAAGCGGTGGCGGAGCTGCCCCCGTTCCCGGCGATGTAGATGAAAGCGCCGCGATCGCGAGCGTCGCGGAAGACCTCGACGACTCTCTGGACCGCGCCGGTCGGCACTTCCTCGAGAACCCGGCGCACATTGGCGAAATGCGTCGTGATGACGTCCGGCGCGACGGGCGAGATCGAGACGACCGCTGGCGCAACCTGGGGATCGGACAGAATGGCTCGCATCGGCTTCTCCCTCGCAGTTGGACCGCCCGCAGAACAAAAACTAGTATTGAGAAAGTCCAGTCCGCGTCGGGACCTAGTACAGCATCGAATGGCGTGGGCGGCATTGACGCATTGGGAGTAAGTCCGCAGACGCGCTACGCCGGAGCGTAGGACCGGACTGCCGCCGCGATTTCGCTCAGCCGCGATTTGCGCTCACCGAGCTGCGGCAGCGGCTCGACGCCAACCGTCGCGAGGATGAGCTCCCAGCGATAGACCCAATCGTGACGCAGGAGGCACTGCGTGGCGCTCGTTCGGCGCAGACGCTCGATGCGCTGCGGCTGCGCCTCCAAGTCTTCGATCGCCGCAACGATGTCGCCGGTCTCGGGCGGCACCTCGATGACCGCGTCCGGCCAATCGAAGCACTCGTCGAATTCGGGGCAGCGCGGCGCGGTTCCCAGGATCACGGCGCCGCCGGCGGCGCCTTCGAACAAGCGTGAAGGGAGCACCTGCTCGCTGGCGACCTTGCTGGATTTCGTATTCGCCAGCGTCGCCGGGCTCAGGGCTATGAAGTAGCGGCTACGCTTGATGACGTTGGCCAACAGCAGCCGATGCTCGCCCCAATCCTTGACCCTGGAATCCGTGCTCGAGAGGGAATCGTAGAGATAGAACAGCTCGCCGCGCGCGCTCGCCGCTACGAGCTGCCGATGAAGCGCCGGCGAGCGGTTGCCATAGGAGTAGACGTCGACGACTCTTTGGGGCGGCGAGGGATACGGCGACGCGATGAGCGCGTCGACCCCGGTCGGCAAATAAGAGCAGGAGGCGCGCGTATAGGAGAAGAGCTTCGGAATGCACGCGCTGTGGAGCAGGAACACATGGTCGAACTGGTCTAGCAGCTTCAGGTAGGAGCGATCCTGTTCGAGCGTGGTCGACCACAGTTCGAACAAATAAGCCACGGCGATTTTGCATCGGCGCCGCCAATTGGGGATCCGCGTGAGCTCGACGAGGCTCTGCGGACTCCACGCCACGAACAGGAACATCTCGTAATTCTGTTCGAGTTGAACCGGCTCGATCGTCGGCGCATTCTTGAGCCCGAGCCCCTTGCGCAATCCGCCCACCAGGCGGTTGAAGTCGCGCTGCACGTTGTGCCCGTCGTGCGGCGGCATGATCGCGCCGAAGCGCCGTTCAATGTAATTATCGATGCCGGGGGCGACGAGATCCACGTCGTCGCACTCGGCGACAATGCGGCAAAACTCGTAGGACAAGGCAAAGTGCGCTTTGTCTTTCGCATTGAACTCGGACACTACAAGTGTTCGTCTCGTCAAGCGCAGGCACTCCTCGGCCCTAGGGCGGCTTCCTGAACAGCCGGCGCCGCTCAGGCGGCGACGATCACCTCTCGCTCCTTGCGTTGCGGCAAAGGCTGTCGCCCGAGAATCATGTCGGACGCCTTTTCCGCAATCATGAACACCGCCGCAGACGTGTTCGCCGAGGGCACGAAAGGCATGATCGACGCGTCGGCGACCCTCAGTCCGTCGAGGCCATGGACGCGCAATTGGTCGTCGACGACCGACGCCGGATCGCTGCGCGGGCCCATGCGGCACGTGCCGCACAAATGATAAGCGGTCAGTCCGGCCTCGCGGGCGAAATCGAGACAACCCGCTTCGTCGTTGACGAAGGCCCCGGGCAGCTCTTCGCCATCGTAATAGGGCTGCAGCGCCGGCGCGGCGAGAATGCGCCGCATCGCCGCGACGCCATCGATGGCGACCCGCTGGTCCAGTTCGTCCTGAAGGTAGTTCGGCTGGATGATCGGGGCCGCGAAGGGGTCGGCCGAACGGGCTCGGACGTAGCCGACGCTCCTCGGGCGCAATTGATAGAACCCGACCTTGAGAACCGGGAACCTTTCGGAGGGATTGCTGGCGTAATTGCCGAGAGCGAGGTCGATCTGAACATCGGGCGCCGAGCGGAGATCGCGCGAATTCACAAAGCCGTAAACGAGCGAGGGGCTGCTTGCCAGCACGCTCGGCCGGCCCCACAGCCATTTCGCGCCTTCACGCAGGAGCGCCAGGCCGCGTCCGCTTATCGTTTGCCTGTTCATGCGGACGACCAGGTGGACCATGTAGTGATCTTGCAGATAAGCGCCGACAGGCAAGTCATGGAGCGCCGGCACGCCGAGTTCGGCGAGCAGCGCGCGCGGGCCGACGCCGGAGATTTGCAACAGCTTCGCCGAATTCGCGGCACCGGCGGCGAGGATCACTTCGCAGCGCGCCGTGACCTCGCGAACCTCGCCGTGAGAGCCCTGCACATAGCGAACGCCGACAGCTCGCCGGTCTTCGAACAGAAGCGCGGTCGCCTCGGCGTTGGTTCGGACCTCCAGGTTTTGGAGCTTGGCGACCGGTCGCAAGAAGGCGCTGGCGGCGCTGACGCGCCAGCCATTTTCGATGTAGCGCTGATAATAGCCGACGCCCGCTTGGCTTGCGCCGTTATAATCGGGGTTGAGCGGCATCCCGAGTTCCTGAGCGGCCTCGATGAACGCGTCGCACAGCGGATGGCGCCAATCGCAATCGGTGACGGGCAGCGGTCCCTCGACGCCGCGGTAGCGCGGATCGGCGCTTCCGACTCGGCGCTCGCTGCGCTTGAAGTACGGCAGCACGTCGGCGTAACTCCAGCCGCGGTTGCCCTGCCGGGCCCAATCGTCGAAGTCGTCCGGGCAGCCCCGGTTGTAGTTCATCCCGTTGATGGCGGTCGAGCCGCCGAGCGTCTTGCCCTGCGGCATGGGGATTGGGCGGTTCGCCGTTCCCGCGCCGGGCTCAGTTTCGTACTGCCAGGCGTATTTCGGGTTCGAGCACGCCTTGTAGACGCCGGCCGGCACTCTCAGGATCATGTTGTTGTCGGGAGGTCCGGCCTCCAGAACGCAAACCGTGTGCGATCCGGCGGCGGCCAAGCGATTGGCCAACACGCAACCGGCCGCCCCAGCGCCGACGATGACGTAGTCGAAAGCGTCGCGATCCCCCATGGGCTCCAGACTCCAGACATCGGGAAGGCAAGATTCTGAGCAGAAGGATCACAGGCCGAGCCGCCTTCGTCAGCCGTTCATCCGCAGTACCCCTTCGGGGTCCTTCCTGAGCGCCGCCCGGGTCGTCATCCTTCCCTTTGCAGGCGTCAGGCGCGTCCAGCAGCCGGGTTAGGCGGCCCAGCGGGCAACGAAGCGACCAGCCGCCCGTAGAAGGACGCATTATGGATCGTCGCCAACTGCTTACCGTCCTCTTGGGGGTCACTGCGTCGCGGCTCGTCATCGCGGAGCCGCGCACCCCGGCTGCGCCGCCGCCTATGCGCAAGCCCGAGGGCCCGAGAGAGGCGCTGGCGCCGAGCGGCCCTGTCGCCTCGCAAGCCGACGGGCAAGTGATCGCGAACCTCGATATCGATTCGCGCTTCGGCGACGCGGTCACCGTCACCCATCAAGGCGTCACGGTCCGCAATTGCCGCATCCGCCACGACGGCCGGCACGGCGTCCATGCGACAAGTGCGATCGGGCTCGTGCTGCAAGATCTCGAGATCGCCCACATCGGCGCTCCTGCCTCGGGCGCCGCCCTGGGCCCGCATCGCAACAACATCAACCTCCAGGGCTGCCCGAATGCGACGATCACCCGCGTGAAAGCGTCGAGCGGGTCGAGCAACATCTATCTCGAGCATAGCGAGGGCGCGCGCCTCAGCTTTCTCGAATTGCACGACGCGCGAGGTCCCGAGCCGCGCGGCCAGAACGTGCAGTTCAACCAATCGCCGAACTCGATCCTGGAGGACTTCTCGGCCGAGAACGGTCCGACCTCGTGGACCGAGGACAATGTCTCTGCGTACCGGTCGGATCGCTGCGTCATCCGGCGGGGCCTCGTCTCTTACAACAACAGCCCAACCGGCGACGGGATCATGATCGAAGCCGGTTTCGATTGTCTCGTCGAGGATGTGGACGCGCTCCAGCAAGGCAATGGCGCCTTCGCCGCGGTTCCGGACGAAATCGTCGGCTCCGGCGGCTGTAGCTTCCTTCGTTGTCGAACCGCCCGTAGCTATAACGGCCGGCGCGATGGCCGTGACGCGCCGAGCTCCAACGGTTTGTCAATCTACGCAAAGATCTCGCCCGGCGCGCGAAAGCACAGCGTGACGGATTGCCACTACGACGCGTTGGCGAACCCGAAGAACCTGATCTGGGATGTTCGCTCCATCAATCCGGGCTGGTCCTTCACCCGCCGGACCTTCACGCCCCGCGCCCCCATCCGCCTCGTCTTCGATTGGTAGCGCGTCACGACAAGCGGTTCAGCCGAATGAAGGAGAGCTCCTTTCCGCCGGGCGAAACGGCGAAGAGGGAATAGCCCGCGTGCCTGATCGCGTCCACCGCAGCGAGGGTCTGCGACACCCCGATCTGATGCAGACGATGATGGAATTCGACGAGAAGCTGCTGGGGCAGAACCGCTGACGCGAGGATGTCGGGAATGACTTCGTATTCCAAGCCTTCAACGTCGAGCTTCAAGACGTCGACGCGACGCAGCTTCAGCGTCGCCACGATGGAGGCGTACCGCTGCACCTGGCAGAAAACTGGAACGCCGCCGGCCGATTTCGCGGAGTAATTGCCGCGGCTCTCCTTGTCCGGCAGCATGAAGATCTCGGTTCCGTCGACGTTCGAGATGCCGACCGGCGACACCTTCATGTTGTCTGGCAACTCACGCGCCGCGATCCAATTCAGGCTTATCGGCGTCGGATCGAACCCGTGCACGATAGCGTCGTATCGGCGGATCATTTCCTCGTCGAAGGAGATGTCGTCGCCCAACCCGAAAGAGAGCACGACTGGGTTCGCGGTATTGGCGAGCGGCTCGACCGCGACGATCCAACCGCCATAGTCGGAGCCGACATACGTCGTCTCGACCGTCAGTTCGGGTCTGAGCAGATGGTCCGTCCCGAGTCCAGCTCGGACGACGCGCTTGCAGTACCGAAGCCAAGAGGGATTGTACACGCCGGAAGTTCCGTCGCTGGCTGAATGACGCCTTCACACATACGACGGGTTTCGTTGCGCGAGAAACAAATCCTTAGAGGTACTCTCCTTCGGCGAACGCCGGCGCCGGCGTTCGCCGAACGTCTACGCGCGCCATTCGATGCGCCGAACGGCGTTGAATCGCGGTCCTTCGCTTATTCATCTCGTCGGACGGCGCTTAATGAGTACCGCCGGGGAAGGATGCCGGCGCGGCTCCATCGTTCCGAATGGCAATTGTACGCGCCCAGTTTACGAACTCTGATGATTCACCGCGACCGCGTGGCCGCCCGCACGGTGAGACCTCGACTTCCATGGCCGAACCAGCCGCTTTTCCAATTCGAATACGCGAGGACGTCCTCAGGGCGCCAATCGACGTTCTGAGCTGGAACGAAGCGGTCGAGCGCATCTTCGGCTGGGCGTTCGAAGGGGAAAGCCGGACCGTCTGCATTTGCAACGTGCACAGCGTGGTGACTGCGCGACAGCTTCCCACCCACGCGAACGCGATCAAGCACGCCGATCTCGTCACTCCCGATGGCGCGCCGATCGCCTGGATTTTGCGAAGGAAGGGCCACCGCCACCAGCCAAGGATCAGCGGGCCCGACCTCATGTGGGCATGCTGCGGCGTGGCGGCCAAGCTCGGCACGGCGATGATGCTCTATGGGGGAACGTCGTCGACCGTTCGGCGCCTCGATCAGAGGCTTCGCGCGGAATTTCCAGGCATCAACATCGTCGGCGCGGTCTCGCCTCCGTTTCGCGACCTGTCGCCGGACGAGGACGCAGCGATCGTCGATCAGATCAATCGATCCGGCGCGCGCATTGTGTGGGTCGGCCTGGGCTGCCCCAAACAGGAAGCCTGGATGCAGGCGCATCATCATCTCATCAATGCGGTGATGGTGGGCGTCGGCGCTGCTTTCGACTTCCACGCCGGCGTCGCCAAGCGCGCGCCGCTGTGGATGCAGCGGAGCGGCCTGGAATGGCTGCACAGGCTGCTCCAAGACCCGCGGCGGCTAGCGTCGCGCTATTTCGTCGGCAATTGTATTTTCATCATGGGGGTGCTGCCGGACCTTTTGCTGCCGCGCGCCCACGTCCCCGAACTCTAAATCGCGATCCTTGGAAGCGCTCAGAGGATGCCATGCACAATGGGTCGAAGAATATTAGCGCCAAAAACGATCGCACGCAGACCCTGCTCGTCACGACGTCATGGGACGACGGCCATCCCTCGGATCTGCGTCTCGCCGACCTGATGGAAAAGCACCGGCTGCACGGAACGTTTTACGTTCCATGCCGCAATTCGGAAGGCAAGCCCGTGATGGACGCAGCGCAAATCGTCTCGCTCGGGCGACGCTTCGAGATTGGCGGCCATACGCAAAACCACGTCGATCTCACGGCGCTGACGCCTGCTTCCGCCGCCGCTGAGATCCGCTCCAACAAAGCGAGACTGGAGGACCTGCTCGGCAGGGAGGTCTGCGGCTTCGCGTATGTGCGCGGTCGCCACAACCGCCTCGTTCGCGACCTCGTCGACCAAGCCGGCTTTCGTTACGCGCGGACGATCAGGAACCTGATGGACGCGCCCGGCGGCGACCGCCTGCAGGTTCCGACGACGGCGCAGTTTTTCCCGCATGTGGCGTCGACCTATCTCAGGAACTACGCGAGCGGAGGGCCCACCCTCAAACGCACCGCCGTTCTCGCAGCCATACTCGGCGAAGGCGAACTCGCCGCGCGCGTCGCCAAGGCCGCCTCCGCCTGCGCGTCCGCCGGCGGCTTCTTTCACCTCTGGGGCCATTCGTGGGAATTGGACCAGAACGACCTCTGGGGTGAGCTCGATCGCGCCTTTGCTCGCCTCACCGAGCTCGGCGCGCGCTTCGTCAGCAACGCTGCGTGGTGCGCCAGTCTCGTGGCGAGCGCGCAGGCGCAGGAACAACGCGCTCGCGACGTGCGCTCGGAGACACCGGCATGACCGCGCTCGCCGGGGATCTTATCCGCCAAGAAAAGGATCTCTGATGGGCCTGCGCGCGCAAGCATCGAACTTGGCTGTGTTGCACGCCGCCGACGTGCTGCAGCCGCTGTTGCTTCTGCCCTATGCGGCGCGCGTGCTGGGACCTGAGCATTTCGGGCAGTACGCCTACGCGCTGAGCATCGGACAGATCGCCAGCACAGTCGTCGACTACGGCTTTCACTGGACCGCCCAGCGCGAGGCGGCCTCCGCGCGTCACGAGCCGGCGACGCTCGCTGCGATCCTCGCCGAAGTGTGCGTCACGAAAATGGTGTTGTTGCTTGTCGTGACGCTCGTCGGACTCGCCGCGGCGGACAGTTTTCTGGCCCTAAGCAAACCGATGTTTCTCAGCGTCATGCTGATCTCCGTTGGGAGCATCATGTTCCCAGCCTGGCTGTTCATCGGGCTTGAGCGCGCCTGGCAGGCGGCGATCGGCGTGGTGGTCGCGCGTGTCCTGGCGCTCATCGCCTTTTTTGCGATGGTCAAGTCGCCGGGCCAACTCGACATCGCCGTCGCCACGCAGGCCGCAATCCCGCTCATCTCGGGCGTCGTCACCTTGCCATTCCTGGTTGCCTTCGGGCTCGGCGGCTTCAGGTCGGTGTCCCTGTCGCGAATTGCGGCGCAACTGCGTAACGGCTGGCGAGGATTCCTCTTCACGTTTGTCGAGAGGGCGTTGATGACCCTGCCCGTTCCTCTCGTCGAACACTTCGGGGGTTACGCCGCCGCCGGCCAGTATTCGATCGCCGAAAAGTTCGTCAGCGCGACGAGGCCTTTCTTCCGTGTCATGTCGGAGACGTTCTTGCCGCGCGTGGCCTTCTATGCCCGCCACGATCCCGCCGCGGGAATCGCTCTGGTTTGGCGATCGTTGTCGACCCTCATCGTCGGCGCGTCGCTCAGCCTATTCCTATACTTCTTCGCGCCGTACTTGATCCTCCACCTGTTCGGCAGCGGCTATTCCGACGCGATCCCGATCGTCCGCACGATGGCGGTTCTGCCGGTTCTCATGAATGCGAATATCTGCACGTCGAACCTCTATATGTTCAACTTCGGCCACGAGCGGGCCTGGGCCATTCTCACGGTCATCGGCTTGGCGGTCTTCCTCGCCCTCGCCTACATCCTTTCCCGCCATATGCTGAACCCGTCGATCGGCGTCGTCGCCGCGATCATCGCGAGGGAAAGCGTCGTGCTTGTCGTCTCCGCGGCTTTCTTCCTGAAGTTCGCCGCCGGCAGAGCCCGCACCCCCTCGCCTCAGAGCGTCGCCGAGGCGTTGCCCAGCGTCGCCGCCACGAGATCGTTACGCGCTTCCGCCGTTCTTTTGGCCCCTCGTTGGGGCGGCCAACCTCGCTCCGAACGTTAGGTCTCCCCGATGATCCCCACCGCTCCGAACCGGCTTCTACCTTACGGCCTTCCCGCAGAGCCACCCCGTCCCGACGAGCCGGACACGATGGACCTCCGGGCGGCGGTTCGCTTCATGCGCAAGAACGCGCGGCTCTTTCTCGTCTGGCTGGCCGCAGCCCTGTGCATCGGCGTCGCGTTCATCAAGATCACGCCCGCATATTACACCGCCTACACGACGCTCCTTCTCGAAGACCAGTTGGCGAGGCAGGTCGCCGACCAAGCCGGGCCAGCGGCGCCGGCGGATCCCGCTTACGCCGACAGCCAGGTCGAACTTCTTCAATCGTATGAGGTCGTCGGGCGCGTCGTCCAACAAGACCGCTTCAAAGACAGCCAAGAGGGTACATTTGAAGGGCTGTCCGCCCTCCTCTCCCAGTTCTTCTCTCGCGCGCAAGGGCGCGAAACGTCCGGCCCGTCTGCGGGGCTCGCCTCCTCCGACACTGCGACGACCGCGGCCGCGAAGGCGGCGTCGGAACGCTTCATCGCGATCCGACGCCTTCGGCATGGCCTCTCGGTTCGTCGAATAGGGGTTTCGAACGCGATCGAGATCGGCTTCACTTCGCGCGATCCCCTGCGCTCGGCGGCGATCGCGAACGCGGTCGCGCAGACCTATATCGACAATCAGGTCAATCAGAAACGCAAGACCCAGCAGGATGCGGCGGCTCGCGTCCAGGAAAGGCTGGCGGATTTGCGGGCCAAGGCGTTCATCCCGGACGGGCCGTTTTCAGGGCCGGAAACCGGGGAACAGGCGTTGGCGAAATCGCGCGAGCTTCAGACGCGGACCGAGACTTTTCGGGCGCTCTACAACAACCTTCTGCAGCGCCATTACTCCGATACCTCCGACCAGTTTGTATCGCCGTCCGCCAGAGTGATCACACCCGCCGAGCCGCCGAACGATCGAAGTTGGCCGAAAACCTTCGTCGTCTTGGCGACCGTCGTCGCAGGCGGCGCCGCCTGCGGATCGGCCCACGCCCTGCTCAAGCAAGCGATGGACCGCTCGTTGAGGACCATCGAGGACGTGCAGCGCGTCGCCAGCGTCGACATCATCGCAGGCGTCCCCAGGATCAAACGACGATCATGGCGCACAGGGCGATTTCGCCAGAACGGTCTGCAGCAACCCTACACCAACGTCTCTGCAAAATTCTCGGAAACCATGGGCAAGTTCGCAGTCAGATTGCAGGGCCGGCAGACACGCCGAAGCGGCTTGATCATAGGCGTCGTGGCGCCGACCGCTGGAGCGGGAACGTCATCGATCGCGGCGAACCTGGCGAGGATCATCGCTGAAACCGGGCAGCGAACGCTGCTCGTCGACGCCAACTGGCGCAAGCCTTCGACCGAGCAGAATTTGCTGGAGCCGAGTCCGGGCCGGAAGCTTGCGACCGGATTCGCGATGATCAATCTGGCGTCCGAGAGCCTCGTCGTCCTGCTGCTGAGATCGATTGCGCCGATCTCGGAATTGAACGCCTCGCTCTCGATCGTCGCCACGCTGCAGCAGCAACGGGCGGAATACGATTGCGTCGTCGTGGATTTTCCCTCCGTCGAGCAAACCGCGGACTTTGAAGCCAGCGTGACGACGATCGACGAGGTGATCGTCGTCGTCGAAGCCGGGGAAGCCTCGTGTGAGAGCCTCGGCGGATTCCTGCGGCTGGTTCCGAAGAACAAGATCGCGGCCGTGGTCCTGAACAAGGTCTAGGCTGAAATGAGCGAAGCTTCTCTCACTGGCAATAGCTTCGCGAGGCGCTTCAATCCGCTCGGCTTGCGCAGACCGCGAGTGGACATTCTCGATTTCGGCCTCTTCCTGCCCGCGATCTGGCTTCCCGGCGCGGTTGGCATTTCCCTTCGGCTGATCGGCCCGCTCTTCGTCGTGATCCCCGTAGGCGTCTGCCTCGTCTACGCGGTCCTGCGGTCGACCGTTCCGCCGCGCCTGCTGACCGCCTATTTCGCCTTCTGCCTGGTCCTCGCGGTACTGTCGGAATACCACCTGTTCCCGACCTCCTGGCAGATCTATTTCCGGGACGCGGCGATCGTCAGGCAGTTGATTCCCATGCTTGCGTATCTCGCCGTCGGATGGGCTACGAAGGCCTATTTCCAACGCCGCATTCGCGCCGGCAACCCGTTCTTCGGCGCGCCGATCACCCTCACATTGTGCGTCGTGGTGGCTCCGACCATCATGTACCTGGAAGGGTTCCGCTATCCCGGCGAGGACGCGGCCCAAGCC
>DASXGX010000024.1:0-11689 GCA_036488815.1 Roseiarcus sp.
CGGATCCGGAATATCCCGACGTGACCCCGCGCGACGCCACCGCGCTGCGCGAACTGGCGGCCCGGCGGCCCTGATGCGGCCGCAGGCGCTCGGCGCGGCGGCGATCCTCGGCGCGTTGGCGCTGGATCAGGCCACGAAATATGCGGTCGTCCATTACTTCGAGACGGAGGGCAGCGCGCCCTTCGCGCTCGGACCGTTCCTCAACTTCACCCTGCGCTGGAACCCCGGCGTCTCCTTCAGCCTTTTCGCTCAGGAGACGGCGGCCGGACGATGGATGCTGCTCGCCGTCACCGCCGCGGTGACTGCAGTGCTCGGCGTCTGGCTGTGGCGCGCCCGCACGCCGTTGACCTGCCTCGGTCTCGGGGCGATCATCGGCGGCGCCCTCGGAAACGGCTACGACCGCTTCGCCTATGGGGCTGTCGCCGACTTTCTCGATCTGCATATCCTCGACCGGCACTTCTTTGTGTTCAACGGCGCCGACGCGGCGATCAACGTCGGGGTCGCCTTGTTGATCGTCGACGGGCTTTTTGTCTCCCAAACCAGCCCGGCGAGCGAGGGACGCTAAGGGGAGTCCCCAGCGCCGGTTTTCCATGTTAAAGAGCATGATCGGCTGTGGCCGCCGCTTGCGGCGGAGAAACTCCGTCATCGAATTGCCGGATTGCCGCAGCAACCAAAAAGACGGGTTTCGTCGCCGTCGCGCTTTGCGAAAGGCGACGAAGGGAAAAAAGGGGTCATTCACGCATGCGATCTCTGACGCTTGGAGAAGCGCGTCGCGGCGTCGCCGCGTGCGCGGCCTGCGCTCTTTGGCTTGGCTTTGCGGGCGCGCCTGCCAAGGCCGCCGACGACGGCGCCGCACCGCTGTGGGTCGGCCTCGGCTCCATTGTCGGCTTCGGCGGCAAATATCAGGACCCGATCGACTACCGCGACCACGCCAAGCTGGTGCTGCCTCCCACGATGACTCTGCCGCCGCCGGGCGGCGCGAACGCCAGTGCGAATGTCGCGTGGCCCCACGATCCCGACGTCGAGCGGCGCAAGCGGGAAAAGGCGGAGCGCGAAACTTACCAATTCGTCCCGTTGCATATGCGCCAGTCGCCGACGACGACGCGCGACAGCAAAGTCACGATCAGCGCCGTCGCCGGCGAGGGACCGGGAGAGCGACCTTGCGACAAAGGACCCGGGAGCAATTGTGGAACCCACAATTCGCCCTCGATCAACTGGAACCCGCTGACCTGGGTGGGTCTGCAGAAGAAGGCGCCGACCGAACTCGCGGCGGAGCCCGATCGCGACTGGCTGACCGATCCGCCGAAGGGCTATCGCGAGCCGGCGGAGGGCGTCGGCGTGAAGATCGACAACTGAGCGCAACCCGGACGTCTGCTTTGGAACCTTGGGCCTGCCCTCGGAGTTGCCTTGTTGAGCGCCGAGCCGGGCGCGCCCAGGCGCGTGGCTCAAGGTCGCGACTAGAACTTGCCTCTTGGCGAGGCGTGGAAAAAGGGCTAGAGTATAAATAGATTCGTCGCGGGGCTGTTGCCCGCGCGACGCTCGGTTTCCAGAGCGAGCCGAACTGCGGACGCAACCTACGAAGGTTCGCGCCGGCCACGGGCTGCGAGGCCAAACTCCGTATTTTCGACGTACCGCCAGGCGGCCGATCATGGGGCGATCGGGGCGCAGGTGCGGGGAGATTAGGCAGGGCGCCCCTGCGAGAACTCAATCCGCTGATGCCGAGGGACCCGATGCAGGTTTCGTCACAGCGCGCCGTGCGCGTGACGGAGAGGCCGCGCCGGTCTTGCCTCGAGACTGAGAACAAAGGCAAATCAAAGGATACGCGATGAGACCTGGTCAGAATAAGCGGATGCGCGGACGCCCGTCCAACAACCGGCGTGGTCCCAATCCGCTGACCCGCTCCTACGAGTCCAACGGTCCGGACGTGAAAATCCGTGGCAACGCTCACCATGTCGCCGAGAAATACCTGCAACTCGCGCGCGACGCGCACACCGGCGGCGACCCGGTCGCGGCGGAGAACTATCTCCAGCACGCGGAGCATTATTTTCGGTTGATCGCCTCGGCCCAGGCTGCGCAGCTTCAGGCCCAGGGCGGCGGACCGCGTCCCCCGGGGGAGGCGGAAACCTACGAATTCGACGACGATGACGATTTCGGCGGCGTGTCCGACCGGTTCGCTTCCCCGGCCGAGCGCGCTCCCGTTCCCTATGTGCAACCGCCGCAGCCGTATCAGCAGCCGCAACCCAATCCGTCCGCCCCGCCGGCGAGCCAGCCCTACATCGATCGCCCCCCTGGCGAGAACGATCGCCAACCGGATCGCGGCTCCTATCAGCAAGGCCGGCAGGATCGTCAGAACAACCGCAATCAGGACCGGGGTCCGCGGCCCGATCGAGGCTACCAAGGGCAACAGGGACGTGACGGGCGTCCTCGTGAGTTCCGTCCATACGTGCGGGAAGGCCAGAACGGCGCTGAGGCGTCTGCGCCGGGCTTGCCCTCGTTCATCACGGCGGCGCCTCGCGTGCCCGGCCCGCAGGAGAATGAGCCTCAGCCCGAGCCCGTCGTCGAGACCGGCGGCGAAGCAAACCCCTCGATGGAGGCGCAGCCGCAGGTCGATGCGTCCGCGCCTGAGGGACAGGGACGTTTTCCGGGCCGCGGCCGCCGCCGCCGGTTGCGCTCGCCCTACGGCTTCCATGCCGCGGGCAATTCCGAAGAGGGTGGCGACGCCCCCGCGGTGACCGACGACGCGCCTGTCTCGGAGTGAGCGGAGCGCTGCTGCGCGCGGTCAGGGAACAGGCGCCTCTCGCTATGAAGCGCCTGCGCGCGAAGCCGCCGATTGCCCGCCGTTCGTCGGGCATTACGCCGCGGGCTAGGGTTGCGGCTTAGACGACGCCGATGCTCTCGAACTTCGCTTTGACGTGATCGCGGTCGAACGGCTTCATGAGGAAGTCATCGGCCCCCGCGTGCATCGCGCGAGCGATCTGAGCGACGTCGTGTTCGCTGGTGCAGAACACGACCTTGGGCTTGTCCCCGCCGGGCATCGCCCGCAGCTCTTTCAGGAACTCGTAGCCGTCGAGGATGGGCATTGCCCCGTCGACGAAGATGGCGTCGGGCATTTCGAACGAGCAGGCCGCTAAAGCTTGGCGGCCGTCGCCGGCCTCCGACGTGCCCAAATGCATGCCTTCGAGGATGCGTCGAGTGATTTTTCGAATCACGGGCGAATCGTCCACCACGAGCACCTGTTTCATCGTCACTCCTCGTCTGGGTCCGGGGGCCCTCTCGACGTCGGCGAATTTGTGGACGGCCGTCGGGCGCCGTTCGCCGAAGATGCGCCTTGATCCTTAAAAAGCGTTGAAGTTTCGGCGATTGACCAATCGTTAAGCTGCGGCGGCGGGCTTCGCTTCGAGCGTGACCGTGTCGGCCGCGAACGAGATCGCGACCTCCATGCCGCACTCGCGCGCGACGAGGCCGGTGAAAAACGGCTGGATCGTGTGCGCGTCGACCGCGCCGTTTTCCGGCCGCCCCGCGATGTGATCGGCGACGCCGTGCGCGACCCGCATGTTCGGCCCCTTCGCTTCGACACGAATCGCGAGGCTCTCGTCCTGGCCAGTGAGGTCGACCGTGACGACGCCGCCGCGCGGAATCGCCGCCATGGCGATCAGGCTGAGGTTGAGGAGCAGCTTGACCTTGTTCTTTGGCGCGAACTGGCGCGCCGGCTTCCAGACCAGGGTCGTGCGGTCGTTGGCGATCAATCCGCGCGTCACCGCTTCCGCGTCGCCGGTGTCGACTGAGGCGCCCACCGAGCCCGCGGCTCCGAAGGCGAGGCGACAGAACTGAAGCCGCGCCGACGCCGAACTGGCGCTCTTCTTGATGAGCTGGATCGCCACCTCGCGCATCTCGGCGTCTTTTTCATCCTCGAGCACCTCGAGACCGTTGACGATCGCGCCCACCGGGCTGATCACGTCGTGGCAAACGCGAGAACACAGCAGCGCGGCGAGATCCATCGGTCCGAGGGCGACAATTGTCATAAGGCCAATCCTGTGTTCTTAGCCGCGCGAGCTGCGGCGAATCACGCGTTCGAGTGCGTTTGATCGTATCGGATTCGCCGCGCGGTCGCGACTGCGCCGTTCACAAAGCAAAGGACAATGCGCCGATGATCTCAGTGGGACCCGCGCGGTCGTTCGATCTCGCCCGAGACCCGCCGGACGCGCTGGCGGAAACCTTCGCCCGCATCGCGCTCGCGGCCGGACCGGCGGTGATGGAGGAATATGGGAGCGCGGCGGCGGCGCGCGCCAAGAGCGACGGTAGCCCGGTGACCCTCGCCGACGAGCGGGCCGAGGTGGTCATTCGCGAATTGTTGCAGCGCTCGGCGACCCCGGCGCCGATCGTCGCCGAGGAGGCGACTGCGGCGGGCCAGGCGATCGCGATCGCCGATCGGTTCGTCCTGGTCGACCCGCTGGACGGCACGCGCGAATTCGTCGCCCGCAATGGTGAATTCACCATCAACGTCGCGCTCGTCGAGAATGGCGCGCCGATCGCCGGCGCCGTCTATGCGCCCGCGCTCGGGCGCCTCTGGTTCGGCGGCGACCAAGCCTTCGTCTGCGCCGCTGCGCCGGGGACCGAGCTGCCGCCGCGCGCCGACTGGCGCCCGCTGCGGGTCCGTCCGGCTCCAGCCGCTTTGGTCGCCCTCGCGAGTCGCTCGCACGGCGATCCGGCGACGGAGGCCTTCCTTGCGCGACTGCCGATCGGCGAGCGCCGGTCCGCCGGCTCGTCGCTAAAATTTTGCGTGATCGCCGAGGGGCAGGGCGACGTCTATCCAAGGTTCGCCCCCACCATGGAATGGGACACGGCGGCGGGGGACGCCGTGCTTCGCGCGGCGGGCGGGATCGTGCTCGCGGCGGAAGGCGGCCCGCTCGCCTATGGCAAGATCGATTCGGGACTTCGCAACGGAGGCTTCGTCGCCTGGGGCGACCGTGAGCTCGCCGCGCGTTCGCAGTATCGTTAATGTTGCGTTAATCGGCGTCGGATAGAGCTATCGATCGGCTGTCTGGGGGGCTGGTTTGCGGGGCTGCTTTGGAGGAGTGCGATGTCGAGTTTGACGCGCCGGAACTTGCTGAGCGGAGCCGTGGCGACAGGAGCCATGGCGCTCGTGAGCCCGGCCCGCGCCGATGCCCCGCCGCCTTTTCAGCTCGATGAGATCGTCGACAGCGGACATCGCTTCTTCGGCGCGGTTTCACGGGGACTGGCCGAAGTGGTCCAGGAGGCCGGGCGCCGCTGGGGCCTGCCGAACGGGTACATCCTCGGCCAGGAGGCCTCGGCCGCGTTCGTCGGCGGTCTGCGCTACGGCGAAGGCAAGCTCTATACGCGCAACGCCGGCGACGAGAAGATTTATTGGCAGGGACCGTCGGTCGGCTTCGACGCCGGCGCAGACGGCGACCGCACCATGATGCTGGTCTATAGCCTGCCGGCTGTGCGGGCGATATTCCGCCGTTTTGGCGGCATCGACGGCTCGGCCTATTTCGTGGGCGGATTTGGGTTCACCGCCCTCGGCGCGGACAATGTTGTCGTGGCGCCGATCCGCTCCGGGATCGGCGCTCGGCTTGGCGTTAACGTTAGCTACCTGAAATTCACCCCCCACGCGACTTGGAACCCTTTCTAGTCGCGACCCTCGCCACCATGTCTGTTTGAGCGAGGCGCTTTGCTTGCGAGGCGGCGCCATGCGAAGATGCGCGCCCTTTTCGGCCTCGGAACGAGACGAAGTTGATCGAGCAGGCGATTTTCACTTGCATCGGCTTTCTCGTCGCCGCCCTTCTCGCATTGGCGGCGACGCCAGCGGTGGCGCGCCGCGCGCGTCGGCTTGCGGAAGCGCGCGCCCGTTTGCAGGCGCCGTTGACCGAGGCGCAGGCGATCGCGGAGCGGGACGCGCTACGCGCGCAACACGCGGTCGAACAGTTCCGCCTCGAGCAACGCCTTGCCGCTGTCGAGGAGGCTTCAGCGCGCCGGCTGATCGAAATTGGCCGCCAGGCCAGCCGATTGGTCGCCTTCGAGGAAGGTTCGGCGCAGCAATTGGCTGAGGCCGTCGCGCTCGGCGCCGAGGTGCGCGACTTGCGCGCCCAGCTCGGAGCGGCTCAGCTCGCTCTTAACGACCTGACCGTCCGGCGCGATTTGGCGAACGCGGCTTTGGCCGCGAGCGAGACGAAGCGGCTCGAGCTGACGATGCTCGCCGACGAACAGCGGGCGCGGATCGCAACCTTGGAAACGCGCGGAACGGCGCTCGAGGTGCAATCCTCCGCCGCCGGACGCGCCGCTGCGGCGGCGGCCAATACGTCCGGCGCCGAAATTGGCCGCCTGTCGGCTGCGCTCGGCGAGCGCAAGCAGATGGCCAGCCGGCTGGAGTCGGATCTGGAGAACGTTACGCGGCAGAACGCGAAGGTCACCGCCGATCTCGCCGCGGCCCGCGCCCGCCTTGCCGAGGCGGAGGGGCTCCTCGCGCGCAGCGAGGCGGCGCGTGAAGAGGCGGTGCTGGAGAACGGGCGGCAATTCGCTCGCATCGCGGAACGCGACGCCGCTTTGCGCGCGCTCGGCGCGGAAAAGCGCGCCCTTACGGAGCAATTGAGCGCCGCCGGCGTCCCCGGCCTCGAAGCCGAGCTGGCCGAACAGCGGCGCGAGATCGGTCGCTTGCGGGCAAGGGTCGCTGCGCAGCGCGCCGGCGGCAAGACGGCGGACGATCAGGCGCTGCGCAACGCCATCGCCCGCCTCGGTCGCGACGTCGTGCGCCTTTCCGGCAAGACTGGCCCCGCAAGGATCGAGGCGCCCAGCCTCGCCGAATTCGAGTTGCCCGAGACCTCGGCGGGAAGTGAAGCGATGCATCCCGCGCCGGCGGGGAAAATCCTGCAAGGTCAACCGATGGCTCCGGAGCGCTGAGACACAGCGTCGCACTTGCGCGCAGAGCCTTGTTTAATTTTCGCAAATCTTGATTAATCGGTTCGCCGCGGTACGGTGCGCCGCCTGGACTGTGCGGCGTCTCGTTCAACGAAGGCGGCAGGTTCCGGATTGATGGATTGTCGCGCGTTGCTGGCGAAAGCCCGTCGCTCTTTCGCTGCGCGCTCAAGTCTGGAGGGGACGACGATGCCTGAACCGCTCGAAGACGCCGTGGAAACCGAGGACAAGAGGGTCGCGCTGATCATTGCGATTCTCGCCCTGTTCCTCGCCCTCGCCGAAGCCGGCGGCAAGAACGCGGAGCATCGCTCGACCGAGCAGAATATCGAAGCGTCCGACCTCTACAATTTCTATCAGGCCAAAAGGGTGCGCTCGACGGTCTTCGAGGCGGCGACCGGGACGCTCGAGGCGGAGCGCGCCGCGGTCACCGATCCCAAGGCCCAAGAGGCGCTGGATAAGCAGATCGCCGACTGGAAGGGGACCATCGCGCGGTTCGAGAAGGATACGAAGAACCCCAGGGACAGCCTCGATGCGATCCAGGAGCGGGCCAAGGCGGCGGACGAGGGGCGCGAACTCTCCAACCGCAAGCTCGAGCACTTCGAATATGCGAGCGGCGCGCTACAGATCGCGATCGTGCTCTCCTCGGCCGCGATCATCACCGGAATCGGCGCCCTCGTCTGGCTCGCCGTGGGCCTCGGCGCCATCGGCGCCGTTCTGATGGCGTTCGGCTATTTCGCGCCAACCGTGCTCAGCTTTCTCGGTTGAGCTGGCTCTAACCGGCTTCGTCGAGCCGGCGGCCTGAGCCGAGAGCGAAGGCGCGCCGGCGGCGCAGCGCGGCCGGCGTCAGATCGGTCTCCTTGAGCCAACTCTTGGGCGCTACCCCCGCGCCGAAGGCTTGTGGCCGGCTCGGCGTCGCTGCGGCGCCGGGATCGGGCGCCCTTTGCCGCTGCAGTCGTGGCCGGGCGGCGTCGCCGATCATCGCCGCGACAAGCAACTCTGCGGCGGCCGGGTTGAGCGCGTCCATGAAACGGGCGAGCGCGCCGATACGGCGGTAGTCCGCGCCGTCCTGCAAATCGCGAGCGGTAAGGATGCGCACCGTGACGTCCGCCGGGGCGCGCAGCGCGGCGAGCGCGACTGCCAGCGGCTCGCCCGAGGGATCCCCGGCGATGCGTCTGGCGAGCTCCTGCGAACATTCGAGCGCTTCAGCGAGCGCTTCGGCGAACCGTTCGGGCTCGGCGTCGAGCGCGAACCGCTCGAGGCCGTCGATCGTCTCGCCGGAGCTTCGAAGGCCGGTCGGCGCGCGCCAGCCGCCGAGCGCTGCGCGCTGCGCCGCCGTCATGATCGCGGCGCGGCGACCCGAATCCGCTTCGAGGAACAGCGTCGCCTGTTCGAGACCGGCCGGCCCGCGGTCCAGAAGCGCCTGTGCCAGGCGACGGTCTAGCGCCGTCTCGACCCGCTGGCGCGCGCGCCGCGCAAGCTTGGCGAAGAGGCGCGAATCGACAGGCGCCCGGCGATTGCGCGCCAGCGCGAGCAGCACCTCGATTTCATCGTGCTCGGCGAGAATGGCGACCATTTCCTGATCGAGATCGTCGCGTCGCGCGACGGCGCGGGCGCGCGCATTGTCGCTTTCCGCCGCCTCGATCAGAATTTCGCGCCGCAGCGCGGTCGCGCGCCGCAGGACGTCGAGCGCGGCTTCGCCGCCGAGCGAGACGAGCGTGGCGAGCACCTCGCCGGCCTCGGCGCAGGGCGCAAGTTTGCGCGCGACCGCTGAGCGCGTCGCGTCGTCGGCGTTGCGCAGACTCGCGCTCAGCGCGGCGGCAAATTCCGCGCGCCTGCCGTGCAAATGGGGAGCCGGAGCGAGGAAATAATCCGTCGCGACGCGCAGCCAGAGCATGCGGTCGGCCGAGCGCGCGCTGTGCGCCAGCCCATCGAGAAACGGGAGGTCTGCGGGGGCGAGGTCCGAAGCCAAAACGCGCTCCGTTACAAGGAAGACACAAGCGAAAACTACGACGATCGTGTTGACCGAGTGTTAACCTTCGGGCCGCGTAATGCTGGTAAGGCGCGAAGCGGGTGGAGCGAAGCGCTTTCCGGGTATGGCGATGGGCGAGCTACTCCTGTTCCGGCCCGTGGGGGGCCAAGAACGCAAGACTCGATCGGTGCGCGGCGAGCCCGCGCAGATCCTGTTTTTCACGGGCGTGCGCTATCAGCGCCTTGAGGAAACCCCGGCGCCTCCTGAAAGCGAATCAAGAGCGCCGCCGTCCGGCGGCGCGGGCGGCGGACGCCGCAAGCGGCGCGGGTAAGGCCGATCACCGCTGAGCCGACCGCGGGGGCTGATCGACGCGGAGCTCGGAGGGGCCGTCTGATCAAACAACGAATCCCCAGAGGCAATCAAGGCGCCGCAAAAGGGGCGCGAGCTGTCGTTTTCTACAAGCGAGGGGAGATTGCGGTTTTCCTGCACATCTTCTCAAAGAGCGACAAAGCCAACCTAACCAAATCCGAGTTGGCGGAGTACTTGGAAGTGGCCAAGTTCCTTGAAGCGCTGACGGAAGCGAATCTGCGCGAACTCGGCGCAACGAGAGGATGGAGAGAATTGGAAATATGAGCCAGACGAAGCGACACCGGAGCGCCGCGCTTCGGTCGCTCCATGAGGTTGCAGAGGACCTTCACGAAGTCGGCGTGATCGACAAGGCGACAATGCGCCATTTTGATCTCAGTTGCCTGACCCCGGTGGAAGCTCTCGAACCCGAGGCGATCAGGAAGATCCGCGAGCGGTCGCGCATGAGCCAGGCAACCTTCGCCTTGGCGTTGAACGTCAGCACGGTCCTCATTAGCAAATGGGAGCGCGGGGAGGTGCGCCCGAGCGGCCCCTCTCTCAAGCTTCTCGCCCTTGCCGACAAAAAGGGGATCGAGGCGATCTTGTAACGGCTCCTGCCAACGGCGCTTCCCAACGAATCGCCTTGCCATCCCGCGCTTCGTCCTGTAGCCACGACAGCGGGACACCTCTCCCCAACGAGAGGCGCCCATCTGAAAGGATGGCTCATCATGACGACGATTGCGCCGGGCGTTCGCCCCGCGAACCCTTGTTTTTCCTCCGGCCCATGCGCCAAGCGCCCCGGCTGGTCCCCCACAGTTCTGAAAGACGCGGCTCTCGGCCGTTCGCATCGCGCGAAGCTCGGCAAAGCCAAGCTTAAACTTGCGATCGACCTCACCCGCGAAGTGCTCGGCGTTCCCGCCGATTACCGGATTGGGATCACTCCAGCCTCCGACACCGGCGCTGTCGAGATGGCGCTATGGACGCTTCTCGGCGCGCGGGGCGTCGACGTCCTCGCCTGGGAAAGCTTTGGCGAAGGCTGGGTGACCGACATCGTCAAGCAGCTCAAGCTCAAGGACGTGCGCACGCTCAAGGCGCCTTACGGCGAATTGCCGAACCTTGCCGACGTCAATTTCGACAACGATGTCGTCTTCACTTGGAACGGCACAACCTCCGGCGTCCGCGTGCCGAACGGCGACTGGATCGCCGCCGACCGTGAGGGGCTGACGATCTGCGACGCCACATCGGCCGCCTTCGCGCAGGACCTCGACTGGCCGAAGCTCGATGTCGCCACCTTTTCCTGGCAGAAGGTCTTGGGCGGAGAGGCGGGGCATGGCGTCATCATCCTGAGCCCTCGCGCGGCCGAACGCCTTGAGACCTACACGCCGCCGTGGCCGCTGCCGAAGCTGTTCCGCCTGACAAAGGGTGGCAAGCTGACGGAGGGCTTTTTCGAGGGCGAGACCATCAACACGCCGTCCATGCTGTGCGTCGAGGATTATCTCGACGCGCTGAACTGGGCGAAGTCGCTCGGCGGATTGAAGGCCCTTATCGCCCGCGCGGACGCCAACGCCAAGGCGATTGCCGACTGGGTCGCACGCACGCCGTGGATCGATTTCCTCCCCCGCGCGCCCGAGACGCGCTCGAACACCAGTGTCTGTCTCAAAGTCGTCGATCCGGCGGTCGCCGCTCTGACGGCCGACGCCCAGGCTGCGTTCGCCAAGGTGCTAGCGAGCTTCCTTGAGAAGGAAAAGGTCGCGTTCGACATCGGCGCCTATCGCGATGCGCCGCCGGGCTTGCGCATCTGGTGCGGCGCGACCGTCGAGACGGCCGATGTCGAGGCGCTGACCCGCTGGCTCGACTACGCCTTCGCAATCGAGAAGAGCAAGCTCGCCAAGGCGGCGTGAGCCAGGTTTTGTCACCCCCGCGAAAGCGGGGGTCCAGAGCCGTGCCGCCGTCATGTCTCAATGCCCGCTTTCGCGAGCATGATGGCGGACAGACACGGCGCTTCCCTTTCATTGCGCGGCGCTACCGCCATTCGGAGACGCACATTATGACTCCCCGAGTTCTCATTTCCGATAAGCTTTCCCCCGCCGCCGTCGCCATCTTCAAGGAGCGGGGCGTTCACGTCGACGTCAAACCGGGACTCGACAAAGACGAGCTCGCCAAGATCATCGGCGACTACGATGGGCTCGCCATTCGCTCTGCAACGAAGGTAACGGCCAAGCTGCTCGAGCGGGCGGCGAAGCTGAAAGTCGTCGGCCGAGCGGGCATCGGCGTCGATAACGTCGACATTCCAGCCGCGACCGCTCGCGGCGTGATCGTGATGAACACGCCGTTCGGCAATTCGATCACCACCGCCGAGCACGCGATCGCGCTCATCTTTGCGCTCGCCCGGCAAATCCCGAGCGCCGATGTTTCGACCCAAGCGGGAAAGTGGGAGAAGAA
>DASXGX010000066.1:0-2599 GCA_036488815.1 Roseiarcus sp.
CAGGGCTTCTCGCCGAGCGACGTGATTGGCGTCGGCATCGACGGCAGTCGCGCCTGCGACGCGTTCGGGTCGGGGAAGCCGACCGGTTTCCGCGGCACCATGTATATCGACTCGGCCAAGGAGGGCGCGCAGGCGATTCAGCTCCTGTACGCTTCGGTCAAGAACGATACGGCGTTGCCCGTGACGACCTATGTCAACGCCGACTTGATCACGGCCGACACCTTCGGGTCCTATAAGGACAAGCTGTGTCACAAGTAGGCTCGACGGGGCGGCGCGGCGACGGGTCGCGCCGCAGTCCCGGCGATCGAGGCGAGAGCGCCGCCGGCGCTGCGCAGCACGCGGCTCCTGCCCTCGCCGCGCTCGGCGTCTCGAAGCGTTTCGGAGTGGTCCGTGCGCTCGACGACGTGACGGTCGCTGTGCGCGCGGGCGAAGTTCTCGCGCTCGTGGGCGAGAACGGCGCCGGCAAGTCGACGCTCGTTCGTATCTTCGAAGGCGTCTATCGACCCGACCAGGGAACTCTGGCGGCGGGCGGCGTTCAACAAACGCTTCGATCGCCCGCCGACGCCCACGCTCTTGGAATTCGCGTCATCCATCAGGAGCCGGACATCATTCCCGATCTGTCGATCGCCGAGAACCTGTTTCTCGGCGATTTTCGCCGCATCCATGGACTGTTCCTCGATCGCGCCGATCTCGGTCGGCGCACCCGGAGCCTGCTCGCCGAGTTTGGCCTCGAGAACGATCTCGACCCTTGGACCCGGGCCGGCGATCTCAGTCCGGCTCAGCGTCAGCTCATGGAGATCATGCGCGCTCTTCGCCGCGGGCTGAAGGTGCTGGCGCTGGATGAACCGACGTCTTCGCTGACGGAGGACGAAGCCCAGCGCCTGTTCGGCGTGGTGCGGCGCCTGAGAGACGATGGCGTCGGCGTCATCTACATCTCACACCGAATGCGCGAGGTCCGGGATTTGGCGGACCGCATCGCCGTGCTGCGCGACGGACGCCTCGTCGGCGAGCGGCCGACCCAGGAGTTTCCGGAAGCCGAGATCGTTCAGGCCATGGTCGGACGGCCGATCGCCGACCTCTACGAGCGCGGCGCGCGCCGCCGCGGCGAGATCGTCCTTTCGGTGCAGGGTCTCACCACAGCGCGAGTCAACGACGTGAGCTTCGACGTCCATTCGGGCGAGGTCGTCGGTCTCGCCGGATTGATCGGCGCGGGCCGCTCGGAATTGGCCGAGGCGATCTTCGGTCACGACCGAGCGCTCGCCGGCTCTGTCGTCGTGGAAGGCCGGCCCGTTCGGCTCCGCAGCCCGGCCGACGCCATAGCCGCCGGAATCGGCTTTGCGCCGGAGGATCGGAAATCGCAGGCGCTGCTGCTGCTGCGCAGCGTCAAGGACAATATTTCGCTGGCGATACCCGACCTCATCAGCCGGTTTGACTTCATCAAGGACGGCGACGAGCGGCGGATCGCGGGCGCACTCGTCGACCGGCTTCGCATCAGGACGCCGAGCCTTGACGCGTCGGTGTCCAATCTGTCCGGCGGCAATCAGCAGAAGGTCGTGCTTGGACGTTGGCTGGCGCGCCGCCCGAAAGTGCTGATCCTCGACGAGCCCACGCGCGGCGTCGATGTCGGCGCCAAGGCGGAGATCTATCGCCTGATCGCCGAGCTTGCGGCGGAAGGAATCGCCCTCTTGGTCATCTCCTCGGAGATGCCGGAACTGCTCGGGCTCGCCGACCGCATCCTTGTGATGGCCGGCGGCCGCGTCGTCTCTGAACTACCCCGCGAAGAGGCGAGCGAGGAGCGCATCTTAAGCCTCGCGATGGCGGACAATTTGACTGCAGCGGCGGCCGCGCAATGACGGACCTGAAGATGGAGAGCGTCTCCAGCGCCGCGGATCGTCCCGTCCGCCGCTCAGGTCTTGGCGGCGTGATCGAGCGCATTGGCACACATAATTTCAGCCTCTTGATCGCGCTTGCCGCGCTGATCGCAATCTTCGGCTTTTTGCGCCCCGACGTCTTCTTCCTGCTGCGCAATATCCTCAATATCGGTCAGGCAATCGCGATCCTCGGAATTCTGGCGACGGCCCAGACGATCGTCATCATCTCGGGCGGACTCGATATTTCGGTCGGCGCCATGGTCGGCTTGTCGACGGTCTGCATTGCGCTAGCGGTCGGATGGACCGGCTCCCCAGCGCTTAGCATTCTGTTCGGCGTGGCGGTCGGAGGGATCGCCGGGCTCGTCAACGGATTGATCATCACGGTCGGACGCATCAACGCCGTCATCGCCACGCTCGGCACGATGGCCGTGTTCCGCGGTGTCGCGTTCATCATCTCGAACGGCCAATCGATCAGTATTTTCGATCCAGCCTTCCGCTTCATCGGCGACGGCAAAATTGTGGGCGTGCCGGTCACCATTCTCGTGCTGGTGGTCGTCGTCGCGATCTTCTTCGTGCTGATGCGCTACACCATCACCGGCCGCAACATCTACGCCATCGGCGGCAATCCGGTCGTGGCGCGTCTCGCTGGTCTCAACGTCCGCGCCTATCAGATCGGAATCTATACATTGAGCGGCGCCACCGCTGGCCTGGCCGGAATGTTGCTCGCC
>DASXGX010000055.1:0-67914 GCA_036488815.1 Roseiarcus sp.
GCTTTGACGTCTTCGCGGTTGGTTTCGTTCAACAGCTCATGGCGGGCGTCGGGATAGATGCGCACGGTGGGGTTGAGGCCGGCGCCGCGATAGGCGGCGACGAGGCCCTGGAGATTTGCGCCGACAGGGTCGCGCGCGCCGCTGACGATCAAGATCGGCAGCCGCTTCGGAATGCACGCGAGCGTCGCCGGCGCCAGCAGCGGCGGCAGCGCGTCGAGCAGATCGATCGCGAGTTGCGTCGTCGAATTGAAGCCGCACAACGGGTCGGCGACATAGGCGTCGACCGCGGCGGGGTCGCGCGAGAGCCAGTCGAAAGCGGTGCGCGCCGGCTCGAACGGCTTGTTGAAGGCGCCGAACCACATCTTCATCAGGAGATCGCTCCGGCCATGGGCGCCGAGGCGCAGCCGCTCGAAGCGCGCGATGAGACGACCGAGCGCCGCAATCGCTGGCGGGCGGCCGTTGGAGCCGGACAGGATCGCGCCGGCGAGCGCCTCGCCATGCTCGGCGATGAAGGCCTGCGCGAAGAAGGAGCCCATGGAATGACCGAAGAGAACGATCGGCGCGCCGGCATGCTTGTCGGCGATGTGGCGATTGAGCGTCCAGAGATCGCCGAGGACCAGCCGCCAGCCGTTCTCAGCGGCGAAGAAGCCGAGGTCGTCGGGGCTCGCGGTGCGCCCGTGTCCGCGATGATCGTTCGCGTAGACGCCGAACCCGGCGGCGTTCAGGGCCAGGGCGAAATCCTGATAGCGCTGGGAGTGTTCCGCCAGACCGTGGGCGATCTGCACGATCGCACGCGCCGGGGCGTCGGGAAGCCAGCGCCGAACAAGAAGGTTCGCGCCGTCCTTCGCCCGCAACCAAAATTCCGTCGCCGCCATGGCGCGCCTCCCACCCCGTGTTTTTGTGGCGAGCGCAAAGCGCCGCCGGAAGGGAAGGATGCGCCGTCGTCGCCGCAGCCGCAAGAGCGGCCGAGTCGTGTCTCAGGGGAGACTCAGCTCATCCAGTTGCCGCCGTCGACGTTGAGCGTCTGCGCGACGACGTAGTCGGATTCGGACGAGGCCAGGAACACGGCGGGGCCGCGGTAGTCGTCGGGGGCTCCCATCCGGCCGAGCGGGACCGCCTCGCCGACGAGACGCTTCTTCTCGCCGATCGGCCGCTTCTCGTATTTGGCGAACAGCGAATCGACGTGATCCCACATCGGCGTATCGACGACGCCGGGCGCGATCGCGTTGACGTAGATCCCCTTCTTGATGAGTTCGAGCCCGAGCGACTGGGTCAGGCTCATGACCGCCGCTTTGGACGCGCAGTAGACCGCGACAAAGGCTTCGCCGCGACGGCCGGCTTGCGAGGTGAGGTTGACGATCTTTCCGCCTCGCCCCTGCCGCTCCATCTCGGCGGCGACCGCTTGGGTCATGAAGAGAAGTCCGCGCACGTTGACGCCGAACTGTCGGTCGAAGTCGGCTGCGGTGATCTCCGACAGCGGCGCCATGTTGAAGATGCCGGCGTTGTTGACGAGGATGTCGACGCCGCCGAGCTTCGCGACGACCTCGCGGACCGCCGCGTCGATCGAACCGAGGTCGCGAACGTCGAGCGCGAGCGCTATCGCCCTGCCGCCGAGCTCGGCGGCGAGCGCGCGGGCCTTGTCGATTTCAACGTCGGCGATCGCGACATGCGCGCCCTCCGCCGCATAGGCGCGGACGATCGCCTCGCCGATGCCGCGCGCGCCGCCGGTCACGATCGCGACTTTGTCTTTCAGTCTCATCGCCGGACTCGTGTGAGATCAGTCATTGCGAGAAGCGGAGCGACGAAGCAATCCATCGTGGGACGGCTTCTCGCAACGCCGGCGTTGGTTCGAACAGATTGCGACGCGCGCTAGGGATGGCCGGCGAGATAGGCGCCGAGCGTTGCGCGAACGCCGTTCGTCCACAACGCCGAAAGCGCCTTCGAGAAGGCGGCGACATAGGTCGCGTCCTGCGCAAGGGCGCCGAAAATGTCCCCCATCGCGAGGAACGCTTTCGGGTCGTTGCGAGCCTGCCGGGCGGCGGCCTGAATGCGATCCCAGCTCGGGTCGTTCGGCGCGATGGTCTTTCCGCTTTCCGTCTCGCCGTAGCAATAGCGGCACCACAAGGCCGAGACGAGCGCGAGCCCGTCCAGGGAGGCATTGGATTTACGGCGATCCGCCGCCGTCGGCAGGATGAATTTGGGTTGCCGGTTGGAGCCGTCGAGACAGAGACGCGTGATCGTGTCGCCGATTTTCGGATTGGCGAAGCGCCGGGCGATCAACGCCCGATAGTCGTCGAGATCGACTCCGGAAGGCGGCGGGACGGTCGGAATGATTTCGTCTTTGGTCAGCTTTTCGAGATAGGCGTTGATCTGCGCATCCTCCATCGCCTCATGGACGAAGTGAATGTCGAGCAACCCGGCGGGATACGCGATGGCGGCGTGGCCGCCGTTGAGGATGCGCATCTTCATCAATTCGTAAGGCGCGACGTCGGACGTGAAGGTGACGCCGGCCCGCTCCAAGGCCGGGCGGCCCGCGGGAAACTTATCCTCGAGCACCCATTGCCGGAATTCCTCGCAGAACACCGGCCAATTGTCTTCGAGCCCGAAGGTTTCGCGCAACATGGTGCGCTCGCGCTCCGAGGTCGCCGGCGTGATGCGGTCCACCATCGAATTGGGAAAGGCGACTTCGCGGCGAATCCAGCCGGCGAGTTCCGGATCGGCGAGCTCCGCGAGCCCGGCGACCGCGTTCTCGGCGACATGGCCGTTGCCGGGAATGTTGTCGCACGACATCACTGTGAACGGGGCGATCCCGGCGGCTCTGCGCCGCTTGAGGCCGGCGACGATCAGGCCGAATACGGTCTTCGGCGCGTCGACGTTGCGCGCGTCGTAAACGATCTCGGGATGGGCCGCGTCGAAATGCTGGGTTGCCGGCGAGATGTAATAGCCGCCTTCGGTGATCGTCATCGAGACGATGCGAATTTCCGGCCGCGCGAGCGCTTCGAGCGTCGCGGCGACGTCGCCCGGAGCGATGAAGTCGATCATGGCGCCGACCACGCGCGCCTTGGTCGAATTCGCTTCCTGCTCGACGACCGTCGTCAGCCAGTCCTGCTCGCCGAGCTTCTCGCGCACGAGCGCGTCGGCGTCGCGCACGCCCGCGCCGATCACCGCCCAATTGTGGTCCCGGCCCGCGTTGAAGAGGTCGTCGAGGTAGACGGCCTGATGGGCGCGATGGAAATTGCCGACGCCGAAATGAAGGATCCCGGCGCTCAGATCGGCGCGGCGATAGCTTGGCGCCGCCACGCCAGCCGGAAGGCTCGGCAGGGCGCCGGCGGATAATTTGATGCTCATTTCGTTCACCGTTGTTTCGCGATTGTGCGGCGGCGACCGCGCAAGGCCGCCTCAGGCGATCCGTCGCCCGCCCTTGTCGAAGCGATGCACATGCTTTTCCAGCGGGGTCAGGAAGATCGCTTCGCCCGGCCGAAGCGGCGCTTCACCTTCCGAGCGCACCGTCATCGGTCCGACGCTCGATTCGACATAGACGAAGGTGTCCGACCCGAGATGCTCCGCGAGGCGCACCTTGCCCGGCCACTCGCCCGCCGTCGTCGAGACGTCGATGTGTTCAGGCCGTATGCCGATCGTCTCGGCGTTGCGACGCTGCGCCGATTCGCCGGTGACGAGATTCATCGTCGGCGAGCCGATGAAGCGCGCGACGAACAGGCCGTTGGGCCTGTTGTAGAGTTCGAGCGGCGAGCCGACCTGCGCAACCGCGCCGCGGTCGAGCACGACGATCTGATCCGCCATCGTCATCGCCTCGACCTGGTCGTGCGTCACGTAGATCATCGTCGTTTTGAGATTCTGATGCAGATCGCCGATTTCGAGCCGCATCTGCACCCGCAGCGCCGCGTCGAGATTGGACAGCGGCTCGTCGAACAAAAACGCCTTGGGCTCGCGCACGATCGCGCGGCCGATGGCGACGCGCTGGCGCTGTCCGCCCGACAATTGCCGCGGCTTGCGGTCGAGATAGTCGGTCAGATTGAGGATGCCGGCCGCCTTCTTGACCTTCTGTTCGATCATCTCGCTCGATTGCTTGGCCATTTTGAGCGCGAAGGCGATGTTGCCGCGCACGCTCATATGCGGATAGAGCGCATACGACTGGAACACCATCGCGAGGCCGCGCTGCGCCGGCCCGACGTTGCTCACGTCCTTGCCGTCGATCTTGATGTGCCCGGAGGAAATGTCCTCGAGCCCCGCGATCAATCGCAGCAGCGTCGACTTGCCGCAGCCGGAGGGGCCGACGAAGACCGTGAACGCGCCGTCCGGTATTTTCAGGTCGACGCCGTTGATGACTTTGACGCCGCCGAATTCCTTGCGAACGTCGAGGAGTTCGATGCTGCCCATGATCGTCTCTTTCGTTGCCCGTCGTTCACTTCACCGCGCCGAAGGTCAAGCCGCGCACCAATTGGCGCTGCGAGAACCAACCGAGGATGAGAATCGGCGCGATTGCGAGGGTGGAGGCGGCGGACAGCTTGGCCCAGAAGAGGCCCTCTGGCGCCGAATAGGATGCGATGAAGGCGGTAAGCGGCGCCGCATTGGACGTCGTCAGGTTGAGCGTCCAAAACGCCTCGTTCCATGAGAGGATGATGGCGAGCAGCATGGTCGAGGCGATGCCCGGCACGGCCATCGGCGTCAGAACGTAGAGAATCTCGTTCAGCAGCGATGCGCCGTCCATCCGCGCCGCCTCGAGAATGTCGACGGGGATTTCCTTGAAGTAGGTGTACAGCATCCAGATGAGGATCGGCAGATTCATCATCATCAGCACGAAGCCGATGCCCAAGCGGCTATCCAGCAGATGGAAGTCGCGGAACAAGAGATAGATCGGCACCAGCACGCCGACGCTCGGCATCATCTTGGTCGACAGCATCCACATCAGCACGTCCTTGGTGCGCTTGGTCGGCGCGAAGGCCATCGACCAGGCCGCAGGGACGGCGATGATGAGCCCGACGACATTGGCGCCGACCGAGAGCACGATCGAATTGTAAGCGAACAGCAGGTAGTTCGAGCGCGACTGCACCTCGACATAGTTCTCGGGCGTCCAGTGGAAGAAGAGGAATTTCGGCGGAATCGCGAAAGCGTCGGCCTCGGTCTTGAAGCTGGCGAGGAACGTCCACAGGATCGGGAAGAAAATCAGAAAGCCGACCACCCACGCGGCGACGCTCACGCCGAGTCGTTTGCTCATCGTTTGCTTGAGCGCCATGGCCTCAGCCCTCCAGGTTCCTGCCGACGATGCGCATAAGGAAGATCGCGACGATGTTGGCGAGCACGACCGCGACGACGCCGCCCGCCGAGGCCCCGCCGACGTCGAAGTCGAGCAGGGCCTGCTTGTAGACGAGGAAGGCGATGTTGGTCGTCGCGACGCCAGGGCCGCCGTTGGTCGTGACATAGATCTCGGCGAAGACGCCGAGCAGAAAGATCGTTTCGATCAGGACGACGACCGTGATCGCGCGCGCGATATGCGGCAGGACGAGATAGAAGAAGAACGAGATCGGGCCGGCGCCGTCGAGCGTCGCCGCCTCTTTCTGTTCCTCGTCGAAGGATTGCAGCGCCGTCAGCAGGATCAGGCTCGCGAAGGGCAGCCATTGCCAGGAGACGATCAGGATCACCGACAGCATCGGCCAATCGGTGAACCAGTCGACCGCGGGAAGGCCGAGGCTGTGAGCGATCCAGGCAAAGAGGCCGGACACCGGATTCATCAGCAGGTTCTTCCAGACGAGCGCGCTGACGGTCGGCATGACGAAGAAGGGCGCGATCACCATCAGGCGCACGAAGCTCTGGCCGAAGATCGGTTGGTCCATCAGGAGGGCGACCAGAATACCGCCGCCGACGCTGATGGCGAGCACCGAGCCGACGAGGATGAGCGTGTTGGCGATCGCGGTGAGGAAATTCGGGTCGCTGAGGAAGTAGACGTAGTTCTGCAGGCCGACGAAGGAGATGTTTTCGGAGTCGAGAAGGCTGTAGCGCAGCGTCGAGAAATAGAGCGTCATCACCAGGGGCACGATCATCCAGAGGAAGAGAAGGATGACCGAAGGGGCGACGAGAAGACGCCCGGCCGTCTTGGTTTGTTGCGTCGCCATGACCTGAAGCCTTTTCGGACCTGAAGCCTCTTCAATGCCGCCGCAGCGCGGCGGAAAACGGCGTTCCCCCGGATTCCCGCCGCCAGCGGCGGGAAAAGGCCCCCTCCCCGACAAGCGGGAGAGGGGGGCCGAGGCGGGAGGAACCCCGGCGAGACGACGCGCGGAACGCCGGCTACTTGATGTAGCCGGCCTTCTTCATCGCCGCTTCGGTGCTCGCCTGTGCGGCGGCCAGGGCGGCGTCGGCGGTCTTTGTTCCGGCCAACGCGGCCGAGAAATCCTGGCCGTCGTCAGTCGCGATGCCCTGGAACTCGGGGATCGCGACGAACTGGACGCCGGTGTAGGGCACCGGCTTGACCGTCGGATGCAGCGGATCGGCGGAGTCGATCGACTGCAACGTCAATTCCGCGAACGGCGCCGCCTTGACGTATTCGGGATTCTTATAGAGCGACGTCCGCGTGCCCGGGGGAACGTTCGCCCAACCGTCCTTCGAGGCGACGAGATCGGTGTAGTGCTTGCTCGTCGCCCAGGAGATGAACTTCTCGGCGTCGGCCACCTTCTTCGAGCCGGTGGGGATGGCGAGCGACCACGCCCACAGCCAGTTGGCGCGCTTGCCGAGGCCATTGTCGGGCGCCAGCGCGAAGCCGACCTTGTCGGCCACCGTCGAGTCCTTGCCCGTGACGAACGACGCCGCGACCGTCGCGTCGATCCACATGCCGCACTTGCCCGCGTTGAACAGCGCCAGGTTCTCGTTGAAGCCGTTGGAGGAGGCGCCGGGCGGACCGTCGGCCTTCATGATCTCGAGGTAATAGTCGATGGTGTTCTTCCATTCGGGCGTATTGAACTGCGGGTTCCACTTCTCGTCGAACCAGCGCGCGCCGAACGAGTTGGACATCGCGGTCAGGAACGCCATGTTCTCGCCCCAGCCCGCCTTGCCGCGCAGGCAGATCCCATAGATCTCATGCGCCTTGTCGGTCATCTTGTCGGCGGCTTCCTTGATGAACTTCCAGGTCGGCGCCTCGGGCATTTTGAGCCCGGCCTTGTCCATCAGATCCTTGCGGTACATGACGAAGGAGCTCTCGCCGTAGAACGGCGCGGCGTAGAGCTTGCTGTTGACGGTGAGGCCGGCGCGGATCGGCGGCAGGAGATCGTCGACGTCGTAGTCGGCGCCGAGATTGTCGAGCGGCGCCAGCCAGCCCTTCTTGCCCCAGATCGGAACCTCGTAGGTGCCGATCGTGAGAACGTCGAACTGGCCGCCCTTGGTCGCGATGTCGGTCGTCACCTTCTGGCGCAGGACGTTCTCTTCGAGAGTCACCCAGTTGAGCTTGATGTCCGGGTTGGCCTTGGTGAAGTCGTCGGTGAGCCTCTGCATCCGGATCATGTCGCCGTTGTTGACGGTCGCGATCGTCAGCGTCGTCTCGGCGTAGGCGGACAGTGAAAGGGTGGACAGGGCGCAAGCCCCGAGTAGACTCCTTACGAGAGTCGACATGAACGTTTCCTCCAGGTGGGGCGTTGCCCAGTCGTGAGCATTTGCCTTCAAGGCGAGCGAATATTCGTCGTCACGGGTATTGAAGTCAATCGCCAATCGTCGCTGCGACGCAACAAAAGTGGGGAACAATGCGCGGCACGGCGCCGTCGCTGCTTGATTGACGCAGCGCCGACCAGTCGCTTCTCTCCGCTGGCGCCGAAACGGAGAAACCTTACCGTCGCAATAGGTGTTCGGCCGTCGCCTCGTCGGTGATGAGGCCGGAGATCAACTTGCCGACAAGCGCGGCCCGGATGCCGGCGCGGCGCGACGGACCCATCGCGACGCCGATCATGAGGCGATCGGTCGGCACGCTGAGCGGCGCGCTGGCGACCCGATCGTTGATCTCGCCGACGATCAACTGCCCGCGCGCGTCGAACGCCCAGCCGGTGATCTCGCCGACGGCCCCGGCGCGCTCCAGCGCTTCGTTCTCCTGCGAAGTGATGAAGCCGTCCTTGACGAGCGCGGAATTCTCGCCGAGCGCGCCGACGCCGACGAATGTCGCGTTCGCCTGTTCGATCAGCGCGCGCACGTTGCGGATCGAGGGCAGGCTCGTGAGCAGGTCGCGCTCCTCGGCCGAGCGGGCGACGACCGGCAGGGGCATGGGATAGTGCGGCGCGCGCACCGTGTCGGACGCGCGGATGATCACATCGTAGAATGAGGCGGAGCCGTCGTTCTTCATCGTGCCGACCAGCGCCACGAGGCGGTGCTGCGGGCACTGCATCGGCGGCAACTGGTCCGCCACCGCCCGCATGGTGCGGCCGGTTCCAATGCCGATCACGATTGGGTCTGGACGACGCAGCCATCGCTCCATCTCCCCCGCCGCAAGTTGCGCGATGCCGACTGTCGAAGAATTCGAGCCCGGATCGCTCGGCGCAACTTCGCAATACTGGAGATCATAGCGCTGACGCAGCAAGGAGGAAAGCTCCATGCAGCGTGCAATCGGATGATCGAGGCGCACCTTGATCAGGCGCTCGCTCATGGCTAACGAGACAAGGCGCTGCGCCGTCTGGCGGGAGACGCCGAGTTTCTTGGCGATTTCCTCCTGCGTATTGCCGGCGACGTAATAGAGCCAACCGGCGCGGGCGGCCTCGTCGAGGCGCGCACTGTCAACCTCGGCGAATTTTCCCATGGGCGGTTGGTCTCGCAATGCGCACTGCGCGTTGATCTGGAACGAGGCGACGCGGCGCCCAGCCGGGGAGCGCGCCGTCGCAGCCGAAATTGGCGATTTGCCGCGAGCGGTCCATGGCTCAGCGCATCGCCTCCCGTACGCGTTTTTCCGCGTCTTGCAAGGCTTCGAAGGCGCGGCCCTTCTTGGCGTGCAGCGCGGCGATTTCGCCGCCGGCCGGCGCGGTGACGCTGGCGAGCCGCGACATCGCGGCCATCGCGCCGCGCATCGTGTGGCGTCCGGCGGCGACCGCCCCGAGCATCGCGGCGCCCAGCAGCACGGGCTCTCTGGTTTCCGGAGCCGCGACGCGCTTGCCTGTCGCGTCGGCGATAATCTGGCGCACCAGCGCGCTGCGCGCGGCGCCCCCGCTGACGACCAGCGTGTCGAACCCATAGCCGCCCGCCTCGAGCGCGCTGATAATCTGCCTGAGGCCCTGAGCGAGGCCGCACAGGCCGGCGACATAGAGCGCGCGCAGGCTGTTGTCGTCGTCGCCGAAGTCGAGGCCGAGAACGCCGCCTCTCGCCAAGGGGTCGGCGAGCGGCGATCGGTTGCCGAGAAAGTCCGGCAGCACGTGAAGGTCGCGGGCGAGTCGCGCCGCAGCGGATTCGCTTCCCGCCCGCGAGACGATCTCGCGCTCCATCGTTTCAAAACCGTCGGCGCGGCGGGCGTAGGCGGGAAAAGCCGGATGCAGACGCATCAGATGGTCGATCGCCGCGCCGAACGCCGACTGGCCGCCCTCGGCGAGCCACTGGCCCGGCGTCAAAGCGGAGTGGTAGGGCCCCCATACGCCGCGAATGAAGAGCGGCTCGTCGGCCAGCGCCATGCAACAGGACGATGTGCCGAGGATCAGCGCAAGGCGCCTGCGCGGGTCGGCCGCCTCGGCGCCGAGCGCGGCGCCCATCGTGCCGAGCGCGCCCGCGTGGGCGTCGATCAAACCGGCGGCGACGGGCGCGCCCGCCGGGAGTCCCATTGCGGCCGCCGCTTCCACGGTCAGGCCGGCGGCGAGCGGCGTGCCGGGATCGACCACTTGCGAGCCGATGCGCCGGAAGGCGTCATCGCCGAGCGCGCCGAGGCCGATGGCGTCGAAAAACTCCTTTCGCCAACGTCCCTCGTGGGCGAGGTAGGTCCATTTGCAGGTGACCGTGCAGGCGGAACGCGCCAGCGAGCCGCTGGCGCGATAGGTCAGGAAGTCGGTGAGGTCGAGAAAATGACCGGCTTTCGCGAAAGTTTCCGGCGCGTGGCGGGCCAGCCACAGCAGCTTCGGCGGCTCCATCTCCGGCGAGATCGCGCCGCCGACATAACGCAGAACGTGGTGACCGTTGGCGTTGATCTCGTCCGCCTCGGCGACTGCGCGATGATCCATCCAGACGATGACGTCGCGGCGCGGATCGCCGCTCGGGCCGACCGGCAGCGAGCCGCCCTCGGCGTCGAGCGCGACCAGCGAACAGGTCGCATCGAACCCGACGCCGGCCACCGCGTTTGGCCTGAGACCCGACTGGCCGACGGCTTCGCGCACCGCGGCGCAGGCCGCGCTCCAGATGTCTTGCGAGGATTGTTCGACGATCTCGCCGGGCTCGCGCCAGATCGAAATCGGCCGCTTGGCGCTTGCAAGCAGGCGCCCGTTGGCGTCGAACACGCCCGCTCGCGCGCTTCCGGTCCCTACATCGACGCCGACGAAGGCCTCGCTCATTCGTTCCGCTCCCTGGCGACGCAAGTTCCCACACCCCGAGGGTCCGACGCAAGCTTCTGGCGTCGGACCGCTTTTGGTCTTGTGGCCGAGGCCGTGCGCCTCGGCGCTTACTCGGCGCCCTCGCCGCCCGGCACGACGCCCGGCGGCAACGCGAGGCAATGTTCGGCGATTGCGCCGGCGGTGGTGATCCAAATGTCGTCGCGCGCGGCGGCGATGTGGCGCAGCGCTTGGCGCAACGGGCGCAGGCGATGCGGATGGCCAACGATGTAAGCGTGCAGCGCGATCCCCATCACCAGCGGCGCCTCTCGGGAAAGCTCGAGCATCTCGTCGAACGAGTCGACGATCATCTGGGCAAATTCCGCCCCGCTCGCCTGCCGCGCGACGATCGCCGGAATGTCGTTGAGCTCTTGCGGGTAGGGAACTGCGAGCAGCCGCTTGCCGCTGCGGGTGTCGAGATAGACCGGCTGGTCGTCCATCGGCCAGTCGAGCACGTAGTGATAGCCTGCCTCCGCGAGCAGGTCCGGGGTTCGCTCGCTCTCGGAGATCCACGGGCCGAGCCAGCCCTGCGGCGCGCTCCCCTCATAGGCGCGGATGCGCGCCGTCGCCTCGTCGATCAGCGCCCGCTCTTCGGGCTCGGCGAGCGTGCCCTGGCGCTCGGAATTGGTGCGGCCGTGGCCGACGATCTCGTCGCCGCGCGCGCGAAACGCCGCGACGAGCTCCGGCGCTTCGTCGTAGAGATCCGTATTGAGCAACACCGAAGCGGGAAAGCCTTCCGCCTCGAAGAGGTCGAGAAGGCGCCAGGCGCCGACCCGGTTGCCCCAGTCGCGCCAGGCGTAATTGAGCACGTCCGGCTGGTGGGGCGCCGGCGTCAATTGCGCGCCGAATCCTTCGGCGAAGGCGAAGGTCTCGAGGTTGAGCCCGAGATAGACGGCGAGGCGTTTGCCGCCGGGCCAATCGTATGTCGGACGCGTCTTGATCGCGCTGTAGCGATAGCGTCCGTGGTCCCTCGACTTCATCGTGTCCTGCTCCAAATGGGGTTGCCCTGGGGGTAAGCGGGCTAGCAATCACAGCGCACGCCGGCCGTCCAGCTAGCGGCGCCTCTCGCCTTCGCGCCAGACGGCGGCTAGACAGCGCAAGGGCGTTTCGGGGGGATATCGTTGCTGGCTGGACATGCGCATCGATCGGGGTTCGCCTTGGCGCGCGTCGCCCTCGTCCTCGGCTTGGCCGCCGGTGCGGCCCGCGCGGACGACTGCGGGACAACGGGCGCTGCGCAATGTCCGCTGCCGGTCGACCTCGGCGCTGCGCTCGGCGCCAGCGCCACCGTGTCGGGCCGCTTTACGAACCGCGGTCCGCGCGAATGGAACTACCAGTTCAGCGCGCGGCAGGGCGAAACCTTGGAGATGGGCGTTGCGCGGCGCGAGGGCGCGCCCGGCGCCGTCCATGCCGATCTCTCCTGCGCCGGCGAATCGACCGCCATGCCGATCGCCGCTCTCGACAACGCGTTCCTCGGGGCCGTTTCCGTCGGCGCGGGCGAAGCGACCGCGCAAGTCCGGGTCAAGGCCACGGGCCTCTGCCGCGCGCATGTCGAGACGGGAGTTTCCGACGCCGGCGAATTTACGCTGACCGTGACCCGCAAGGCTTCCGAGATCGAGCCGATCGCCGATATGCGGGTGCTGCTGATCGGCTCGCAGACCGGCCGGTTGCACGAGCTTCAGCAGGCGGACGGCTTTGTCGATCTGACCAAACCGGCGCCTGGGCGCGAGGCTGCGGACAGCTATCTCCTCGACGTCGAGTTGAACGGGCCCGCGAACACGGATTGGCCGCATGCGGATTTCGGCATCGAGGTCTACGCCGTCGTCGAGACCGCCCCTGGCGATCGCCAGAGCAGGCTGATCGCGCGTCGCAAGGTTGCGGACATCGCGTTCGGCCCCACCGGCGTACGCCACGAAGCGGTTTTCGTTGATCGGGGGCTTTGCGGACAAGTGGCGGTCTACGCGCACATCGAGAAGCCGGCCCTGTCGGGCGTGAAGGCGCTGATGCCGTTCGAATGCGGTCGGTGACGTCAGAAGCGTCGCCACAACGCGACGACCACGCCGTCCTCGCGGTCCGCCTCGATGGCGCGCACCGTCGCGTAGGCCCCGACCTGCGCCGACCAGAACTTGTCGAAGTCGTAGACGAAGCTGGGCTGCAGGATCATGGTCTGGGCGGCGGAGAAGCAAGGGGTCGAACCGTTCGAGAACGCGTTGAAGGATTGCGCCATCAAGGTGAGTTTGTCGGAGAGATGGAGGCCGAAAGTCAGATCGGCGCGCCATTCGCCCGGCGGGCCGCCGCCCCGCGTGCGATAGCCCGCGCTGGCGTCCGCGAAGGCCCATAGGTTCCCGACACGGAAGCTGGAGCCCACCAAGGTGCGCCAGTCGCTGTCGAAGCCCGTATTGCCGGCTTGGGCGGGTCGCCCAGCGTCGTGGGCGCCTGGGACGAGCGCCGTCCCCTCGACCGACCAGACCAGCCAATCCTGGGAAAAGAGACGCGCTCGCAAGCCGGCTCCGCTATAATCCATGCCCCGATAGGCGTCGGAGATCGGCGAGCCGATCCGATAATTTTCGAGTGCGGACTGACCGATGGCGGTGAGCCAGTCCGACAGGCCGTATTCCAGGTAAAGCGAGCCTTCGGCGCGTTTCTCGCCATAGGCGTCCGGCGCGATCTGGCTGTCGTAGCCGCCGGCGCCAGCGGAGAAGGAAAAGATCGCCTGGCCGGTCCCCTGAGGCAAAGTCCATGCGCCCGCCTGCGCGAGACTCGGCGCGCAGACGACCGCCGCGGCCGCCAAGACGCGCCGCAATACGCCTCGTACAAAACTCAGCACCCAACCCCCTCAAAACGCTGGAGGCGTCGAACCGAATTGCTGTCCCTCGACAACAAAGTGCGCACTCGACGTGTAGATTACGGGAGCAGCCGGACGCCGCTGTCAAGCAATATCCACATATAGCCATCGTGGTTATTGGGCTGCGAAGGGAACGGTACGAAAGACATTTCGCGAAAGAAAAGTACGGCAGGGAACGCAATGGGGCCGAGCGCGTTGTTTTGGTTAGACCCGCTGGAGAGCAGAAATGTCCCCGCATCGAGTCATTGGCCCGCGCCGTAGCAGCGCCGCATTGTCGCGCTACATATGTGTTTTCTCTCGCTGCTTGCCCAAGACGGGGATGGACATGACCAGAACAGTCGTCAAGCTGTTGCGCAACTCGCTCTTTGTCGGCGTCGCTCTCGCTGCGGCCGCCCTCGCGTCCAGCGCCCAATCGCAGACGGCGCGCGGACCCTTCGCCGGCTATGCCGGTTCGTGGGCCGGCTCCGGCGCCATCTCGCTGACCAACGGCTCAGTCGAACGCCTGCGTTGCACCGCGCGATACGCGGTCCAGGACGGCGGCGCCGGACTGGTGCAGAATCTCGATTGCGCCAGCGACAACTACAAATTCCAATTGCGCACTCAGGTGCAGGCCCAGGGCGAGGACATCACCGGCCACTGGTTCGAAGTTACCCGGAACGCGCAGGGCGAGATCACCGGCCGAATCGAGAACGGTCGCATCGAGGGGACGGTCACCGGCCCCGGATTCTCCGCCGGCTTCACGCTTCGCGAGCGCGGCAGCCGGCAGCAGGTCGCGATCCGCGCGCAAGGCGGCGATATCTCGCAGATCACCGCCGAGCTGGCCCGCGCCCGCTGAGGGGGCGGAATGCGAAGGATATAGGGCATGACCGCTTCGACAAGCGCGACGGGGCAGCTCGATCCGCTTCTGAGCTGGGAGGTGCGCGGCGATCAGGTCGCCGCGGTGGCCTCGGGGAACTGGACCTGCGCCAACGGAGATCGCCTCGAGCGCCTGACCGACAGGCTCGAAAGCGAGTCGGGCGCAGCCGTGACGCTGGACGTCAGCCGGGTCGACACGCTCGACACCTACGGAGCCTGGCTGATCGAACGAACGGTCCGCGACGTTGAAGAGCGACAGCGGACAGCGCGGGTCACGGCTGTCCCCGATCGCTACCGCGATCTGCTCGCCGCGCTGGATCGGACCAACCGGCGCGCAGTCGCCGCTCCGCCCGGCGCCGGTCCCCTCACGGCATGGCTGGCCGCGCTCGGCGCCGCGGCGGCGGTGGTCGTCGACGATCTCGTCGCGATGTTCGCGATGCTGGGCGCGCTCGCCTTCGCTCAGCTCGAGCGCTTCGCCAGACGACCGCAGACCGGGCGCTTGCGCGACACCGTGCATCACTTCGAGCGCGTGAGCTGGCAGGCGATCCCGATCATCGTGCTGATCACTTTCGTGGTCGGCGCCATCATCGCCCAGCAGGGCTTCTTCTACTTCCGAAAATTCGGCGCGCAGGACTACGTCACCAACCTGCTCGGCGTTCTGGTGCTGCGCGAGCTGGCCGTGCTCATCGTCTCGATCATGGTGGCGGGGCGTTCGGGAAGCGCGTTCACCGCCGAGCTTGGCTCGATGAAGATGCGCGAGGAGATCGACGCTCTGCGCACCATGGGTCTCGATCCGGTCGACATTCTCGTATTGCCGCGCATCGTCGCCCTCGTCCTCGGTCTTCCTATTCTCGCCTTGCTCGGCGCCGTCTCGGCGATCGCCGGCGGCGCGTTGATCGTTTCGATCGACGGCGGCCTCAGTCTGACGACGTTCATGGCGCGGATGCAGAACGCAGTCTCGATCTCGGACTTCGAGGTCGGCCTCATCAAGGCGCCGTTCATGGCGCTGGTGATCGGGGTTGTGGCGTGCACGGAAGGCTTTCGCGTGCAGGGCAGCGCCGTGTCGCTCGGCATCCGGACGACGGCTTCGGTGGTGAAATCCATCTTCGTCGTCATCGTGCTCGACGGGCTGTTCGCCGTCTTCTTCTCTTCGATCGGAATGTAGCGATGGACGCCGCCACGGAGCAGCCGGTCATCGAGGTTCGCGATCTCGTCGTCACCTTAGACGATCGCAGGGTGCTGGACGGCCTCTCGCTGGACGTGCGCCGTGGCGAGACGCTCGGCGTCGTCGGCGCATCGGGCGCCGGCAAATCCGTGCTGCTGCGCACCTTGCTGGGCCTCCTTCCCAAAAGCGAGGGAAGCGTCAGGGTGCTGGGCATCGATCTCGAAGACGCGAGCGCGGATGAGCGCCACGCCGTCGGCCGTCGCTGCGGCGTCCTGTTTCAGCAGGGCGCTTTGTTCTCGTCGCTCTCGGTGGTGGAGAACGTGCAGTTCCCCATGCGCGAATATCTTCGCCTCTCGGATCGCCTCAGGCGCGAGGTCGCGATGGCCAAGATCGAGATGGTGGGATTGGATCCCAGCGACGCCGAAAAATTTCCCGCCCAGCTCTCGGGCGGCATGAACAAGCGCGCCGGGCTGGCGCGCGCCCTCGCGCTCGATCCGGAAATCCTGTTTCTCGACGAGCCCACATCGGACCTCGACAGCATCGCGGCGAACGAATTCGACACGCTCGTTCGCACGCTGCGGCGCACGCTTGGGCTCACCGTCTTCATGGTCACGCACGATTTGCAGAGCGTCGCTCACATCTGCGATCGCGTGGCCGCCATCGCCGACAAACGGATTGTCTTCGTCGGGACGCTCGCCGAGATCGAACAGGCGACGCATCCCTGGGTGAAGGCCTATTTCGGTAGCGAACGCGCACGCAGCGCGCTGACGCTGGCTCAGGGATGAGGTCACCAATGGAGAGACAAGCGCGTTTCGTCCTGATGGGAGTGTTCCTGCTGGCGTTCGTCGCGGCGATTTTCGCCGCGGTCTATTGGCTGCACGGCTTCGGGCCACTCGGCGAAACGAAAAGTTACACGATTCGTTTTCCAGGCGGCGCGCCGGGCGTGAGCGTCGGCGCGTCCGTGGTGTTCAACGGCGTGCGGGTCGGCGAGGTCACGCGCGTCGGGTTCGATCCGAACGATCCGAACGAGGTGCTGGCGACGATCGCCGTCGACGCGGTGACGCCGGTGCGGGTGGATACGCAAGTCGGCGTCGACAACCAGGGCCTTCTCGGCGGCGCCGTGATCGCGTTGCGCGGCGGCGGCGTGGGATCGCCGGCGCCAAAGGGCGAGGGCGGCCGGCCGCCCGTTCTGACCGCCGATCCAGCGCTCGTGATGAGCCTCGGCGAGACGGCGCGCGAGGTTCTCCAAAAAGTCGACAAGGTGGTGGCGGAGGACGCCGATCCCCTCCACGCGACCTTGTCCAATATGCAGGGCTTCACCGACGCGCTGTCGCGCAACGCTGGCCGTGTCGACGGCATCCTGAAGGGCCTCGAGCGGATGACCGGCGGCGGGGAGCCCGCCAAACCACCGACGATCTACGATCTCGCGACGCCGACTAGCTTTCCCCAGCTCAAGAAGATTCCGGGTCGCCTCGTCGTCGCCGACCCCACCGCGATCGTGATGTACGACAGCCAGCACATCCTGGAGCGGGGCAAGGACGGCGGCTTCACCTTCGTGCCCGATGCGCAGTGGAGCGACAGCCTCGTCAAGCTCGTGCAGGCGAAGCTCATCCAGGGGATCGAGAACGCGCAAATCTTCGACGTCGTCAGCCGGCCGAACGAAGGCGACAACAACGGAGACAATCAGATTTCGGTCGACATCCGCAGCTTCAGCGTCGCTTCGTCTCCCAAGCCTACCGCCGACGTCGCCCTCGGCGCCAAGCTCATATCCGCCGACGGCAAGGTCGTCGCCGAGCGAACGTTCCAGCGCTCGACGCCGATCGCCAGCCTCAGCCCTTCGGACGCGACCGCGGGCTTGAACGACGCCTTCGTCGGCGTCACCAGCGACATCATCGCCTGGACGGCGCAGTCTTTTTGAGCGCCTTGATCGCCTCGTCGGCGGCGGCGACTCCAGTGAGATAGGCGCCGTGCGCGGTCGAATAGTCGTGCCGCGAGCACGCTTCGCCGGCGAAGAAGATGCGATCCTCGACCGCAGCGGCGAGTGCATCCCGGCACGCGACGCTTCCCGGCGACGCGTAGGAATAGGAGCCGCGCGCGAACGGGTCGGCTCGCCAGCCATGATGGGCGAGCGGGGCGATGCGGCGGGCGAAGTTCGCCCCGAAAAGCCCGACCAGTTCCGCGAGCGCGAAATCGAAGAACGCCTGCTCGCCGCCCTTTTCGAGTTCGGCCGCCAGCGAGCCGCCGAAATAGACCTCGATCATCGGCCGGCCGAACGGCCGGATATGATAGGCGGCGGTCTCCGCGCGGCTGGCGTCGCCGAAGGCGCGGCTTTCGCTTTCGAAGGTCGATGGGTCGGCGAGCGTCAGGAACAATTTGTCGGCGAGCCCGAGCGGCAGGCCCGCCGCCGCCTCGGTCTTCTCCGGCAGGGCAGGCAGGAAGAGTTCCGGCTGCTCCGCGATCAAGGCGCTCGGCAGGGTGACGATGACGGCGTCGGCGACGATCGGCCCCTTTGTCGTCTCGACGGTCAGCCGCTTGCCGCGGCGGTCGATGCGCTCCGCCTTGCAGCCGAGGGCGACCGGGAGCTTTGCGCCGTGATCCGCGATCGTGCGGCCATAGCCCTCGACGACGCGCCAATTGACGCCGTCGTCCCCGTAGTTGGCGAGATCGCGCGCCGAGACTCGCTCCAGCTCCGCGCCGCTGTAGTAGGTGCTGATCGCCTCGAGCAAAGGGTTCCACGGCCCGCGCGGCTCGAGAAACGCCGAGGCGGGCTTGTCGGGTTCGCCCTCCGTAAACTCGTGGGAGCGTTGACGGAAGCGTTCGAGCGCGCTGCGGAAAGCGGTCGCTTCCGCGGCGGAGAGGCCGATCTGAGACGACGGGCGCATCCAGGGCGGCAGATTCCTGTCGACCGTGTGGCCTTCCGCCTCGGCGATCTTGGTCCACGGATTGCGCTCGGCGGAATGGAGCCAGCCGCAGCCGAGATCGACCGGAAAGCCGCCGGCGTCGACGGTCCACGAGCGGCCGCCGAGGCGCTCGCGCGCTTCGACGATCAGCGCCTCGACGCCAGCATCCCGCAAGCGGCGCGCCGCGGCGACGCCCGCCGCGCCGCCGCCGATGATCACGACTTCCACTTCGCCATCCGTCATTTCGATCTCTCCGCCGCCCTCAAATGCATTGTCGCGCTTGGTTTGACAAACGTGAGACCTGGGCGTGGCGCTCAGGCGCAGGCGGCGCGAGACGTAGCGCCACGAGTTAGATCCATTTGCAAATGGGTTGACGCACACCGTCTTGGCCGGGCTTGTCCCGGCCATCCACGCGGCGCCGTTACGAAGACCCCTATGACGTTAGAATCATCGGCCCGGCATGGGCGCCCGGCACAAGGCCGGGCATGACGAAACGAGCTGCTCGGCGCGTCCACCAGAATGCAAAAAGCTCTCTAGTCGCCCGCAACGGCGGCTCCGGCTTCTCGCCAGATGGCGCCGCCATTGACGCGGGCGGAGGGGCTCGCCAAGAAACCTCGCTCGCATCGCGCGATCAGGGAGGTCCGGAGTGAGGATAAACGTCAGTCGCCGCGCTTTTGTCGCCGGCCTCGCGCTGAGTTGTGCGCCGGTAGGCGCGCGCGCCGACGATCCGTCGCGCGCCGCCGAGCAGCGCATAGCGGCGCTCGAAGCGCGCGCTGGCGGACGGCTCGGCGTCTGCGTCATCGAGGCCAAGAGCGGGCGCCGCCTCGCGCATCGCGCCGAAGAGCGTTTTCCAATGTGCAGCACCTTCAAGGCGCTGGCCGCCGCCTCAATCCTCGCGCGGGTCGACCGGGGCGTGGAGACGCTCGATCGACGCGTCGCCTACGGTCCGGCCGACCTCCTCGAATACGCGCCGGTCACAAAGGCTCACGTGGCCGATGGCGCGATGGCGCTCGGCGATCTCTGCGCCGCGGCGATCGACTGGAGCGACAACACCGCGGCCAATCTCATGCTGCAAGCCATCGGCGGCCCGGCGGAGCTGACGCGCTACATCCGTTCGATCGGCGATCCCGTCACCCGTCTCGATCGCAACGAGCCGACGCTCAACACCGCAATCCCCGGCGACGAACGCGATACGACGACGCCGCTCGCGATGGCGCGCGATCTCGAGGTCGTCCTGCTCGGCGAGGCGCTTTCGGAAGGCTCGCGCCGGCAGCTTGAAAGCTGGATGATCGACGACAAGGTTGGCGACAAACGCCTGCGGGCCGGCGCGCCCGCATCCTGGCGCATCGGCGACAAGACCGGCAGCGGCGACAACGGCACGGCCAACACGATCGCGATCCTCCGCCCGCCAGGCAGGGCGCCGCTGCTCGCCGCGGTCTACTACACGGAATCGAGCGCGCCGATGGAGGCGCGCAACGCCATCCACCGCGAGGTCGGCGCGATCATCGGCGAGGCGTTCGGCGGCTGAGGGGAGTTCGAGAAACTCTCAGCGCCTTCTGCATTCTGGTGGACGCGCCGAGCAGCTCTTTTCGTCATGCCCGGTGCCTTGTGCCGGGCATCCCAAGGCGATTGCAAAGCAATCGTCCGCACGCCGAGCCGACAATCCTAACGTCATAGGGTCTATGTGACGGCGCCGCGACAAGCCCGGCCAAGACGGTGTGCACCAACCCATTTGCAAATGGCTACGGAAACTCGCGGAACGCAAGCGGGCTCGCATGCAACCCTCGATGACGAAACATTGATGACAAAAAAATGAATTTACTGAAAAAATGTGTTATGGTTATGTTAGGAAGGGAACGCTGGTGGGAGGGCGCGGGATCGCGCCGCCCCTCAAGGCGCTGATCGCCGCCGACGATCTCGATTGCCGATTAACTCGTTGTCGATGCTCATTTTCGCGCGAGGGATTGCAATGCAGAACAATCGACATGGCGGCGACCAATCGCAACAAAGCGATTTTGCGTCAATTTTACAAATGATCGACTATGTGATGCCGGAGGTCGAAGCAATCGATCCTGTTGCCGCCTACCTGTTGTCTGTGTGCCGGTTGGTGCTCGCGAAAAACAAGAGCGCGTCGGAACCTCCGCGCCCGGCTTCGATGGGCCGCCGAGGCGACGCAGCCAAGAACAAGGCGGCCAAGCAGAAACCGGCGCGTCGTCGTCGCGCTTCTCCGCCCGGCGATTTGCCGCTCGGGGCGAATGTCGTGTGCGATCCGCTCCCGATGCCGATGATGCGCATTCCGCCCGTGTTGGGCGCCCCTCCACCGTTCAACGTCGCCGCGGGTTAGACAAACGCGAGGCGTTTTACGCCTCCGCTCCCATCGGCAACGCGAAAATCGCCTTTTGCTCGCGCACGCCGCGCAACACGTGGCGGCCGAGCGATCGGAGGCGGGCGTCGTCGCCCATCGCCGCGACGAATTCAGCGGATACGAGCACACGCTGGCCGAGCGGCTCGCACAGCGCCTCGATGCGGGCGACTTCGTTGACCGCCGGACCGATGACGGTGAAGTCGAGGCGGTCGGTCGCGCCGACATTGCCGTAGAGCACTTCGCCGACGTGCAACGCGATGTCGACCTCGGCCACCGGGAGCCCGGCCGCCGCGCGCGCGGCGTTAAGCGCATCAAGCGCACGGGCCGCTTCGTTCGCCGCGTCCAGCGCGCGCAGACAGGTCGCGGCGCCGCCGCCCTCTTCGAGCGAAAAGGTCGCCAGCAACGCGTCGCCGATGAACTTCAACACTTGGCCGCCACGCGAGCGCAGCGGGGCGGTCAAGCTCTCGAACACGTCGTTGAGAAGATCGACCATCGCAGCTCCCGGCGCTGCGTCGCTCGTCGCCGTGAAGCCGCGAATGTCGGCGTACCACAACGCCGCGTGGATGCTGCTGACTGAGCCGCGGTGCACGGCGCCAGCATGGACGCGCCGTCCGGCGTCCGCGCCGAGATAGGCGCCGAGCAGGCTCGAGGCGATCACATGGCCGGCGTCGGCCTTCATCGCGAGGGAGAGCGCGGGAAGCGTCGCTTCGATGAGCGTGAGGTCGCTTTCGACAAAACCGCCATCCCGGTCGCTCGCGAAAGAATAGATGACGCCTGTGCCGTGCGAAGGATCGCCCTTTTCGCCAAAAGTGAACAGCCGGCAAAAATAGTCCGTCGCGCCCATGGCGTGGAATTCGTCCAGCACCGGAAAGTCGCGCTGATCGGGCCCTTCCTCGAGACGCCGGCGTATCGAGGGCTCGTGCTCGCCGTCCCTCGCGCGGCGGATGAGTTCGAAAAAGGGGCTGTTCGTCCAGTTTGGGTCGGCTTCGGCCTCGTGCTCGAATTGCATCGGTTGGATCGCATTGAGGTCGCGCCGCCACGTGTAGCCGTAGCCGCTCCATTGCGGATGCAACGTCTCCATCGCGGTTTGAGCGCGCCAAAGCGGCACGTCGTCAGCGACGAGGCGCTGGCAATAGCCGTCGAACAAGCCTTCGGCCGCGGCGCCGCGCAGGCCCTCGCGCACCGCCCAAATGTGCGTCTCGACGATGCGCCGCCCGAGCGCGTCGTCGAATCTGGGAAGGGGGCGGGGTTCGGACGGCATTCGGAGTTCCTCGCCAATCGATTGTCGCCGCTATCCTCGCCTATTCGGCCGGGCGCCGCCAGTCCCGCAACAAAAGAGCCGCCGGGCTCCGGCCAGGCGGCTCGTTGTCTTGGCGCGTTCAGCGGCGATCAGGTCGCAGGCTTGATCGCGCTCACTTCCATCGTCTTGCCTTGCTGGGCATAGGTCACCGCCACCTTCTCGCCGACTTTCACTTTGGCGAGGTCGACGCCCTTCGCCGCGGTGTAGGTCATGCCGTTGGACAGGGTGAACATGTCCTTCTTCATGTCGATGGATTTGACGACTCCCGTCGTGTCCGCAGCAAAGGCCGCCGTTGCCGCGCCGAGAATCGCGGTCGCCGCGATCGCGCTTACGAGAATGCGCATGTTCCGTCTCCATCTGTTTGAGGGGAAACGGGGTCGCGCCGGCTTGGGTCGCCGAGCGCGACCCCTCCGATGGCGCCATGAAACCACACACCCCATTGCGCGGCGGTTTCCTGCTGATTAAATTTCGTTAAGGTCCATTCACGTTTGATGTCCGCCCGAGAGCGGCACGAAGGGGATCACCTTGCCGCCGAAGATGTCGGAGCGTGCGACGGCGAAGGCGCCGTCCGCGCCGACCGTCTTCACCGCCTTGAGGATATGCTGCGCGCCGGGCGGCCCGACGGGAATGACCATGACGCCGAACGGCTTCAGTTGCTGCAGCAATGGCGGCGGAATGTGGTCGATGCCGCAGGTGACGATGATGCGGTCGAACGGCGCCGCCTCCTGCCAGCCATAGTAGCCATCGGCCGCGCGCGTCGCGATCGCGCTATATTCCCGATAGCCGCGCGCGATCAGCCGGTCGTAGACGCCGCGCGTGCGCGCCGCGAGTTCGGGGATGATCTCGATCGAATAGACGCGGTTGGTCAGATAGCTCAGCAGGGCCGACTGGTAGCCGGAGCCGGTGCCGATCTCGAGCACCCTGTCGCCGGGCTGAATGGCGAGCGCGCTTGTCATGCGACCCATCGTTCCGGGCGGCGTGATGGTGACGCCGAAGCCGATGTCGAGATAATGACCGACATAGGCGCTCTCGCGATCCTGCGGCAGCACGAACTCCTCGCGCGGCGTCATCAGAAAGGCGCGTTTCTCGGCCGGCGTCCAGAGATCGTTGAAGGCGAGGAGCTGGAGATAACGCTCGTAGCGTCGCCCGAGCTGGATCGGCTGCTCGCCCCGGTTCGCCGTCATCCAGGCGACAAAGTCGCCGCTGCGGTTCATCGGCGGCCAAAGGTCCGACCGGAAGGCCCGCTGAGGATCAGCGGCGGCTGGAAACGCCAGGGCCGACGCCGCCGCGCCGAGAAGGAATTCGCGTCTGAGCATGACGATCCTCTTGCCGCGAGCGTCGAACCAACACGAACCGTACGGCCATTCTATGACGTGGCGGCAATGTTCCCCCCTCTCCCGTCCGGGAGAGGGGCCGGGGGTGAGGGTCACTGAAAGGGAAGGCGCAACGCAACGCGAATCCGCTGCAGCACGCTCTCGAGGTCGTCCCGCACTTCCTGATTGGTGAAGCGCACCACCTGGAAGCCTGCGCTTTGCAACACCCTCGTGCGGTTCTCGTCATAAGGCGATTGCCAGTCGTGCTGAAAGCCGTCGATCTCGACGACCAGGCGCGCGCTGTGGCAGCAGAAGTCTACGATATAGCGGTCGATCGGGACTTGCCGCTTGAACTTGGCGCCCTGAAAGCGCGAGGCGCGCAGACGCGCCCACAGCAAGTCCTCCGCCGGGGTTGATGCCTTGCGCAGGCTGCGCGCGAATCCGTGCGGCTCGGAAACCATCGACTCGTGTCCCCTCTCCCCCGGCCCCTCTCCCGGACGGGAGAGGGGAGATCATCGCCCTAACGCACTCGCCAAGAACTTTCGCAGCTCGTTGAGGGCGCGCCTAGACGCGTCGCGGTCGTAGGCGAGCCACATACCGAGGACGCGCTTGCCGCCGGCGAAGTCGGGCATGTCGAAGCCGTGGGCGGCGCCGGGAAGGACGACGAGAGAGACCGCGGCCGCGGGCGGCTGGGCCTTGGCGAGCGCCTCGCAGTCGGCGGCCGGCGTCACCTCGTCCTTTGCGCCGACGACGATCAATGTCGGAATGTGGAGGCTCGCGCCGGCGCGGTTGGCGCAAGGCGGATAGAAGGCCGCCGCGGCGCGAAAGCGCGCGTCGCCCGCCGCCTCGTCGCCCGCGGCGATCGCCAGCGCCGTGTCGGCGCCTTGCGAGAAGCCGACCGCGGCGATGCGGGCGGGATCGACGTCGGACCGCTTGGCGAGGAAAGCCAAGGCGCCGTAGGCGTCGGCGCTCGCCTCAGGGAAATCGACCGTGCAGGTCTGCTTCAGCCCACGCGTGGAAAAGTCGTCGACGAACAGCGCGACATAGCCCCAGCCGGCGATCGTCTCGCCGATGGCGCGCCGGTTGACCGGCAGCCCGAGGCAGGAGTGCAGCAGCGCGACGGCCGGAAACGGGCCGGAGCCGCTGGGCTTGGTGAGGTAGCCGGCAATGTTGCGCGCTTCCGACGACGCGCCAATGCTGGGGAAAGTCACGCGCTGCTCGGCGGGCGCGGCGGCGGGCAGGGCGGCCGCAATCGCCGCAAGCGCGAAGCGTCTCCAGGCGTATGCGACGTCCATCCAAGCCTCCACCGCGAGAGCAAGGCCGTGACGCTCGCCGCCGTCAAGCGCGGCGCGGCGTTGTCCCGTAAACTGTCGGCGGGTCAAAAAGGGGGGATGGCATGCCGGGATGGTCGTCGAAGCTGCGTTCAATTCCTTATGGAACGCTTGTCCTGCTCGTGATCGCCGCAGGTCTTTATGTCGCGCTCCTCGCCAATTCGGCCCCGCCGACCGGCGGCGGCGAGGAACGGATCAGCCAAGCCTACGCCGGCTTCTTCTTGACGCTATGGCTCTGGATCGCCCTGGCGCTGTTGCTCGTCGTCGGCGGCGTCATGGGACGTATGCCGGGATGGGCCGCAATCACAGCGGCCCTGCTGCATCCCGTATCGGGCGTCGCCGCCTTCGTCGCCCTTGACGCGGTCTCGCGCAATGTCAGCGGCGCAATCCTCTTCGTCGCCCTCCTGCCGCTTTTGCTCGCCGGCTACGCAGTCTGGGCGCGCCTGCCGCAACTCCATGAGGCCTACCCTCCGAAGACAGTCAGCCTGGCGGTATGGGGGGCGGTGGCGCTGCTGACGATGGGCGGGTTTGCGACGGGGTTGTAGATGGGGGAAAACGCCGTCCGTCGAGATCATTCGCATCATTTCGCCAGAGCAGCCGACCGAAAAGAAAGGAGACGTTATGAGCAAGAGACTCGTTAGACGCGATGTCGATCTCGCCAACCTGCCTCCGCTGACCGAGAAGCAGAAAGCCGAACTGGCGGCCTTCGCCCGACCTGACGCCGAGATCGACACCAGTGAAATTCCGGCGCTCACGGACACGTTCTGGAGCGAGGCGATGCGCGGCCGCTTCTACAAGCCCATCAAGACGTCGACCACGGTGCGCATCGACGCCGATGTGATCGTCTGGCTGCGCGCGCAAGGCAAAGGGTACCAGTCCCGGATCAACGCCATTCTGCGACGGGAGATGTTGTCATCCGCCGACAAGGTGGCAAGAGGCGGGGGCAGCCATCGTGACGAGAATGGCGAGCCGAGCCGAAAGGGCGCGCGGAGAACGCCGTGACGGTGGGGAGTTGCTGAAGCGGCAACCTAGAACATGTTGCGCTCTGGTCGAGGCAACCCTAGGCGGCGCCTGTCATGCCCGCGAAAAGCGGGCATCCAGGAGTCAAAGGCGAAGGCCTGCGGCGGTTGTCTGGGCCCCCGCTTTCGCGGGGGTGACCAGCCGCGGGTCAGTCCAAAAGCAAAATGCGCTAAGAGTCGCGGAGACATGCGAGTCGGAAAGGCGGCAAGTGGAACTGACGATCGAGTAGACCGTCGCGCAACCGCTGCGCCGCGCGAAGCCTGTGCAATCTCTTCATCGACAGCGGCCGGTGCGACGCTGTTGCTCAAAACAAAAAGTACCTCTGCGCCATCGGCAGCTTCTCCGCCGGCTCGCACACCAGCAGCACGCCGTCGGCGGTCACCGCGTAGGTCTCCGGGTCGACCGTGATGTTCGGCGTCGCGCCGTTGTGGATCAGCGACGCCTTGCCGATCTGGCCGCGCGTGTTCTCGACCGCGACGAGGCGCTTGGCCACCTTCAGCTTGCCAGCGAGCCCCTTCGCCGCGGCCTCGCCGGAGATGAAGGTCAGCGACGTTCCGGTGCGCGCCCGCCCGTAGGCGCCGAACATCGGGCGGTAGTGCATCGGCTGCGGCGTCGGGATGCTCGCGTTGGGGTCGCCCATCGACGCGGCGGCGATCGCGCCGCCCTTGATCACCAGGTCGGGTTTTACGCCGAAGAAGGCCGGGGTCCACAGCACGAGGTCGGCGAGCTTGCCCTTTTCGACCGATCCGATGTGCTTGGCGACGCCGTGCGCGATGGCGGGGTTGATCGTGTATTTCGCGATGTAGCGCTTGGCGCGGAAATTGTCGTTGCGGGCGTTGTCCTCGGGCAGGGCGCCGCGCTGGCGCTTCATCTTGTCGGCGGTCTGCCAGGTGCGGATGATCACCTCGCCGACGCGCCCCATCGCCTGGCTGTCGCTCGACATCATCGAGAGCGCGCCGAGATCGTGCAGGATGTCCTCGGCGGCGATCGTCTCCTTGCGGATGCGGCTCTCGGCGAAGGCGAGATCCTCCGGGATCGCGCTGTCGAGGTGGTGGCACACCATCAGCATGTCCAAGTGCTCGTCGAGCGTGTTGCGCGTGTAGGGGCGCGTCGGATTGGTCGAGGACGGCAGCACGTTCGGCAGTCCCGCGACCTTGATGATGTCGGGCGCATGGCCGCCGCCGGCGCCCTCGGTGTGGAAGGCGTGGATGGTGCGTCCCTTGAACGCCTTGATCGTATCCTCGACGAAGCCCGATTCGTTGAGCGTGTCGGTGTGGATCATCACCTGGATGTCGTAGTCGTCGGCGACCGAAAGGCAGCAGTCGATTGCAGCCGGCGTCGTGCCCCAGTCCTCATGCAGCTTCAGCGCACAGGCGCCCGCTTCGATCTGCTCGACGAGCGCCTCGGGCCTAGAGGCGTTGCCCTTGCCGGCGAAGCCGAGATTCATCGGGAAGTCGTCGGCCGCCTCGATCATCCGGGCGATGTGCCACGGGCCGGGCGTGCAGGTGGTGGCGAAGGTGCCGGTCGCCGGGCCGGTGCCGCCGCCGAGCATCGAGGTGACGCCGCTCATCAGCGCCTCCTCGATCTGTTGCGGGCAGATGAAATGGATGTGGCTGTCGAAGCCGCCCGCGGTGAGGATCTTGCCCTCGCCCGCGATGACCTCCGTCCCGGGCCCGACGATGATGTCGACGTTGGGCTGGATGTCGGGATTGCCCGCCTTGCCGATGGCGACGATCAGCCCGTCCTTGAGGCCGACGTCGGCTTTGACGATCCCCCAGTGGTCGAGGATCACCGCGTTGGTGATGACGGTGTCGACCGCGCCGCCGGCGCGGGTCACCTGGCTCTGGCCCATGCCGTCGCGGATCACCTTGCCGCCGCCGAACTTCACCTCTTCGCCATAGGTGGTGAAGTCCCGCTCGATCTCGATGAAGAGCTCTGTGTCGGCGAGCCGCACCCGGTCGCCGGTGGTGGGGCCGAACATGTCGGCGTAGGCGGCGCGGGGCAGGGAGGTGGGGCGATTGGTCATGGGGGGTCTCTGAGGGAAGGGGGACGTCGTAAACTGGCCTCGGACAGCCCTTCTCCCCTTGCGGGAGAAGGGCATCAAACCTGCCCCATCACCTCCTGGCGGAAGCCGATGGCGTGGCGCTTGCCGGCGAGGGCGACGAGGCGGACTTCGCGGCTCTGGCCGGGTTCGAAGCGGACGGCCGTGCCGGCGGGGATGTCGAGCCGGTAGCCGCGCGTCCTGGCGCGATCGAACTTCAGCGCCGGATTGGTCTCGAAGAAATGGTAGTGCGAGCCGACCTGGATCGGCCGGTCGCCGGAATTGGCGACTTCGAGCGTGATCGTCTCGCGCCCGACGTTCATTTCGATCTCGCCGGGCTCCGTCAGAACCTCGCCGGGGACGAGCTTCTCGTCGGCGCCGCGGATCGGATTGTGCACCGTGACGAGCTTGGTCCCGTCGGGGAAGGTCGCCTCGACCTGGATGTCGTGGATCATCGCGACGACGCCGTCCATCACCTGGTCGGCAGAGACGACATGCGCGCCCGCCTCCATCAGCTCGGCGACCGAGCGCCCGTCGCGCGCGCCTTCGACGACGAAATCGGTGATCAGCGCGATCGCTTCCGGGTGGTTGAGCTTGACGCCGCGCTCGAGGCGCCGGCGCGCGACAACCGCCGCCATGGCGATCAGCAGCTTGTCCTTTTCGCGTGGCGTGAGATTCATGCCTGTGCGTTCCCCTTCATCCTCACGCGCGGCCTAGCAAAACTCTCGCCGCTATGACCAAACGCGCGGCGCCCTGAGCCCGCGCAGCGCGAACATGGCCCCGATCAGCGCCGCGCGCAATCGGGCCGGCGACGGGGAAGCGAGCCGCGCGACGAGCAGCCCGTCGAAGGCGCTGGCGCCGGCCTCGAGCCGCTCGCCTTCGCTCTCCGCGACGGTATCCAGCGCTGCCCGCAGATTGGGCGCCTGCGCCTCGGCGTCGGGCGCCACGCACAAGATCAAGGCGATGGCGCGCGCCCCACCGCCGACGGCCGGCCGGTCGAGCGCCGCGCCGGCGTTTTCGAGCCGCGTCTCGTCGGCGAAGACGAGCCGGCCGCCGCGGCGGACCCGCCAGCGGTCGCGCAAGCGGGCCGCGATCCGCGTTTCGCCATGCGCCAGGCGGCCGAAGACGACCGCCTCCATCAGCAGCAGCGAGGCGTCAGGCGCGACCTCCGCCTCGAGCGCGCGTTCGAGCCAGGCGTTGTCGAACAGCAGCGTCTCCTGCGGCGTCCAGGCGAGCGCGCCGCCGGCCTCGACCCGAAGCCGCGTCTCGACGCGCACGGGATCGTCGTCGCAGCGGTAGATCTTTTCCTGGGATTGCGTGGTGGCGGCGGCGCGCGCGCCGGGGCCGACCGCCAGATCGATCCGCGCGGTGTCGCCGCCCGCCATGCCGCCGCCGGTGTTGACGATCACCGCTTCGCATTCCTCGCCGGCCCGGGGGAAACGCAGCCTGAGGCCGCCCGTCTCGTACGCCCGGGCGGCTTCCGAACGTCGCTCGCCCGCCCGCTCGAAGCGAGCGCGCACCTCGCCGCGCGCCCTTTGGCGAAAGGCGGCGCTGGCGGCGGGGATTGTCGGCGGGAGGGGCCAATCGTCCATGGTTTGCAGCGTCTCGGCGACCCTCGAAAGCGGAACGTCGCCGAGCGGCCGTCCCTTCTTCATGCGCCCCAGAGGGAGCGTCAAGGCCGCCGCCGGGTTTCAGATCGGCGATTTTGCCTATGGACTGTTGCCGCAAACGCACAGCCCCCGGCGCGCGAGCAGCGTATAAGAGGACAATCGAACGCAGGTTCTGGAAGTATGGCACAGTTTTCGGGTTCGGCGCGTCCTGACGCGGCGGGGGACGCCGCGCAGTTGCTTTCGCGTATCGGCTACGCTGTCCTCGCCTTGGCGGCGCCCAGCGCCGTCATCCTCTCCACGCGCTCGATCTTCGTGCTGTTCCCGATCGGCGTCGCGCTGCTGCTGGTCGCGGCGGCGCTCGATCCGACGCCCGGCGTGCCCGAGCGGGTTCGCATGGTGCGCGATTCTCCGGTCGCCTGGGTCACGGTCGGGTTGTTCGCCTGGGCGGCGCTCTCGGTTCTGTGGTCGCCGTTTCCGTCCTCCGGCGCGCAGCTCCTCCTCAAGATCGCGACGACGGCGATCGCCGCCTTGTTCGTGATGGCGACCTCGCGCGAGCATCTTCGCGCCACCGACCTCTATCTCTTTCCGATCGGCGTTCTGCTCGCGATGGCGACGATTCTCGGCCTGTGGTTCGCCGTGCAGCAGGGAATTGAGCCCGACACGACCCGCATCCATGTCGGCGGCCTCGTGCTCGTGGTGATGGTGTTCCCGGCCATGGGGGGCCTCGCGGCGCGCGGGCGCAACGGCTACACGCGCGCGATGATGGTGCTGGCGCTCGTCTATGTCTTTGCGCTCGGGGCGCCTGCGACCGCGGCGGCGCTGCTGGTCGGCTTCGCCGTGCTTTCCTTCGCCGTCTCCGATACGCGCCGCACCGTCAACGATCTGAGCTGGATCGCCGCTGGCCTCCTCCTCGTCGCGCCGATCGTGGTGGCGATGACGCCGAACCTGTCGCACTGGCTGTTTCACGCCAAGCTGTCGAGCCTCGGCGCGCCCTATCCGACGCTCGCCGCCGCCGCGAGCCTCATCCTCCACGACGTGGTTCGCCTCTTGACGGGCCATGGGATCGACACCGTGGTGCGCGGGGTCGAGAGCGGCGTGCTGCCGGCGCTGACGCCGCGGGTGGTGGCGTTCGAGATTTGGTACGAACTCGGCATCGTCGGGGCGATCGCCGCGGCCGCCGCGATCTGGCTCGGCTTCCGCGCCATCGGCGGTATGGCGCCGCGGCTCGCGCCCTATGTCGCGGCGACCTTCGCCTGCGATCTCACCCTCGGCTTCCTCGCCGAGGATTTGACGCAAATGACGTGGGTGACGCTGCTCGCGATCAGCGCCACCGCCATCGGCGCCGCCGCCCGCAGCCAATACCGCACGACGAGGCCCTCGGCGGCTAGCTTGGCGCATTTCTGAGGCGTTTGCCTTTGGATCGGCGCAGCTGCGAGCATGCTGCGGTGCGATGGAATCGGAGAGCCCTCATCCGGCGCTTCGCGCCACCTTCTCCCGCAAGCGGGAGAAGGGGATCAAGCGGCGCCGCAGCGCCCCTCTCCCGCTCGCGGGAGAGGGTTGGGCGAAGGTTTTCCGGTTAACACCAAAACGCGCCAAGAGTGGTCGGCCGCGAAGGCGAGCCGTCAGCTCAACGATTTGAGCGTCGACGCGCCGAATTGCGCGGCGAAGAACGTGCAGTAGGGCCCGCCGCGCGCGATCAGCTCGCGATGCGAGCCCGATTCGACGGCGCGGCCCTTCTCGATGACGAAGATGCGGTCGGCGCCGACGATCGTCTGCAAGCGATGCGCGACGACGATCGTCGTGCGTCCCATCCGCAGCCCGTCGAGCGCCTTCTGCACCTCGCGTTCGGATTCCGAATCGAGCGCCGCCGTGGGCTCGTCGAGCAGGAGGATCGGCGCGTTCTTGAGGATGGCCCGCGCGATCGCGATGCGCTGCCGCTGGCCGCCGGAAAGCTGGGCGCCTTGCTCGCCGACATTGGTGTCGTAGCCCTCGGCGAATTCCCGGATGAAGTCGTGAGCGTGCGCCTTCTTGGCGGCTTCGACGATCTCCCCCTGGCTGGCCCCGATCCGGCCGAGCCCGATATTGTCGCGGATGGTGCCGCGAAAGAGAAAGACGTCCTGCGACACGAAGGCGATCTTGCCGCGCAGCGACGCGAGGTCGAGCGCCGCGATGTCCTGGCCGTCGATCGTCGCGCGGCCGTCGCTCAAGCTGAAGAACCGCTGCACGATGCCGAGAATGGTCGACTTGCCGCCGCCGGACGGGCCGACCAGCGCCGTCGTCGCGTTCGGCTCGGCGACAAGATCGAGCGCGTCGAGGACGCTCTCGCCGGCCCGGTAGGCGAAGCGCGCCTTCTCGAGGACGACGCGCCCCTCGCTGACGTCGAGCTTCGGCGCGGCGGCGGTCGGCGCGTCGCCCTCGGGCGAATCGAGCACTTCGTAGATCATGCGCGCCCCGACGAGGCCGTTCTGGATGTCGACGGGAAAGCGGCTCAGCCGCTTGGCCGGCTCGTAGGCGAGCAACAGCGCCCCCAGGAACGAGACGAACGAGCCGACGTCGGCGTGCAGCACGCTGACGCGCCACGAACCGTAGAAGATTGCAAAGCCGATCGCCCCGCCGGCGAGCGAGTCGGCCAAAAAGGTGGAAAGGCCGGTGCCGGCGGCGATGCGGTTGGCGGAACGCTCGACATTGCGGATCGCTTGCCCCATGCGGGCGCGCATCTCGCCTTCCAGGTTGAAGGCCTTGACGATGCGCACGCCGAGCACCGTCTCGGCCATCGTCTGCATGATCTGGGTCGAGCCTTGGAACGACCGCTTGGCGAACTGGCGCACGTTGCGGATGATCCGCCCGACCAGCAGCGTGAGGATCGGCAGTGCGCACAAGGCGCCGACGGCGATGACCGGGTCACGGACGATCATCACCGCGACGAGGCCTGCGACGGTGAGCGCGTCTCGCGCGGCGCCCTGGACGACGAGTTGCAGCGCGTCCCGCACGCCATTCGCGGCGAGCGCGAGACGGGCGATGAACTCGCTGGAGTGGCGGTCCTGAAAGAAGATGACGCTTTGGTTGAGCAGGCGATCGAACACGCGCCGCTGCGCCGTGGCGACGATCGAATTGCCGATGCGCGACAGCGTGAGCATCGAGCCGTAGGTGGCGGCGCCGCGCAGGACGAACAGCGCGAGCACCTCGAGCGCCAGCCACCGCATCTCGCCGAAGTTTTGCGCCGACACCATCCCGTTGAGCACGGGCTTGAGCAAAGCGGCGGCGGAGATGTTGGAGAAGGCGATCAGGCCGAGCAGCACCGCGCTGAGCGCATAGCCGCCCACGTGTTCACGGCCGAATTCGCGGGCCAGCCGCAGCAGCAATCGGCTGGAGTCGGATTGCTGAGAAGTGTCGGGCCGGTCGAGCATCGCGCGTTGCTAGCCCGGCCGCGCCCAAAGGGGAAGCGCCAATCGGCGCCGACCGCTCGTGAATGCGCGCGCGGGTCTATTCAGCGCCGGGCGGGAGCCGCCGTCGGCATCCGGATGGTGCGCGGACGCTTGTATTCGACCACGACGGCGCGGCTGCGACCGTTTACGAGCGTAGCCCGTCCACGCGACAGGCTCGCCTGCTTGGCGGCCAGAACCCTGACCTCTTCGACCGGCGCCCCCATCAGCGACGCAGCGATCTCGATGCGTTGGGAGAGATCGCTGGTGAGGCTCTCGGCCGCGATCAAAGCTTCCTCGATCGTAGGCGGATCCTTGCGAACGCGTCGCGCGCCCCATTTCGTCTTCCAGACCGTGCTCATCGCATCCTCAAAAATTTCGGAGTTCCGCACCCAAGCGAAATGCCCACTAATCCGGGCGAAATCAATTATACTTCGGTCTACCAGAGATATTGCAGTGCAGCAATCCAGGAGGAATGCCGTGGCGGCATGCCCGATCCTCGAAAAGTGCAAATAACCAAACAGTAGCAAAGCCAAACGTTCACATTTTATTGAGAGGCGGCGCTATCCGTGTATGACTTTTAGCGGCGACCTTCGCAATCCGGGGAACTCCGTATGTCCGATCGTGTTCCGTCGATCTCCTTCAGAGATTTCGTGGCCGAGCTGGTTCGCCACGAGGGCCGGCGGGCCGCGATCGATTCGGTCTACCGGGCGCCGGAGACGGATTGCGTGCCCCCTCTTGTGCAGGCCGCCGACCTGCCGCCCGACGTGCAGGCTGAGGCGCGGACCTTTGCGCGCCGTCTGATCGAGCGGCTGCGCGAGCGGCCGACGCCGGGGCTCGTGCAGGGACTGATGCGCGAATATGCGCTCTCCAGCCAGGAGGGGGTGGCGCTGATGTGCCTCGCCGAGGCGCTGTTGCGCATTCCCGACGACGCCACGCGCGACGCGCTGATCGCCGACAAGATCGGCGGCGGCGAGTGGCGCGCCCACGTTGGCCACTCGTCCTCGCCCTTCGTCAACGCTGCGACCTGGGGGCTGCTGATCACCGGGCAACTCGTCAGCGCGGTCGACGACAACGGGTTAGGCGCCGCGTTGACCCGCCTCATCGCCCGCTCCGGCGCGCCGATCATCCGCGCCGGCGTCGATACGGCGATGCGCGTGCTCGGCGAGCAATTCGTGCGCGGCCAGACGATCGAGGAGGCGCTCGGCAAGGCGCGAGCGCTCGAAGCCCGCGGTTATCGCTATTCCTACGACATGCTCGGCGAGGCGGCGACGACCGCCGAGGATGCGGAGCGCTACCTCGACTCTTACAAACACGCCTTGCGGGCGATCGGGGCGGCGGCCGCCGGGCGGGGCGTCATCGAGGGGCCCGGCCTTTCGATAAAGCTTTCGGCGCTGCATCCGCGCTACGGCCGCGCCAAGCGCGCAAGGGTGATGGCTGAGCTCTATCCGCGTTTGAAGCGGCTTGCGGTGATGGCGCGCGGCTTCGACGTCGGCATCAACATCGACGCGGAGGAATCCGAACGGCTCGATCTCTCGCTCGACCTGTTGGAGACGTTGTGCCGCGAACCCGAGCTCCAGGGCTGGAACGGCGTCGGCTTCGTCGTGCAGGCCTATCAGAAGCGCGCGTATGCGACGCTCGCCTGGATCATCGATCTGGCGCGCGCCACCGACCGGCGCATCATGCTGCGGCTCGTCAAGGGCGCCTATTGGGACAGCGAGATCAAGCGCTCCCAGGTCGACGGCCTCGAAGGCTTTCCCGTCTTCACGCGCAAGATCCACACCGATGTGTCCTACATCGCCTGCGCCCGCCTGCTGCTTGCCGCGCCCGACGCGATCTTCCCGCAGTTTGCGACGCACAACGCGCTCACCCTCGCGACCATCCACGCGATGGCGGGCGGCAATTATGATTCCGGCCAATACGAGTTCCAATGCCTGCATGGCATGGGCGAGCCGCTCTACGATCAAATCGTCGGCTCGGGACCGCGCAATCGGCCGTGCCGGATTTACGCGCCGGTCGGATCGCACGAGACGCTGCTCGCCTATCTGGTGCGCCGCTTATTGGAGAATGGAGCCAACTCGTCCTTCGTCAATCGCATCGCCGACAAGAGCGTGCCGATCGCGGCGCTGCTGGAGGACCCGGTCGAGGCGGCGCGCAGCATCGTCCCGCTCGGCGCGCCGCATCCGAAGATCGCGCTGCCGCGCGACCTCTTCGCGCCCGAGCGCTTGAATTCTGCCGGTTTCGATCTGAGCAACGAGGCGCAGCTCGCCGCCCTCGGCGACGCGCTGGAGCAGAGCGCGAAGGCGGACTGGCGCGCCGGGGCCGAGCGCCCGCCTTTGCGCGCGGTCCTCAATCCCGCCGACACGCGCGATGTCGTCGGCCACGTCGCCGACGCAAGTCCGGGCGACGTCGAGTTCGCCTTCCGGCGCGCGGGGTTGGCGGCGACGACCTGGAGCGCGCGCGAGCCTCGCGAGCGGGCCAGCGTTCTCATTGCGGCCGCCGCGCGCTTCGAGGCCGAGGCGCCGCGCCTGGCCGGGCTGATCTGCCGCGAGGCGGGCAAGGCGCTGCCCAACGCGCTCGGCGACGTGCGCGAGGCGGTCGACTTCCTGCGGTATTATGCCGCACGCATTTCGAGCGATTTCGACAACGCGACGCACCGCCCGCTCGGCGTTATCGTCTCCATCAGCCCGTGGAATTTTCCAATCGCCATCTTCACCGGGCAGATCGCCGCGGCGCTCGCGGCGGGCAACGCGGTCATCGCCAAGCCGGCGGAAGAGACGCCGCTCGTCGCCGCCGAGGCGGTGCGTCTGATGCACGCGGCCGGCGTGCCGGACGACGCGCTGATCCTGGCGCACGGCGACGGGAAGGTGGGGGCCGCCCTCACCGCGCACGAAGGGGTCGGCGGCGTGATGTTCACCGGCTCGACGGAGGTAGCCAAGCTCATCGCCGCCTCGCTCGCTGGGCGACTGCGCCCCGACGGCGCGCCGATTCCGCTGATCGCCGAAACCGGCGGCCAGAATGCGATGATCGTCGACAGCTCCGCGCTCGCCGAGCAGGTGGTCGCCGACGTTCTGACTTCCGCTTTCGATTCGGCCGGCCAGCGTTGCTCGGCCTTGCGCGTTCTGTGCCTGCAAGACGACATCGCCGAGCGCACGCTCGCCATGGTGAAGTCGGCGATGCGCGAACTCGACGTCGGGCCCCCCGGCCGCCTCAGCGCCGATGTCGGTCCCGTCATTTCAGCCGAGGCGCTCGCGGGCCTCAGCGGCTATGTCGAGGCGATGCGCGCGCGCGGCTTTCCCGTCCACGCCGAACCGTTGGGCCCGGCCTGCGCGCACGGCTTCTTCATCGCGCCGACGCTGATCGAGATCCATTCCGTCGCCGATCTCGGGCGCGAGGTCTTCGGCCCCGTGCTGCATGTGCTGCGCTACAAGCGCGAGCGCCTGCCGGAACTGCTCGACGCGTTCAACGCGACCGGCTACGCGCTGACCGGCGGCGCCCATTCGCGCATCGATTCGACGATCGATCTCGTCAGCGGCCGGCTCGCCGCCGGCAACATCTATATCAATCGCAACATCATCGGCGCCGTGGTCGGCGCCCAGCCGTTCGGCGGCCATGCGCTCTCCGGCACGGGGCCGAAAGCAGGCGGGCCGCTCTACATCAAACGCCTGCTGGCGAAGGCGCCGGCCAATTGGCCCACCCTGCCGGCCGGCGTTCCAGGCCGCGCCGCCGACGCGTTCGCGCAGAGCCTCGCGGCGCACGGGCGCGGCGATCTCGCCGAGCTTTGCGCCAATGCCGCGCGCGCGTCGCGCCTCGGCGTCGAGGTCGAGCTTCCCGGCCCGGTCGGCGAGCGCAATCTCTATTCGCTTCACCGCCGCGGCGCCGTGCTGTGCGACGCTGCGAGCGAGGAGACGATGATTGCGCAAGTCGGTTGCGCGCTCGCCGGCGGCAACCGCGCCGCTCTCCAGGGCGCGCCGGCCGCAGCGTTGATCGCCGCGCTGCCGCACACGCTGCGCGGCGCCATTTTCCCCGCCAGCGCGGAGAGCCGCGTCGAAGCCGTGCTGACCGACCGCGAGGGGCCTGCGCTTCTGGAACTGCTCGACGCCGTCGCGCGGCGCGACGGACCGCTGGCCGCCGTGTTCCGGCTTTCCCAGGAGACGCTGAGGCGCGGCGATCCGGCGCCGCTCGATTTCCTCCTCAACGAACAATCCGTGTGCATCAACACGACGGCGGCCGGGGGCAACGCGAGCTTGATGGCGATCGGGTAGGGGTGCGATGCGCTGGCTTCACGAACGGAGTTTGCTCGGGGGCGCGCGAGTTGCGCAGGGCCTCTTGCTTTTCCTCGTCATGGCGGCCGCGCTTCTCGCATCCGGCGTCGATGCGGCCGCGGCGGGCAAGCGCGTCGCCCTCGTCATCGGCAACGGCGACTACAAGACCGCGCCTCGCCTCGACAATCCCGTGACGGACGCCAAGGCGGTCGCGGGCGCGTTCAAGCGGCTCGGCTTCGAGGTGACGGAAGGCTACGATCTGTCGATCGCCGATATGCGCAAGACCTTGGCCGACTTCGTCGTCTCGCTGGCCGATTCCGAGGCCGCGGTCGTCTATTACGCGGGCCACGGCGTTTCCGTCGATGGCGAGAACTACCTTTTGCCGACGGACATCGCGCTGAAGTCTCCGGCCGACCTCGACCTCAATGCGATCAGCGTCTCGCTCATCCTTCGCCAGATGCGGCGCGAGGAGCGCGCCAACGTCGTCATCCTCGACGCCTGCCGCAATAATCCGTTCGCCGAAGCGCTGGCGCGGGCGAAGACTCGGGCCGTCGTCGGCGAGCAGGGTCTCTCGCGCATCGACGGCGACCTCGCCCGGGGGTCGCTGATCGCCTTTGCGAGCGACCCCAAGGCCACCGCGCTCGACGGACGTCCCGGCGAGCACAGCCCGTTCACCAAGGCGCTGCTCGATCATCTCGAGGATCCGAACGTCTCGGTCGAGACCATGATGTCGCGCGTCCGCGCCGAGGTCTGGGCGGCGACGAAAAATCAGCAACTGCCGTGGGTCAATACGTCGTTGATCGGCGAGCTCGAACTGAACCCGAAACAGACGCCGTCCGAGCCGCCGCCGGTTTCGGTCGCGCCGTCCGACCGGCAAGCGACGGAGAATCTGCTTTGGGAATCGGCCCAGCGCTCCAATCTCGCGGCCGACTATCAAGCCTATCTCGACGCCTTTCCGAAAGGCCTCTTCGCTCCGATGGCGCGCAATCGCATCGCCGCGCTGACGGCGCCGACGTCGCCGACGGCGCCGACGTCGCCGCCTTCGTCGGCCTTGCGCTCGCAGCCGGATGAAACGGCGCTGCGGATCGCCATCAACGCGGAACTGACTCGCCTCGGCTGCTACGCTGGCGCCGCGGAGGCGGATTGGTCCTCGGCGACGGTGCGCGGCGCGCTCGCGAATGCCGCGCGGCGCGCGGGGCTGGCGCAGACGCCGACGGCGCCGTCAGGCGAGTTTCTTTCGCTTCTGCAAAGCCGGACCGCGCGGCTGTGCCCGTTGACCTGCGGGCCGAGAGAGATCGCGCGCGATGGGCGCTGCGTCGTGAAGACCTGCGGCGCCGGCGAGACGATGAACGGGCGAGGCGAGTGCATGCGCGCTATCGTGCGTCCCAAGCCGGCGCCGAAGCCGGCAGCCACGCGGGTTGAAGCCGCCCGACCTACCCCCGCCCCCAGTGTCGACGCCGACACCAGCCACCTCTGCGCACCCGGCCTGCATGTCGTGTTGCGGCACTTCCGCGCTTTCACTTGCGAGCCGGATTAGCGGCGTTCTGCGTTCTGGTGGACGCGCCGAGCAGCTCTTTTCGTCGTGCCTGGCCTTGTGCCGGGGCATCCCAAGGCGATTGCAAAGCAATCGTCCGCACGCCGAGCCGACGATTCTAACGTTATACGGTCTATGTGACGGCGCCGCGCGGGTGGCCGGGACAAGCCCGGCCATGACGGCGCGCGTCGACCCATTTTCTTGCGCGTTTCTACGGGAACGCCTCAGCCGTTGTATTCGGCCCAGCAATGCGGAGTTTCATAGACGGCAACGGCGGCGATCAGCGGCAGCGCTGGCTTGATCCGCTTCCAAATCCACATCGCGATGTTCTCGGCGGTGGGATTGCTCAATTCCTCGACCTCGTTGAGACAATGATGATCGAGTTGGGCGAGCAGCGGGGCGAACGCGTGCTCGACATCGAAGAAATCGATCACGAATCCGCTTTCGGGATCGACTGGCCCCTCCAGCCGCAACTCCACCCGATAGGAATGCCCATGCATCCGATGGCACCGGTGGGTCGAGGGGACATTTGGCAGGCGGTGAGCGGCTTCGAAATGAAAGGCTTGCGTAATCTTCATCGAATTCCAAGAAACTTGTGGGTTTGCAGCGAGAGGCGCCAGCGCGGATTTCTGAGGCAATAGGCCATCGCCGCCGCCGTATTCGACTCCCGATCGGGCCCATCGAGCGGTTGCAGGAGAAAATGGTCGAAAGCGAGGCCTTCGAACGATGCGGGGGCGGCGTCGGCCTGAGGAAAGACGAGCTTCAGTTCGTCGCCTGCGGTCTGAGCGAGCGAATTCCGGCCCTTCGGACTGACCGTGATCCAGTCGATCCCGCTTGGGGCTCTGAGCGTGCCGTTGGTTTCCAGGGCGATCTCGAACCCGCGGTCATGAAGGGCCGAGACAAGCCGATCGTCCACTTGGAGAAGAGGCTCGCCCCCCGTGAGGACCACGAAGCGTCCGCGCTCGCCGCCGCCCCACATGTGAACGATCGCCTCCGCCAAGGAGCGCGCATCTTCGAACCTGCCGCCGCCGGCGCCGTCGACGCCCACGAAGTCGGTGTCGCAGAAGGTGCACGCCGCCGCCGCCCGGTCGCGCTCGCGGCCGCTCCACAGGTTGCAGCCGGCGAAGCGGCAGAACACGGCCGGCCGGCCAGCCTGCCGTCCCTCGCCCTGGAGCGAATAGAACATCTCTTTGATTGCGTAACTCATCGTCGAGCTGCCTTAGCGGATTCCGAACAGGCGCAACAGGCCGGGGCGCTGAGGCTGAGGGCGAATAGAGCGCCTCTGCAATTCCTGGGAAAACGTTGGTTCAAGACAAAACGTGCGATTTAACCTTGCTACCGAGCGCTTTCGACTTTCGACGATTTGCGCGTAACGCGCCGCTTCAGGCTGCTCAATTTTTCGCGCGTTGGCGCAGACGCGCTCCGATTGCGGCGTCCCGGTGAAGAGAGAGCGGCCGGAGAAAGAATTCGTCGCGCGGCTTCGCCGCAATGGGACCGACCGCGCATTGCCGCGTTATAAGAGCGGGGGGCGTTCTTCCGCCACACGGAGAATCGCCATGTCACGTCTCGATCCTAAACGTCGCCGGCCACGCTTGTTGGCCTCCGCCGCCGCGCTCGCGTTCCTTGCGTCCGGCGGGGTGGGGGTGGGCGTCCTATCCGCGCCGCCCTTCGCGCATGCCGCCGCCCTCCCGACCGGCGACCTGCAAACCCAGAATCTGCCGTCCTTCGGGCCGCTGGTCGATCGCGTGAAGCCGGCCGTGGTCTCGGTCAGGGTCAAGATCGAGGACGACGCGAGCGGCGACAGCGAGTCCTCGAACGACCTCGACAATCTGCCGCCGGAACTCAGGAAGTTCTTTCAGCGCTTCGGCGACGGCGGCGGGCGTCCCGAGCAGCATCAGATGCTTGGGCTCGCCTCGGGATTCTTCATTTCCGCCGACGGCTACGTCGTCACCAACAATCATGTGGTCGAGCACGCTGATAACGTCACCGTGACCATGAGCGACGGCAAGACTCTCGACGCGAAGGTGATCGGAACCGATCAAAAGACCGATCTGGCGTTGTTGAAAGTCACGGAACCAGGCGACTACCCCTTTGTCTCCTTCTCCAAGCAGGAGCCGCGGGTGGGCGATTGGGTGGTCGCGATCGGCAATCCGTACGGCCTCGGCGGCACGGTGACCGCCGGCATCATCTCGGCGGAAGGTCGCGACATCGGCGAAGGCCCCTACGACAGCTTCCTGCAGATCGACGCGCCAATCAATAAGGGCAATTCGGGCGGACCTGCCTTCAATCTGCAGGGCCAGGTGATCGGCGTGAACACGGCGATCTATTCGCCCTCGGGCGGCAGCGTGGGGCTCGGCTTCGCGATTCCCGCCGCGATGGCGATGAACGTCATCGACGCGCTCGAGCACGGCGGCGTCGTCCAACGCGGCTACCTCGGCGTCATGATTCAGACCGTCAGCCAGGGCATCGCGGACGGAATGGGGCTGAAGAGCACGTCGGGCGCATTGGTCGACCAGACGGAGTCGAACACGCCGGCGGCCCAAGCTGGGCTGCAGTCGGGCGACGTCATCACCAAGCTGAACGGCCAACCCGTCAAGGATGCGGGCGACCTCACCCGCCGCGTCGCCGCGCTCAAGCCCGGCGAGAAGGCGGAGATCGCCTATATGCGCAACGGCGAGGAGAAGACCACCAGCGTGACGCTCGCCGGCCAAAAGGCGGAGCAGACCGCAAAGACGGAACCGCCCTCGAACGACGGCGGCGGTCTGTTGCTTGGGGTCCAACTGGCGCCGGCCAGACGGGTCGGCGCGGGCGATCAGGGCGTCGCGATCGTCAACGTCGATCCCAACGGGATCGCAGCGAGCAAAGGCCTGTCCGACGGCGACGTGATCCTCGAGGTCGCCGGCAAGCCGGTGTCCAGGCCCGAGGAAGTCAGGGCCGGCATTGCCGCCGCGAAACAGGACGGCAAGAAGGCGGTGGTGATGAAGGTGAAGACTTCGGACGGGACGCATTTCGTCGCGTTCGAATTCCCGAACACATAAGGGCCGATCTACGGCGCCTAGACCGCGCGGCGATTCCGGCGAATCGCCGCGCAGTCTGGTTTCGCCAGGCCAAATGGATTGACGCGCTTCCTCTTTCGGCGGACGCTCGTATCGTTGCGCCCGAGTGCGGGCATCGGCGAAACGGTTGTTCCGCACTCTCGCTCGCCGAGAGAGACGCCGATGGTGCGAGGGGATGGGGCATGGGGGGCTGACGCATGATCATCATTCCCAGCGCGACGTCGCTCGGCGTCTTCGCCGCAGCGGCTCTCGCCCTGCTGCTGACGCCCGGACCGGCGGTCCTCTACATTGTTGCGCGCAGCGTCGAGCAGGGGCGCCTCGCCGGTCTCGTTTCGGTCTGCGGCATCACCACGGGCACCCTGGTCCACGTGCTGGCGGCGTCGCTCGGGCTATCGGCGCTGCTCGCCTCGTCGGCGCTGGCCTTCTCGGCGGTCAAGTACGCCGGCGCTGCATATCTGATCACGATCGGCGTCCGGCGGATTCTTGAGCGCGGCGCCGCGTCCGCCGCGCCGGCGCGGCCGCCGGCGCGCAGCCTGTGGCGGCTCTATCGCGACGGCTTCTTGGTCAATCTCCTCAATCCAAAGACCGCTCTGTTCTTCCTCGCGTTTCTGCCGCAGTTCGTTGATCCCGCGCGCGGAGGGGCAGCGTTCCAGGTGGCCTTCCTGGGGCTGTTGTTCGCCTTGATGGGCTTCACCAGCGACGCTCTTTATGCGCTCGCAGCCGGATCGGCGGGGCGATGGGTCAAGCGCAACGCTCGCGTGCTCGGCTGGGAGCGCTATGTGACGGGCGGCGTCTTCATCGGGCTCGGCCTGACGGCGGCCTTGGCGGGCGCCGGCAGGAAGTGAGCGTCAGCGCCCGCGAGCCTGCTCGAGCAGAGCGATCTGTCCCAGCGTCGCGCAATTCGCCGGCGCGGGCTCGAATTCAATCCCCAGCAGCGCGCCGGCCTTCTGATAGCGCGCCGTGAGCGCCGCCGAACCGACGACGATGGCGGAGGACGCGCCGCGCGCCGCCGCGACGATTTCCGCGCCGATCAGCAGACCCGAGAGATATTCCGCGAGTTCGGCCGGCGGGAGGCGCTCGAACAGACCGAGCGTGCGGGTCATGAAGATCGCGTGCAGCAGATCGCCCGGCCGCTCGAGCGAAGCGGCGGCGCCGACGCCGAGCGCGAAGCCGGAAGGCTCGCTTGGCCCCTCCGCGCCCATCAGGCGCCCAAGCACGGTATGGGTCTTCAGGGCGGCGAAGACGTCGCCTGTCATGAAGGTCTCGAATCCGAGGATGCGTCCGCCCTCGACGCGAGCCCATTTGGAATGCGTGCCGGGGAGCACGTAAAGCCCATCGCGGCCGCCGCTCGCCGCCAGCGCGCCGAGGATCTGCGTCTCCTCGCCCCGCATCACGTCCGGCGCGCCGCGCGAATCGAGCGCGCTGAGACCCGGCGCCAGCAAAATGGGGCCGAGCGTTTCCGAGGGGATCGTCACTGCGGCCGCGGCGATTTCCGCCGCTCCCGCCGGGCACGCCGCGTAGGGAGCCTCGACCCATCCCTGCCTTGCTCCCACCATGCCCGACATGACGACCGGCAGAGCGGGAAAGCGTTGCTTCCAGGGCCCGATTTCAGCCGCCAGAAACGCCTCGTGCTCGCCCTTGGCGAGGCCGAGGGCGCCTTGGTCCGCCGCGACCTCTTCGAGCGCGACGCCGTCGGCCGCGGCGAGAAAGGCTCGAAACGAACTCGTGCCCCAATCGACGCTCACGAGGGCGGGGGATTGCGGCACGGGCGTCTCTCCATTTCGATGGACCGCCCTGTTATGCAGTTTGCCCCGCGCCCGCAAGACGCCGTCCGGGAAATCGGCTCAGCGTTCCTTCATCGCGGTGGAGACGGTGTCGACGAGCGGGGAGAAGACGTAGCTCAGGATGCGGCGGGCGCCGGTCTTGATCTCGACCGTGACGGCCATGCCCGAGGTGAGCGGCACGGGCGCGCCGTCGACCATCATGGAACTCGCGTCCAGCTTCAGCGTGACCGGAAAGACGAGGTTTTGCGTGCGCTGCGCGCCGCCGAACACTGCGCCCGTGGGCGGGTGGACGGGGTTCTCCTCGCGCTGTTCGGCCTCGATTTGCGGGATCGCGTCGTGGGCGATCCGCACCACATGGGCGTCGATCGTGCCATAATCGGTGAAGGGGAATGACTCGACCTTCACGACAGCCGGCTGCCCCGCCTTGACGAAGCCGATATCCATGTTCGGCAGATAGGATTCGATCTCGAGCCCGACGTCGTTCGGCACGATCTCCATCACCTGCTGGCCGGAGGCGACGACTTGGCCGATCGTCGTGACGGTCAGGCCCTGCACGACGCCGTCGATTGGGCTCTTCAGCGTCATGTAGTCGGTCCGGATCCGGGCCTTGTCGATCTTCTTGGCGTCTTCGTCGATCTTGCGTTCGACGTCGGCGAGCTTTTGCTCGTTGTCGGCAAGGAAGCCGGAATAGGCCTTGTCGAGGTCGCGTTGCGCTGTGAGCGCGGCGGCTTCGACCTCGCCGAGTTCTCCCATCTGGGTCGTGAGATTGGTTTGCTGCGTCTGATAAACCTCCTCTGCGTCGATGACGCCCGCCTTGGATCCCGCTCCGCGCGCCAAAAGCTCCTCGCGCATGTCGACGCGCTGCTTCAACGTTGCGAGGAGCGCTTCCTGGGCGGCTATGGTGGCTTTGAGCCGGTCGCGCGCCGCCGCCTTTTGCTTGGCCTGGGCGCCGAGGCTGGCGACGACGCTGGCGAGTTGCGACAGATCGCCAGCGAGCACCTGGCTCTCGCGTTGCACAATATCGGCGGGCGTATCGGCGTCCCAGGCGCTCGACGTGGTCGGCGGGGGCCGTCGCGTCCTCGCGCTCTCGATCGCAACCGAGCGCCGCACCGCTTCCGCCTTCAGAGCGCGGAGGTCCCGCGTCAGCGTCGCTTCGTCCGCCTTCACTTCGCTCGGATCGAGCTCGAGCAGAAGCTCGCCGGCCTTCACCGACTGACCGTTCTCGACCGCGAGCGCCAGCACCTTGCTGGTCTCGAGCGGCTGAATGACCTTGGTTCGCCCAACCGTTTGGATCTTGCCTTGGGCGGAAGCGATGATGTCGACTTGGCCGATAAAGGCCCACGCGAGGGCCGCGGTCACGAACGCGCAGATGGTCGGAATTAAACTTGAGCGAATGGGCGACAGCGGCGTCTCCAAAATCTCCAAGGCCGCCGGGAGGAACTCGGCGTCGCCGCGGTTGAGGCGGGGCGTCGTCGGCGCGACGTCGCGGCCTTTGACGCGTTTGGGCTCGACGGTTTGAAGCGCGGTCATGCGACCACCTGTTCGTTCTGCAGCGTCCACAGCTTGCGGTAGAGGCCGCCGGTCTTGCCGAGCAGATCCTGGTGCGTTCCGATCTCGACGATCTTGCCGTCTTCCATGCCGATGACGCGCTCGCACGGCCGCACCGCCTGAAGGCGATGGGCGATGATGATCACGGTGCGATTGCGCACGATCTGCCGCATGTTGTTCTGGATGACGAGCTCGCTCTCGTAATCGAGCGAGGAGGTGGCCTCGTCGAAGATCAGGATCGGCGGATTGGTGGCGAGCGCGCGGGCGATGGCGATGCGCTGACGCTGGCCGCCGGAAAGGTTCGCGCCGCGCTCTTCGATCATCGTGTCGTAGCCGGCCGGCAGCTTGACGATGAACTCATCGGCGCCGGCGAGCTTGGCGATCGCCATCACATGGGCGCGCGGCATCGCGGGCGCCGCGAAGGCGATGTTCTCGTGAATCGTCCGGTTGAAGAGGAGATTGTCTTGCAGCACGACGCCGATGTTGGAGCGCAGCCAGGCCGGATCGACCTGGGTCAAGTCGGCGCCGTCGATCGTCACCTGGCCGTCCTGCGGCACGTACAGTCGCTGGATCAGTTTGGTCAGCGTGGATTTGCCGGATCCCGAAGGTCCGACGATGCCGACGACCTCGCCGGGTTGGATCGTCAGCGACACTTGCTTCAAGGCGTCGACGGCGTTGGGGCGATAGCGGAACGTGACGTTCCTGAATTCGATCAGTCCGCGCGGCGGCGGCATGACGGTCTTGGCTTGAATCATCGGCTCCGCCGGCGTGTTGAGAATGTCGCCGAGCCGTTCGACGGATACGAGAACTTGTTGGAAGTCCTGCCACAATTGCGCCAGGCGGAGCACCGGCTGGGTCACTTGCGCGGCGATCATGTTGAAGGCCACCAGGGCGCCGATGGAGAGCTCGCCGTCGATCACCGCCTTGGCCCCGAACAGCATCAGCAAGGCGATGACGATGCGGCTGACGAATTGCACGGCGTTCTGGCCGAAAGCGCCGAGCAGCGTCACCACGAAAGACGTCTTCACGTAATAGGCGAGCCGCTCTTCCCACTGCGCCTGCATGATGGGCTCGACGGCGGCGGCCTTGACGGTCTGGACGCCGACGACGGATTCGACGAGGAACTGCTGGCTCATCGCGCCGGCGTTGAATCTCTCCTTCACCCGTTCCTGCAACGCCGGCCGGATCAGCGTGGCGATGGCCATGTAGAAGGGTATGGCGCCCACCACGATCAGACTCAGCTTCCACGAATAGGCGAACAGAACCGCGATGAACACGAGGGCGAACATCAGGTCGAGCGCCGAGAAGAGGCCTTGACCGGTGAGGAAGGCGCGAATGTTCTCGAGTTCGCGCACGCGCGCCACGGTTTGCCCGGCGGCGCGGGTTTCGAAGTAGCCGAGCGGCAGATGCAACAGGTGGCGGAACAGACGCTGGCCGAGTTCGACGTCGATGCGGTTCGTCGTGTGAGAGAGCGCGTATGTCCGCTGATATTGCAGCACGACGTCGAACACGCCGACGATGACGAGCCCGACGACCAGCACGAGGAGCGTAGAGTAGCCTTTGTGCGCCAGCACCTTGTCGATCACCACTTGAAAGAACAGCGGCGTGACGAGAGCGAAGATCTGCACGAAGAGCGAAGCGAGCAGCACGTGGGCGAGCGGCTTTCGGTAGCGCCAGATCGAAGGCAGGAACCAGCGGAAGCCGAACGTCTTGGGATCGAAGCCTTCGCCGCCGAAGCGTCGCGCAAGGAGAATCAGCTCCGGCTCGAGCTCGGCCAAAATCTCCGCCGCCTCCATGACCCGGTCGATGTTCGTGACCGGATCGATGATGCGGAAGAGCCCATTGGGCAACCGGCCGCCGTAGATCACAAAGTCGCCGTCCGTGAGCTTGGCGATGGCGGGCGCGGGTGTCGCCGTTAAAGCTTTCTCGCTCGTGCGCCGCACCATGCGAACCCTGAGACCGATCAGCTTGCCGGCTCGCAGGAGATCGCTCGCGGCGGCTTCGCGCCCGATGATCGCCAACTCACGCTGCAGATGTGCGGGATCCGCGGCAATCCGATAGTAGGCCGCGATGCTGCAGAGCGCGCGAAGCCCCGCGTCGATCGGCGCGATATGGATCACGGGGCCGTCGCTGATTGAGGGAAGCCCTCGGTTTTTCACGTCACCGATCCCGCCATGGCGCTTCGGCGTTTTGACGAACAGGCGCGGGCCGGAACCCGCGCTGTCTTCAAACGTGATGGTTCATGCCCATCAGCAACGCGGTCAACTTGGCCGAGTCCGTCAGGGCCGCGCTCGCCGGGGGTGGGTCCGATAGCGTTGTGGCCGCTGGTGGTTGGGGGCCGATCGACGATAACGTGCCGAACAGGCCGTGGGCCTCGTTCTGGAGGCCTGCGGTGAAGTAGATGTCGCTCGGGTTGCTGCCGGGACTGTTGTTGCCGGGCTCGAGAGCCCAAAGATCGGGTATCTGAACCGGCTGGCCATTGGGGCCCTCTAACTTGCCGATGTAAGTATCGATAGTGGGAGTCGTGGGATAGTATATGCTGATCGTGCCGTCGCCGAAATTGCCGACGAGGAGATCGCCGGCGAACGGTCCGAAGCCCGGGGGCGCAATGGCGAGTCCCCAAGGCGAATTCAGCGGGCCGCCGGACGCCACTCTCTGCAACAACTGTCCGCTCAAGCTGAATTCGTCGACGAAGCCATTGCCGGGGCCGGCGACGTCGTCGTGCTTGGTCGCGTCTTGCAGCGCGAAGGTGACGAACAGGTTGCCGCCGAGAACCTGCACGTTGAAGGGCGCGAATCCGGCTGGCACGGTCGGGTCGGTAAAGCTACCCACCTGCTGGAAGTTCGAGTTGAACATGTCCACCGTGCCCTTGCTGAAGTCCGCGGCGTAAAGAAATGTCCCGCTCTGGGTTTGGCCGATCGCCAGCCCTTTGTAGACCGCGCCGGATTTCGAGTTGTCGACGGCGATAACCGAACTGGCTGGATCCACCGACGGATTCCAACCGGAGATGGTGCCGTCCTCGGTGGCGAAGAGAAAGACCGACGGGGCGGTCGTGCCGCCGCTCGAGATATTGAACCCCGTATTGGCGAAGTTGAACACTTGGCCGGTGGGAGCGGATGGCGTGGTCTGTCCGGGCGGCGCGGCGATTGTGATGGCCGTTTGTCCGGCGATCGTCTGCTTCGCGCCGGCTGCGTTATAGAATGTGGTCACGCCTGTGCCGTTGTCCGACACCCAATACGGCGATGTCGGGCTGAAGGAGACCCCCCAGGGATTGATGAGGTTGGGGTCGATCGTCGCGGCTGGAACGGATCCGTCGGAAACCAGATTCGTCTGCGCATAGCGGTTGCCGGGCAGGAGTTCGGCGAGAAGTCCGGGGGAAATACCGGGATTGCCGATTATAGTACCGTTAACAAAGGTATTCTGCATGGCAAGTCTCCCGCGAGTTGGCGCCTGAGGCTTAAGCCAGTCAACACGCGCGCGAGTTCCCTTGTTCAGGGGTGTACTCCTTTTTTGCCAGATGCCGGTCTGACTGTGCGCCAGCGTGCAGAAATGTCCTTGCCAGGAGCGCAGCGACGAAGTTCTCTTGTTCGGGAGCGTGTACCTACTTTTCCGATGCCGATCTGACTGTGCGCCAGCGCGCACAAACGGTGGATTTCGAGCGCGCGCCGCGCTGGTCACCGCACTGGGCGCGGCCCCTCGCGCGCCGACTCGACTACGCGCGAGGAATCTTTCCGGCTTCGAGATGCAAGCGGTACCGATCCGAACGAAAGTTGAGAACGGCGTATTCGATCGGCGATCCGTCCTCCGCGTAGGATCGCCGGCGGACGATCAGCATGGGGGCGCCTGGAGCGGTCTGCAGGTCGGCGGCCATCTGGTCGTCGAGGATCGCCGCTTCGATATATTCCTTCGCTCCTGCGACGGTTGCTCCGCATTTTTGCTTGAGCCATTCGTAGAGGGAGCCCTCGGTCAATTCCGCTACGGTCGGGTCGGCGACCTTTCCGACAATCTTTGGCGACAGCCAGGACAGCGCAATTCCCATCGGCCGCTCGTCCGCCTTCAGCAATCGGCGCGAGTGAAAAACGCGCACGCCGACGCCGACATTCAGGGCTTCTGCGACTTCGGCGGAGGCGCGGAGCCGACCGGCGAAATGGGTCTCGTAGGAGGGCCGCAGGCCGCGGCGGCGCATATCGTCGCCGAATCCCAACATCTCGTCTGCGGGCTGATCGACCCGCGGGCTCCGCACGATCGAGCCTTTCCCGGACTTGCGGCTGATCAATCCTTCCTGCTCGAGCCTGTCGAGCGCCGTTCGCGACGTGGCGCGGCTGATGCCGAAGATCTCGTTCAATTTCGCTTCGGACGGCATCGCGTCGCCCGGCGCGAACACGCCCTCGGCGATCGCGTCACGCAGTCGGTCGGCGATCTGGAACCAAAGTGGAAGAGGGCTGGACTCTGGGAGCGGTTTGTTCCACATTGTTGACATATCGTACGAACGTCATGACAATTGCAAGGGCCGGGGCCGAGAACGCCATTCGAGAGGAATGGCGGGTCGGTCGCCCGGTCCGAGGGAAAAGGTAGTGAGACGACGCATCAGAGCTCTCTTCGCGGCCGACTTGCGGATGACACACAGCATCCCTGTCAAAGGTTTCGACTCTGTTCAGCGGACAGCGGTTCTCGTCAGCGGCCGCGAATCCATCTTGCAACCTGGCTCGCCGAAAGCTGACCGGCGAACATCCATCGACGTCGTGAAGAAGAAGTCGCAATGCGCTTCCGCACGACGATTGACCTTTACGCCATGAGGAGGGAACGACATGTATAAACGTCTATTTCTTGCGCTTTCAATCGCCGCATTGATACCAACCGCATCCGCTTTCGCCGAGGACAAGCAGCCGATCTCGCAGAAGACCTGCACGGAACTGCTGGCCGAATATAAGAAGCTTCCTTTCACCAATATTCTGCCGCTCGACGAGGGTCCGATCGCGATCGGTGGAAAGACCAAGACCCTGACCATTGGGTTCTCGCAAACGGCCTTCAACCATCCCTGGCGCGTCGCCATGTTGGAATCGCTTCAGGCCGAGGCGTGCCGCCACTCCAACGTCAAACTGGTGGTCCTGGACGGTAACGTCGACGTGGCCAAGCAGAGCAACGACGTGCGCGACCTGCTGGCGCGTGGGGTGGACGCGGTGCTGTTGAGCCCGGTCGAATCCGCAGCGCTCGTGCCGGCCGCCCGCGCCGTCCGCGCCGCTGGCGTCCCGCTCATCGTCATGGATCGCGACGTTCCGACCGACAAGACCCTGTTCATCGGCCAGAGCAACGTCACAATGGCGGAGCGCGTGGCCGAGAAAATGGCCCAGGACCTCCATGGCAAGGGCAACATCGTCGTCATAACCGGCCTCAAGGGCTCCTCTCCGGCCGTCGACCGCGACAAGGGCATGAAGAACGTGCTCGCCAAGTATCCTGGCATCAAGGTTCTCGCCACCGGCGACGGGCAATGGATCCGCGACCCGGCGGTGCCGCTCATGGAAGACTTCCTGACAGCGCACTCGGACATCAACGCCGTGTTCTCCCACGCCGAAGAGTCCTCGTGGGGCGCAGAACTCGCGATCGCCCGAGCCAAGCGTTGCGGCGACAAGATCCGGATCTATACGTTCGACGGTTCGAACGCCGGCTTCAAAGCCGTCAAGGCCGGCACGTTTGGCGCCGATGGCAACTACACCCCCTTCATTGCCGACATCGGCCTGCGCGCGGCGCTCTACAAGCTGATGGGCAAGGAGATTCCCGGCGCACAGTCTTACGACCAGCCTGGCCAGCGCCTGTTGCTGCCGGACTCCCCGACTGTCGTGGCCGCGAATGCGGACGAATGGATCGGCCGGGGCTGGGGCAGCTTCGAGCCGACCCCCGATCCCTGCAAGTGACGCCTCGGGCGCCGCGCGAACCAAGTTCCTCGTCGCGGCGCCCGATCTCACCCTTTGCTGGAACCTGTTTTGATGACGCCGCAGTCGGACAAGGCCCTGCTGGAAGTCAGGGGACTGACGAAAATCTTTGACGGCAACGTCGTGCTGTCCGACGTCGATCTCTCGCTTCATGCGGGCGAGGTGCATGCTCTTGTCGGCGAGAACGGCGCCGGCAAGTCGACGCTCATCAAGACGCTCGGCGGCGCGCATCGTCCGGATGCAGGTCAACTCGTGATCGACGGCGTCGAAGCGAGCTTGCGTTCGCCCGGCGACGCCATCGCGCGCGGCGTCGTCGTCATTCACCAGGAACTCTCGCTCGCGCCGGATCTTTCGGCCGAGGAAAACATCTTTCTCGGCCATTTTCCCCGCAACCGTTTCGGCCTGGTCGACCGGGCCTATGTCCGCACGCAGACCCGTAGCCTCCTGAAGCGACTCGCGATCGACATCGACCCGCGCCGGCCGGTTGGGGAGTTGAGCATCGCCCAGCAGCAGATGGTCGAGATCGCCAAGGCGATCTCGTTCAAGGCGAAGGTGCTGATTCTCGACGAGCCGACCGCCGTTCTCGATGAGACCAGAGTTGGAACGCTGTTCGAACTGATCAGAAGGCTGAAGTCGGACGGCCTGGGCATCGTGTTCATCTCGCATCATCTCGAGGAGATCTTCCAGATCGCGGATACCGTGACGGTCCTGCGCGATGGCAGACGGACGGGGACCAGCCCCGTCGCGGCGATCGACCAGGATTGGCTGGTGTCCAAGATGATCGGTCGTGATTTCCCGACCCACGTCGCGCGAGCCCGCAAGTCCGGCGCGCCTGCGCTCGAGGTCGAGAGCTTGTCTCTTCCCGGACAGTTCGAAGACATCTCCTTCTCTGCGCGGGAGGGCGAGATCGTCGGTCTCGCCGGGCTTGTCGGAGCCGGCCGGACTGAGGTTGCTCAAGCCATCGTCGGCATTACGAAGCCGGCGTCGGGCTCGATCAAAGTGTTCGGCCGCGAAGTCAAATTGCGCAACCCCAGGGCGGCGGCGCGCCTCGGCATCGCCTATGTGAGCGAGGATCGGAAGGCGTTTGGACTCCTGCCGAACCGGCCCGTGCGCGAGAACGCGACCATCTCGAACCTTACGAGGTTCCGTCGTTTCGGGCTGCTCCAACTGGCGCGCGAGCGCGCCTACGTTGCGAGCGTGATCCAGCGCCTCGACGTTCGACTGTCCGGCATGGAGACCGAGATCCGCACCCTCAGCGGCGGCAACCAGCAGAAAATCCTGCTCGGCCGCGCTCTGGCGGTCGAGCCTCGCATACTCATCTTCGACGAGCCCACCCGAGGCGTCGATATCGGGGCCAAGCACGAGATCTACGCCTTCATCGACGCGCTTGTCGCGAGCGGAACGTGCGTCATCCTGATCTCATCGGAAATGGAGGAGATGTTGCGACTCTCCGATCGCGTCGTCGTGCTCCGCAACGGCCGCGTCGCAACGACGCTGTCACGCGCGGAAGCCAACGAAACCACCATCATGCGAGCGGCCGCCCTTTCGGCCGAGAAAGCCGGATCGCCCACGCCATGAGCGCTGTCTCACAATTTCGTCCCGACATCGCGTCCATGGCCAGAGCTTGGCGGCGCGTCGGAGTCCTTGCCGCGCTGATCCTCCTCGTCATCGCCGCGTCGCTGCTGTCCGACCGGTTCCTGACGATACCCAACCTTCTCAATGTGCTCCGGCAGGTTGCGATCGTCGGCATCCTGGCGATCGGCATGACCTTCGTGATCCTGACGCGCGGCATCGATCTGTCGGTCGGCTCGATCCTCGGCATCTCGGTGGTGCTCTACGCCGGGTTGATCGACAAATACGGCATGGCGGTCGCCATACCTGTCGGGCTCGGCGCCGCGATGCTGGCCGGCCTCGTCAACGGCCTCGGGGTCGCCGCAGCAGGCATCCCCCCGTTCATCATGACGCTCGGCATGCTCTCCTTCGCGCGCGGGCTGGCCTTCATCTATACCGGAGGCACGCCGATCCCGATCCTGGACGAGGCCTTCTACAATCTCGGCAACGGCTATCTGCTCGGCGTTCCGATCCCGTCCCTCATCCTGGTCGCGGCGCTGATTGTCAGCGGCCTCATCCTGTTCCTCACGCCGTTCGGCCGCAGCGTCTACGCGATCGGCTCAAATGAAGAAGCCGCACGGCTGTCCGGCGTTCCCGTTCGCGCCTACAAGACGATCGTGTACGTCATATCAGGGGGCGTATCGGGCCTCGCGGGGCTGGTCTATGCCTCGCAACTCAGCATCGGAACGCCGATCGCCGGTCAAGGATATGAGCTGGATGCGATCGCGGCGGTCGTGGTCGGCGGCAGCTCGCTTTTCGGCGGCAGAGGTTCGGTCGGGGGCACGTTCCTCGGCACGCTCATCATCGGCGTCCTCGCCAACATTCTGAACCTGACCGGCGTCGATCCCTATGTTCAGCAGCTCTTCAAGGGGGCGCTGATCGTCGTCGCCGTCTACATCATGTCGCGGAGGGACCGCGCATGACGTCGAACACGATGCTCGACGGCCTTGCGGGCAGGATCGCCGCCATAAGTCCAGCGGTCGATGCTCACATTACTCCCGAACGGGTCGCTCGATATCTCACCGCGATCGCGGACACTCCGGCGCCGTCCACGGCTGCGAGCGCCATGCGCGCGCCCGTGCTGCGCGAACTCCTTCGAGGCGACGGCGTCCGCGGGGCAAAGCTGACGCTCGAGCCCAATTTCCAAAACACGGCGAGCACGGTCATGCTGACTGGGACGGCGTCGGACCATAAGCCGCTCTGGTACTTCGCCCATCTCGACACGATCAGTTATCTCGTCCAGTCGCTCGATGATCGCCGCTATCCGCTGGCGCCGTTCTGCTATCACCTGACCGAGAACGGCAGCCGCTCTGCGCGCGCCTATCGCTTCGACCTGCGACAAGGACGCTATGTCGTCGCCGCCGAGGGCCGACTCGAATCCGAGAATGGCGTCCCCTTCTTCGTTTGCGCCGACCCGGCCGCCCGTCTTCAGCGAGGCGACAGAGTCGTTCCGATCGCGAAATGCCGGCCGTCCGCGGCGGGCAATTGGACCGGCCATTTCGACAACGCCGGCGGCGTTGCGGCGCTTGCGGTCGCGGCGCCGATTCTCGCCGAGGCCGGGATCGAGGCGATGCTGGCGTTCCCCGACGAAGAAGAAGGGCCGCACGGGTCTGGCAACCAGGTCATGGGGCGCGGCGGATCGCGGATCGTCAGCCGGCTGGCGCCGCCCGATCTCGCCATTGTCGCCGACATGCAGCAGGCAGGCGGAGGCGCAGGCGCGAAGTCGCCGGGGCCGGAAAGCACGACGCGCCTCGGCGAAGGAGCGGTGCTCAGCGAATTCTCCAGCCTCGCCCGCGGAGCCGTGACGCCGCCGCCCCTCTACGCGCTCGCGCGACATCTGGCGCGCCTCGTCGAACACGTCGGCGTCAAGGTGCAGGAATCCAACAACGCCTACACATCGCGCAGCGACGACGTCAGCGTGCTCCTGAAGACGCCGAACATTCTGCTGATCGGCTTTCCCGGCTTCGATCGCCATTTCGACAATGCGGAGCCGCGCGCGGAATTGTCGGACATCGTCGATCTCTCGAAGGCGCTTGTCTATGCCGCGCTGCTGCAGCCGATCATACGCAAGCTGTGCGACGCGGGTGGCGAACTGTGATCGACATTGCGACCATCGGATGGTTGACGGTCGACGACATCGTTCTGACCGACGGCACATGCCGGATGGCGGTGCGCGGCGGCGGCGCCCTTTATTCGGCGGTGGGCGCCCGCCTCTGGAGCGACGGCGTCGGCATACACTCCGTTGCCGGACGACCGCACTTCACCGAGACGCGCCGTCAGATCCAGGCGCGTGGCATTGACGTTGCCGGCGTCGGCCAAACCGACGGTAACGGGCTGGAACTCTGGCTCCTGCACGAATCCGAAGTCCATAAGCAGCAAGTTCCCAAGCTGTCGTCGACGAACGCGATCGAGCTGGACGCCATGCGGGGACCGCTCCCCGATGCGTATGCGGGCGCTCGCGCGTTCCACATCGCGCCTCAGGGACCTGAAAGCGGCTTGGCCAATGCGAAACGGCTTGCCGCGCTCGCGCAGCGCCCTGTCCTGACAATGGATATCCTCGCCGATGACTTCATCGATGCGAGCGCCTACCGCGACCTCGACTTCCTCTCGCAGTTGACGGCCTTCCTGCCGAGCGAGGCTGAGATCGAGCGCATCTGGCGCCCGACCAGCATCGAGGGATGGCTCATTCAAAACGCCGAGACCTATGGCTGCCACATGGTGGCCAAGCTCGGCGAACGCGGTTCGCTCGTCTGCGAAGCCAGGACCGGAGCGTTGACCCATGTGCCGGCGCTTTCGGCCCACGTCGTCGACACGACGGGGGCCGGCGACGGATATTGCGGCGGCTTCGTCGCAGGCCTCGTCGCGGGCCGTCCGCTCGTCACCTGCGCCGCTATGGCGACCGTATCGGCCTCGTACATCGTCGAAGCCTGCGGCGCCCTTGCGACGCTCCAGCCGACCAAGGAGGAGCGAAACGATCGGCTTGTGCACGCGCTCTCCGCGGCGCGCCCATTCCCACACGTCATTTGAGGTTGATCAGTTCTATGCCGATTTCCGCGTCAAGACCTTCGTTGCTCGACACCTTTTTTGGGATCAGGAAGCCGCTCATCGGGGATATTCATCTCCGCCCGCTGCCTGGCTCCCCGCGCTATCGCGGCGAAACGATAACCGCCATCATCGATCAAGCGGTTGCCGACGCTGAAGCCTATGTCAAAGGCGGCATGAACGGTCTCCTGGTGGAGAATCACGGCGACATTCCCTTCCTGCGCCCCGACGAGATCGGCCCGGAAATCATCGCCGCGATGGCGACCGTCACGAAGGCGGTCGTCGACAGCGTCGGCGCGCCGGTCGGCGTCAGCCTGCTCGCCAACGGCGCCGTCGGCGCTCTCGCCATTTCGAAGGCGAGCGGCGCGCGCTTTGTTCGCGTCAACCAATGGGTCAACGCGTATGTCAGCAACGAGGGTTTCATCCAGGGCGAGAGCGCCAAGGCGCTGCGCTATCGCCGACAGATCGAGGCCGAAGACGTCGCCATTTTCGCCGACGTTCACGTCAAGCACGGCTCCCACGCAATTGTCGGCGACCGGCCGGTGAGCCAGCAGGCGGCGGACGTCGAATTCTACGACGCGGACGTCGCCATCGCGACCGGCAACCGGACGGGAGAATCTGTTCCGGCGTCTGAGATATCCGCCATTCGGGAAGGGACGAGATTGCCGATCATCGCCGGCAGCGGCGTAACCCCGGCCAACGCCGCGGAGATATTGGGCGCCCTCGACGGAGCCATCATCGGATCGAGCCTCAAGGTCGATGGCGTATGGTGGAATCCAGTCGAGCTTGAGCGAGTGCGGGCGCTCGTTGAGCGGGTGAAGCCTTTGCGGGACGCCGGCTAGAGTTGTCATTGCGAGGAGCATGAGCTCCGAAGCAATCCATTCCTCCGCTTGCATCGCCGGCGGACTGGGTTGCTTCGCCTCGCTCGGCGCCCAGGAGGGAGATCGTACGCTCTACAGTTGTAATCGATTTCATCTTGACACCGCATGTAATCGATTTCAGAATGCCCGAACCAATCCGCTCAGGCAGGCGCGGCCTGCCTAGGGCAAAACTAGGGAGGCGTCGAAAATGCGATTCGGACCCATCATCACGGCGACTGCTGCGAGCATACTGGTGTTGACAGGCTCGCTGAGCTTCGCATCGGCCGCGGAGCCTTACAAGATTGGCGCCACCACCTACAGCCGCAGCTTCGAATTCTACCAGGACATCGAAAAGGGTATGAAGGCGGCGGGCGGCGACAAGGTTGTCTTCGACTTCCGAGATCCCAATGGCGATCTCGCCGCGCAAACCGCGCAGATCGAGGACTTCGTCGCGAAAAAAGTCGACCTGGTGACGATCGTGCCGATCGATTCTACCGCCGCCGAAGCCGAAGCCAGGCTCGTTACGAGCGCGCATATTCCGCTCATCACCGTCGATATTGCGATCACGAAGGATGTGGGCCAAGTCGCTCACGTCGCCTCCGACAATCATCTCGGAGGCGAATTGGCGGCGCAGAAAATGGCGGACCTGCTCGGCAAGAAGGGCGAAGTTCTCGTCATCGACAATCCGGCGATCACCTCGGTCGTCGATCGCGAAAAAGGGTTTGCGGCGAAGCTCGCCGAGATCGCTCCCGGAATTAAGATCGTCGCAAGCCAGAGCGGCGAGTCGAAGCGCGAAAAAGCGCAAGCGGTTGCCGAGGACCTGCTTCAGGCGCATCCAAACGTGACGGGAATTTTCGCCGTCAACGACGAAATGGCGCTCGGCGCGCTGCAAGCGGTCAACGCCGCCGGCCGTCAGGACAAGGTGAGCATCATCGGTTTCGACGCCAGCAGCGAGGGCCTCGCGGAGATCGCCAAGGGCAACTCCGCGTTCAAGGCTACAGTGGCGCAGGATCCTGTTCAGATCGGCAAGGTCGTTACGCAGACGGCGTTGGCGGTCTTGAAGGGCGAGAAGGTGAACAAGCTGATCCCGGTTCCGGTGGTGCTTGTCGACAAATCCAACTACGCAAACTACGCGAAGAAGTAATACGGAGCGAATGGCGCGGGAGGACATGCCGCATGACAAACCCTGCGCCATTCGTCGAGCTGCGTAACGTCACCAAGACCTTCCCGGGCGTCGTCGCCGCACGCGATGTGTCGATCTCCTTCTTTCCGGGCAGGGTTCACGCGCTGCTCGGCGAGAATGGGGCCGGGAAGTCGACCTTGGTCAAAATCGTCAGCGGCATTTATTCGCCCGACGGGGGCCAAATTCTCTTCGAGGGGCGGCCCGTCCGTCTGCGCGCGCCCGTCGATGCCGAGCGCGAAGGCGTCGCCGTGGTTCATCAGCATCGCACATTGGTCGATGACCTCTCGGTGGCGGAGAACCTGTTTCTCGGGCGCCTTGGGCGAACCACGTCGACCTTTCGGCGCAGCGACTGGAATGAGCGCGCCAAGGCGCTGCTCTTCACCGTGGGCCTGAATCTCGATCCTTCCACGCCGGTGCGAAACCTCAGTCCCGCCGCGCAGCAGCTTCTCGAAATTGCCAGGGCGATTGGGCGCGAGGCGCGTCTCGTCATCTTCGACGAACCGACGACCTCGCTGACTCCGCCCGAGTGCGAAGTGCTGTTCAGCCAGATCCGTCGTCTACGAGGCGACGGGTACGCAATCGTCTATATCAGCCACGATCTCGAGCAAGCTCTTGCGATCAGCGACGAGATAACCGTCCTGCGAGACGGCTCCGTGGTCGCGCATGAACCGGGACTCAAGGACGTCGACGTGGTCGTGCGCCATATGATCGGCCGAACGCTCGCCGACGGCTATCCGCGCAACCGTGTCCCATCCGATCAAGAAGTGCTCCGCGTCCGCGGATTGCGCTCGTCCAGGCTCAATGGGGTCGACCTCGCCGTTCGTCGCGGCGAAATCGTCTGCATCGCTGGCCTCGTCGGATCGGGCCGCACGGAATTTCTCAGAGCGATCTTTGGGTTGGACGGGGTCGACGGCGGCGAGATCCTGCTCAAGGGCAAGGCGTTCACGCCGATCTCGCCCCGGCGCTGCATCAACGCCGGGCTCGGCTTCGTCTCCGAGGATCGAAAGCAGCAAGGATTGGTGCTCGATCTCGGAGTCTCCGCGAATGTGGTCCTCGGCGCCGAGCGCCCGCTCGCGCGATTGGGGCTGATGTCGTCGAGCCGCGAACGAAGCCTTGTCAGCAGGGTCATCGGGTCCCTCCGCATAAAGGCCGCCGACGCGTCGGTGAGCGTCGGCACGTTGAGCGGCGGCAATCAGCAGAAGGTTGTTCTTGGGCGCTGGCTTTCGCGCTCGACGGACCTGTTGCTGATCGACGAGCCGACGATCGGCATCGACGTTGGGGCCCGCGCTGAGTTCTACCGGCTCCTCGACGATTATGCCGCCGCGGGCGGCGCCTGCTTGATCGTATCTTCCGATCTCAACGAAGTGTTGGGCTTGGCGGATCGGGTTTTCGTCATGCGGAACGGCGCGTCGGTCGCGCAAATCGAACGAGAAGACATGAACAGAGAGACTCTGCTTCGAGCGATGACGGCGGTGGCGGCATGACCGTGTCGAGCGCCAACAATCGTCGCGTCGCTTTTACCGCCCGGTCGATCTTCCTGCGCAGCGATTCGTTCGGCGGGACTGCGTTGCTCGCGCTTCTGATCATCGCCGGCGTGCTGGCCTTGCTGGTGCCGGAGTTCCTGACCCCGAGCAATCTTCTGAATGTGGGCCGGCAGGCTTCGGTGCTGGTCATCGTGGCGTGCGGAATGACGATGGTCATCCTGTCGGGGAATATCGACCTGTCCGTCGGGTCCGCCGTCGCCTTGTGCACGGTGGTCGGCGCAAGCCTGAGCGGGAATGTCGGTCTGAACGCGCCCGCGACGGTGCTCGCGATGATCGCGCTGGGCGCATTTATTGGCGCGATCAAGGGAGGGTTGGTCGCCTGGGCGCGGATCAATTCGTTCATTGTCACCCTAGGCCTGATGACGGTGCTTCGCGGCGCCGCGCTCACCTTCACCGGCGGCTACCCGATCGCGGGCGTGCCCGATGGGGTGCGCTATCTCGGTTTCGGCGTCGCCGGAGGAGTGCCTCTGCCGCTGATCGTCTCGATCGTCGTATTCGTTCTCGTCGCGCTCCTGCTTTCCAAAACGGTCTTCGGGCGGCATATCTACGCCATCGGCGGCAATGAAACGTCGTCGCACATTGCCGGCGTGCCGGTCGCCTTCACCAAATTCCTCGTGTTCGTCATCAGCGGCGCGTTCTGCGGCGTCGCGGCGGTCGTGCTGCTGGGCCGCTTGGGAGCGGGCCTGCCGACGTCGGCGCAGGGAATGGAACTTGACGCGATCGCGGCGGTCATCCTCGGCGGCGCCAGCCTGTTCGGGGGGAGGGGGAGCGTGTTCGGCACGCTCTTCGGCGCGCTCATCCTGGCCTTCCTGCAGAACGGCCTCAATCTGATGGGCGTGAACTCCTTTATTATTCAAATCCTTTCGGGGGCGATCATCATTCTTGCGGTTCTTTTGGACCGCTTTCGCGCGGGAAAGACAACGTGATTGGAGATGCGGAATGGATCGAGAGAGCGCTGGCCAAACTGGTCTCGACAAGCTCGCTGTCAGGCCAAGAAGCCGCGGCGCAGGCGATCGTCAGGGAGCTCATGATCGAGGCGGGCGCCGATCAGGTGCGCAGGGTGCCGGTCGATGCGGCGAGACTGCGCGATCGTTACGGATTTGAGACGCCGACGCCAACAGAGGGCATGTTCGCGCTGGTCGGTTCATGGCGCGGACCGGCCTATGCCCCGTTCGTCGTGCTCAACGGCCACACCGACACCGTTCCGGCGGTCGAGGGTTGGGCTATCGATCCGCTCGAGCCGCGCGTAACCGACGGCTGGATGAACGGCCTCGGCTCCGCGGACATGAAGGCGGGTGTGGTCGGCGCGATCGCCGGCGTCGCGCGCGCCAAAGCGGCGGGCTCGCTGCGAAACACCGTGGAAATTCAATCCGTCCCGGACGAGGAGGACGGCGGCGGAACAGGAACGCTCGCCTGCGTCGATGAACTGATCGCGCAAGGACGGCGCCCCGATTTCGCAATCGTATGCGAGCCGACGAGCGTGGAGATCGCGACGAGTCAGATCGGCAGCCGGGCGATGTCCTACTCGTTTCGTGGGGTCCAGGCGCACGCCAACATGAAGCAGAAGGGCGTGAGCGCGGTCGAGGCCGCTATTGATCTCGCCCACGAGCTCGGGAAATGGGCGCATATGCCCAACCGAAAAACGCATCCATTGCTTAGTCCGACTTCCGTCAACGTCGGTCGGATTGACGGAGGCATCGGCGCAACGAGCGTGGCGGCGAGTTGCGAGCTTGAAGTGTGCTTCACATACCATCCAGACGATGAGGCGCTGCTGAAGCCGGAAACCGACGCGCTCATCGCAGCTTGGCGGGCAAGGCAAGACCCTCGGATCACTATGGAGATGCGGGAGCTTCACAACGTCAAGCCGTTTTCGACCGATCCCGGGATCGCTCCGATCAAGGCGCTCGCGCGTGCGTTAGGCCGCCCGGAGGTGAGCCCGAGAGGATTTCCCGCGGGCTCGGATGGACGGCTGATCAGCGGTCATCTCAACACCCCCACGGTGATCTTCGGCCCGGGTGACGTCTCTCGCATCCATAAGATCAATGAGGCTGTCGAATTGGCGGAGGTCGCCGCCCATGCGCAAGCCATCGAGCGATTCCTCTCCGCCAGCATCTGGCCCTGATCCGGTTTCGAGCCGGCTACGAGCCTGCTCTCAATGCGCGCAATGAACTTAAGGCAAAACGTCGATGGCTAAGAGAATCCTGTTCGCCGGCGAAAGCTGGAATACCTACGCAATTCACACCAAGGGGGCGAGTTCCTATACGACCTCCGGCTATGAGGAGGGAGCAAGGGACTTGCTCGCGGCGCTCGGCGCTGGCGGATTTGAGGTCACGTACCTGCGCAATCACGAGGTCGTGGAGGGCTTCCCCTATTCGGCGGAAGAGATCGGCAGTCGTTTCGACGCCGTGATCTTGAGCGACATTCCGGCCGATTCGTTTTTGCTTCCCCATGCCGTGTTCGTCCGGGGCCAACGCCGACCCAACAGGTTGCGTTCCGTCGCTAAGTTCGTCGAGCAGGGAGGCGGCCTGCTCATGGTCGGCGGCTATATGTCGTTTGCTGGATTCGAAGGCCGAGCGCGTTACGCGTCGACGCCGCTTGCCGAGGTGTTGCCGGTGGAGGTGGCGCGTCACGACGATCGAATCGAAGAGCCGGAAGGCCTCATTCCGGCCGTCGTCCAGGATCACGCGATCCTGCGCGGCATTTCTGGCGAGTGGCCGTATTTCCTCGGCTACAACCAGTTCAAGGCGAAGCCTGGCAGCGAAGTGATCCTCTCCGCCGGCGAAGATCCGCTCCTGGTCGTCGGCCAGCACGGCTCGGGACGCGTCGCCGCCTTCGCCTCGGATTGTTCTCCGCATTGGGGGAGCCCTGATTTTATCGCCTGGCGTCACTATTCGACGTTCTGGCGCCAACTTACGGCTTGGCTAGCCCGCTGACGGGCTGTGATAATTGCGGCGACGGCGCTCTGAGCCAAGTCGCCGCAATCGGGTTCGGGGGTGAAATTCTGTGGCTAGGATGTTGGATGTCTCGCGGGAGGCCGGAGTGTCGGCAGCCACGGTGTCCCGTGTGCTCACCGGCTCGGCGGAAGTCGACCCCAAGACACGGAAGCTGGTCCTCGCGGCGGTCAAGAAGCTGAATTATCGGCCGAATCTCGTCGCGCGTGGCTTGCGCCGCCGATCCACCCAAGTGATCGCGCTGATCGTCACCGACATTGAAAACCCATTCTACACCGCGATCTGCCGAGGCGTCGAAGACGCTGCCCGCACGGCTGGATACTCGGTCATTCTGTGCAACGCCGATCGAGACATCCGCAAGGAGCGAGAATACCTGAGAGTGGTGGCCGACCAGAATGCCTCCGGCGTCATCATCAGCCCGGCCTCGGCCCCGAAGACCAATATTTCTGATCTGATCGCGCGCGGATTGCCGGTCATCGCGGTCGACATGGCGCTGCCCGCCGCTTCAGGCTCCGTGCTGGTCGACAATAAGGAAGCGGGAGCCCTCGCGACGAGGCATCTCATAAGCAGAGGATGCAAGCGGATCGCCTGCATCACCGGGCCGCGCGACAATTCGACCGCGCAGGACAGGCTCGACGGATACTTCCGCGCCATCGAGGCCGCCGAGCAGGCCAAGGATCCGCATCTGGTCATTTACTCCAACTACATGGAAGACGGCGGCTACGAAGCCGCCAATCGCATTCTCGATCAGAAAAAGCGGCCGGACGGACTCTTCGTCACGAACAACCGCATGGCGGTCGGCGCGCTACGCGCTCTCCAGGAACGCGGCGTCACGATCCCAGACGAAGTCAACGTCATTGGGTTTGATGAGCTCCCGTGGGCGCTGGAACTCCATCCCCACCTGTCGCTCGTGCGCCAGCCGGCCTATCGAATCGGTCGCGAGGCGGCTCGCCTGCTGATCGACTGCGTCGCCGGCAGGGAGCATTCCCCGCATGTCATATTGGAAGCCGAACTCGTAGAGCGCGACGTGCGAACTCCTTAGAGGCGTCTGCAATCATGTTGGAGGGTCATAGCGAGGAGCGTAGCGACGAAGCAATCTATGTCTCCGCCTGCGTGGTCGGCACTCGATGGCGTCGCTTCGCGCAATGACGGGGACGGTTCGGACTAAATGCAACATGCGCTAGCGCAGGGCTGGCGCTAACGTCACGATAAGATGGCCTTAGTTCGTAAAGGGAGGATCAGCACATGGAAACTGGCTTCGGGGCAAAAGCCCCAGGGATGAAGATGAAGGCTGCGCTCGCGACGATGCTGTCGTTGGCGGCGTTGGCGATGTCGCCAAGCTGGAGCGCGGCCGCCGAGTCGACCAACTACCCAGGCGACCTGACGAAAGGGAAGCGCCTGACGATCTACATCGAAGGGCTGGCCGACCCGAGCTCCGGCTTCTTCCGCGTGCTGAACAACGGCGCGCAACAGGCCGGCAAGGACCTCGGAGTCGACATCAAGTACGTCTATCCCTCGAGCGTCGACCTGGCCTCGTACACCGAGAAAATCGAAGAGACGATCGCGGCCAAGCCTGACGGCATCCTGATCCTCGGCATCGGCGATCTGGACGCTGTGGCCAAAGAGGCCAAGGATAAGGGCATCGCGGTGGCCTTCAATCCCGCGCCGAGCGTCAAGGATCAGCCGTTGCGCGATCCGAACGACATCTACATTTCCAGGGTCGGCGCCGACGAATACGCCGCCGGCCAGATGGCGGCGGACCGTTTCGTCGAAAAGGGCTCGAAGTCGATGATTTGCCTCCAGGAGGATGTCGGCGACGGCACGCAGACGCAGCGCTGCGCGGGCATGGAGCAAGTCGCCAAGGCGAAGGGTAAGAAGTACGATCATGTCGCCGGCGACGCGGACCCGGGCAAGACCGCTTCGATCGTCGAAGCCTACTTGCGTTCGCATCCGGACGTCGACGCCGTCGTCGCGACGGGGCAAACCGCCACCTCAGGCATCGTCGCCGCCAAGAAAGCCGTCGGGCGCCCCCTGCAGACCGCGGGGTTTGACGTCAGCCCGGAGATCGTCGCGATGATTCAGGCCGGTGATCTCGACTTCACGATGGATCAGCAGGGATGGTGGCGCGGTTACATCTCCGTGCTCGAGATGGTCCACTACATCAGGTACGGTCTCATCCAGTCGAACTACTTCCTCTCCGGACCGCAGATCGTCGACAAGACGACCGCGGCTTCGGTCGCCGGACTGGCTGCCGCAGGGGTTCGATAACAATGACTGGAGATACCGGCCCATCCTCGCGCGCCGCTTCCCGCGGCGCGGCGTTCCGCATTCTCGATTCGTTTCGCCGTTCGCTGCAACGTCCCGAACTTGCAGCGCTCGGCGGACTGGTCGTCGCGTTCGCGGTCTTTTCGAGTTTGCGGCCGGATCTCTTCCTCACTCAGGACAACGGCGTCAATGTCGCGAGCCTGGCGGCCCAGTACGGCATCGTCGCCGTCGGCGTCACCATGCTCATGATCGGCGGCCACTTCGACCTCTCGGTCGGCACGATCGTCGGCTTGACTGGCTGGGCTATGTATTATTTCGGCAATGTCCTCGGACTGTCGCCGATCGTGACGATCCTCTGCACGCTCGCCTTTGGCGCTCTGCTCGGAGCGATCAACGGAATCATCCAGGTGCGCAGCGGCCTGCCGTCGTTCATCATCACGCTCGCGACGTCGCTCGTCTATCGCGGCATCCTGACGATGAACACGAGCGGCTTCCCGGTCGTCGTCAAGTTCCCCGCCGCATATGCGCAGATCATCGCCGGCAAGAACCTCTTCGGCTATCGGATGTCGTTGCTGTGGTTCCTGGTCGTCGCGGTTCTGGCGACGCTGCTGCTGCTGCGCACGCGGATGGGAAACTGGACGTTCGCGATCGGGCAGAATCCCACCGCGGCAAAGAACCTTGGCGTCCCGGTCGCGCGCACCACGGTCACGCTGTTCGCGTTGTCCGGCCTTACATCAGGTATCGCGGGCGTCGTGGTGGCGGTCCAATATTTCTCCATCGACGCCAATCGCGGCGTCGGCTGGGAGTTGATCGCGATCGCGATGGCGGTGATTGGCGGCACGCTTTTGACGGGCGGATACGGCAGCGTGATCGGCACCGTGCTCGGCGCGTTCATGTACGCCATGGTCAATGACGGCCTGCTGTTGATCGGGTTGCAGGGCTACTGGGTCAACATCTTCCTGGGCGTCGTGGTGCTCGTCGCCGTGCTGATCAACCGGACCGTTATCGACCGCTTCGTGATGAGGCCGGATCGCCGCGCCGACGAGCAGCCGATCGTCGCCGCCGACGCGGTCGCGCCGCCCGGCCAAGCCGGTCCCGTCGTCAACGACGCGCGACCCCGAACTCAACCGAGCGGAGGCGCGCCGGTAGTTGCGCTGCGCGACGTCACGATGAGCTTCCAGTCGGTGACGGCGCTGCGTGACATTTCCATCGAGGCGCACGCCGGCAAGGTGCTCGCGCTGCTGGGCGACAACGGCGCGGGCAAGAGCACGCTGATCAAGATCCTCTCGGGCGTCCACCAGCCCACATCCGGTTCGGTGGAGGTCGACGGGCGCCCAGTCACGTTGCGAAGCGCGCATGACGCGCGCGCCGCCGGCATCTCGACAGTTTTTCAAGACCTCGCCGTGTGCGACCTGATGTCGATCGCGCGCAACATGGTGCTCGGCAATGAACCGTGTAGGCGCTTCGGCCCGCTGCGCATCTTCGACGCGGGCAAAGCCGATCGCATTACTCAGGACGCCCTCACCACGCTCGGCGTGCGTCTGCGCGGCCGGCTCGGCGATCCCGCGGCGACGCTGTCGGGCGGACAAAAGCAGGCGGTCGCCATCGCCCGGGCGATCGCTTACGGTTCGCGCTGCCTGATCCTCGACGAACCGACCGCGGCGCTCGCCGTCCGCCAGACCGAGCAGGTGCTCGATCAGGTCCGGCGCGCGCGAGACGCGGGACAGGCGGTCATTCTGATCATGCACAACCTGCAGCAAGCCTTGTCTGTGGCCGACGATATCGTCGTGCTCGCGCGCGGGCGCGTCACGGGCCGTTTCTCGACCGCCGACGCCGACCTCGAGCGCGTGACCCAGCTCGTCGCGCAAGGCTGACCGCAGGCGGCTGTGCACCCATTGAAAAAAGGATAGGCGCTGTGTCAATTGGCAACCAACAACGATCTCCAGCGAGCAAGGAAAACCCGGGGGCGAGCGCATCGGCGGTTCAGGAGCGCTTCAGTCTCAGCGGGCGCGTCGTCGTCGTCACGGGCGCCTCGAAGGGGATCGGGCGCGAACTCGTCGGCCTGCTCGCCGAGACCGGCGCTGTCGTCGTTCCGACCGCGCGCATCGACTCCGACCTTGCTGCGATCGCCTCCGAGGCGCAGTCTCGCGGCTTCACCGTCTATCCCCAGCGGCTCGACGTGCGGGACGTCGCATCGATCGACGGAGCGGTGTCGGCCATCGTCGCCGCGCACGGCCGGATCGACGTTCTCGTCAACAATGCGGGCCTCGGTTTCGCGCGCGCCGCCTTCGACGTCACGGAGGCCGACTGGGACGAGATGATGGCGGTGAACCTGCGCGGCGTGTTCTTCATGAGCAAGGCTGTTGCGCGCACGATGGCGGCGGCGGGCCAGGGCGGACGCATCATCAACATCAGTTCGCAGGGCGGCCTCGTCGGGCTTCCCGACGCCGCGGTCTATTGCGCCAGCAAGGGCGGCCTGAACATGTTGACCAAGACGCTTGCGCTCGAATGGGCCAAGGAGGCGATCACGGTGAACGCCATCGCGCCGACTTTCATCTACACGCCCGGCACTGCGCCGATCCTGGACGAGCCGGCGATGCGCGCTTCGGTGCTCGGCAAGATTCCGCTCGGCAAGTTCGCGCTTACCGACGACGTCGCCGGCGCGATCATCTACCTCGCCTCGGAGGCCGGTCGGATGGTCACCGGAACAGTTCTCGTCGTCGACGGCGGGTGGACAGCGCAATGATGCAGCTCATTGGCCAGGACTGCGCCGCGACCTTCGACCCGGCCGACGGCGGCCGCCTCACCTCGTTCCGCGTCGGCGATCACGAACTGCTGGTGGCGCACGGCAGCGATATCTATCACTTCGGCAGTTTCGTCATGGCGCCGTGGGTCGGCCGGCTGCGTGACGCTCGCTTCGATTACGGAGGCGCCCAACATCGGTTCCCCGCCAACAGCGGGGCGCACGCCCTGCATGGCCTCGTGACCGATCGGCCTTGGCAGGTCACGGGCGAGGGCGAGTTGAGCATCGATCTCGGAGCCCCCTGGCCGTGGCCGTGCCGTGTTGTGCAGCGCACTCAGCTCAGCCGCGGTCGAGCGACGTTCCGCATCGAGCTCCATGCGCGCGAAGCCATGCCGGGGGCTGTCGGCTGGCATCCCTGGTTCGTGCGCCGCCTCGCCGGATCCGAACTCGAGCTTGACGTCAAACCGCGATTGATGTGGGCCAATGACGCCACGGAGCTTCCGAACGGGAGGCTTACCGCGCCGGTTCCGCGACCCTGGGACTATTGCTTCCGCGACCTCCGCGCCGACCCTGTGGTGCGTTGGCCGGGCGTGCTGGAACTCACAGTCAGCTCGGACTGCGAGGACTGGGTCATCTACGACAGGGAAGAGGCGGGCGTCTGCGTCGAGCCGTGGACGGCGCCGCCGAATTCGCTGAACCTGCCCAATCCCAGGATCGTCACCCCCGACGCGCCCCTCGCGGCCACGATGACCTGGACGTGGCGATAGCCGCTCGGGCTGCGCGAGGCGCAGGTCGCGGGCCAACTCCCTCTCCCCGCGCGCGCCCGGCAAACGCGATGCGTTTGCGGGGGAGAGGGCTCGGGGTGAGGGGCTTGGTGATTGGCCGCA
>DASXGX010000110.1:0-108005 GCA_036488815.1 Roseiarcus sp.
CGTCGTTCCCAAGCCGAGCGCGCCGCCCGCCGTCGCCGATCCGCTCCCGGTCTCGGCCGTCAGCGATGTCGCTGCGATCGTCGTCGCCGCCTGCAGGTCGAACGAGCCCTTCGCGTCGAGCGTATCTCCCGCCACGCCCGCGATCGATCCGTCCGTCGAGCTCAGGAGGATGTCCCCCGACGTCGTCTTCAGCGCCGTGTAGCCTAGTGCTCCATAGGCCTCGATCGTCTGCGTCCCATCCGACGTCGCCGCGCCGATCTTCACCGTCGAAGTGTCCGACGTAACTCCGATCGTTCCGGTCGTCGCCGAAAGCGTCGTCACACCGATCGCGCCCGTCGCGTGGATCGTCTGAACCGCGCCCGCGCCTGTCGTCCCGCTCGTCGACGAGCCCAGCGTCAGCGCGCCCCCGCTCGTCGCCATCACGAACGTCCCGGCGTTGATCGTCGCCCAGTCGATCGAAGCCGCAGCCGCCGCAACCGGCGGCGTCGCCGTCGAAAGGCTACCCGCCGTCAGCGTCACGCTTCCATTCGTCGCCGTCAGGCTCCCGATCGGCGCCAGGACCGTCGCGCCGACGCCCGCGTTGGACGTCGCGCTCGTCAGTGACGCCGACCCGTCCGCGGTCAGCGAGACGCCCGCGATCGACGACGTGTCAGACGTCACGTCGATGTCCCCGCCGTCGCCAATTGTCGTCGTCAGCGTCGTGAACCTGACCGCGCCATTCGCCTCGATCGTCTCGCTCTCGCCGCTCGCCGAGCCGATCGTGACGAAGCCGCCGGTCGAGGAGACCGTCAGCGTGGTCCGCGCCGTCACGCTGTCGAGCGACAGGTTCGGCGCGCCCTCGATGTCGACGCTGCCATTCGCCGCGCTGAGGCTCGTCGCATGGAGCGCCGAGAGCGCCGTCAGGGTGAGGTCGCCCTTGGCCGCCGTCGCGCTCAGATTGGCGATCTCGACGGAAATCGGGCCGATCGTCTCGCCGGCGTTCAATGTCGCGGCGACGCCCGCCTCCGTGTCCTCGATGAGCGCGGTCCCGCCATTGCCCAGGATGCTGCCCGCCGCTTCGATGTCGATGACAGATTCGCCCGCAGTCGTGTCCGCGGACGTGCTCGTCACCTGCCCGATCGTCACGCCGCCAGTCGAGGAAATGAGGATCGCTCCGCCCGCCGTGACGCCAGCCCCTTGGTCCATGCTGACGCTTGCAGCCTGCAGCGTCACCGCTCCCCTCGAAGACGATATGAGGCCGTCCACGGTCGAAGGCGTCGTCACCGTCTCGATGCGCAACGCGCCACTCGAGGTCAATGACAGGCCGCTCGCCGCTGAAAATGTCGTCACATTCACCGCGTTCGCGCTCGTCAGCCACGCCGAACCGCCCGCCGAACCAGAAAGAACGCCGCCGCTGCCGAGCGTGAAGGCAAACGGCGTCGCAGTCCCGCCCGATGCGGCGGGGGCGCTCCCGATGTCTTCGCCCGCGATGAGCGTCAGGCTGTCGGCGCTCAGCATCGCGCTGGCGTCCATGGGCACGAGGCTGCCGGTTGTGGCGGTCAGGCTCGCGGTCTTTCCGGCGGTCACCGATTCAACGGTGAGATCGCCCGACGCCGCGGAGAGGATCGCGGCGCCCTTCGGCGCCGTGACGCTCGACCAGGATAGGGAGGTTCCCGCGTCAACTTCAGCGTCGCCGCTGGTCGGGGTCACGCTGTCGCCCGTGTTGGACTTTCCGCTCACAAGCTTCGCCGAGCCGTCCGCCGAAACCGTGCCGCCCGTGATCGACGCCGTATGAGACGTCACATCGATGTCGCCGCCCGCGCCCGCTGTCGTCGTCAGCACCGTGAAGCTGACCGCTCCATTCCCCGTGATCTTTTCGGCGCCACCCGTCGTCACCGAGCCGATCGTCACGGTTGAAGCGTCCGACGTTATCCCGATCGCCCCAGTCGTCGCGGTCGCCGTCGTCACATCGACCGCGCCGGAGCCATGGATCGTCTGCGCGCCGTCCGTCAGCGCCGTCCCGAGCGTTAGCGCGCCGCCGCTCGTCGCGGTCAGCGTCGTTGCCGCATCGATGTTCGTCGTCCATTGGATCAAGGCTGAGGAGGAAGGCGAGGCGAGGCTGCCGGCGACCAGCGTCACGCCGCCATTGGTCGCCGATGCGCTGGAGCCCTGGTTGGACGTCGCACTCGTCAGCGACGCTGAGCCGTCGGCCGTCAGCGAGCCGCCTGCAATCGAGCCCGCCACCGATGTCGCGTCGATGTCAGCATCGCTGCCCACGTTCGTCGTCAGCGTCGTGAACACGAGCGCGGTCTGCGCTTCGATCGTCTGCGTCCCGCCGCTCGTCGCGGAGCCGAGCTTAATCCCCCCGACCGTGTTCGTGGCGTCGAATGTCGTCGCCGCATTCACCGTCGTCCAATTGATCGCGGAGTTCCCCGCTTCGCCGGACGTCAACGTCACGCTGCCGGTCGTCGCCGCCACGGTCTGGCCCGTGTTTCCGCCCGTCGCCGCCTCGAGGCTCGCGGAGCCGTCGGCGGTCAGAGAGCCTCCTGTGATCGAGCCCCCCGTCGCCGTGATGTCGATATCGGCGCCGCTGCCTGATTTCGTCGTCAAGGTCGTGAAGCGGACGCCGTTCGCCGCCGTCAGCGTCTGCGTCCCGCCGCTCGTCGCGGTTTGGATGCTGATGTCGCCGTTGACGGATTTGGCGTCGGCGGCTGTGGCGTCGAGCGTCGTCGCGGCGCTAAGCGACGTCCAATTGAGATGATTTTGCGCCGACAGCGCGATCGCGCCTGTATGGGCCGTCAGGCTGTCGCCGTGATTGTCTCCGGAAGACAGGATGGATATCGAATCCTCCGCGAAAATGGTCTTGCCCGAGAAGGAATTCGCCTCCGTCACGTCGATGTCGCCGGCGTTGGCGGTCAGGTTTTCAACCTGGACGGCGCCTGTCGCGGAATACGTCTGCGTCCCCCCGCTCGTCACCGAATTCAGCAGGTTGATCGAGCCGCCGTAGACGGTCGCCTCGAATGTCGCGCCGGCGTTCACTGTCTGCCAGGAAAGAGAACCCGCGCTCGCCGGCGTCACGACTCCAGCCGCGAGGCTCGCATCGCCCCCGGTCGTCAGGCTGCTTGTCCCGACAAGCGACGTCGCCGAATCGATCGTCGCCGCGCCGAGCGCCGACACGGTGTCGACATGCACGCTGGCGCCGGAGATCGCGACATTCCCATTCGAGTGGATCGACGAGGAGGCCAGCGTCACGCCGCCGACGACGACGCCCTGCCCTTCGACCTCGCCCTTCGTCGATGTCACATCGATCGAACCCGTGTCGCCCGCCACGCCCGTCGTTTCGAGTTGCGTGAACAGAAGATTGCCGGTCGCGGAGAGCGTCTGCGTCCCTCCGCTGAGCACCGAATCGAGGACCAGCGATGTTCCGGACAGAGAAACGGCGCCCGTCGCCTGCACCTGCGTCGCCTCAAGCGCCGAGGTCGCGGCGAGAGAGATCGAGGCGTCCGTGCCCGTCACATTCGCCGTCAAGTAGGGCGCCGAGATGGTCAGCGGCGCAAGGGCCGTCCCGATGCCCGCCGTCGCAGTTAAATCAAGGCTGCCGTTCGTCGCCGCCTGAACGTTGAGCGCGTCGCCGTTCGACAGGATCGAGCCGCCGGCGAGGATCGTCACTGTATTCGAGGCCGCGGCTGAGGTGAGCGTGCTCGCCACCAGGCCGAGCGTGGCGTCGCCGGATGTGTCGATGCCGATGGTCCCAGTCGCCTGGATTGCGCCGCCCGTTTGCATGCCGAGCGAAGCGGACGTCAACGAGACGTTGCCGGCCGTGTCGATCGTCCAGGGCTGCGCGGTCGTTCCCGCCGCGACCGTCAGCGCGCCGCCGACGACGAGCGACAGGTCGCCCCCAGTGACGAGGCTCGCAACGGTCAGGTTGTTCGGCGCATTGCCGCCGATGGTGGGCGCGCTGATATAGGCGGCGCCCGTCGCAGTCGCGGTGAACGCGGCGCTCGCCAGAACCTCGAACGGCGTCGTGCTCGTGCCGATCGTCCCGCCGGAATCGAGAATGATGTTCGGCGCCTCGACGTTGACGCCGGTGAGGTCGGAGAGGATCGAATAACCGGATGCGGTTGTGATCGACGCCGTGCCCGCCGCGCCGCCGGCCGAGACGCGCTCGATCTCGGCGTTGCCGCTGGCGAAGCTGAGATAGACGTCGCCGCCGCCCGAGGCGTTCGTCAGCACGCCGCTGGTCTGGATGGTGAGCGCCATCGTCGACGACCCGATGCTGCCGGTGCCGGCGTTGAGATTGATGTCGCCGGTCGCCACGATGTTGGTCGACGCCGCGCCCGGCTCGACGGAGGCGAGGATGCTGCCCGGCGCCGCGACATAGACGTCGCCCTTGGCCGAGACGCTGTTCAGCGTGACTGACGACGAGCCCGTCGAGCCCGTGCCCGACGTACCCTGGAGGTAGACGGCGCCGGCCGACGAGATCGTGAAGGCGCCGGTGGCGGACACGAAGATCGGCGCGGTCTGGGGCAGGCTCAAGCCCGTCACGGTAGCGCCCGGCGGCAGATTGTCGAGGTCCGTCCCGGCGGGCAAAGGCTGGCCATTCGCCAGCGTTCCCGTGAGTTGCACGGAACCCGGCGTCGTCGCCACGGCGATCGCCGCCTGCTCCTGCGGGGTGAGCGAGTCCGAGGCGAGCAACGCGAGCGAGAACGCGATCGGCGCCGTCAACGTGCCGACGGAGCCCGAGCCAACGGTAATGTTGACGTCGTGGCCGACGATATTCGGCGTCGCGCTGCTGCCGACGTTGCCGCTCGCAGGCTGAAACGCCGAGACGTCGATGGCGTCGACGAGCTGCTGCGCGGTCCAGTTGGCGCCCTGCGTCAGCGATGTCGCGAGCGTGCTGCCGGCGGCCACGGTAAAGTCGTAGGCGTAGGCCGTCGCATGCCCGGAAGCCGTCTGCCAATTCGCGCCGTAGGCCTGCGACAGGACCGTGGCGTAGCCCTGGTAGAGGCTGTTCGCATAGGTTTGGATCTGCGCCGACGTCACCTGCGCGACCGTCTCGCCGTTCGCGGCCGCCGCGGCCGCAGCATAGGGCGACGTTTTGGGATCGGCGCTCGTCAGCGTGAAGACGCCTTTCGTCGCCGTTCCGGCGGCGATGAGCGTCGGATAGGCGGCGAGCGCCGCGTTCACGTCCTCGTCGAAGACGGTCGCCTCGCTCTGGTAGAGAGCGTTCGCGTAACTCTGGATCTGCGCGGACGTCACTTGTGACACGGACACGTTGTTCGCCGTCGCCGCGGCCGCCGCGTAGGACGACGTCGTCGGGCTGGCGTTGGTCAACGAGAAGACGCCGCCAGTCACCGTGCCGGCAGCGAGGAGCGATTGGTAGCTCGAAAGCGCCGTGCTCGCCTGCGTCGACGTTGGGATGACGGTCGCCTGCCAGTTTGCGCCATAGGCTTGTGTGAAGGTCGCGGCATAGTTTTGATATTGCGCGTTCGCCCAAGCTTGGATTTGCGCGTTGGTTATTGAGGCGACGGGAATGCCGAGCGCCGCCGCCGCCTGCGGCGCGAAGTTTGCGAGCGCCGTCGCGTTGAGCACGAACAGCCCGTTCGCGCTCGCGAGCGTGTTCGCCTCCGATTGAATCTGCGCGTTCGTCAGCGACGTGAATTGCGCCGAGCCGTTCTGCGCCGTCCGCGCCGCCTGCGTCGCCGCAGCATTGGCGAGCGGGCTATAGAGCACGTAGGTCGTCGCATCCAAGGTGATCGCGCCGGTTCCGATCGAGCCGTTCGCCAGGAAGGCGGCGAAACTGGTTAGATCGGCGTCGACGGTGTTCTGGAAGCTCGTGATCGAGACGGCGCCGGCCGCCGCGTCGCTGCCGGCTTCGATGTTCAGGCTCGATACGATATTCGCGACCTGGGCGCTCGTCAGCGACGAAGCGGGCGTCTGCGACACCGCCGAGTAGACGCCGCCGTTCGGCACGTCGATCGTGATGTCGCCGGCGCCGGACGTGGACGCAATCTGGCCGACGAGGAGGTTGCCATGCGGAACCGTCAACCCGACGTCGCCGTAGGCCGAGATGTTCGCGGTGACGTTGTCGTAGGAACCGGTGACGGAGTTGTACCCTGAGATCAGGGCCAAAGGCGACGATGCGGAGCCGATTGATCCGGTCGTGCTCGTCAGCGTCACATTGGCGGCGCTGACCGAGAAGCCGTAAGGGCCCGACGCCAGAGTTCCGGCTGCATTGACGACGACGGTTCCATAGCCCGAGGCCGCATTCGCCGCGAAGCCGTTGGCGCCGGAATTCAACGTGACGTAGACGTTGCCGTTCTCGCCGTTCACGTACAACGAACCGACGGCCGTTCCGAGGCCCTTGCTCAGGGTGACGTCGAGCGGCGTTCCCGAGGAGCCGATCCCTAGATTGCCGATGACGTTCAAGGAATTCGACGTCGTAGTTGCTGTCGCCGTCTGCGTGACGCTACCGGTCAGCGAGAAGATCTGGGCCCCTCCGGTCGCGTTGGTGATGGCGCCGCCAAGAATCAGCGAGCCGAAGCTCGTGATGTTGACGCTCCCCGTCGCGTTGCCGCCGAAGCTGATGCCAAACGGATTGTCCGCCTTGACCGTCGTCGTGAGGCGCAGGAACGCCTGGGTCGGATAGTAATAAGAATATTGCACATCGCCGCCAGGCTGGGTCGCGAAGCCGAGGCTCCCATCGGAGTAGTTAACGTCCTCTAGGACGCCAGAAGTTCCCACCGTGTTGCCAGTGATCGTCTCCTGGAAAGCCGGATCTTGATTGACGCCGTTTTGGACGTTGCTGCTGATGATCACCCGGCCGACCGGGGTCGTGGATTGAGCAGACGAAGAAGCCGGGCCAGAGGCGTTGAGACTCGAGATATACGACGGATTCACATAGTACCAAGGATCCTGCGCCGTCCCGGAGCTGAAGGTCCAGTCACTCGCGCTGACGGGGTTGCCGCTATCGAAAGCATATTCCGTGACCGTCCTCGACAGCGTTGCTTCCTGAACGAACTGGAATTCGGCGCCGACCACGGTCTGATAGGTCGTGCTCGACGACGTGCTGCCACTCGGCAGGTTGACCTGCACCGCGTCCCCGACCAGGCTCCCGTTGCTGTCGACCGGGCTCGCGCCGTTGTCGCTCAGATACTCCTTGAGACCCGTTGCCGGATTGTAGATATAGGTGGCCGTGTCCTGATAGTCGCTGTTGTCGACCTGATCGATCAGCCGGTTGGTGATCATGACGGTGCTGGTCCCGGCAGCCGCGCCCGCGGCCGAGCCCGTGTTGATATCCGCGAGATCGAGGCCGATTTGCGATTCGTTGGTGATCGAGACGCTGCCGTAACCGGCGTTCACATGGATGTTGCCGAGCGTGTTGGTGCTGACGATGTCGCCGTCGAGCTTGACATTCGCGCCGGACGAGAAGGTCGAAATATTGCCGAAGGAGATCTGGTTGGTCGCCCCGTTGTAGGTCACCGGAACGCTGAGAGACGCCGAGGCCGCATTCAACGACAGGAACGGCGTGATGTCGACGGAGCCAAATGGTTGGGCGAGCAAATATTGGGCCTGCGCCGAAGTGTAACCTGCGGCGATGACCTCATTGGGTAGCGCAAGCCAGTCAGCGATGTAGGCGATGACGTTGCCCGAATACAACTCCTTATACATTTGCGAAAAGTCGCCGAGAACCATCCCGAGTTGGGCCGACACGTCGGCGGAATAGCTCGTCGACTTGCCGACGGTGATCGAGCCGTTGACGTCGATGGTCGCCGCGGTGATCGCGACATAGCTGCCATAGACCTGCTGGCTGGCGGCGCTGCCGCTGAGATTTTCGTTGTCGGCCGCGTTCGCGTTGCCGGTCGCCGAATAGCTGTAGCTTAACGACCCCTCATAGACATAATTCGGCTGTTGGCTGGGTCCGTAGTGGCCATCGACATCCGCAATGTCATAGCCGCCGCCGCTCAGGCAACTGGAGGAGCCGACGCCTTGAATGCAACCGCCGAAAAGCACTAAGGCGTTACTGTGGGGGTAGGTATTTCCAGCGTGGCCGTACAGTGCGTCGTCGATATAGTAGTAGGCCTCGGTCGCCGCAGAGCCGTCCGTCGCAATCGTGCCGCTCACGTAATAATAGCTACCGCCTCCCGCGTCCTGGGCGGACTGGCCGTTGTAGCTTCCGCGCAAGTAGATTGAGGTAGCGACATACTCCATGGCGGTGTCAGCGTTGGGCGCCGAGAAAATGGAGGTCGACGGGGCTCCGCCCGGATAGACGATCGCCGACGCCCATTCCGAATAGGCCGAGCCGCCGGCGATGTAATCGCCCGAAGCGTCGTCCGCCTGGAATACATAGGCGCCGTTCGGCTCATAGGTGATGGCTTGATCGGCCGTAATGTTGGCGTCGGCCTGAACCTTCTTCCCATTGGCGTTTTCGACCGTGCCGGCCGAACCGATCGATCCGTAATCGTTGTAGAGAGCGATGAGGCCGCCGACATTGGTCAGCGGCGCCGTGTTGAACAGCCCAGGGCCGGCCGAGGAATCGCCGACACTGCCGCCGTAGGTCAGGGTGACCGTGATCGTGCCCGAGGAATCGACGACGTTCCGGCTTACCGTCATGCCCGCGCTCTGCGCGGCGGCGAGGCCGGCGGCTCCGTTGAAGACGACGGAGCCGCCAGGCGTGTCCGGGATATAGGCGCCGCCTGCGAGAATGAGATAGATCGGGTAATTGTCCGTGACCGTGATCGTCGGCGAGCCATAGGCCGTGAGCGTCCCGGAACCCATCAGCGTATCGGCCTTGATCCGGATGACGCCGCCGGAGGCGTAGAGCGCGCCGAGCGAGACGGTCGGCACCGCGCTCGTCGAGACGAGGTTGCCGAAGGCCCCAGGCCCGGTGAAGTCGTCGTTCAGGAAGGTCAAGATGTCGAAGTTCGGGGTCGCGGCGTAGGAGACCGGAGCGCCGCCCGGCGCCACCGTGATCGTGAGATCGCTGTTGATCGTCACGTCTTGGGTATGATACTCGCCGGCGACAACGGCGGCGCCGATCGTGACGACGGACGTCGTCGGCGCCGAGGTATTGTTGCTGCCGTCGGTGACCGGAATGAAGCCGAGCTCGTAGCCATGGCCGGTGCCGTCCGAGGCGAGCACAGGGCTGCCTTCATCGGCGTTGATCGTGACGTTCGCGCCCGAAGCGATCAGGGTCTGCGGCCCTGTCGCCGTCGTGTCCGCGATATCGACGGTCGCGTTGCTGCCGATCGTCGTGCTGGCTGACGCGAGCGGAACCGCGATGAGACCGCGCACATAGGCCTCGGCATTGGTGTCGCCGAAGAGCGAAGTGGCGTAGCCGCCGTCGATGTAGTCGCCGGCCGTGATGTTGACGTCGCCGAAGCCGTTGATGATCGTCGGTTGGTTCGCCGTGGTCGACGCGAGGACCGTGATCGTCTGATTGCTCGTCAGATTGATGTTGGCGATCGCCTCGCCGACGCCGGCGACGCCATAGGTGGTGACATAGGCGTTGGCGGTGACGGACCCGGTTGTGTAGGTCCCAATGTCGAGGATGCCATAGGTCGCGATGGCCGCTCCGGCGCCGATCGTGACGGAATTGTCGATCTGGCCTGGCGCGCCAGACTGCCCGCCCACTTCGCTGTTGACGCCGGCCCCCTCGATCAGGCCGCCTGTCGTCAGACTGTCCGTATCCGAGATGAAGACGGTCGTGCTGGCGATGATTGCGATGCTGCCGGGATCGTTGACGGGATCGAAGCCTGAACTCAGGATCGCGTCGGCCCCGATCGTGATCGTTGCGCCTGGGCTGCTATTGTCGAATGTGATGGCGCTCGTTGCGCCGGCGCCGTTGATGCCGCCGCCCGCGCCGGCCTGCGTGCCGGATGACGCATCTTCGTAGTTGTTGGTGGCGGTGATGTCGATCGCCGGCGCGCAGCCACCGTTGAGGCAGGGCGATAGGCCGGCGGCCGTCGCGTAGAGGGTCGCGCCGTTCCCGACGGTGACCCCGACGTTCGAGAACACGTCGTGCGACGAGAGCGCCGCGCTGGCGCCGACGAGGCCGGCGTTGAGCGACTCCGCCATCTCGCCGAAATTGTCGGTGTGGCTGGCGGCGATCTGAATCGACGTCGCCTGGATGAACGAGTTGGCGCCGATCGTGGCGGCGACATTGGACGTATCCGACGTCGCGGCGCTGGCCCCGTCGCCCGCGAAAAGGCCGCCGCTGCCGGCAATCGCCAGCGCATTGTTGGTGTCGTCGCCGGAAGCGCTGACGATCACGCCCGCGACCAGGCTCACGGAGGTCCCGGGCGATGTCTCATAGAGAGGCGTCGTCGCATAGAGACTCGCGGTCGTGTTGGGCGAGGATTCCGCCGTGACGATGACTGCGCCTACGGCGAGACCGCCCGAAATGGCGACGCCGTCGCCCTGCGCGAACTGGTCCGAATTGTTGGCGGCCTCGACGGAGATGTTTCCGCCCGGCAGCGCGAGATACGCCGTCGAGCCGCCACCGGTCGCTGTGACCGTGGCGTCGCTCTCCGCCGTCGCCACCGTTCCATTGGCGGCGACGAAGAGGGAGCCGCTGCCGGCGATGCTCCAGGCGGCGGCGGTCGTGCCGCCCTGCTCGAACTGGCTGGTCGAGCCCGGCGCCGTCGAACTCGACGGAAAGGAGGATGCGGGTTTGCCGTTGATGTCCGTCGCCGCCAGAATCGAGAGGCCGTTGGTGACGCCGAGAACCGCCGCGCCATCGACATTGGCGGTGACGTTCGCGGTCACGTCCGCCTCGGAGACGGAGGCGCCAACCGCGTCGCCCAAGCCGACCGACACGCCAAAGGTGAAGGCCTTGGCGTCCGGCGTGTCCGTCGCCTGGACGGTCAATCCGCTTCCGGGCGCGATGATCGTCGAGGCGCCGATGACGCTCGCCAGCACCGTCGCATTGTCGGTCGCCGAGGCGTCGGCGCCCGCGCCGGCCTCGCCGCCGCCGGCGCCTGCCAGCGCATAGGCATAGGTGTTGCCAGCGTCGCTTGCCTGGACCAGCACCGAACCGGCAACGACGTCGCCGACCGTGGTGACGGTTGTCGTGATCTTGCCGGTCGGCGACGTACTCGTTGTCGTCACGCCGGCGACGGGATCGGCGCTGTCGTCGGCGGTCGTCGCCGGCGCGCCCGTCGTCGTGGTGGTCACGCCGCCGGTCGTCGTGGTCGTGGTTATGGTCGAGGTCGACAGCGTCGCGATCTCGGCGGTGACCGTGCTGTCGCGATCGGCCGTCGCAACCGACACGCCCGCGGCCACGGCGCCGATCGCCGCGCCATAGGCGTTGGCCCAAACGGTCGAGGAATCGGTCGCCGTCACGGAGACGGAATTCGCCGCCAGAGTGACGGGCGCGGTGACGGTCGGATCGGTCGTCGATGTGACCGTGCCCGTACCGGCGTCGACGGTCGAGCTCAGCTCGGCCGTGACGTCGTCGCTGTCGTTGGAGAAGGCCAGCGCGCCGGCGACCCCGACAAAGAGGCCGCCGGCGCCTGCGAAGACCACCGAGTCGACCGCTTCGCCCGATCCGTCGTCGCCGGCGTTCGCCGCGATCGACAGACTGTTGGTGATGATCGTGCCGCCGGTGGCGGTCGCGTTGATGGTCTGGTCGACCTCGCTATAGCCGACCGAGGCGCCGACCCCGGCCGCGCCGAGACCGACCCCGAGACTGCCGACGATGTTGTCCGTCGCGAGGGCGCCGGTCGCGTTGATCGTGACGCTCGCAGCCGTGACGCTGCCGCCGATGATCGAGGCCGAATTGCCGTCGATCGCCGCGCCGACGGCTGCGACGAGATCGACGCCGGTCGCGGCCGTGCCTGCCGCGAGGGTCCCGGAGCCATTGGCGTTGAGATCGCCGAGGTCGGCGCTCGACGATCCCGGCCCGACCAGAATCACGCCCACCGTCGCGGCAATCCCGACCTCGCCGCCCAACGACGCTGTGGCCGTGAGCAGATTGATGTCACGGGTCTCGTTCGCGAGAACCGACACCTCGCCGGGGGTGCTCACGGTGTCGTCCACCATCAGCGCCGAGTTGGCGCTGTTGAGCACGACAACATTCGCGCTGGCGCCGAGGCCGGCGTCGCCGCCGCCCGCGAGCCCGCCGGTCGTGGGCGTTATCGCGACATTGTCGGCCGACGTCACGGAGACGTTGCCGTTCCTCGCCGTCGAGGCGATCGTCGCGGTCGTGTCCGCGAGGACGGCCTGCGTCGTGTCGCTCAACTCATTAAGCGTCAATTGCGCGGCGGCCCCAGCGTCTCCGCCCGCCGAGACGCCGACCGTGTAGCTCGTGACGTCGATCGCGCTCGTGGCGCCGACCGTGAGAGGGCCCGCAAGGTTGAGCGTGGTCGGGGTCGCAAGGGCTGTGTCGCCGACCGTCGCCGTCGTCGTGTCGGAGAAGGTCGCGACCATGACGCTTTCGCCGTCGCCGCTGTCGCCGCCGAGAGCGGCCGTGCCGACGGCGCCGAAATAGCCGTCCGTCGCGTTCGCCGTGACCGAGAGGCTGGCGGCGTAGGTCGTGCCGCCAACGAGGGAGGCTTCCGTATCCGCCTTGAAGAGGTTGACAAGCACGTTGCCGGTGAGCGCGGCGCCACCCGTGCTCGAAAGGCCGATAACCTCCGCCGAAGAGCCTTCGTAGCCCTCAGCGTCGATGGTCACCGCGCCCGCCGAGGCGCCAATGCTGCTCGACGGCGCAGCGCCGATCGTCGTGCCCGTGACCGATGCGGCCGTCGTGCGGTCGAACGTATCGACCCCGATCGTGGCGACGCCCGAGAGTTCCGCATCCGGCCCCGACAGGGCGACGCTGATTACGAGATCGTTGGCGTAGGAGACGCTGTAGGCGCCGACATCGATCGCGGGCGCCGACTTGACCTTCGTGTCGAGGGAGGAGTTCTCGACGGTCGCGCTTGTCGTGCCGCCCATCACGTTGGTGACGCTGTTGGCGTTGACGGAGACATTGCCCTGGTCGCCGGCCGTAACGGCCACGACCTCGGCCGTCTGGACCGAGCCGGCGACGACCGCGAGACCGTGATCCGAGCGCACGTCCGCGCCGAGGTTCGGGAGGGAATCGGGCGTCTGCGCGACGCTGGGATCGGTCGCAGGCGCGTCGACGGCGGTCGAGCCCGGCGCGAGCGCGCCGTCGACGATGAGGAGCGAATTCGCGCCGAGGGCCGCCGCGTCGACCGCGCTGTTGTCGATCGTCGCCTTCGTCGAGCCGCTGATCTCGTCGACCGTGACCGACATGCCGGCCCCGGCGGCGCTGACCGGGAAGGCGAGGTCCGCCGCGCCCGCCACGGCGTTGACCGCGTTCGAATTCGACGCGAGCACGCCGATATTGTCGCTCGCCGACACGGTCGATCCGTCGATCGAGGCGGAGACGGAGCTTTCTTCCAAGCTCGTCGCCGCCGACCCTGCGGTCGAATACTTGCTCGACGCCGCGACACCGAGGGCGAACGTATCGATGTTGCCGGTCGAGACCGCCTCGACGATGGCGTCGCCGCTCGCGTCCGAGGGTGAAGTCGCACCGGTGACCGTCACCGTCGCGCTATTGATCGCCGCCGTCGCGGGTGTATCGATCGTGCTCGTGGCGACCGAATATCCGTCCGCGCCCTGGTCGGCCCAGCTGGCGACGACGGCATAAGCGCTGATCGCCGACGAATCCAAGGCGTCGACCGTCACCGCGCCCGCGTCGACCGTGGACCCTGCGGCGACCGTCGCGCCCGTGGCCGGCCCGATCAGCGCCGTCGCGCTACTCGTGATGGCGTTGGTGACATTGGCCGCCTGCAACGAAGCCTGGTTCGAACTGCCGAGCCCGGCGGCGATTGCCAGGATCGCCGTCGAATCGAGGGCCGCGACGGTCACGGCGCCGGGCGCTGTCACCGTCACGCCCGAGATCTGCGCGAGATGCGCTTCGCCGATCGTGTCGTCCACGGAGGAGAACCCGACGCCGTCGTTTCCACCGACGACGATATTTCCGGCGATCGAGAGTATGGCGGCGCTGCCGCTGGTCAGGAGCGCGGCGTCGCTCGCGTTGGCGGATGAGTCGCCCGACGGGTCCCCGTAATTGGCGGCGACCGCGCTGGCGCCCGAGTCGGTCGAGACGATCGTCGGGGCGGTGACCCAACTCGGTAGAGATTTGGGGTCGGTCGCCGCGAGAACGTAGACGTCGTCGAGCGCGCTGATCGGGAGCGGCGTCGACCCAGTGTTGCTGATCGTCGCCGAGGTCGTCGCGGTCGCGGTGGTGAAGACCAGGGCGCCGCCCAGCCCCACCTGGCTCGAGACCACTTCGGCGCCCGCCGAATAGACCGCCTGCGGCGATTCTGCGACGACCCCGATATCGGCAAAGTTCGTGACAGAAGAATTGGAGATATGGGCGTCAGTTGCGGGCCCGCTGCTCGGATCGGCGATGTCGGTATACGTGATGACGAGGCCGCCGCCACCCTGGCCGCCGGCGAAGAACGAGCCGCCGCCGATTCCGATGGTGGTCTGCTGATCCGCCAGGACGACCGCGTCTTGTGCGCCGGCGCCGCCAATTCCGGTGAGCGTCGACTTGTCGACGTAGGCGGCGACCCGGTCGTCGATCAGAGCGACGGAGACCGAGCCGGCGAAACCGCCGGCCGGTTGTTCCGACGACTCGGACGCCACCGCGATGCCGAGACCGACGACAGCTATGAGCCCGGTCGACTGCGCATCGACGGCGGCGCTCGCGACGTTGTCGACCTGCGACCCCTCGATATACGCAAGCGTCGAATCGCTGTTCGAATCTGCGGCAGCGGCCGCCGACACCGCGGCTGTGACCGCCTGGGTTGAATTCCCCGCAGCGTAGGCCGCCGCGCCGCTGCCGCTGACAATCAGAGTATTGTTCGTAGCCTGGACCTCGAGCAAGGGCGCGGCCCCCTGCCCGTAAACGACGGCGGAGTCGAGATAGGCCGCTGTTGTCAGCGCCGTATCAGTGAAGGCGGCGGTGCCGGAAATGGCGAGACTGACGCTCGAGCTCGTCTGACTCTGTACAGCCGCGAGCGCTTGGTTAGCCCCGGAACTCGACGGCGCCGGCGAGGGCGCCGTACTGCTCCCCGACTTCTGCGCAGCGATGGCTCCGACCACATCGTTACCCGCGGTCTCCGCGGTCACGTCGATGCTGCCGGCCGTGACCGAGCCGAGCGTCGTATAGGTTCCAGCATCCGGGTCGACGGTGGGGCCGACGACGGTGGAATTGTCGCCGACGAACGCCTCGGTGTCGGCGCTAACGCTCGCATAGGATATGGAGACGCCGACCGAGGAGGCGCCGCTTGTCGTGACATCGCCCGTGAACGTGTAGATGCCAAGCGCCTCGTGCGCGGTAATGTCGACGGCGTTCGCCGAGACGGTGGCGTCGTTGCTGATCGAGCTCGACGTCGTGTCGTCATAGGTCGCCACGACAGCCATGCCGCTGATATTGATGCCGGTCCCGCTGCCGCTCGTCGGCGAGACGTTGAAGGCGTGGTCGAATGTCTCCGCATCGACGTCGACGGAGCCCGCGCTGGTGAGCGAGGCGCCGGCCGCCACGCCCGCAATGGTCGTTGTCGTATTGAAAAGAAGCCCGAGCGAGGCGCCGACCGATACGCCGCCGCTCGACGAATTCCGCGCCAATGCGAGGAAGTCGCCCGGGACGTTCATCGTCTCGACGGTGCTCGACGCCAGGACGGATTGGGAATCATTGAACGTCGTGGTGATTGGCTTCGAGGCCGCGGGATCCAGCGCGGCAAGATCCGTCGTCGTCCAGCTCGCGTCGGCGCCGGTCGTATCAAGAACGGCGCCCGTGCCGACCCAGGCCGTGGTGGTCGTCGCGAGGGAGAGAAAATCCAGCGAGCCGGCTATTCCGACGTTCGAGGACGAAGCCTCGGCCTTCGCGTTCGTGTTGTAGAGGCCGGCGTTGTCAGTGAGGGCGTCGACGATGCCTGTTAGGACAGATTCCGCATTCGTCCAATCGATGTTCTCGATTGGAACCGGAACGTTCGACGTCGCGTCGATCCCGATTTGGCTTGCGGAGATGGTTACGCCAGGGCCGACGAAAGCGGACGAATTGTTGTTGGCGAGTGTGACGGCAACGCCCACGGACACCGTGAGATAGGCGCCGGGGTTGCCCGGCGTGGGCGCCGACGCATTGACGCCGCTCTGCGCGCCCGTGACGAGCGCCGCATTGGTGGTGTCGCTGAGGATCGCGACGCCGCCGGCAGCCCAGATCGTCGGAGCCGTCGGTAGGATCTGCTTGCCCGTCACGGGATCGAGATCGGCCGAGATATCCGCCGACGAGGTCTCGGTCCCGAGCGACACCGCGAAGGCGCCGGCGACCTGCGGCAAGTATTTGTTGAGGGTCGTCGTGGCCGACTGGACCGAGCTCGAGTTGCTGGCGATGAGGCCCCCGACGATGCTCGCCGTCGGCGGGGTCACGCTGGCGTCCTTGCCCTCGGAGATGGCGCTCCCGACGACGCCGAGCAGGGCCAAAGCCTTTCCAAGGCTGCTCGCGCCGACTGTCGTCGAGGCCGCGACCTTGTCCTTCGTGGTCTCCGACTGCGCGACCACGGAGACGCTTCCGACCGGCGCCGTCTGCGACCCGATGCTCGCGCCGACATGCGCGACGGCGCTGCTGTTGAAGTCGCCGATCGCGATCGCCGCGCCGATCTTGCCGCCGTTGAACGCATCCGACGTCGCCGATGAATTGAACGAGTTGTCGTTGCGGGCGAGAACGTCGACCGAGCCGCCGGTCCCCGAGACGTTGATGTTGGCGCCGGACGCGATGTCGGCCGACGAGGCGATGCTCGCCTCCGCGTAGGTGAAGTCGATTTGGATAGACGGAGCCTGCCCTTGGGCGCCCAGCGCGGCCTCGGGCGAGATCTCGAGCCCGGAGATCTGCTCCGATTGGATGTCGAGCGTTGCCGAGTTGGTCGCCGCGACATCGAGGCTCGACGCATTGACCGTCGCGCCGGAGGCGATTGTCGTCGTCGCGGTCTGGTTAAGCTGTCCGACGACGACGCCGGCGGCGAGGAAGGCGCCGCTGCCCGCCAAGCCGATTGCCGGGTCCGACGCCACGCCGACCGTATGGGCGTCGAGCGTCACGTTGCCCGCCGTGAGGACCGCACCCGAACCCACCGAGATCGTTGCGGACGCGTTCGCCTGGACGTAGCCCGGCTGGAGCGCCAGCGGCGAGAGATCGAGGAGCAGGCTCCCGACGAGAACCGTCGCCAAGTTGCCGGGCGAGGTGTTGTTGGCGTTAAGGGCGAAGGAGGACTCGGCCGTCGACGTAGCGTTCGCCACGATGGAAGCGCCGGTGATCGTCCCGTCGATCGAGATGTTCGTCGTCGCGCTCGCCAGGCCGATCGCTTCATAGCTTGTCGCGTTCGCCGTCAGCGTCACGGCGCCGCTGCTGGCGGGACTGGCGGCATTGGCGGGATTGACCGCCTCCGCGAGAATCTCCGCGCCCTTGTCGATCGTGATCACCGGCGCCGCGAGAGCGACATTGAGAGCGTTCGTCGTCGATACGCCGCCGGTCCCGAGCTCGCGCGTATCGATCATCGCTGTCGGATCGAGCGTGATCGAATCTGCAGCGTCGATCGAGAAGGTCGCCGTAATGGAGCCCGTCGCCTGGATCAAAGCGGCGATGGTCTGGTTAGTGAGTGTTGCGTTCGGATCGCTCTTGTCGCCGATCACGACATCCGACTGGTTCTGGTCGATGGCGAGGACGCTCGTGATCACCTGCGCGCCGGGACTGACGCTATAGGCGTCCGCCGAAAGCGAGATGCCGACGGCGCCGTTGTTGGCCGTGCCGTCGAGCTTGGCGTTCGACGAGAGCGTGATGGAGCTGTTCGGTCCGGCCGCCGACAAAAGGAACGTGCCGGCGCCGTTCATCGACGCGATATAGGCGGCGATCGTATCGTTCGAGATGACGCCGTTGGCGCCGGTCTGTCCCGTCGCCGCCCCGCCCAAAGTGAGCGCACTTTCGGTGAAGGCGAAAGCGTCGACATCGCCATAGAGGCTTGCGCCGCTCGCGACTGCGATCGACGGCGCGGACAAGGCGATGTTGAAGGGAAGTCCGACGACATTGCCTTGCCCATCGAGTTGCCGAGCATCGATCGACGCCGTCGCCTCCAGCGTGATCGGCGCCGTGGCGGCCGTCAGTGCGATCGCGCCACCCTTGATCGAACCGGCGAGATCGATGCCGGCGGTGGCGCTCGCGCCGGTCGCGTCGACGAGGACGCTGCCGGGTGTGAACGTCGAGCCACCCGCATTCACCGCCTGAGCGAGCACCTTACCGCCCTGCGCGATGGTGATCGCCGGCGCCACCAGGGCGACATTCAGCGAATTGTTCGTCGAGACGCCGCCGCTGGAGAGCTGTCGCGTGTCGACGCTGCCGGTGGCGTCGATCGTGACCAAACTCGGGGCCTGCAACTCCAGCGTCCCGTAGCCGCTCATGGCGGCCACATAGGTCTGGATCGCCTGATTCGTGACGAACCCGACCGAGCCGCTTGCAGCCTCGCCCTGATCGCCGACGGTGAGGGTCTGAGCGCTCGTCGTCAGGTCGAGTGTCGAGGCGGTGAGTTGCAGCGTCGCGGCGGCGATCTGTGCGCCACCCGTATTGTCGGCGTCGATCGTGATCGTGCCGTTCGGTCCGGCGTCAAGGCCGACCGTACCGCCGGCGACTGCGCTGCCCGCGGCTAAGATCAGGGACGGCGCCATCAGCGTCACGGCCTTGGCCCCGGCTTGGACCACGCCGCTTGCGGCCACCGTGATTGAGCTGGACGCCGAGAGCTCGAACGCCGTCGTCCCCGACAAGGCCGCGACATAGGAGGCGACGGTCGCATTCGAGATGGCGCCGGCTCCGCTACCGGAACCGCCGATCGTCACGTCCGTCGCGGCGAGATTGTAATCCACCATCGCGGCGCTGAAGACGCCGGACGCCGTGGTGATGCTCGGCGAGACCACGTTGATCTGGCCGCCGCTCACCGACCCGTCGGCGACGACCGCTGTCGACGCCGCCAGCTCGACGACCCCAGGGAAATAGGTCGAGCCGTTCGCGTTGATGGATTCGGCGTGGATCGCGCTGCCGGTCGCGAGGGTGATGGTCGGCGCCTGTAGCGCGAGGCTGAGCGAGTTGCCGACGGAGATCCCGCCGCTGAGCTGCCGTCCGTCAATGACGCCGCTCGGATCGAGCGTAATCGACGACGCGCCACTGAGTTGAAGGAGTCCTTCGTCCCCCATCGCGCCGATATAGGAAGCGATCGTCTGGTTGCTGATAAATCCAGCGGCGGCGTTGTTGACGACGTCGTGGGTCGCGTCGCCGACGAAGACGTCCGCAGCCGACGTCAGGTTGACCGTGTCCGCCGAGAGATTGAGCGTGGCCGCGGTCACTTCGCTCCCGCCGGACGACGCCGCATCGACGTTGATCGTCTGCGCGGTGAGCGACACCGTTCCGCCGCCGAGCGAACTGCCGCCGGTCAGTGTGATGGTCGGCGCGGCGAAGTCGATGCTCGATCCCCCCGAGGGCGTGGTCGGGCCGCCGAGGATCGAACCGCCTAAGGTGATTGCCCCGGTCGCGGTCGCGGAGACGGCGCCGCCGGCCACGGTTCCATTGATGGCGATCGTCTGGCCGCTGCCTGCGCCCAAGATAATCGCGCCTGGCGTCCACGTCGTCGTCGTTCCGCCCGTGGTCGCATTGTAGACGTCGGCGTAGAGCGCGCCGCCGTTCGCGATCGTGATCGTTGGCGCGTCCAGCGTGATGGAGCCGGAATTGCCGTTTGAGGCGACGCCCGCTGCGGCCAGCAGGCCGGCCACATGCGCGCCCGAATAATCGCGCGTATCGATCACGCCGTTCACGGTGATCGAGTTCGTGGCGTCCAGCACCACATTTGCGCCGTCGGTGAAGAGGCTCGCCACCGTACTGGAGGATCCGCCGACGGTCGGACTGTCGGTCGTCCCCGCCCCGCCCTGGTCGGCGCCGTCGCCGACATAAAGGTCAAAAGGGTCGAACAGCAGCGTGCCCGCCCTGCCGCTGACCGCGCCGAGGGTGACCGCGATGTTCGCCGCGACGTTGTCGGTCTCGCCGCTGATCTCGATCAGGCCGCCATCGCCGCTGCCCGTCGCATTGGCCGCAAAGGACGCGCCCGCGGCGACCGTCGTCGTATCCGTCGCTTTGACCGAGATATGGCCGCCGTCCACCGCGCCAATCCCGACGGCCGCAAGCTTGGCCGTCGCCGCAACGCTGATGTCGTTAGCTGCGACACGAATGTCGCCCGGCGACCCGCCGACCGTCGTGATCGCCGACAGCGCGCCGGCGATGGTCGCTGTCCCGCCCGCTTCGACCCTGATCGTCGGCGAGGCGGAATTCGCATTCGGCGCCGCGCCAGAGGCAACCCGCGTCGCGGCGGCGGTCACCCGCGCGGTAGACTTGATCGTCGCATTGTGGCCCGCGGAAATCGACACCGACCCGCCATGGCCGGCCGATCCATTCGCCCTCAGGGTTCCCCCGATCGTCGCGTCGTTTGCGGCCACGATCGACAGCGCGCCGTCGTGGACGACGATGGCGCCGCCCTCTTGCATGCCTCGGCTGTTGACCGTCGCCTTAAATTGCGCGCGTTGCGTCGCCGCCTTCCTCGCCTCGGCGTACGACCCTGCCACTCGCACGTCCTGAGCCGTGATCGTGACGAAATTCTGGGCATTGACCTTGCCCTTGATGACGACGGAACCATCGGTCGACAGCGGCACATTGCCGGCGATGACTTGCTCAGCCAGTGCGATATTCACGTGACCGCTAGAATCGATGAGGCTGTTGAGCGTCGCGCCCGACGGCGTCACCACCGTCAGTCCGCCGACATTGAGCGTCCCACTCTTGCCGACGATCATTCCATAAGAATCGGCGAAGACGACATTCCCGCCGATTTGGCCGTTCTGATAGGCGTTCAGCGTTCCTTCGATGTCGACCGGACCATTGCGGACGATATTGACGAGATTGGCCGCCCGTTTCGGAACGAACAGGTTGACCGTGTTGCCGGCCGCCTCTGAGAAGGTCGAAAAGGAATTGTATGCGTTGCCGCCGCGAAAGGTTGAAGTCCTGATGTTGGTGACGTCCCCTTTGACCGTCACCTTCGTCGCCGTCAGGCCATCCGGAACGATCGAGTTTTGGGCGACGTGACCAAGATTGACCGCCTGCGCGAAGGCCGACGATGCAAATCCGACCACCAACGGCGCCAAAGCGGAGCTGCAGAGCAACCGCGCAATATGCTTCCGAGCCGATTTTCTTGAAGGCGAAAGGTTCACGTCGCCACCCTAGGAAGGACGCTTGAGACGGGAATGAGTACGCGCACGGGACTGCGCGAGCGGCGCGCTACGGCTTGACGGTGGGGAATGCGGCGCGGAAAATCGGCGCTCTGCGCGCGGCTGTCGCCCCATGCCAAACCTCTCAAATCAAAGAACATCAATCTTCTGTTTAATAACGTTTCTTAGAATGCCGTCTCTTGTGCAACAGACGCCCGCGCTACCCTTACGTTTGATTAACCGATATCCGCCATGAGTGGTTGGAACATTTTGCGTAGATTTTTGGTTGGTTATTTTTAGCCCGATGCGCCCTTACGGCGCCGACCGGCCTGCGGCCGGACGCCTTCCTACAGGAAGACCAGCCCGCTCTTCACCGAGGCGATGGAACGGATCCATGCTCCGCACCGAACCAGAATCCCTCGCCAACCTTCATCATTCGCCGGAAGAGATTTTGCGCCATCCGGGTTTTCCGTCGGCGCGGCGGGCGTTCGTCGACGCCATTCTCGGGCTCTACGAAAATGACGTCTTCTTGAACCGGCTGCTGATAGAGGCCGGGCGGCATGTGGTGTTCATGATGCTCATCTGCATGCATGCGCGCTATCGCGAGGACGACCGGTCGACCTGGCCGACGATGGGTCGCCTCAAAGAGGCGATGCTGCAGTTCGACCTTTCGAGCTCGCGCCGGATCGAGGGCCTTGTCGCCCGGCTCGTCCACCACAGATTCATCCAGTCGGCGCCGTCGCCGCTCGACGGCCGAGTGCGCATCCTGTCGCCGCTGGACGAAATGCTCGAGCGAGACGCCGACTGGCTCGTCGCCCACTATCGGCCGCTGCAAATTTTATATCCCGAGCCCGGCTATCCTCAAATCCTGCGGCGCGATCGGTCCTTCCAAAAGGCGCACCGTTCGATCGCCTGGGATTTTGCCGGCCATGGCGCGCAAATTCTCGCCAGCAATCCGGACATGATGTTGTTTATGAGTCGCGATGTCGGGATGATGGTGCTGATGAAGCTGATCCAGACGGTGGGGGCGGAGCCGGAGGAAACATCCGTGAGGCTGTCCTTCGCCGAAATCGGCGAAAGGTTCGGCGCCACGCGAACTCATGTCCGCGTCATCTTGCAGGACGCGGAGAAGGTCGGCCTCGTTGATCTCAGCGGCAACCAGGTGACGCTGCGGCGGAGAATCTGGCGAGCTTTCGACAGTTTCATCGCCAACAGCATGGCGGGACACGACCTTCTCTACAAGCTCGTGGCGGAAGAAGCCAACGGATGAGGGCGTCTTTGCGACGCAAGCACGTCGACAATGGAGCGGCCTCAGGGCTGTCGCCAGATGTCGCCGAACTCCGTCAAACGCCGGTGCTGGCGACGTATCCAGCCGCGAAGTAGACCACATTCGCGATAATCGCTGGCCGCAACGCATGAGGCGCGACGCGTTTGCCGCCGCCATTTAAAGCGGCCGTCTTTGGCCCCGTAAAGCGGAACCGCGCACCCACGTTGGGACCGCCGCGCAAGACCAGCGTCGGAAATCGCTTTCCGGTCGCGCCAAGCGGCCCACTTCCATGTGCTGCCTGCGCACCAAGACGCCTGAGACCCGGCAACCTTCACAGCATATACTATGGTGTATATCTCCGCCTAAATATATCATCAAATCGATACCGTGCGGCGCACGCTATATATGTGTAATGTATAACACAAACACGTCGCAATCTGACTTCGTTGCCTCCAACACTATTGGCTGGATTAAAGATACAACGTCTAATTGTTTCCACGAAACCGTGAAAATTACGTCATTATCTTGGGAGAATATTCGCACAGTGTTGCTTGGCCGGGCGCGGCCGTTGCCGTGGGTCCGGCGCATCGTATAGGAGATGCAGTCATGAGGAACGCTCTCATCGGAGTCATGTCGAGCGCCGCATTGGGCGCGGCTTTGCTCGCCACTGCGACGGCGGCCCGAGCTGACAATTCGGGTCCCGGTCCCTACGGCATCGGCGGACCGGGCTCCGGCAAGGTCGTCGCCGACAATGGCGCCTGGGGCCCTGGGGCCGGCTACGGCTACGGATATGGCTACGGCCCAGGCTACCGCCCCGCCGCCGACGGCAATGCTGGCCCCGGTCCCTACGGGATGGGTGGCCCGGGCACCGGCAAGGTCGTCGCCGACACTGGCGCCTGGGGACCAGGGCCCGGCTACGGCTACGGTCCCGGTTACCGCTACGCCGCCGACGGCAATGCTGGCCCCGGTCCCTACGGCGTCGGCGGCCCGGGCACTGGGAAGGTCGTCACCAACAATGGCTGGAGCCAGGGATACGGCATGGTTTACGGTCCGTGACGCCATGCCGCTCGGCGCGTGTCCGCCACATCGTCTCGACGCGGACCGCCGGCGGCATGCGCGACGTCGAAATGTAGCAGTAGACCGTTGGCGCGCCGGTTTGAGGCGCGCCAACCTCATTTCCAGGCTGGACCATTGTTGGAATCCCGGTCGGATAGTCATAATTTTCAAACCGCCGCCCAGTTCGCTTTCGCTTGGCGGTGAGATCGAGCAGGATTCCCGGGCCGGCGAGGAACGCCGTTCGTGGCCGCGCGGTCGCCTGTTTGACGAGCTGAACCGAGGTTGATTCGCGTCGACCGGCGCCGCAAAGGCGGGTCCAGACAGCAGCAACGAATCTCCCGCCAAAGCGCCCGCGCCCAGGGCCGCTCGGTGCCCGCTTTAACGCCACGACGGCCGCAAGGGGCGAGAGATAGCAAAGCCTCCTTGTAAAATCGGATTCGCGGGGTGTCGCGACATGGGCTCCCAAACGCCTCCCACGGCGTTAGAAGTGTCAGGGGCATAGGTTGCCCCTTTGCTATTGAACGCAAGGCGCCGCATGATTGGGTTTTCGTATAGACGTTGGCCCAAAGGGGAGGCCCCTAAAATGGCGAGCGAAGGCCTTCGCAATCGTCGCATTCTCGTGGTCGAGGACGAATTCATCATCGCGGCGGATTTGCAGCACCGGCTCGAACGCGTCGGGGCGGTGGTTATCGGCCCCGCCTCTTCGGTCGAAAGAGCCCTCGCACTCATCGCGTCGGAACCTGACCTCGACGCAGCCGTTCTCGACATGAACCTCGGGGGGAAGATGGCCTACCCCGTCGCTGACGCGTTGGCGGATCGGCGACTGCCGTTCGTCTTCGCCTCCGGCTATGGAGAGGCGATGCTGCGCGAACGTCACCCGAATGCGGTGAACTGCGACAAGCCCTACGAATTCCGCGCGCTGGCGATCGCGCTCGAGGGGGTTATGTCTTCCTACAATTGAGCCTCTTCGCGGCGCGGGAGAGCGCGCGGCAATTGCGGAAGGTAGGAAGTGCGGCGATTCGATCAAATCGCCGCGGGGTCGCGGGCGGGCCCTCCAACCATTCCCGAATGTGCGAGGCGATGCTAAGTCTGATCGCGAGATCAGAGCGCGCCTCGCCGCGCCGACACACCGGACAAGACCATGCGCATCGAAAACGACGTCAAGCTCGACTTCAAGGACGTTCTCATTCGTCCGAAGCGCTCGACCCTCAATTCCCGCAACGAGGTCGACATCCATCGCGCCTTCCGCTTCTTGCACACCGGCACGGATTGGAAGGGCTTTCCGCTCATCGCCGCCAATATGGACGTCACCGGCACCATGGCGATGGCCCATGCGCTGGGTAAACATGGCGCCCTGACCGCTCTGCACAAGCACTATCCCGAAGGCGCGCTTGCGGAGTTCTTCGCGGGCGACGACGGCGGCCACGCCTTCTATTCGCTCGGCACGACCGAGGCCGATCTCGTCAAGCTCGCCGCCGTGCGCCAGCGGGCGAGCCTGCGCTTTCTCTGTATCGACGTCGCCAACGGCTATTCCGAGAAATTTCTCGACACGATCAAGCGCGTGCGCGACGAGAACCCCAAGTCGGTGATCATGGCCGGCAACGTCGTCACGGGCGACATGACCGAAGCGCTGATCCTCGCCGGCGCCGACATCGTGAAGATCGGCATCGGTCCCGGCTCGGTGTGCACGACGCGCAGGGTTACGGGCGTCGGCTATCCCCAGCTCTCGGCGATCATCGAATGCGCCGACGCCGCGCACGGCCTCAAGGGCCAAGTGTGCGCCGACGGCGGATGCACGGTTCCCGGCGACGTCGCCAAGGCCTACGGCGCGGGCGCTGACTTCGTCATGCTTGGCGGCATGCTCGCCGGTCACGACGAATGCGCGGGAGAATTGCGCTACGAAGAGCGTGGCGGCGAGAAGGTCCCGGTCGCGATGGCGTTCTACGGCATGTCCTCCGAAACGGCGATGAAGAAATACGCCGGCGGCGTTGCGCACTATCGCGCAGCGGAAGGCAAGACGGTCGAAACGCCCTACCGCGGCGCGGTCGACAACACGATGGGCGAGATCATGGGCGGCGTCCGCTCGATGATGACCTATATTGGCGCGACCCAGCTCAAGGAAGTGCCCAAACGCACCACCTTCGTGCGCGTCAGCGCGCAGACCAACGACGTGTTCGGGGGGTAAAGCCCCGAGGGGGCCCTGTCGGCTGGCCAGCCGAAGTATCCTGCGTTCGGGAGCAAGCCTTTTTTCCGCCGGCGGCGTCGTGCTACAAGGCGCGCATGTCTTTGGCCGCCGACTCCCCTTCCCCGGCGCCGCGCTCCCTCGCCGGAGCGACGCGCGCCGAGCTGACGCATGCGCTCGTCGAACTCGGCGTGCCCGAGCGAGAAATTCGCATGCGCGCCTCACAGCTCTGGCACTGGATCTATCACCGCGGCGCGCGCGAATTCGCCGAGATGCGCAACATCGCCCGGCCGCTGCTGGAAAAGCTGGCGGAGCGCCACAGCCTGGCGCGGCCCGAACTCGTCGCCGAGCAGGTGTCCGCCGACGGCACGCGCAAATGGCTCATCCGGATGCCGCCCGCCGGCCCGCGTGAAAAAGGCGCCGAGATCGAGTGCGTCTACATCCCGGAATCGGACCGCGGCACCCTCTGCGTCTCCAGTCAGGTCGGCTGCACCCTCAATTGCACGTTCTGTCATACGGGCACGCAGGCGCTCGTGCGCAACCTCTCCAGCGCCGAAATCGTCGCTCAGGTGCTCGTCGCACGTGACCGGCTGGGGGATTTTCCCGGCGGGGTCGCGCCGACCGACGGTCTCGTCCCCTCCGGCGAAGGCGTTCGCGCGGTGTCGAACATCGTCTTCATGGGCATGGGCGAGCCGCTCTACAATTTCGACAACGTCCGCGAGGCGATCGGCGTGCTGAGCGATGGCGACGGGCTGTCGCTCTCCAAGCGCCGCATCACCGTTTCGACCTCCGGGGTCGTCCCCGAGATGGACGCACTCGGCGCCGAATGCGGCACGATGTTGGCCGTGTCGCTGCATGCGACGAACGACCCGCTGCGCAACAAACTCGTCCCGCTCAACAAGAAATACCCGATCGAGCAGCTCCTCGAGGCTTGCCGAGCCTATCCCGGCGCCTCGAATGCGCGGCGCATCACGTTCGAATATGTGATGTTGAAGGGGATCAACGACTCCCCCGCAGAAGCGAAAGCGCTCGTGCGCCTTCTCAAAGGCCTTCCCGCCAAGATCAATCTCATTCCCTTCAATCCTTGGCCCGGCAGTCCCTACGAATGTTCGGATTGGACGACCATCGAACGCTTTTCGGACATCGTGTTCGCGGCGGGCTATGCGAGTCCCGTCAGGACGCCGCGTGGGCGCGACATTCTCGCCGCCTGCGGTCAGCTCAAGAGCGAGACCGAAAAGCTCAGGGCCCGCGCCCGGATGATGCTCGAGGAGAGCCTGGCCGCTGGCCTGGATTGAGCCAGCGCGGCTGCCACAGGATGACGCGGGCGGCACTCTCACGTAAAATTGATCGCGGGACCCGCCCCGAGAGAGACGGTCCGCAGCGACGCTTCAAGCGCGTCGTTGCGAACCAGAACGAGCCGACCGACCGTCGGCGTCGCCTCGCGCGCAGCGCGGTTCCATTCGTCGATCGTGATAGATTCCAAAAAGATCGGGAGATGGACTTAGGCGCCCAAAACGCGCTCGCCTCGGCGTCTCTTGTGGACGCCCCGGATAGCCGCCTTGCGGTCGCCCCGCTCGCAAGCCAAGCTTTCCCACTGGTCATTTGGAGGGATTCGTGGCCGCTGCCGCCACTTTGACAGATGATTTCGGCGTGGAGCGCTCGGAGGGCGAACCCGCCTTCACGGTCGACCTCGACGGCTTCGAGGGGCCGCTCGACCTGCTGCTCGAACTGGCTCGGCGTCAGAAGGTCGACCTCGCGCGCATTTCCGTGCTGGCGCTGGCGGAGCAATACCTCGCCTTCGTCGAGGCGGCGCGGCGCTTGCGGCTCGAACTGGCGGCCGACTACCTCGTCATGGCGGCGTGGCTCGCCTACCTCAAGTCCCGCTTGTTGCTGCCGGCGCCGGCGAAGCCGGAGGGCGGCGACGCGGCCGAACTCGCCGACGCGCTCGCCCAACGCCTGCGCCGCCTCGAGCAAATTCGTAACGCCGCGGAGGCGCTGATCAACCGCCCGCGCATGGGTCGGGACTTCTTTGCGCGCGGCGCGCCCGAGGGCATCGCCAAGAGCAGCGCGGTCGTCTACGAGGCGACGCTGTACGATCTCTTGTCCGCCTATGCGCGTCAGAGCCAACGGCACGCGCAGGCGCGCGTTCGCTTCAAGGCGCGCGTCGTCTGGTCGCTCGCCGAGGCGCGCGAGGCGCTCACGCGCCTGCTAGGCGAAGCGATCGACTGGACCGAGCTCGACACCTGGCTGCTCGCTTATGTCGAGCCGAAAATGCGGCGCACGGCGCGGGCTTCCTCGTTTTCCGCCTCGCTCGAATTGGTTCGCGAGGGCCAGATCGAGCTTCGCCAAGAGCAGGCGTTCGCACCGATCTGGGTGCGCCGCGCCACAAAGCCCGACGCGAGCGACACTGCGAGCCAGGACGGAGTTGATTGATGGGGACCGTTTCCCAATTGTTCGAGAACCCCGCCTCGCCGCAGGCCGCGCCGGACGACTTGCGGGCGGCCGAAGCGCTTGTGTTCGCCGCCGCCGAGCCGCTCGACGAGCCGACGATCGCGGCGCGTCTTTCGCCCGGAGCCGACGTCAAGGCGGTGATGTCGGAGTTGCAGCGCCATTACGCGGCGCGCGGGGTCAATCTGGTGCGCATCGCCGGCCGCTGGGCGTTTCGCACGGCGACGGACCTTTCGTGGCTCCTCGCGCGCGAGGACCAGGAGAAGCGCAAGCTTTCACGCGCGGCGATCGAGACCCTGGCGATCATCGCCTACCACCAGCCGGTGACGCGCGCCGACATCGAGGAGATCCGCGGCGTCGCGGTCTCCAAGGGCGCGCTCGACGTGCTGATGGAGGCCGGCTGGGTGCGCATGAGAGGCCGGCGAAAGGCGCCGGGCCGGCCGATCACCTATGGCACCACCTACGATTTCCTCGTCCATTTCGGTCTCGAAGCGGTCGGCGACCTGCCGGGCCTCGAGGAACTGCAAGGCGCGGGGCTGTTCGACGGCAAGCTGCCGGCCGGATTTGGGGTGCCGCAACCCGACGACGACGCCGCCTTGCGCCCCGACGAAGACCCGCTCGATGGCTCCGCCGCGCTCGAGGAGGCCTGGGGCGCCGTCAGCGAGACCGACGAGACCTAGACGGCTCGGCTTCGCCGGACGATTTCTCGCCGGGCGCTGCAAAGCCGCCGTGAAGCCAGCCCAGCGGCCACGAAAGCGCCGGAAAGCGCGACGACAAAGCCGCGACATCGAGGCGCGAACGTGCGCACCCGGGAGAAGCATTTGATGAAGCTCAACGCCTGCCTACTCCTGGTCGCTTCGCTCGCGGCGACAGGCGTAGCGCGTGCTCAGACGGCGATGCCGCTAGCCTCGCATCGCGCCGCTTACGAAATCTCGCTCGTCGACTCCTATTCCGCCCGCACCCCCGACTCGCAGACGCCGGTTTCGGCAAGCGGCCTGATCGCCTACGAGTTCACGGGTTCAGCTTGCGACGGCTACGCGTCGAGCTTTCGGCAGCTCACCGAGTTGCAGCGCAGCGAGGGCGATCCGCTGTCGTCGGACATTCGGGCCGTCACCTTCGAGGACGGCGACGCCAAGAACTTGAAGTTCGAGATCGATTCGCAGAGCGACAACGGTTCGACGCCAGCGGTCGTCGGCTCCGCGCGCCGCGCCGATAGCGGCGACACCACCGTCGCGTTGACCAAGCCGTCCGCGGAGACGCTCGACATTGGCCAGGACGTGCTCTTTCCGACCGAGCACATCGAACGGATCATCGCCAAGGCCAAGCAAGGGGCCGGAACGTTGCAGGCGCGCGTTTTCGATGGCTCGGACACCGGCAAGAAGGTTTTCGAGACGCTGACCGTGATCGGCAAGGAGGCGACCGGCCCGACTCCCGAGACTGACTTCGCCAATGTGCTGGGCAAGATCCGTCGCTGGCCGGTGACCGTCTCCTACTTCGACGAAGCGGCCAAAGACGCGCCGCCGGAATATGTCCTGAGCTTCGACCTTTACGAGAACGGCGTCTCGGGCAGCTTGAAGCTCGACTACGGTTCGTTCGCCTTGACTGCAAAATTGCGCAAGCTCGAGATCCTGCCGGCGACCGCCTGCGGCAAGTGAACGAGGCTCAGCTTTTGCGCTCCGGCCTAAAGGCGAGACCGCGCTGAACCGCCCCCGCGCCGAACTTCTGGCGCAGCGCGTCGATCGCCGCTTCGCGCGCTTTTTCCTTGCCGCGGTCGCCTTCGATCAGGTCGCCGTCGTCCGCTTCGCTTCCTGGCGCGAGATCGCCGGCGCCGACGCCGATCAGGCGATAGGCCTCGCCCCGCTCCTGCGCCTCCAGAAGCGCGCGCGCCGCCGCAAACAGCCGCGGCGCCATTTGCGTCGGCGTGAAGCCCGAGCGCGTGCGCGTCCGCAGCTTGAAATCCGGCGTACGCAATTTCAACGTGACCGAGCCTGCCGCGAGGCCGGCCTTGCGCAGGCGCGCGGCGACGCGCTCACAATGGACGAGCAACACGCGCGTCAGCTCGGCGCGATCGGAAACGTCGATCTCGAAGGTCGTTTCGCTAGAAATGCTCTTGGTCTCGCGATCGGGCGTCACGCGACGCTCGTCGACGCCGCGAGCGAGACGCCACAGCCGTCGCCCGTCGTCGCCCAAACGCATGGCGTCCGCCTCGGCGAGCCGTTGCAGGTCGCCGATCGTCTTGAAGCCGAGCCGCGCCAAACGGTCCTCAGCGACCTTGCCGACGCCCCAAAGCTTGCCGACGCTCATGGGCGCGAGCATCGCCAGCGCCTCCTCCCGCGCGATGATCGAGAAGCCGCGAGGCTTGTCGAGGTCGGAGGCGAGCTTAGCGAGGAACTTGCAATAGCTGAGGCCAACCGAGACCGTGACGCCGATGTCGCGCTCAATCGCACGCGCAAAACGCGCCAGCGTCGGTCCCGCGGGCGCGCCGTGGACGCCCTCGCACCCCGTCAGGTCGAGGAACGCTTCGTCGATCGACAGCGGTTCGACGAGGGGCGTAAGCCGCTGCATCCGCTCGCGTATCTCGCGGCCGACGCTGGCGTATTTCGCCATGTCGGGCGTCAGCACGACGGCGTGCGGGCAGAGCGACATCGCCCGCGCCATCGGCATCGCCGAGCGCACGCCGTAGGTGCGCGCAATGTAGCAGCAGGTGGAGACGACGCCGCGCCGGCCGCCCCCGCCGACGATCAGCGGCTTGTCGGCGAGCGAGGGGTCGTCACGCTTCTCGATCGAGGCGTAGAACGCATCGCAGTCGACATGGGCGATTGTGAGCCCGCGGGCCCGCCCAGCATCGAATACGCGAGGCGAACCGCAACGCCGACAGCGCGGAGACGCTGCGTCGTCACCGTTGAAGTCCCGGAGGCAGTCGCGGCAGAAGCGCGAGCCGGCGCCCCGCTCCGCCCGCACGCTCACGGATCGTAAGACGGCGGCGCGCCGGCGAGGCTGTGGCGCGCTCGCGCGACGGCGGCGGGGTCGAGCCCCTCTTGCTCGGCGAAAGCAACGAGAAGGCCCTCGTCGGCGACGACGTAATCGAGCACCGCCGCCAGAAATCCGGGATCCGCGGCGGCGCTGCGCAGGTTGTGCGGCCCGAGGCCGGAAAGCGCGAGAAAGCGCTCGAGTCGCGCTTCGTCGGCGGCGAGAAAGCCAAGCGCCGAGATCGCCGTCGCCTGCGCCCCAGAATTGTCTGTGGAAAGGCGGGAGTTAACCGTTTGCCGCACGATTCGGTTTTCCTTTCGTCAAGGACTGCCGCCTAATATGCTCGCCGAGCGCCGGGGCCAGGATTCCGGGCCGCTCCGGCGCTTCCAGCGGACACCTCCATGTCGAAAACCGTGCTCATCGTAGAGGACAACGAGCTCAATATGAAGCTCTTCAACGACCTGGTGGAGACGCGCGGATGCCGCATCCTTCAGACCCGCAGCGGCGTCGAGGCGGTGGAGCTCGCTCGCCTGCACCGGCCCGATCTGATTCTGATGGACATCCAGCTCCCCGAGGTCTCCGGCCTCGAGGTGACCCAATGGCTGAAAGACGACGAAACGCTGCGCGAAATTCCGGTCGTGGCTGTCACCGCTTTCGCAATGAAGGGCGACGAAGAGAAGATTCGCCAGGGAGGCTGCGAGGCATACCTTTCGAAGCCGATCTCAGTGGCGAAGTTCTTCGATACGATCGATCACTTCCTGGGAGCCAAGTGAAGCGATGACCGCGCGCGTTCTCGTCGTCGATGACCTCCCTGCCAACGTCAAGCTGCTCGAAGCACGGCTCAACGCAGAGTATTTCGACGTCCTGACCGCGAACAACGGCCGCGACGCGATCGCGATCTGCGAGCAGGGCCTCTGCGACATCGTACTTCTCGACGTCATGATGCCGGGCATGGACGGCTTCGAGGTGTGCCGCATCCTCAAGGGACAGTTCGCCACCGCTCATTTGCCGGTCGTTCTCGCCACGGCGCTCGACGAGCAGTCGGACCGCGTGCGCGGCCTCGAGGCCGGCGCCGACGACTTTCTCACCAAGCCGATCGATGAAGTCTCGCTGATCGCGCGCGTGCGTTCGCTCACCCGCCTGAAGGTGGTCATCGACGAATTGCGCAATCGCGCCAATACGACCGTCGCCCTCGGCATGATCGCGCCCTACGCAACGCCGAGCGCCGACGATGGAAGGCGCGGCCGGATCCTGATCGTCGATGACCGCGCGAGTTCCGCCGAGCGGATCGCCAAAGCGTTGGCGCCGCACCACAACGTCTATGTCGAGCCCGACGCGCACGAGGCGCTCTTCAAGGCCGCCGAGGACAATATCGACCTCATCGCGGTCAGCCTCGGGCTCGGCTCCTACGACGGGTTGCGGCTTTGCAGCCAGATTCGCTCGCTCGAGCGCACGCGAAATCTGCCCATCCTCGTCATCGCCGACATCGAGGATCGCCAGCGCGTGCTGCGCGGCCTCGACCTCGGCGTCAACGACTGCCTGACCCGCCCGGTCGACCGCAACGAGTTACTGGCGCGGGTGCGCACGCAGTTGCGCCAGAAGCGCTACGCCGACAGCTTGCGCGAGAAGGTGCAGCAGTCGATCGAGCTGGCGCTGTTCGATCCCCTGACCGGCCTCAACAATCGCCGGTTCATGGAGAATCATCTCGCGACGATGATCGACAATGCGCGCGTGCGCCGGGCGCCGCTGACGCTGATGATTCTCGACATCGATCATTTCAAGCAGGTCAACGACACCTACGGGCACGATTGCGGCGACGAGGTTCTGAAGGGCTTCGCCGATCGCCTTCGCGGCATCATACGCGGCGGTGATTTGCTGTGCCGCCTCGGGGGCGAGGAATTCGTCATCGTCATGCCGGGGGTCAACGTGCAAGCGGCGACGCGGATCGCCGAGCGGGCGCGCCTCGCCATCCAAGAGGAGCAGTTCGTCATCGACGCGACCGGACGGGCGATCCCCGTCACGGTCTCCATCGGCCTCGCCGAGCGCGGCGCCGACAGCGACGCCGGCTCGCTCTACCGCCGCGCCGACCAGGCGCTCTACCGCGCCAAAGCCGAAGGACGCAACCGCGTCAGCGCCGAGGCCGCGTGAGCGGGCCTGCCCGCTAGATTTCCGCGCTCATCAGCATCGTGTCGATCGTGAACGAGCCGTCGGGCTCGATTTCGAAATGCCGCGTGACGTCCGCTCCGGCGCGCTGCTGAAGCGACCGGATCGCCGCAACGTGGGTCTCGGGCGTATTCATCCGCTTGATCCACGAAGAGAATTCGAGGCGCAGACGGAATCGCGAGACGACGCCGGGCCGGAAACCCGCCGCCTTCAGCATGTCGCGCCATTGCTCGAGCGAATAATTGCGGACGTGCGAGGGATCGCGCAGCAGTTCCAGCGTCTGCAGCCAGGTGTCGAGCAACGGCGAACCCGGCGTCACGACGTCCATGAATACGGCTTGTCCCCCTGGCTTGAGCACGCGGCGCGCCTCGCGCAGGCCCGCCTGGACATCGAGCCAGTGGTGCGCGCTGTAGCGACTCGCGACGACGTCGAACGCGGCGTCGGGGCATGGCAAGCGCTCAGCCGAGCCCTGGCGGGCGTCGAGGTTGGCGAAACCGCGCCGCGCCGCCTCCTGGCGCACCATCGCCACCATCTCCTCGGAGAGGTCATAGGCCACGACTTTCCGCACCAGCGGCGCGAGCAAGAAAGAGACGTGGCCGCCGCCGAAGCCGAGATCGAGCGCGAATGCGTCGGGTCGCGAGCCGATCATGGCCGCCAATTGTGTGAGATCTTCGCCCTGCGCGTGAACCGCGCTGGCGAGATAGGCCTTCGCCTGCGGACCGAATTGCTCGGTCACCAAAGCGTCGTGGGTTCGTTCCTGCATGTGCGCCTCCTCCTAGGGCCGGATGCGAGGATGGACCCCGGCTTACACTGGTACAAGGCTGTCACTTATCCTAGTATAATTCCCATCATGACCATGATCGACGCCCGTCGCGCCCTCGGCGCCTTCTTGCGCGCTCACCGCGAGCGCCGACCGCCGCCGCCCTCGGCGTCTGGCCGCCGCCGCACGCCGGGGCTGCGGCGGGAGGAGTTGGCCGACGCCTGCGGCGTCAGCGTCACCTGGATCACATGGCTGGAACAGGGGCGCGACGTCTCAGCTTCGCCGCATGCGCTAGCGCGGCTCGCGGATGCGCTCCATCTCGCCCCGGCGGAGCGCGCCTACCTGTTCGAACTGGCGGAAAAGCGCGATCCCGCCGCGCCCGCGCCAAACGGCGACGAACTGCCGGAGCCGATCCTCGCCCTGCCCCAACGAATGACGATTCCCGCCTATCTCATCGATGGCGCGTGGACGGCGTGCTCCTGGAATGCGATGGCCGCCGAGCTGTTTGTCGGCTGGCTCGACGGCCAGCACGACCGCAATCTGCTGCGCTTCATCTTTTTGTCGAAGGCGGCGCGACGCCTGATCGCGGATTGGGACGAGCGCGCGCGCCGCGTCGTCGCCGAGTTTCGCGCAGACCTCAGCCGCCGCCTGAGAGATCCGGCGATGCAGGCTCTTGTCGACGCGCTGAACGAGCAATCCCCCGACTTCCGGCGCTTGTGGCGCGAGCAGGCGGTCCTCGTCCGCGAAGGGGGCGAGCGCCGGTTCAACCATCCGAGCCGCCGCTTCTATCAGACGACACTCATTCTCCCCTCGCATCCCGACGTCAAACTTGTGAGCCTGACGCCGCTCGATGATCGACAATCGGAACTGTAGGTTGTCAGAGAGATAGACTTTTCTGCATTCGGAAATTGGTCAGCAATTGCCCGCGCTTTTCCACGCGCTGCGAGTCCAAGACCGAGAACCCCCGCTTTTCGAAGAACGGACGCGCCGTGATGCTCGCCTCGGTAAATAGCCAGCCGATTCCCTGCCCCTTCGCGGTCGCTTCGACGGTCTCCAAAAGACCGCTGGCGACGCCGATCCCCTGATGGGCAGGGTGGACGAACATCATGTCGATATGACCGTTGGGCTCGAGGTCGGCGAACCCCACCGATGCGCGATCAAGTGTGGCGACCCAAGTCGGTCTGCTGAGACGTCGCTCGGCCCAAGCCTGGCGATCAACCCGAGCCCAAGCGTCGACCTGCTCCTCATTGTAATCTTTAGAGGCGATCTCGCGGATTGCTCCGAGAAATATTGCGATCACGGCGTCCAGGTCCGTCGGCAAATAGGCTCTGATCGACAGCGCGGCGGATGGCATGGTTGAAAAAAGCGCCCCTATCAGCGTCGCGCAGTTGCCCTGACGCCGCTTCAGGAGGCGGATGCGAAGAACCCAGCGAGCTCCGCCCGCGCCGCCTCGACGTCGAGCGGCTGCGGACCCGCGGCGATCCGCGCAAGAGCGGCCTCGGCCCGGCGCAGCGAGTCGCCTGCGAGTTCCGGCGTCGCTTCGGCGACCGGCACGGTTTCCGTAAGGTCGCCGTTGCAATGCAGAGCGATGTCAACCCCAGCGGCGAAGACCGAGCGCGCACGCTGCGCGAACGGTCCGCCGAGCGCCTTCATCGACAGATCGTCGCTCAAGATCAGGCCTTCGAAACCAATCCCCTCGCGCATGATGCGCTTGACGACAATAGGCGACGTCGTCGCCGGAGCGGTCGGATCGATCGCGCTGTAGACGACATGCGCGGTCATCGCCATTGGCGCGTCGCGCAAAGCGGTGAACGGGGCGAAGTCGCGCGCGAGTTCCTCGAGGCTGGCGTCGACCGTCGGCAATTCGAGATGGCTGTCCGCCCGCGCGCGCCCGTGTCCAGGAATGTGCTTGACGACCGGCGCCACGCCGCCCGCGACAAAGCCGTCGATGACCGCTCGCCCGAGCGCCGCGACGCGTTCGGGCGCGCTCGAATAGGCGCGCGACCCTATGACGGCGTGCGTCCCCTCCTCTGCGACGTCGAGTACAGGAGCGCAGTCGACGGTGATCCCGACTTCACGCAGATCGTGGGCAATGAGGCGGGCGGCGAGCCAAGCTGCACGCTCGGGGTGGCTGGTCGATTCGAACCGCGCCGCCGCCGGATAGGCTTGCCAAAGCGGCGGCCCCATGCGCTGCACGCGGCCACCCTCCTGGTCGATCAGCACCGGAGCGTCGTCGCGGCCGACGATGTCGCGAAACGAACTCGTCAACGCGCGCAACTGCTCGCGATCGACGACGTTGCGCTTGAAGAGGATGAAGCCCCAGGGTTGAGCCTCCCGGATGAAGGCGCGATCCTCAGGCGACAGCGTCGGCCCGGCGCAGCCGCAGACGAGAGCGAGCGTCACGCGCGCCCCCGCGCCGGATCCCTAACAACAGCGGGCATGCGCGCCTCAGTTTCTCGTGATGAAGCAATCGCCGCCGGCGCCCTTGAGCTTCGCGCATAGGGCCGCGGCTTCGGCCTTGGAGTAGCCGCTCGCGCGCACGCGATAGATCGTCTCGCCCTTGATCTCCGCTTTGTGGATGCCGATGTCCGCGCCGCCGAGCGCGTCGGCGTATTTGTTCTTGAGGCGCCTGACCTCGCTTTGCGCCTCGGCGTCGGTGCGCGGCGCCGAGAGTTGGACGACCCATCCGCCAGCGGGCTTTTCGCTTGCGGCCGGAGCGTCGCTCGCAGCGGCGTCGGCAACCTGCTCGCCTTCAGTCGCCTTTGTGGAGCGGCTGGCCCGTCTAGCTCCCGCGGGAGGTTTCGGCGTCGTCTGGGTCGCGTCTGCCGGCGCCGTCGTGTCGGTCTTGGCGACGCGCGCGCTCGACTTAGGCGACAATTTCGTCGGCAGATCGAGCTTGGGCGTGGCGGGCTGAGGGCTGGCGTCCGAAGAAGGAACGAAAGCGTTTGAGTTGTCGGCGACGCGAATCGCCGTCTTGGCAGGCGGAGGGCTCGCAGGCTCAGACGCGTCGGACGAAATGAGCGTGCCGTCCGGGCGCACCGAGACGGTCTTGACCGGTTTCGCGTCGGGGAACAACGGCGCGACAGTCGCAGTGGCTTCGCCGGGCGCCACGATTGGGGTGTCTGCGGACGGCGCGACAGGCGAGGAATCGGTCGCCGGGCTCGTCGCAGCGGCGCTCTGGGTGGCCGTAGGGACCGGACTCGGGCTCGGCGCCTGGGCATGCAAATCGACCGGTTGCTCGTCGTCGGAGACGACCTTGACCGGAGCGGAGGTAGCCGAATCCTTCATCAGCAACGCCCCGGCGTCGCCGGCGGATTGGACAGTCGAATCGTTCGGCGGCTGGATCTTCGTCGGGCCCTGGGCGGCGGCGATGAAGGGCGGCGCTTTGGCGACGCCCGGCGCGACGCCGAGCTTCATCGCTGCGGCTCCCCCGAACAGGACGACGCCGGCGACGGCAAGGCCGGCGGTCTTGAGATACCACCCACGCCCGCGGCCGGCGGGAGCGTGCGCCTCCGCGGCGGCAAGCAGGTCTTCGCGCTCCTCATGAGAGAGCTCAAGCGGCTCAGGCTGCTCGTAAGACGGCGCGGCCTCGTATTGCGATGCGCGAGGCAGCGCAGGCTCCGCGTGTTCGACGCGCGGAGCCTGCGGCGCCGGAGCGGGCTGTCCAGCCTTCTGCAAGGCGTCGCTTTCCTTGCTGATCATGTCGACCAGCCGCGTCAATTCGGCGAGCGGATCCTCGACCGCCTCCTGGCGCCCGACGGGCGAACGCAGGCGCCGCTCGAACTCGTCGAGATTGATCTCTGGAACAATCTTAGTGGTTGGGCCGTTCATTAGAAACCTCGCTGGCGGTCGCCCGTCCGCGCCCAGGCGCGGAAGATGGCGACTGTCGCCCCCTGCCCATTGCGCAGCGGGTTCGCGTTTTCCCCGCTAACGCATCTCCCCAGGCGCGCTGACGCCCAGAATCGCGAGCGCCGACGCCAGAACCAAAGCTGTGGCCTTGACCAGAGCGACACGCGAATAGGTTAAATTTGCGGCGTTCTCGTTAACGTATCGTAAATGGGGTAGATCTTTCCCCCGATTCCATTGCGCGTGAAAGAGGGTCGCCAAGTCGTGCGTATAGAACGCGATTCGGTGCGGCTCGTGCGCGTCCGCGGCCTGAACCGCCGCACGCGGATAGTTGGCGAGCGCGCGCATCAGACCCCGCTCCCCTTCGTCCGTCAGCAGCGAAAAGTCAGCTTCTGCGAGCGCCGCCGCGGAGAGATCGGCCGACGTATACACCGATTGCGCCTGCCGTAATATACTGCAGGCGCGCGCGTGGGCATACTGCACATAAAAAACCGGATTGTCCTGGCTTTGCTCGATGACCCTGGCGAGATCGAAGTCGAGCGTCGCGTCGTTCTTGCGCATCAGCATGATGAAGCGGACCGCGTCGGCGCCGACTTCATCCACCACTTCGCGTAACGTTACGAAGTCGCCGGACCGCTTTGACATTTTTACCGGCTCGCCCGCGCGCATCAGCCGCACGAGCTGGCAGAGGCGCACGTCGAGCGAGACCTTGCCGCTAGAGAGCGCGGCAACCGCCGCCTGCATCCGCTTGACGTAGCCGCCATGGTCCGCCCCCCATACGTCGACGAGGCTCGAAAAGCCGCGGTCGATTTTCGTCTTGTGATAGGCGATGTCACTGGCGAAATAGGTATATCCGCCGTCCGACTTGATGAGCGGGCGGTCGATATCGTCGCCGAACTCGGTAGAGCGGAACAAGACCTGCTCGCGATCCTCCCAATCGTCGGAGGGCTGGCCCTTGGGCGGGGGCAGCCGTCCCTCGTATACGATGCCGCGCCGCCGCAATTCGTCGATCGCCTCGCGCACACGGTCCGGGCCGCCGTCGACGCCGGTCAGCGCCCGCTCGGAGGAGAAGACCTCATGGTTGATGTTGAGCGCGGCGAGATCGTCCTTGATCATCGACATCATCGCATCGATGGCGCGGGCCCGCACCGGCCCGAGCCATTCCGCCTCCGGCCTGTCGCGTAGCGACGCGCCGAACTCGCGCGCCAGCGCCTCCCCGACCGGCTTCAGATAGTCGCCGGGATAGAGGCCCTCGGGGATCGCGACAGTCTCGCCGAGCGCCTCGCGGTAGCGCAGAAAGGCCGAGCGGGCGAGAACGTCGACCTGCGCGCCGGCGTCGTTGACGTAATATTCGCGCGTGACGCTGCGGCCTGAGAATTCGAGCAGGCTCGCCAGGGCGTCGCCGAACACCGCGCCGCGCGCGTGTCCGACGTGCATCGGCCCGGTCGGATTGGCGCTGACATATTCGACATTGATTGTGTCCGCCGCGACCTTGGGTCTGCGCCCATAGGCTTCGTCGCTCAGGACAGACTTCAAAACGTCGTTGTAAACGATTGGCTTCAGCCGGATATTGATAAACCCTGGGCCCGCGACATCCGCCTTTTCGACATCGGCGTCCTTCGCCAGCCCGGCCGCGAGTTCCTCCGCGAGCGCGCGCGGATTGGAGCCGACAGCTTTGGCTTCGCGAGCGTAAACCATGGCGGCGTTGGTCGAGAGGTCGCCGTGGGCGGCCTCACGCGGCGGCTCGACGACAAAGCGCTGCAGATCGAGGTCGGCGGGGAGCTTTCCTGCCGCGACGGTCGCCGCCAGCAACGCCCGCACTCGCGCTTCAAAATCCTCGAAAATGTTCATGAATACGCCTGATGCCGCTGAGTTGCGCGCTTTAGCTCAACTTGGCCTCGGGGTCAAAAAGTCGCCGATACTCCCCGAGGGCGAAGCGATCCGTCATGCCGGCGATGTAGTCGGCGACGGCGCGGGTGCGCAGCGCTTCCCCGTCGCCGGCTTTGAGCGCCCAGTCCGGCGGCATCGCCCCGATGTCCTCGACATAGGCCGCGAACAGGCGCCTGACGATGAGGTCGGCTGTCTCGCGCACGCGCTTGACCTCTTCGTGGCGATACATGTTCGCGAAGAGGAAGCGCTTGATGTCCCGATCCGCCTCGGCGAGCGGCGGCGACAGCCCGACCAGCGTCCGTCCGGCGCGTCGAACGTCATCGAGGCTCTGCACGCCCGATTCCGCGATACGTCTTCGGCTCTCGGCGATCACGTCCTCGATGAAACGGGTGATGACCCGCCGTGTAAGCTCGTGGATCACCCGCGGGCGTTCAAGTCCGGGATGAAGCGCGGCGACCTCGTCGAGCAGCGCAGCGAGAAACGGCGCCGAACGGATCGCATCGAGGTCGAACAGGCCCGCGCGCAGGCCGTCGTCGATGTCATGGGCGTTATAAGCGATGTCGTCGGCGATCGCCGCCGCCTGCGCCTCGAGGCTGGCGAATTCCGCCAGGGCGAGGCTTTGGCGGCGGTCGTAAGCGAGGATGGCCTCGGGCGCGCCGCGCGCCCGATAGCGCTCCAACGGATGGCCTTCGGGGTCGAGGATCGGACCATTGTGCTTGACCAGGCCCTCGAGCGTGTCGCGCGTCAAATTGAGGCCGTCGAATTGGGCGTAGCGGCGTTCGAGTTCGGTGACGAGGCGCAGGCCGTGGCTGTTGTGCTCGAAGCCGCCGTAGGCGGCCATGCAGGCGTCGAGCGCGTCCTCTCCAGTGTGGCCGAACGGCGTATGGCCGAGATCGTGGCCGAGTGCGACGGACTCGGCCAGTTCCTCGTCGAGGAAAAGCGCCTTGGCGAGCGCGCGCGCGAGCTGCGCGACCTCGATCGTATGCGTGAGCCGCGTGCGGAAATGGTCGCCCTCGTGATAGACGAAGACCTGCGTCTTGTGGGCGAGACGGCGAAAGGCGGTGGAGTGGATGATGCGGTCGCGATCGCGCTGGAAATCGCCCCGCGTCGGCGATGGCGGCTCGGGATAGAGGCGGCCTCCCGAGCGGGCCGGATCCGCGGCGTAGGGCGCGCGGCGCGCGATAGTCTCGCCCATCATCTCCGTTTCCCGCGTTGCACTTCGCCTGCCATATCCTATGTTATCAGATAATCCATCGTCGGAGTTCCGGAGAAACCCATGAGCGAGATTGCCGACGCCGCGCTATTTTCGATTAGCGCAAGCGCCGCCCGCCGTTTGAACAAAGTGCTGGCCGGCGAGGCCGGCGCCGCGCTGCGCATTTCGGTCAAGGGCGGCGGATGTTCCGGATTCCAGTACGCTTTCGACATCGAGAAGACCCGCGCGGAGGATGATCTCGTCGTCAGTCGGGATGGCGCGAGCGTCGTCGTCGATCCGATCTCGCTCGATATGATCAAGGGCTCGGAGCTCGACTTCGTCGACGACCTGATGGGTCAGATGTTCACCGTGAAAAACCCCAACGCCGTCGCCTCGTGCGGCTGCGGCGTGAGCTTTTCGGTTTGATGCGGGGCCGCGCGTCGGCACGCAGCGGCACTGCAGGTCGACGCGGCGCCTTGCTATCGTCTGCTGCGGGCGTAGCACCGGATGACCAAGACCTATGGCGTTCAGTCCCGCTTTCTCCAGAGTCAAAGCCGAGATCGCGTCGCATCGCATGTTTCAACGCGCCGAGAACTCTTGGCCGCTCGGGGTGCGTGGTGCCGTCGTTGAGCGGATTGGTCGCGAAGAGACGGACGATCTGATGTCGAACGGAATCGGACGCAACCAAATCGCACATATTTCTGCAATGGCCGACATATTTCGCGGCCTCCACGGTACCTTCAACTTCTGATTGATGGATCGCCGTCAATAGATTTGCGTAAGCTTCTTTCTTTTCGTCAAACCTTCGTTCATCGAGGATCGCGCGTCTGGATAGCCACGCCTGCAAAAGGCTTGTCACGACGCCGCCGAAAACGCCGCCCACTCCAGCGGCGGAGAATATCGCGGCGATGGATTCCATTGCTTACGCCACTGCCCAATCTTCCACGCGAAGGTTTTCCACGCGTCGGAATTCTCTCGTATTGTTCGTCACTAGTACGCAGCCGACCGAGACCGCATGACCAGCGATCATGGCGTCATTACCGCCAATCGGCATTCCCTTCGCGCCAAGCTCTTTCTGGATGCGCGCCGTCGCCTCGGCCGCGGCACGCTCCCAGGGCAAAATCGAGGAAACTCGTGCGACGAACGCTTCAACTAGTGCCCCATGGCGCGCCGAGGCCTTGCGCCCGATCGTGCCTAATAGCATCTCGTAGTAGGTAACAACGGAGACGACGATCTGCCCCTGCCCTTCGACCGCTGTTTGCATGCGCTGCAAAACAACAAGCGGACGCTCGCGCATAATGAATGAGCAGATGTTGGTGTCGAGCATATAGACCGCGCTCATCCCTCTTGCTCGTCGTCATCAAGCGAAAATCGTCCTCCGTCGACTATGTCAGGACGATCAACGAGAAAATCCTCGTCCGCGTGTGGTTCATCCGCAAACGATCGCCAATTCGGTCGAACGGGACGGAGCAGGATCGTGTCGCCCCGGCGCTCGATCGTCAGTTCCGTCACGCCTGAAAACTCAAAATCCTTCGGCAGGCGGATCGCTTGGTTGCGGTTGTTCCTAAAGATCGACACCGTGCGCATGGAGAACCCTTGGTCTTCGAAACACACACTAGCATATGCCACCCATACGCTCAATGCTCCGGGACTCTCTGACCAGCGTCTACGCCACCGCCTCTCGAACTTTTCGCGGCTCCCCAAGCGTCAGGACCATCGCCGACGCGACGAGGCAGGCGGCGCCGGCGACGTACAGGGCCGGCAGATAGCTCGAAAAATTGGTGCGCGCCGCCCCTGCCCCGAAGGCGGCGACGGCCGCGCCGATCTGGTGGGCGGCGAAAATCCAGCCGAAAGTGACATTTGCGCGCTCCGGGCCGAACCCGTCGACCGACAGGCGGACGGTCGGGGGCACCGTCGCCACCCAGTCCAGCCCATAGAACACCGCAAACAGCGACAGGCTGATCACCGAGAACTCCGTATAGGGCAGATAGAGCAGCGACAAGCCGCGCAGGCCGTAATAGAAAAACAGCAGCCAGCGGTTGTCGTAGCGATCCGACAGCCAGCCGGAGAGCAAGGTTCCCACGAAGTCGAACACGCCGATCGCCGCGAGCATCCCTGCCGCGCTCACCGGGGCAATGCCGTAGTCGCCGCATAAGGTGATCCAGTGGGTCTGGATGAGCCCGTTGGTGCTGAGGCCGCACACAAAAAATGTCCCGAAAAGTACCCAGAACACGCGCCGGCCCGCCGCTTCGCGAAACGCCGTAACCGGCGAGCGCAGCATCGCGGCGAAGCTGTCGCGCACGACCGGAGGGCTTGCGATTCTGCGTTCGCCGAACGGCGGCAGGCCGATGTCGGAGGGACGGTCGCGCATCAGCGCGGAGACCAACGCGAGCGCCGCCAGCAACGCGACGACGGCGAGGCCGAGACCGGCCCGCCAGCCCCACCGCTCCGTAACGCTGGCGAGGAACGGCAGAAAGACCAATTGGCCGGTCGCGTTGCTCGCCGTCAGCATGCCCATCACGAGGCCGCGCCGCTCTGAGAACCAGCGGCTCGCAACCGTCGCGCCGAGGACGAGAGCCGTCATGCCGGTGCCGAGGCCTACGATGATCCCCCAGAAAAGCACGAGCTGCCAGACGGCGCTCATCGTCATCGTCCCGACGATGCCGATGACGATCAGCGCCACCGCGAATATGACGACCGGGCGCACCCCGAAGCGGTTGATGAAGGCGGCGGCGAACGGGCCCATCAGTCCGAACAACATCAGTCGGATGGCCAGCGCGACGGAAATGTCGGCGTTCGACCAACCGAATTCACGCTGCAACGGCTCGAGGATCACGCCCGATGCGCCCATCGCGCCCGCGGTCGCCAGCATGATGAGAAAGGTGACGCCGACGACGACCCATCCATAGTGGATGCCTCGCGCCTGGAGATACGCAGCCAGTCTATTGGAAATCATATCGAGGCGTCCTTCCCTGGAATGATGCAGGGCCGGCCGCGCCCCGATTCGTGAATTCGTCGAGCGCCGAGATCATAGCGCGCCGAGCAACTCTCGCAGCCGCTCGGGACCCCCGGCCCCAAGCCTCGCCTCGATGCGACGCTGGGCGTCGTCCCACAGCGGCGCGCCCTCGCTGAGTGCGGCGACGCCCCTGTCGTCGAGCGCCACTGTCGCCTCCCGCTGATCTTCCCCCGGCGTCACCCGAACAAGCCCCATGCGCTGCAAGACCTTCACGTTGCGACCGACCGTCGAGCGGTCGAGGTCGGCGAGACGCCCGAGCTGCGATAGCGACACCGGCGCGGCCCGCTCGATCCGCCGCAACAGACTAAATTGCGCGATGTTGACGCCGGTCGGCGCCAGGGCCGCATCGTAGATATCAGTCGTTTTCCGCGCCGCCGCTCGCAGCGCCGCGCAATAGCATTTCGAGATCATGACGCGGGTATATGCCCGCACTGACGTAAGCGCAAGAGGCGCCGGCGACAGCTTACCGCCCAACTGCGCCTATCCCTCGAATCGGTTGTTCTTCGGGAAACCCTTGGGCGGCAGCCGGCCCGCCTCGGCGCGCGCGCCGATCCAGTCCTTGAGGTCCGCTTTGGCGACGGTGAAGGTGCGGCCGGCCGAATCGCGCCAGGTCATTCCCTCTGCGATCGCAAAGACCCGCGCATCCGAGAGGCCGCCGTCCTTGTAGCGTTGCAGCCGGACGCCCTTGCCGCGCGCCATTTCCGGCACTTGGAGCAACGGGAAGACGAGCATCTTGCGGTTCTCGCCGATCGTCGCGACGTGATCGCCGACCGCGGGAATCGCCAGGCGCGCTTTGGCGGGCGCGTCGACGTTGATCAGCGCCCTGCCCTTGCGGGTCGAGGACAGCATCTCGTCCTGCCCGACGACGAAGCCGCGCCCGTCGGTCGTCGCCACCAGCATCTTCTCGCCCGCCGCATAGGGCCAGACGGCGACGATCTCCGCACTCTCGTCGAGGTCGGCCATCAGGCGGACCGGCTCGCCCGCGCCGCGTCCGCCCGGAAGCTTCGAGGCGTCGAGCGTAAAAACCTTGCCGTCGCCGGCGAGCACGAGGATCTTCGATGTCGTCTCGGCGAAGAAGGAAGCGCCGAGCGCGTCGTCGCCTTTGAAGGTCGCCGCCGAAAGATCGGCGACATGGCCTTTCATGGCGCGAATCCAGCCCTTCTGCGACAGCAGCACCGTGATCGGCTCGCGCTCGATCATCGCCTCGGCGAAATCGACCACCACTTCCGGCGGCGCCTCGAAAGACGTGCGCCGCTTGCCGATCTTGGTCTCGGGCCCGTATTTCTTCTTCGTGTCGCGAATCTCGAAGGCGATCGCCTGCCACTGCTTCTTTTCGCTCGCGATCAGAGCCTCGATCGAGCCCTTCTCCTCGACCAGATCCGACTGCTCCTTGCGCAGCGCCATTTCCTCCAGGCGCCGCAGGGCGCGCAGGCGCGTATCGAGAATGTAGTTCGCCTGCGTATCCGAGAGCGAAAAGCGGGCGATCAGCGCCGCTTTGGGATCGTCGTCCTCACGAACGATGCGGATCACCTCGTCCAGATTGAGGAAAACAATGATCATGCCGGCGAGCAATTCGAGCCGGCGCTCGATCGCGGCGAGCCGGTGAGCCGAGCGGCGCAGCAGCACCGTGCGGCGGTGGTCGAGCCATTGCTGCAACGCTTCCGTGAGGCCGACGACCCTCGGCGTGACGCCGTCCACCAGCACGTTCATGTTGACGGGAATGCGCGTCTCGAGCTCGCTGAGCTTGAAAAGCTGCTCCATCATCATCGCCGGCTCGACGGTGCGGCTGCGCGGCTCGAGCACGACCCGCACGTCTTCGGCCGATTCGTCGCGGACGTCGCCGAGCAGATGCGCCTTCTTCTCGTTCAGCAGGTTTGCGAGTTGCTCGATCAGGCGGGACTTCTGCACGCCATAGGGAATTTCGGTGACGACGACGGCCCAGCCGCCGCGGCCGGTCTCCTCCTTCGCCCAGCGGGCGCGCAGGCGGAAGCCGCCGCGTCCGGTCCGATAGGTCTCGGCGATCGAGCCGCGGTCGTCGACGACGATGCCGCCGGTCGGAAAGTCGGGACCCGGCATGAAGGTGAGCAGCGCCTGCGTCTCGGCCTTGGGATGGGCGATCAGGTAGAGCGCGGCGTCGCACAGTTCGGCGACGTTGTGGGGCGGGATCGAGGTCGCCATGCCCACCGCGATGCCCTGAGCGCCATTGGCGAGCAGATTGGGAATCGCCGCCGGCAGAACGATCGGCTCTTTCGTGTCGCCGGAATAGTTGTCGCGCCAGTCGACCGCGTCCTCGTCGATGCCCTCCAGCAGGAGGCGCGCGACGTCCGTCATCCGCGCTTCGGTGTAGCGGTAGGCGGCGGCGTTGTCGCCGTCGATGTTGCCGAAATTGCCCTGCCCTTCGATCAGCGGATAGCGGGACGAGAAATCCTGGGCGAGGCGCACCAGCGCCTCGTAGATCGCCTGGTCGCCGTGCGGGTGAAACGAGCCCATCACGTCGCCGACGATCTTGGCGCATTTTTTGAACGCCGTGCCCGGATCGAGCCGCAAGATGTGCATCCCGTAGAGGATGCGCCGGTGCACAGGCTTGAGCCCGTCGCGCGCGTCCGGCAGCGCGCGCCCCATGATGGTCGAGAGCGCGTAGGAGAGATAGCGCTCTTCGAGCGCCTCGCGCAGGCTGACGTCGATCGGCGCCGAGGGCGGCGGCGGAGGGGGCGGTGCGGCCTTGGTCATGGCCGCCGGGTTAACGAATCAGGCGAGTCGCGGCAAGCGCGGCGCGCCGCCGAGCTTGCCCTTCTTCGGGGTTAGCCCCGGAATTACGCGCGCTCTTCGCGCGCTGTGGCGGAAATTACGCGCGCTCTTCGCGCGCTATGGGATGCGTCCCGGCCCGTTGCGGCAGGGCGACGACCAGGCCGACGATGACCGCCGCGAGCAGCGCCGATGCGTAGAGACGGCTGAAGGCAAACCCGCCGAGGCTATGGGGTTTGTCGAGGAGATCGCCGAGCGTCGCGCCGAGCGGACGGGTGAGGACGAAGGCGGCCCAGAACAGCATCGTCTTCGAGGCCTGGGTGAAATAGTGCGCTGCGGCGACCAGGGCCAGGGCCGCAAAGAAGACCAAGGCGCCATTCTCGTAGCCGAGGCCATTGGTGTCCGCCATCCAGTCGCCGAGCGCCGTGCCCAAAGTCTGGGAGAAAAGGATCGCGACCCAGTAGAACACTTCGACCCGCGGCTTATTGACGGTTTCGACGGAGATCGAGCCTTCCGACCAGCGCCAGGCGGCGAGCGAAAGTACCAGTCCGGCGATGAGGATCGAGGTCCCGCCGGGGTAGCCGACGCCGAGCGAACGATCGACGAAATCCGCGATCGTGGTGCCGAGCGTGGTCGTGGCGACGATGGTGATCCAATAAACCGCGGGGTAAAACGCCTTGGCGCGGATCTGAAAGATGACGGCGAGGGCGAATATGGCGAGAAAAATCGCGCTGCCCGCGGCGTAGCCGAAGCCCATCGACATGGTGACCGCGTCGCCGCCCGTTTCTCCCAATGTCGTCGCGAAGATCTTGATGATCCAGAACCCGAGCGCGACTTCCGGGACCTTGCTGAGCGCGACCGAAGCAGGATTGTTCTGCATTGAGCCTCTGATCGAATTCGAGGGGGTTGGCGGGGCGCGTTGCGCCTCGCGCGTCCGCTGGAGGTTAGGCCGATCAGCTGCCTGACCATAATGATAAAATCGTAATCCTGGCGCCTCGATTTCGCCAACTTTCCAATCGGTTACGGCTTTCCGCGCCGGCCCTGGCAAAGGACGATCGGCTCGGAAACGGCCCGCACGAAGCCGCCGCTCTCATAGACCTGCATGTTCGAGACCCCCGGCGGCAGCAGGAAGGAGCCCTGCACCACCTGCGTCTGGTTGGCTGCAGTCGCAAGAGCCCAACTGAACGTACAGAGCTGCGCTGGGGCGCTCGGATCCATATGGCTGCACAGTAGCTGAGCGCCGCCGAGTAGCGCCGCGCCGCCGCAATTGACGACCGTCTTGGCGAGACAGGGACTCGCCGCGCCGAGCGACGCGACAGCCGCCAATGGCCAGATGCGGGTGAAAATCGATTTCAAGCCGGTCATTTGCTTCGCTCCTGCAACGAACCTCAGTCATCGAATTAGGTCCGCGCCAACCAACCTTCGCCTTGCCTCTTGCGGTCGCTAGGCAAGCTTGTTATATGCGTACCGATAATAAGCCTACTTATCAGTGTCAACGCGGGGCGCGGGCCCGACTCAAGCCAAAACATGCCAGACGTTCATCCACAGATCGGCATCCTGCTGAACGAGGTCGCTCGCCTGATGCGCAAGCGCTTCGAACAGCGCACGCGGGACCAGGGCCTGACGCGGGCGCAGTGGCAGACCATCGTCTATCTCGCAAGGCAGGAGGGGGTTCACCAGGCGTGTCTGGCCGAAATGCTCGAGATCGAGCCGATGACGCTGGTGCGCATTCTCGACCGGCTCGAACAGCGCGGCGTGATCGAGCGCCGGCAGGACCCCGAGGATCGGCGGGCTTGGCGCCTCTATCTCAAGGAGGCCGCGCGCCCGCTGCTGGCGGCGATGCAGCCGCTCGGCGAAGCGACGCGGGCCGAGGCCCTCGAGGGCGTCTCGGACACGGACCGTGACCGCGTCATGCAAATTCTCACCCTCATGAAGACGAACCTCGCGGCGGCTTGCCAGGGACCGACCGCCGAAAAGACGGAACCTCGATATGGCTGACGGAAACGCGGTCCATCGCCTGCCCAGCGAGAGGACTACGGCTGCGGGAAATCCTCCGGTTAGAGAATTGCGACGGCCGTCCGGCGAAGCGGAGGCCCCCATCGCGCCGGAGACGTCGGAGGCGGTCGCTCCGCCGGCTCAAAAGCCGGCGCGCGCGCGGCGCAACTGGCGTCGCCCGCTGCTGTTCGCGCTCCTACCGATCGCGCTCGCCGGCGGCGGCTACGTCTACGTGACCGGCGGCCAGATCATGTCGACCGACAACGCCTATGTGCAAGCGGATATGGTCGGCGTTTCGACCGACGTCGCGGGCACGGTCATTTCCGTCGAGGTGCACGACAACGAGCCGGTCAAGAAGGGTCAAATTCTGTACCGGCTGAGGCCCGACACCTACCAGATCGCCCTCGACGGCGCGAAGGCGCAGCTCGGCACGGTGCACGATCAGGTGTTGACCCTGCAGGCCACCTACAAGCTCGCGCTTGCGCAGGTCGAGCAGGCCCAGGCGGATCTCGTCTTCTACGAGACCAATTTCAAGCGCCAGCAGGATCTGCTGGCGACCGGCGCTGGCACCAAGGCCGCTTTCGACGTCGCCCAGCACGACCTCGAGGCGACCCGCCAGAGGATCGCCGTCGCCAAGGCGCAAGCGGACACCAGCCTCGCCCAGCTCAGCGGCGATCCGAACCAGAAAATCGAGGACAATCCCTTCTACAAGCAGGCGAAAGCCACCGTCGACAACGCTCAGCGCGATCTCAACGACACGATCGTGCGCGCGCCCTTCGACGGCGTGGCGACCAATGTCAATGCGATCCAGCCTGGCTCCTATCTCCAAACTTCGCAGACCGCCTTCAGCCTCGTCTCGACCACTCACATGTGGATCGAGGCAAGCCCCAAGGAGACCGAGCTCACCTATGTGCGCGCGGGCCAGCCGGCGACCGTCACCGTCGACACCTATCCGGGCGTCGAATGGAAGGGGGTGGTCGACAGCCTCAGCCCCGCCTCGGGATCGAGCTTCTCGCTGCTGCCGGCTCAGAATACGACTGGCAACTGGGTCAAAGTCGTGCAGCGCATTCCGCTTCGCGTGCGTCTCGACGACATCGCGGGCAAGCCGCCGCTGCGCGTCGGCATGAGTGTCTCGGTCGACGTCGACACCGGTCACCCGCGCGGCCTGCCCGACTTCGTGACGCAATGGCTCGGCCGCGGCGAGCCGCGCCATGGCTGACGGGAGCGCAGGCAGGATCGCCAACCGCGGCCTCATCACCGCAAGCGTGATCTTGTCGGTGATCATGCAGGCGCTCGACACCACGATCGCCAACGTCGCCCTGCCCTACATCCAGGGCAGCGTCGCGGCGAGCGCGGACCAGATCAACTGGGTGCTGACCTCCTATATCGTCGCCGCTGCGATCATGACGCCGCCGTCGGGTTTCCTCGCAGCGCGATACGGGCGCAAGCGCATCCTGCTCATCGCGATTGCCGGATTCGTGATCGCCTCGATCCTGTGCGGCCTCGCGCAATCGCTGCTCGAAATTGTCGCCTTCCGCCTCATGCAGGGGCTGTTCGGGGCCGCGCTCGTGCCGCTGTCGCAAAGCATCATGCTCGACATCTTCGACGTCAAGGAACGCGGCTCGGCAATGGCGATGTTCGGCGTTTCGGTGATGGTCGGACCCGTCCTGGGCCCGGTGATCGGGGGCTGGCTCACCGACAACATCAGCTGGCGCTGGGTGTTCTACATCAACGTGCCGATCGGCGCGCTCGCTTTCGCCGGCGTGAGCCTGTTTGTAACCGAGACTAGGCGGGACGCGGCGGCGCGGCTGGATTGGCTCGGCTTCGCCGCGCTGAGCGTGAGCATCGCGGCGCTGCAGATCTTCCTCGATCGCGGCGAGCAACTCGACTGGTTCTCGTCGGGGGAAATCATTGTCGAGGCGCTGGTTTGCGCCAGCGCGTTCTATGTCTTCCTCGTCCACACGTTCACCGCGGCGAACCCGTTCGTCAATCCGAAGCTGTTCCTCGATCGCAACTTCACGCTCTGCTTCGTGTTCATCTTCATCGTCGGCATGACCTATCTGGCCTCGCTTGCGCTGATGACGCCCTATCTGCAGACGTTGATGAACTATCCCGTGTTGACGGCGGGCCTCGTGATGGGACCGCGCGGGGTCGGCACGATGTTGTGCATGTTCTTCGTCGGCCGGCTGATCGGACGGGTCGACACCCGTGTGCTGCTGACGATCGGTTTCGGGCTGACCGCGGGCTCCATGTATCTGATGACGGGTTGGACGCCCGACGTCTCGCAGTGGACGATCGTCTCGGTCGGCTTCCTCCAGGGCATGGGCCTCGGCTTCATGTTTGTGCCGTTGACCACGACCGCCTTCGCGACGTTGTCGGCGACGATGCGCGGCGAGGGAACGGGACTCTACAACCTGTCGCGCAACATCGGCTCCAGCGTGGGCATTTCCGTGATGGCGGCGCTGATCACGCGCAACACCCAGATCAACCACGCCGACATCGCGGCCTATGTGACGCCGTTCAACCACGCGCTGCAGCATCCGGCGATGATCCATGCGCTCAACCCGTTGACCGCCGCCGGGCGAGCCGCTCTCGACAGCCTGATCACGCTGCAGGCGGTGATCATCTCCTATACCGACGACTTCAAGCTGTTGATGATCCTGTCGCTCGCCGCCATTCCGCTCCTGGTGTTTCTCAAGAAGCCAGCGGAGGCGCCGAGCGTCGACCATACCGCCGTGATGGAATAGCCGCCTTGGGCTCTTACCCCAGATCCGGACGTGGCTCGCCGGCCTTGTAGGTGACGCGGATGCGGTCGCTCACCGTGTCGCGGATGCAATTGAAGAAGCGCCCGCAGCCCGCGACATGCCGCCAGCGTTCGGCGTGCGTGCCGCGGTCGTTGGCGCGAAAGTAGAGGAAGTCGGTCCATTCCTCGTCCGTGGCGGCGTTCGGATTGGGGCGAACGAGATGCGCCTCGCCGCCGTTCTTGAATTCGATTTCCGGTCGGTCCATTTCGCAATAGGGACAGCGGATCAGCAGCATATTGGCCTCTAATGCGCGACGGCGGCCGCGGTCGCTTCGTTGATAAGCGCGCCCGTGCGGAAGCGGTCGAGCGCGAAGGGGGCGTTGATGGGATGCGGTTCGCCCGTCGCCACCTGGTAGGCGAAGACGTGGCCGGAGCCCGGCGTCGCCTTGAAGCCGCCCGTTCCCCAACCGCAATTGACGAAGAGCCCCGGCACAGGCGTCTTGCCGATGATCGGCGAGCGGTCGGGCGTCGTGTCGACGATGCCGCCCCAGTTGCGCATCATGCGGACGCGGGAGGCGATCGGGAACATCTCGCAGATCGCCTCGAGCGTCGACGAAGCGACGTGCAGAGCGCCGGTCTGGCTGTAGGAGACGTAGCCGTCGGTCCCCGCCCCGATCACCAATTCGCCCTTGTCGGATTGCGACATGTAGGCGTGGATGGTGTTGGACATCACGACGCAGGGCATGATCGGCTTCAACGGCTCGGAGACGAGCGCCTGCAGCGGAAACGATTCGAGCGGCATCCGGACGCCCGCCATCGCCATGACGACGCTCGTGTTGCCCGCTGCGACGACGCCGATCTTTTTCGTCGCGATGGCGCCGCGGGTCGTCTCCAGCCCGCTGACCGCGCCCGAGGGGTCGCGCCGGATCGCCTTGACCTCGCAATTCTGGATGATGTCGACGCCGAGCGCGGAGGCGCCGCGGGCATAGCCCCAGGCGACGGCGTCGTGGCGCGCCGTCCCTCCGGTCCGTTGCAAAGCGGCTCCGACGACGGGATAGCGAATGCGCGGATCGATGTTGAGGATGGGGCAGAATTCCTTCGCCTGCGCGGGCGTCAGCCATTCGTTGGGCGTTCCGGCCAGCCGATTGGCGTGGATGTGCCGCTTGAAGGCGTGCTCGTCGTGGTGGCTGTGGGCGAGCAGCATGACGCCGCGCGGCGAGAACATCACGTTGTAGTTGAGCTCTTGGGAGAGCGTAGGCCACAATTTGTGGGCGTGACCGTAGATCGCCTCGGAGGCCTCCCAGAGATAGTTGGAGCGCACGATCGTCGTGTTGCGCCCTGTATTGCCGCCGCCGAGCCAGCCCTTTTCGACCACGGCGATGTTCCGCATCCCGTGCTCCTTGGCCATGTAATAGGCCGTCGCGAGACCGTGTCCGCCCGCCCCCACGATGACCGCGTCGTAGGACGCTTTGGGCTCGGGGGAACGCCACTGTTCCGGCCAACCCTGATGGCCGCTCAAAGCCTGGCGGGCGAGATTGGCGAAGGAAAATTTCACGGGCGGGTCTCCGGGGCGGTTCTTGGCGGCCGCTGCTCCAATTGTGTCGCCTGGGGCCGGCCTCGTCCAGCCCTGATGGGGGCGCTCGGGCGCCGATCGGTCCCCAATTCTTTCAATGGCCTCCCGCAACAAAGGCATGCGCCGTTCACGCTTCGTGAAGGAGATTGCTCCATTTGCCATTTTGCGCTTGGCGGACGGCCGCGCGGGCCCCAATATGGGCGGCAGCTGCGCCCGCCACCGTCAAAGCGCGCGAGGGAGACGAGAATGGCCTATGACGCATCCGACGATTTCCGCCGGCCTGTGCCGCTTGCCCTCGCCGCTCTCGCGATCGTCGGCTGGCTGCTGGTCTCCTATTTCTGGTCGCAGGCGGCGGACGTCCGCTCGCAGATGGACGACGCCCTGAAACGCGCCGAGCTGGCGCGCGAGGGTATGGCCGCCGACTTGCAGAACCTGCAAAAGGCGGCGGGCACCGCGGCCGACCTCGACAAGCAGGCCAAGGACGCCCAGAAGGCGCTGACCGACGCGGTCGCCGCCCGCGCTGCGGCGCAGAACGAGATCGCCGATCTCACCAAGCGGATCAGCGAAGCCAAGCTCGCCGTCTCGGGCGCCCAGGAGGAAGCCAATTCGAAGACGCGCGACCTTCAGGCGGTCGAAGCGCGCCTGAAGAGCCAGACCGATCAGCTCAACGGCGTGGAGAGCCAGATCACCGAGGCCCAGGCGCAATTTGCCGACCTGCAGCGGCGCACCGAAGAGGCGAATCGCAACTTGGCCGATCTTCAGTCGCGTGTCGCGGCCGCCCAGCAATCCCTCGACGCGGCGACCAAGGCGCAAGAGGACGCCAAGCCGAAATAGCGCCGCGCCGCTTAAGCGAAGCGCGCGGCGAGTTCCGCTTCGTTCGCGGCGCAGACGCCGCGGTCGGTGATGAATCCATCGATCAGCGCCGCCGGCGTCACGTCGAAGGCCGGATTGAGCGCCGGACTGCCGGCCGGCGTCACGGCGACGCGCGCGACGCCGCCGCCATCGAGCCGCCCGACCATATGCGTCACTTCGGCGGGGTCGCGCTCCTCGATCTCGATTTCCGCCAAGCCGTCGCGGATCGTCCAGTCGAAGGTCGTGTGCGGCGCTGCGACGTAGAAGGGAACGCCGTTGGCGCGCGCCGCAAGCGCCTTGAGATAGGTGCCGATCTTGTTGGCCGCGTCGCCACGCGCGGTGATCCGGTCCGCGCCGACAATCGCCATGTCGATGCGCCCGTGTTGCATCAAATGGCCGCCCGCGTTGTCGGCGACGACCGTATGAGGCACGCCATGGTGACCAAGTTCGAAGGCGGTCAGCGACGCGCCTTGATTGCGCGGCCGCGTCTCGTCGACGAATACGTGCACCGGGATCCCCAGGTCGTGCGCCATGTAGATCGGCGCCGTCGCCGTGCCCCAATCCACCGTTGCGAGCCAGCCGGCGTTGCAATGGGTCAGGATGTTCACGGTCCGACCCGTTTCGCGATGGAGCCGCTCGATCAGCGGCAGTCCGGCTTCGCCGATCCGCCGGTTCAGCCCGACGTCCTCCTCGCAGAGCGCGCCGGCGCGCGCCCAGGCCGCTTCGGCGCGTTCGGAGGGCGGGAGGGGAGCGACGACGGCGCGCACGTCATCGAGCGCATAGCGCAGATTGACCGCTGTCGGCCGGCTCGCCAGGAGGGCGCGGTAGGCTTCGCTCAGCGCGCGATCGTCGGCGTGGCGGCGAAGCGCGAGGGCGAGGCCATAAGCGGCGGTGGCGCCGATAAGCGGCGCGCCGCGCACGATCATGGTCTTGATCGCGGCGACGGCGTCCTCGAGGGTCTCGATCCGTACGGTGGCGAAGCGATGCGGCAGGAGCGTTTGGTCGATCGTCTCGACGGCGCCGTCCGAGGTCGACCAGATTGTGCGATAGGGTCGCCCGTCCACCTTCATCCGCCGGCCTCCGTACGCGCGTCCGCGGGCCGGCCGTGCTCGGACGCCCGCTTCCCGGATCTTTCTGCGATCGTTAGAGAATATTGAGAAGATTCTCAACCATGTTAGAACCAAGGTGCAGTCGCGCACCGGAGACGAGCCGACATGAACGAGCTGCCGACCCCAGATCACACCGTCGCCCTGGCCGGCTCGGAAGGCGCCGACGCCGTTCGCCAATATACGGCGGAGGAGCTCAAAGCCGCCGTCCTCGCCAAGCTCACCTATTCCGTCGGCAAGAATACCGTTGCGGCCAGCCAGCGCGACTGGTTTCTCGCGGTCGCCTTCGCAACGCGCGACATCGTCGTCGAACATTGGATCGAATCGACCAACGCCGCTTATGCCGACGACCGCAAGCGCGTCTATTACCTCTCGCTCGAATTCCTGATCGGGCGGATGCTGTTCGACGCCATGACCAACCTCGGCATTGTCGAGCCGATGAGCGCGGCGTTGTCGCAGCTCGGCATCGATCTGACTGCGTTGCGGCGCGTCGAGTCGGACGCCGCGCTCGGCAACGGCGGCCTCGGTCGCCTCGCCGCCTGCTTCATGGACAGCATGGCGACGCTCTCGATCGCCGCCCACGGCTACGGCATCCGCTACGACAACGGCCTCTTTCGCCAGATCATCCGCAACGGCTGGCAGCAGGAGGCGCCTGAGGACTGGCTGTTGCATGGCAATCCCTGGGAGTTCGAGCGGCCGGAGTCGAATTACGCGATCGGCTTCGGCGGATGGGTCGAGGCCGCGCCGCACGGCGAAGAGATGGTCCATCACGTCTGGCATCCCGACGAGACGATCGAGGCGGTCGGCTACGACACGCCGATCGTCGGATGGCGCGGACGGCACGTGAACACCCTGCGGCTCTGGTCTGCGCGCGCGGTCGATCCGTTGAAACTCGACGCCTTCAACGCCGGCGACTACATCGGCGCGCTGACCGACAGCGTGCGCGCCGAATCGATCTCGAAGGTGCTCTATCCGAGCGACGCGACGCCGGCCGGCCAGGAGCTGCGCCTGCGGCAGGAATATTTCTTCGCTTCCGCCTCGCTGCTCGACCTCGTGCGCCGGCATGTGAAGCAGCATCGCGACATCCGCACCCTCGCCGATCACGTCGCGGTCCAGCTCAACGACACCCATCCCTCGATCGCGGTCGCCGAGTTGATGCGCATTCTGGTCGACCTCAATCGGCTCGACTGGGACGAAGCGTGGACGATCACGCAGGCGGTCTTTTCCTATACGAACCACACGCTGCTGCCCGAGGCGCTCGAGAGCTGGCCCGTTCCGCTGATGGAGCGGCTGCTGCCGCGTCACATGCAGATCATCTACCTCATCAACGCGATGCATCTCGACGGCGCGCGGCGGCGCGGGCTCGGCGACCCCAATCTTCTCGCCTCCATCTCGCTGATCGACGAGCATTCAGGGCGGCGCGTGCGTATGGGCGCGCTCGCTTTCGTCGGTTCGCACAAGATCAACGGCGTGTCCGGCCTGCACACCAATCTGATGCGCGAGACCGTGTTCCGCGATCTCGACGCGGTCTATCCCGGCCGCATCACCAACAAGACGAACGGCATCACCTTCCGCCGCTGGTTGATCGAGTGCAATCCTCGGCTCACCCGGATCATCACCTCTTGCCTAGGCGAAAAGGCGCTGCACGACGCCGACACGCTGCGCGGTCTGGCCCGTTTCGCCGACGACGCGTCGATGCAGGAGCAAATCGCCCTCGCGCGGCGCGCCAACAAGGTCGCACTCGCGCGACACGTCGCCGAAACGCTCAATCTGCGCATCGATCCCGACGCGATGTTCGATGTTCAGATCAAGCGCATCCACGAGTACAAGCGCCAGCTGCTCAACATCCTCGAGACGATCGCCCGCTACAACACCATCCGTTCCAATCCGACCATCGACTTTGCGCCCCGCGTGAAGGTTTTCGCCGGCAAGGCGGCGGCGAGCTACGTTCAAGCCAAGCTGATCATCAAGCTCGCAATCGACGTCGCGCGGGTCGTCAATTCCGATCCGACCGTGCGCGGTCTGCTCAAAGTGGTGTTCCTGCCCAACTACAACGTGAGTCTCGCCGAGACGATCATTCCCGCCGTCGATCTCTCCGAGCAGATTTCGACCGCCGGCATGGAGGCGTCGGGCACCGGCAACATGAAGATGGCGCTGAACGGCGCCCTGACGGTCGGCACGCTCGACGGCGCGAACGTTGAACTGAAGGGGTTGGTCGGCGACGACAACATCTTCATCTTCGGACTGACGGCCGAGGAGGTCGAAGCAGCGCGGGCGCAGGGCATCGATTCGAGCGCGCGCATCGCCGCCTCGCCCATCTTGCGCGAGGCGCTCGACGAAATCGGCTCCGGCATTTTTTCCTCCGACGATCGCGGCCGATACCGCGGTCTCGTCGACAGTTTGACGCACCACGACTACTTCATGGTCTGCGCCGACTTCGACGCCTATTGGACGACCCAGATGAAGATCGATCAGGCCTGGCGCGACCGGAAGGCCTGGATAAGATCGAGCATTCTCAACACGGCGAACGTCGGCTGGTTCTCGTCCGACCGCACGATAGCCGAATACGCGCAGGAAATCTGGAACGCTCCGTTCCGCCCCATCGCCTGAAAGGATGAGCGGCATGCTCGAAGTCTGGCAGGCGAACGAGCGGGACATCGATGCGATCGCCGCCGCCCGGCACAAGGATCCGTTCGCGGTCCTCGGCCCCCATCTGACGCCGCTCGGCTGGGTGATCCGCGCCTTCGCGCCCGAGGCGCTCAGGATCCGCGCGCTGACCCGCGACGGGGCGCCGGTCGCGGAGTTGAAGCGCCGCAAGGGCGACTTCTTCGAGGGCCTCGCGCCAGGCCTTAAGGAGCGGCCGGTCTATCGGCTCGAGGTCGTGCGCGCGGACGGGGTCGAGTCCTACGAGGACGCCTACGCTTTCGGCCCCGCGCTCGGCCCGCTCGACGATCATCTGCTGGTCGAGGGCTCGCATCACGAGCTCTATCGGCGCCTCGGCGCGCAGCTCGTCACGCACGAAGGCGCCGACGGCGTCCTGTTCGCCGTTTGGGCCCCCAACGCTTCGCGCGTCTCGGTGGTCGGCGACTTCAACCAATGGGACGGGCGGCGCTGTCAGATGCGCAAGCGCATCGACAGCGGCCTGTGGGAGATCTTCATCCCGCATCTGAGCGCCGGAGCGGTCTACAAATACGAGATCGTTTCGGCGGCGGGCGCGTTGCAGCCGCTGAAAGCAGACCCGCTCGGCTTCGCGGCGGAGATGCGGCCGTCCACCGCCTCGGTCGTCGCGCGAACGGACAATTTCGTCTGGAGCGACGCGGACTATCTCGAAAAGCGCGGCCAAGGCGAGGCGCGTCGCCGCCCGATGTCGATCTTCGAGGTCCATCTCGGCTCGTGGCGGCGCGGCGAAGGCGGCCGCTTCCTCACCTACGACGAGTTGGCGGATCAATTGATTCCCTACGCCGCCGACCTCGGCTTCACGCATCTCGAATTGATGCCGATCACCGAGCATCCGCTCGACATGTCCTGGGGCTACCAGCCGATCGGACTGTTCGCGCCGACGCGGCGCTTCGGCGATCCCGCCGCCTTCGCGCGCTTCGTCGATCGGGCGCACGTCGCCGGCCTCGGCGTCATCCTCGACTGGGTGCCGGCGCATTTTCCGACCGACGAACACGGCCTCGCGCATTTCGACGGCGGCCCGCTCTACGAGCACGCCGATCCGCGTCGCGGCTTTCATCCCGACTGGAATACGGCGATCTACGATTACGGGCGCAGGGAGGTCGCAAATTTTCTCTACGCCAGCGCCCTCTATTGGGTGAACCGATACCATATCGACGGCTTGCGCGTCGACGCGGTCGCCTCGATGCTCTACCTCGACTATTCCCGAAAGGCGGGGGAATGGCTGCCCAACGTCAAGGGCGGCAACGAGAATCTCGACGCTATCGCGTTCCTCAAGCGCGCCAACGAACTCGTCTACGGCGAGTTTCCGGGCGCGCACACCATCGCCGAGGAGTCGACGGCCTTCCCCGGCGTCTCGATGCCGACCGATCACGGCGGCCTCGGCTTCGGCTTCAAGTGGAACATGGGCTGGATGCACGACACGCTCGAATACATGTCGCGCGACCCCGTCCATCGGCGCTGGAACCACGACAAGCTGACCTTCGGCCTGCTCTACGCCTTCGCCGAAAATTTCGTGCTGCCGATCTCGCACGACGAAGTCGTGCACGGCAAATCCTCGCTGATCGGCAAGATGCCGGGCGACGAGTGGCAGCGCTTCGCCAACGCGCGCGCCTATTATGGCTTCATGTGGGGCCATCCCGGCAAGAAGCTGCTCTTCATGGGCCAGGAGTTCGGCCAGACGAGCGAATGGAATTCCGACGACGCGCTGCCATGGCGGCTGCTCGACTATCGGCCGCATCAAGGCCTTCAGGCCCTCGTGCGCGATCTCAACCGGCTCTACGTCGGCGAGCCCTCGCTCCACGCCCGCGACTGCGAGCAGGAAGGCTTCCGCTGGATCGTCGTCAACGACGACGCCCAATCGGTGATCGCGTTCCTGCGATTGGGCGGTCCGGACGATCCGCCCGTCGCGGTCGTTTGCAATTTCACGCCTGTCGTGCGCTACAATTATCGGATCGGCTTGCCACGTATGGGGCACTGGCGAGAGGCGCTCAACACCGACGCGGCGATCTACGGCGGCTCCAACGTCGGCAACCTCGGCGGCGTCGAAGCGGAAGAGCGGCCGTTGCACGGCCTGCCGGCGTCGGCGCTGCTGACTTTGCCGCCGCTGGCGACGATCTTCCTTGTCCACGAGGCGACGTGAACTCGAACGCACGCAAGCGCGTTATCGAAAGGCTTGAGACCGTAGGGAGGGACGCATGAACGCCAAGGAAGCGATTCGGGACGCTACGCCGGAGCCGCCCTACTCCCGCCACGCGATGGCCTATGTGCTGGCGGGCGGGCGCGGCAGTCGCCTGATGGAGCTGACCGACCGGCGCGCCAAGCCCGCCGTCTATTTCGGCGGCAAATCGCGCATCATCGATTTCGCGCTCTCCAACGCGCTCAATTCCGGCATCCGGCGCATCGCCGTCGCCACCCAGTACAAGGCGCACAGCCTCATCCGTCACCTGCAACGCGGCTGGAACTTCTTCCGCCCCGAGCGCAACGAGAGCTTCGACATCCTGCCGGCTTCCCAGCGCGTTTCGGAGACGATGTGGTACCTCGGCACGGCCGACGCGGTTTATCAGAACATCGACATCATCGAGAGCTATGCGCCGCATTTCATGGTGCTGCTCGCCGGCGACCACATCTATAAAATGGACTACGAGAAGATGCTCCAGCAGCACGTCGAGTCCAAGGCCGACGTGACGGTGGGGTGCCTCGAGGCGACGCTCGAAGAGGCCACGGGCTTCGGCGTGATGCATGTCGACGCGGCCAACAAGATCCTTTCCTTCCTCGAAAAGCCCGCCTCGCCGCCGTCGATGCCCGGGAAGCCCGACAAGGCGCTGTGCAGCATGGGCATCTATGTGTTCGAGACCAAGTTCCTCATCGAGGAGCTCAAGCGCGACGCGGCCGATCCCAACTCGGCGCACGACTTCGGCAAGGACATCATTCCCTATCTCGTCGCCAAGGGGACGGCGGTGGCGCACCACTTCTCGCAGTCTTGCGTGACGGCGAGCGAAGAATCCCACATCTACTGGCGCGACGTCGGCACCGTCGACGCTTATTGGGCGGCCAACATCGATCTCACCGACATCGTGCCCGACCTCGATCTCTACGACCGCGGCTGGCCGATCTGGACTTATGGCGAAATCACGCCGCCGGCCAAATTCGTGCACGACCTCGACGGCCGGCGCGGCGTCGCTATTTCCTCGCTGGTGTCGGGCGGTTGCATCATTTCCGGCGCAGCCGTGTCGCGCTCGCTGCTGTTCACCGGCGTTCACGCGCACTCCTATGCGACGGTTCACGAAGCGGTCATCATGCCCTATGTCCAGATCGGCCGCGGCGCGCGGCTGAAAAAGGCGGTGATCGACGCGAATGTCACAATCCCGGACGGCCTCGTCGTCGGCGAGGATCCGGATCTCGACGCGAAACGATTCCGGCGAACCGATGACGGCGTGACGCTGATCACGCAGGCCATGCTCGACAAGCTCGCCTGATGGGCGCTCTCGTCGCTCTGTCGGTCGCCTCGGAGGTCTATCCGCTGATCAAGACGGGCGGACTTGCCGACGTCGCCGGCGCCTTGCCGGGAGCGCTCGCGCGCGAGGATGTCGCGCTGCGCACGCTCGTCCCCGGCTACCCCGCGATTGTGGCCAAGCTGCAGGGGGCGGAGACGGCGCACGCCTACCCCGTCCTGTTCGGCGGCCCAGCGAGAGTTCTCGCCGGGCGGGCCGCCGGGCTCGACCTCTTCGTCCTCGACGCACCGCATCTCTACGACCGAGCGGGCAATCCCTATCTCGGCCCCGACGGGCTCGACTGGAACGACAACGCCTTTCGCTTCGCGGCGCTCGCGCGCGTCGGCGCGGACATCGCCAAGGGCGCGATCGCAAGCTTCGTGCCCAAGGTCGTCCACCTCCACGACTGGCAGGCGGCCCTCACGCCGGCCTATCTCCATTACGACGGCGGCTCCGCTCCCGGTACGATCCTCACCATCCACAATATCGCCTTCCAGGGGCACTACCCTGCCTCCCTCCTCAGGCCGCTCGGCTTTCCCCTGAGCGCGCTGGCGATCGACGGAGTCGAATATTTCAATGGTGTCGGCTTTCTCAAGGCGGGCCTTCAGTTCGCCGATCGCATCACGACCGTCTCGCCGACCTATGCGCGGGAGATCATGACTCCCGCCTTCGGCATGGCGCTCGACGGTCTGCTGCGCGTCCGCGCCAACGTGGTCGAAGGCATCGTCAACGGCATCGACGACATGGTGTGGAACCCCGCCACCGATCCGAACCTCGCGCAAAACTACAGCGCGCTTCGCATCGACATGCGCCCGCGCAACAAGGCGGCCTTGCAGCAGCGCTTCGGTCTGACGACGGGCGTCGAAATTCCTTTGTTCGGGGTCATTTCCCGCCTGACGAGCCAGAAGGGGCTGGACCTACTGCTCGCGGCGCTGCCGCGGCTCGCCTCGGCGGGCGCGCAACTGGCGATCCTCGGCGCGGGCGAGACGGCGCTGCAGGAAGGCTTCATCGCCGCCGCGCGCGCCCACAAGGGCGCGGTCGGATGTGAATTCGGCTATGACGAGGCGCTCGCCCATCTGATGCAGGCGGGATCGGACTTCATCGTGGTGCCTTCCCGCTTCGAGCCCTGTGGACTGACCCAGCTCTGCGCCCTGCGCTACGGCGCAACGCCGATCGTCGCGCGCGTCGGCGGTCTCGCCGACACGGTGATCGACGCCAACGACGCCGCGATCAACGCAGGCGTCGCGACAGGCGTTCAATTCTCGCCGCCCGACGTCGGCCCTCTCTCTTACGCGCTCGACCGCGCGCTGGCCCACTTTCGCGACGTCGCGACGATGCGCCGCTTGCGCCTCAACGGCATGCGCGCCGACGTTTCCTGGCGCGGGCCGGCCAAGCGCTATGCGGCGCTCTATCGCGCGCTCGCGCGGAGCGCGGCATGAACGAGGTTTTGACGGCGAGCGCCGCGCCGGGCGTCGTTCTGACGCCAGACGGCGCTGAAGTCGCGGTCTTCTCCGCCCACGCGAACGCCGTCTATTTTTGCCTGTACGACGCGGACGGCGAGCGCGAAATCCAGCGCACGAAGCTCGAGCCCGGCGCTGACGGCGTCCATCGCGCGAAGGTTGCCGGCGTTCGGACCGGCGCACGCTACGGCCTGCGCGTCGACGGTCTGTTCGATCCGCTGCAAGGCCATCGCTTCGACGTCTCGAAACTTCTCGCTGACCCCTACGCCTGCGCCTTCGACAGGCCGTTCCGCTTGCATCCCTCGATGTTCGCGCTCGGGATCGACAGCGGGCCGTTTGCGCCCAAGGCGATCGCGCTCGCGCTGAAGGCCGGCGAGCCCGGGCGACAGGGCATCCCCTGGGATCGCACCGTCATCTACGAGGCCAATCTGCGCGGCCTCACCAAGCTGCGCGCCGACGTGCCGGAGGCGGCGCGAGGTCGCTTTGCGGGTCTCGCGCATCCCGCCGTCATCGATCATCTCGCCGCGCTCGGCGTCACGACGGTGGAAATCATGCCGGCCGACCCCTGGGTCGACGAGCGTCATCTACCGGCGCTCGGGCTCAACAACGCCTGGGGCTACAACCCGGTCGTCCTCGGCGCCCCCGATCCGCGCCTCGCGCCGAACGGCTGGGCGGACGTGCGCGCTGCGACCGACGCGCTGCACGCCGCTGGGATGGAGGTGATCCTCGACATCGTACTGAACCACAATGGCGAGAGCGACGAACTGGGGCCGACGATCTCGTTCCGCGGTCTCGACAACGCCTCCTACTTCCGCCTCCTGCCCGACGATCCCGCGCGCTACATCAACGACACGGGCACCGGCAACTGCCTCGCGCTCGACCGTCCGCCGGTCCTGCGCATGGCGATCGCGGCGATGGAGCGATGGATGACGTTCGGCGGCGTCGACGGGTTCCGCTTCGATCTCGCGACGGCGCTCGGACGGCGGGCCTCAGGCTTCGATCGCCATGCGCCGATGTTCTCGGCGATCGCGGAACATCCGATTCTGAGCCAAGCGAAAATGATCGCCGAGCCGTGGGACATTGGTCCCGGCGGCTACCGCCTGGGCGCGTTTCCCGACGCCTGGGGCGAATGGAACGACCGCTTCCGCGACGCTGCGCGCCGCTTCTGGCGCGGCGACACCCGAATGCGGGGCGAACTCGCGACTCGCCTCGCCGGCTCGCACGATGTTTTCGCCCATGCGCGAAACGCGGCCAAGAGCGTAAACTTCGTGGCCTCGCACGACGGCTTCACCCTCGCCGACATCGTCGCCTACGCGCAAAAGCACAATGACGCCAATGGCGAATACAACCACGACGGATCGAACGAGAATTTCTCCTGGAATCACGGCGCCGAGGGGCCATCGGAGGATCCGGCGATCCTCGCCGCCCGCGCCCGCGATCAGCGCAATCTTCTCGCGCTGACCTTTGTCTCCCGCGGCGTGCCGATGCTCGCCATGGGCTCCGAGCTCGGCCATAGCCAGAGCGGCAACAACAACGCCTATGCGCAAGACAATGCGATCTCCTGGATCGACTGGAGCCGCGCCGACGCCGCGCTCATCGCTTTCGTGCGCCGTCTCGCGAAAATCAGACGCGAGCATCCTGCGCTGTCGAGCCAGGTCTGGCTGTCGGGACGAGCCTTCGACGGCTCTGGCTTGCTCGATGTCGAATGGCGCGATGCGGACGCGCCGCTGAGTTCGGCGGCACAATGGGACGCGCTCGACGGCGACGTTTTCGTCGCCATCCTCGCCGCGTCCGATCCGAACGGCGTCGATCGCGTCGCCGTGGCGTTCAACCGCGCCGCGCAGCCGACGTTTCTGCGTCTGCCCGAGCCGAGGGACGGCAAGACGTGGCGCGTTCTCATCGACACGGCTGACGATGCGCATGACGACGCGCCGCTGGCTGTCGCCGACCGCGCCCGCGTCGCCCCGCGCGCGACGCTCATCCTCGCCGAACTTGACGCTGCAGGCGACCCGAAGCGCGGCAGGGCGCCCGACGCGCGCGAGATCGACGCGCTCGCCGAGGCGGCCGGGATTGCGCCGGATTGGTGGGACGTCGAAGGCCGGCGGACGATCGTCCCGCCCGAGACCAAACTCGCCTTGCTCGAAGCCTTGCGCCTGCCGGCGGCCTCGCAAGCGCAATTGCGGGAAAGTCTGGCGCGCCTCGTCGAGGAGAGCACCGCGCGGCGCCTGCCGAACGCGTGGTTGCGGCGGCTCGGCGAGCCGCTGCGCGTTCCCGCTCGCGCCGATCCTGGCGAGCCCGTCCACCGCCTCGAGCCCCGGATCGTCACGGAGGACGGGCGCACGATCGACTGGCGCGCTCCCGAGGTCGAGGCGGCGCCCCGCGTCCTCGTCGACGGGCGCACCGTGCTCGAACACGAGATCGAACTGCCGGAATTGCCGATCGGCCGTCATCGCCTCGTCCTCGACGGGGTCGAGTGCGCTTTGACGGTCGCGCCGCCGGAGGCCTATGGCGCCGAGGGAGCGCTTCGTCGCCGCTTCGGCCTGTCGGGGCAGCTCTACGCGTTGCGCCGCGCCCGCGACCAGGGGATCGGCGATCTGACGACGCTCGCTCTCGCCGGAGAGCGAGCCGGCCGAGCCGGGGCGGCGTTCCTCGGGGTCAACCCTCTCCACGCCCTGGCGGAACTCGACCGCCTTCGCTCCAGCCCGTATCATCCCTCGGACAGGCGCTTCATCGATCCCCTCCACATCGACGCCCTCGACTCGGCCGGCCTGCCGCGCGACGAGGCGAGCGATGCGACGATCGCGGCGCTGGCCGGGGCGATCGAAGCGGCGTCGCACGCCGCGGCGGTCGACTACGAGGCGGTGTGGGCGATCAAGCGCGAGGCGCTTGGGGCGCGCTTCGCCGCGTTCGAGCGCGCCCGGGCGCGCAACGGCGCCGACCCGATCTTCGCGGATCACGCGCGCTTCGTCGGGCAAGGCGGCGACGCGCTGCGCCGCTTCGCCATTTTCCAGGCGATCGCGCGAGAGCGCGCGGGCGAAGACTGGCGCCGCTGGCCCGGCGCGTTGCGGGCGGGCGAGCGCGAAGCGCTCGAGCGGAAAGCCGGCGAGCACGCTAGCGAGGTCGCACTCGCCCTCTTCACGCAATGGTTGGCGGATCGGCAATTGGCGGGCGCGGCGAAGCGCGCCAGGGACGCGGGGCTCGACATCGGCCTCTACCGCGATCTCGCGGTCGGCGCCGCGCCGGACGGCGCGGAAAGCTGGGCCCGCGCGAGCGAACTTGCGCAGCGCGTGAGCGTCGGCGCGCCGCCCGACCCGTTTTCGGCGCAGGGGCAGGTCTGGAACGTTCAGCCGCTCGACCCGCACGCCTCGGCGGCGGACGGCTGGCGCGGTTTCAGCGCGCTGCTCGCGGCGAACATGCGCCACGCCGGCATGCTGCGCATCGACCATGCGATGGGTCTGACGCGGCTCTTCGTCGTTCCCGACGGCGCGCGCCCGGCCGAGGGAGCCTATCTCGCCTATCCCTTTGACGATCTCGTCGGCCATGTCGCCTTGGAGAGCCAGCGCCATCGCTGCATGGTGATCGGCGAGGATCTCGGCACCGTGCCCCCGAAATTCCGCGACACGCTGACGCGCGCCAACATTCCGGGAATGCGCGTTCTCTGGTTCGAGCGGCGCGGCGCCGAGTTCCTGCCGCCGGCCCGGTATCCGCCGCTATCGGTCGCCTGCGTCGCCACCCACGATCTGCCGACGCTCGCGGGCTGGTGGTCGGGGGCCGACATCGCCGAGCGTCTGTCGCTCGGCCTGGTCAGCCTCGAGGACGCCCATCAGCAGATCGGCGAGCGCCTGGTCGAGAAGCGGGCGCTGCTCGTCGCGTTGGGGCTTCCGAGCGAGGATCTCTCGGCGCCGATGTCCGACGCGCTGGCGGGGGCGGTTCACGCCTTTCTGGCGGATGCCGGCTCGCTGTTCGCCAGCGCCCAGTTCGATGATCTGGCTGGGGAGCGGAACGCGACCAATCTGCCAGGCACTGACCGCGAGCGTCCCAATTGGCGCCACAAGCTCGCCGTTGATGTCGAGGCGCTTTTCGATTCGCCGCGAGCCCACGCAATTCTCGCGGCCCTGGCGGCGCGGCGGCGATGACGAGCGGCGCCCCCGAGCGCCTACTTCGTATCGGGCGGTTCGCGATCGTCGCGCGCGCGGGGGACGGGTTGAGAGGCGCCGAAACGAACGGCGGCTTGGGTGCGGTTGGTGGCGTTGAGCTTCGCCATGATGCTGCGCAGATGCGCCTTCACCGTGCCCTCGGAAATTTGTAGATCGAAGGCGATGGTCTTGTTGGCGCGCCCGGCGCGCAGCCGCACCAGAACCTCGCGCTCGCGCGGCGTCAAGCTGGCCGCCAAGGGCGACTCGCTCGCCGGGGGTTGCGGCGGAGGCGGTGAAGGCGGCGACCTCTGCGGCGCGACCGGCGACGGTTCCGCGACGATCTCTTCATTGTAGGCGCGCACGATCACCGGCCTGAAGATTCCCCCCGCCGCCATCAGGCGAACGGCGGCCACCGCGATTTTGACGCCGGAGTCCGGCAGGATGACGCCCGCCACGCCCATCGCCGTCAGCGACGCGACGATTTCGGCGCCGTTGGAATGGAGATAGGCGGCGATCGGCGCCCCCTCCCCGAGCCCGCGCAGCGCCTCAATGCGATCCGGGAGATAGGCCATTTCGTCGGCCGATCGCGGATCGACGCCGATCAGAAACAGCGCGGCCGGTCCGGGGGTGACCTCGCTCACCAAGCCGATGGCCTCGATCGCCATCTCGGGGAGAAAGTCCTCCAAGGCGTAAGCCAGGCACTCGCGCAGCCAAGTCCGGGGTTCGATCAGCACAATTCGCGACCGCTTCCCCGGGCCTTCGCCCGTCGGCTGCCAGCTCCCGCTGGTCGGACCTCGATCATGGTGGGTCATCTCGTCCCGTCCTGGACTCATGATTCAGACCGAGATTGCTTTACGGGCCGGCGGAGGCGGCCTCGGATTCACGTCCCGCAGCGGGCCCGATTTCGAGCCCGATCACCCACACGCAAGCGGCGCGCCACGGCGGCTGTTGCATTTCGAAACACTTCGGAGACGGTTTTGCACTGGACGGCTCAGCGCCGGCGACGGGGACGAGGCCAGCGAAGCCGCCTTGCAGGCGCCGTCGAGCCCTCCCATATGCCGTCACATGTTCGACACAGTTCCCTTCTCCGAAGTTCTCTTTGCGGTTGACGACGGCGCCTCGAGCGGCTTCGGCCAGCCTTCGGCGGCGAGCGATTCCGCCCTGCTCGACGGCTATTCCAAGGTCGTCGCCGACGTCGTCGACCGGGTCGGCCCGAGCGTCGTTCGGATCGACGTTCGCCGCGGCAGCCGCAGCGCCGGCTCCGGCTCGGGCGTGATCATCTCGCCCGACGGTCTCGCGCTGACCAACAGCCACGTCGTGCAAGGCGCCCGCAGCGTCGTCCTGACGACGCTCGAAGGGCGCGAGTTGCAGGCGCGCGTGCTTGGCGACGACCCGGACACGGATCTCGCCCTCCTGCGCGTCGACGAGAGCGTCACTTTGCCCGCGGCCCGGCTCGGCGACAGCGGGAAACTCCGCCGCGGTCAGATCGCGATCGCAATCGGCAACCCCCTGGGCTTCGACGCGACCGTCACGACCGGCGTCGTCTCAGCGCTCGGGCGCACCCTGCAATCGCGCTCGGGGCGCATGATCGAGGACGTCGTGCAGACCGACGCGGCGCTCAATCCCGGCAATTCCGGGGGGCCGCTGGTCTCCTCGACCGGCGAGGTGATCGGCATCAACACGGCCATCATTATGGGCGCGCAGGGCATCTGCTTCGCGGTCGCTTCGAATACGGCGAACTTCGTCGCCGGCGAGATCGCCCGCCACGGACGGGTGCGCCGCGCCTATATCGGCGTCGGCGCGGCGACAATGCCGATTCCGCGGCGGATCGCGGTGCGGCTCGGCGTCGAACAGACGAGCGGGGCGCGGCTGCTCACGGTCGATCAAAACGGGCCGGCGGCCCAGGCCGGATTGCTCACGGGCGACCTCATCGTCGCCCTCGACGGCAAGCCGGTGACGAGCATCGCCGATCTCATCCGCGCCCTCGACGCCGACAAGATCAGCCGCACCGTCAGCGTCGACTTTCTCAGGCGCTCGGAACGGCTGCGCGTCTGGATCGCACCGCAGGAACGCATGGCGCTGCCGCGCGCGAGCTAGACTAGAGAGCCATTTGCAAATGAGTTGACGCACACCGTCTTGGCCGGACTTGTCCCGGCCATCCACGCGGCGCCGTCACGAAGACCCTATGACGCTGGAATCGTCGACCCGGCGTGGGCGCCCGGCACAAGGCCGGGCATGACGAAAAGAGCTGCTCGGCGCGTCGACCGGAATGCAGAATGCGGCTAGCGCGCGCGCTTACCGTTTCGTCTTGTCGAGATCGGCGAGCGCGCCAAAGGGCGAATCGCTCGGCGGGCCCTCGTCAGACGCCTCGAACACGGCGCCCGGCTTGCGCGGATAGGGATCGAGCGCGAGCGCCATGAATTCGGTCGCGAGCGCGCCGAGATCGATCTTGCCGTCGACGATGGGATCAGGCGGATCCTCGGCGTCGAAATGGGTAGGGTCGGCCTCGCCCTCGCTTTGCTTACGCCGCCCCGCCTCGGCTTCCCGGGGCGGCGCGAAACGCACGTCAACCGGCTCGTCGATCGTGACCGCGAAGGGCTCGAGCGAGACGATGCAGGTCTGAGTAACTTCGGCGAGCACCTGACCCGTGACGCGCACCGCGTCCCTCCCCGCCCTGCGCACCGTGAAGTTCGCCGTGAGCTTGGCGATGGCGGGAAGGCCGTTGAGCGCCGCGACAGCGTCGCGCTCGGCGGCGTCCGCCTCGATCGTCTGGTTGAGGCCGTCCTTCGGGAGCGGTTCGACCCGGACCGGGCGGCTGAAAGGAAGGTCGTTCGTCATAATGCGCCTCCGAGGCGTTCGGGATAGCGAAACCGCCCCTGGGAAAAGTCACTGATCTCGCGGCGGTCGAACGCCGCGGCGACGTCCCTGACATAGGCGGCAAGCTCCCTTGCGTGCGGCGCCGGCTCCGCCGTCGATGCGGCATAGACATTGCGCGCGAGCGCGGCGGCGAGTTCTTCCGCGTCCGCTGCGTCCAGCGCCTTGGCGTAGGCGGCGCTTCGGCCGGAGAACGATTCGATCATCGCCTTCATGCGCTTGACGACGCCGGCGTCGCCGACCGCCATCTCGCGCAAAGCGTCTTCGAGGTGGGTGAAGACGCAATCGACGAGCTCCTGCGCGATTTCGCCGCCGGCGTCGCCGAGCTGACCCAATCGCCGGGTCGCCAAACCGGCGTGCAGCACGAGCATTTCGAATCGGCCGTCGAGCGTATCCGGCACAGCCCATTCCGCGTAGAGCCTCGGCGCGCGCGCAGCCGTCACGATCTCGCCGTGAATCTGCTCGATCAGGATGCGGTTGGCGCGCCGGGCGCGCCAGCGGGCGAGGAACATGCGACGCCTTGCTTTTCGTAAGCGCCTTGGGTTAGGCATCGACAGCCGATCTGGCAAGTGAAAAAGCTTCTTGAGGAAGCGGAGCGCCCACATGCTGTCGAGACCACAATTCAGCCTATTCGCGCGTCCGCGTTGCGCCGTTCTGGCCGGCCTCGTCGTTCTAGGCGGGGCGCTTTCCGGCTGCATCGGGTACGACGGCGATTTCGTTCGCGGCTATCAAGTCGACCAGCAGACGATCGATCAGATCAAGGTCGGCGCAACGACGAAGCCGCAGGCGCTTGCGTTGATGGGCACGCCCTCGACGACGTCGACCGTCGGCGGCGACGCCTGGTACTATATCGGTCAGAAGATGTCGCGTCCGCTCGCCTTCATGAACGCGAAAATGACCGACCAGCACGTGTTGGCGATCTATTTCGACAAGGAAGGCAAAGTGGATCGCGTCGCCAATTACGGCATGAAGGACGGCAAGGTGTTCGATTTCGTCTCGCGCACGACGCCGACCGGCGGCGCGGAGCCCGACTTCCTTCGCAACATCATGACGGGGCTGTTCCACTTCAGCTGACGGCGGCATGCCGTCGTTGGCAATTTGGCCGAATCGCCACGGCCGCTCTTTCGCTCGCCCCCGCTCGTGAAAAATCGGGCATTCGCGTGCATCGGGCTCGGCATTTCACAAGGAGGGATTCGCGGCCGCCGCCTGGACCCCCGCTTGGCGGCGGGCCATGGCCTTGGCGCGTCGATCTCAGCGCGGCGCGCTTAAGAAGACGGCTTTACGTATCGTCTCGTTTGGCTTTGAGAACAGCCTCGTCGCCGTTGCGATAGGCGAACTCAATTTCGATGGAGCCGTCGTCCAGCAGTTCGGCGGAGCCATCGCCCGAGGCCTCGTCCATTTCGTCGAAGCCCTCCCAGGTGAAGCCGATTGAAGTCCCGGCGTACTCGATGTCGAGGCCGGCCTGCAACGCGCCGAACGCGATTTCACCGCCGCCTTGGTCGGTGATTGTGATCGCCGCCGGCCCGCAGAGGTTGAGATAGTCGCGATCCCAAATGTCGGCCTCGAAGATCCGCCAGCGGCCGACAAGCTTGCAATTCGCCGGCGCGCCCTTCATGGCGTTCTCCACCCCGCTCTGCAGTCCGGCGACGAGGCGGAATCAGATTGATGCCTGCCGCCGCCGCCGGAAGCCCTAGCGCGCCAGGATGGCGAGCAGCAGCAAGGCGACGATGTTGGTGATCTTGATCGCGGGATTGACGGCGGGGCCGGCGGTGTCCTTGTAGGGGTCGCCGACGGTGTCGCCGGTCACGGACGCCTTGTGGGCCTCCGATCCCTTGAAGTGCTTGACGCCGTCCTTGTCGACGAAGCCGTCTTCGAAGCTCTTCTTGGCGTTGTCCCACGCGCCGCCGCCCGACGTCATCGAGATGGCGACGAACAGGCCGTTGACGATCACGCCCAGCAGCGAGGCGCCAAGCGCGGCGAAGGCGGAGTCCTTGGAGCCGGAGATCAGCAGCACGCCGAAATAGACGACGAACGGCGCCAACACCGGCAGCAACGAGGGGATGATCATCTCCCGGATCGCCGCCTTGGTCAGCATGTCGACCGCGCGCCCATAGTCGGGACGCTGCGTGCCCTCCATGATCCCCGGCATTTCCTTGAACTGCCGCCGCACCTCGACGACGACCGCGCCCGCAGCGCGGCCGACCGCCGTCATGGCGATGCCGCCGAAGAGATAGGGAATGAGGCCGCCGAAGATGAGACCGGCGACGACGTAGGGATTCGAGAGATCGAACGAAACCGGCTGCATGCCTTTGAAATAGGGCGCGCCGCTGTCGATGAAGTGCTGGATGTCGTTGGTGTAGGCGGCGAACAGCACCAGCGCGCCGAGGCCGGCCGAGCCGATCGCATAGCCTTTGGTGACGGCCTTGGTGGTGTTGCCGACGGCGTCGAGGGCGTCGGTGGCGTGGCGCACCTCTTTCGGCAGGCCCGCCATTTCTGCGATGCCGCCGGCGTTGTCGGTGACCGGGCCGAAGGCGTCGAGCGCCACGATCATGCCGGCCAGCCCAAGCATCGTCGTCACCGCGATCGCAGTGCCGAAAAGGCCGGCGAGCTGGTAGGTCGCGATAATGCCGGCGACGATGACGAGCGCCGGCAGCGCCGTCGATTCCAGCGAGACAGCGAGACCCTGGATCACGTTGGTGCCATGGCCCGTTATGGAGGCCTGCGCGATCGAGACCACCGGGCGCTTGCCGGTGCCGGTGTAATATTCGGTGATCACGACGATGAGGCCGGTGACGACGAGGCCGATCAGGCCGCAGACGAAAAGGCTCCCGCCGGCGACGGATTTGCCCGCCACGACGCCGATTTCGCCCCAGCCGATATATTGCGTGGCGATGGCGAGGCCTACGATCGACAACAGGCCGGTCGCGATAAGGCCCCTGTAGAGCGCGCCCATGATCGAATTGTTGGCGCCGAGTCTGACGAAGAACGTGCCGACGATCGAGGTGACGATGCAGGCGCCGCAGATCGCGAGCGGATAGAGCATCACCGCATAGAGATTGCCCTTGTCGGCGAAGAAGATGGAGGCGAGCACCATCGTCGCGACGACCGTCACCGCATAGGTTTCGAACAGGTCGGCCGCCATCCCGGCGCAGTCGCCGACATTGTCGCCGACGTTGTCGGCGATCGTCGCCGGATTGCGCGGATCGTCCTCCGGGATCCCGGCCTCGACCTTGCCGACGAGATCCGCGCCGACGTCCGCGCCCTTGGTGAAGATGCCGCCGCCGAGACGGGCGAAGATCGAGATCAGCGACGCGCCGAAGCCGAGCGCCACCAGGGCGTCGACCACCGTGCGGTCGGCGGGCGCATAGCCGAGAGGACCGGTCAGCGCCCAGAAATAGCCGGAGACGCCGAGCAGCGCGAGACCGGCGACGAGAAGGCCGGTGACTGCGCCCGATTTAAAGGCGATCTCGAGGCCGGCGCCGAGCGATTGCGTCGCCGCTTGCGCGGTGCGGACATTGGCGCGAACCGAAACGTTCATGCCGATGAAGCCGGCGGAGCCCGACAGGATCGCGCCGATCAGAAAGCCGATCGCCACGATCCAGGAGAGCAGCAGCCCGAGCCCGATAAAGACGACCACGCCGACGATCGCGATGGTGGTGTACTGACGCTTCAGATAGGCCTGCGCGCCCTCGGCGACGGCGCCGGAAATTTCTTGCATGCGCTGCGTGCCGGGGTCGGCGGCCATCAATTGGCTGATGGTGTAGCCGCCGTAGACGATCGACAGCAGTCCGCACAAAATGATCAGGCCCAAAATCATAGCGTTCAGTCCCCCGGATTATTTCTGCGGCTTTGGCGCCGCCTGACGTGAGCGTGCCAGAAAGACGGCGTTATCGCAATGCGGGACGCGTATTTGACGTCGGGCGTTCGCCGGAGTCGCGGACATGTTTGCCCCGGCTGTGGACAAGGGAGATGCGATCGAGGTTTATTTTCCAACCGGCGCCGACGCCTGGACCGAATGACCCCCAAGAAGATTGCCCCGGCAAACGATAGGGCGATGACGGCGCGGCGCGCGTTTGCAAGGGAGGCCGCGATGAAGGGCTTTGCCAGTTGCCGCTCCAGCTCCAGCGCCCGCGCGCGATCGGCGCTGGCCGCCTGCGTCGTAATCCTCCTCAGTGTCGCGCGGGTTTGCGCGCAGACCGCGTTCTACCAAGCGACGCCGCAAGAGGTCGAAGGGCCTCCCGGCACGATCATCCGGCAAGAGGCGATGCCTTTCGCGCCGGCCTACATCTCCGCCTATCGCGTGCTCTACCGTTCTCGCGGGCTTCACGGCGAGCCCATCGCCGTGTCGGGCGTCGTGATCGCGCCGCGCGGCGAAGCGCCCGCGGGCGGCTGGCCGATTGTCGCATGGGCCCATCCGACCACGGGCGTCGCCACGCGCTGCGCGCCGTCTCTGGCGTTCTTCGTGTTCCAGCAGATCCAGGGCCTCAGGGAGATGGCGGCGCAGGGTTACGCGGTCGCGGCGACCGATTATCCCGGTTTGGGGACGGCGGGCGTGCATCCCTATCTCGTCGGCGAGAGCGAAGGGCGCGCGGTGCTGGACATCGTGCGTGCGGCGCGCTCGATGCCCGCGATCAACGCGTCGAACACTGTCGCGATCTGGGGGCATTCGCAGGGCGGCCAAGCCGCCCTCTTCGCCGGCCTCATCGCCAGGAGCTACGCGCCGGATCTCAATCTCGTCGGGATCGCCGTCGCCGCGCCGGCGACGGAGCTTGCGACCCTCATGAGGGAGGACCTCGGCAGCGTCGGCGGCAAGAATCTGACGGCGATGACGCTCTGGTCCTGGGACCGCGTCTTCGGCGCGCTGATGCGCCGCATCGTCGAGCCGCAAGCCGTTCCGGCCGTCGACCGGCTGGCCGAGGCCTGCATCGAATCGATCGGCGACCTTCTCGTCCGTCGCCGGCTCGAGCGCCCGCTGGAAACGGATTTTCTAACCGTAAGGAATCCAGCTGACGTCGAACCCTGGCGCGCCTTGGCCACCGCCAACACGCCGGGGATCCTGCCGCCCGACATCCCGGTCTTCGTCGCGCAAGGTTCGGCCGATCTCCTTGTGCGCCCGCAAGTGACCCTGAATTATGTCACGCGCTCCTGCCGCGCCGGCGTCAGGGTGAGCTTTCTCGTCTTGCCCGGCGTTGGACACGGCTTTGCGGGCCGCGACAGCGCGCGATCGGCTGTCGAATGGATCGCCGGGCGCTTCGCTGGTCGCCCGGCTCCCGACAATTGCGAGCGATGAGGCGCTTAGCTCCCTTCCGCCAGCTTGTCGGCGAAGTAGGCGATGGTTCGCGCGTAGACGGGCGCATCGTTCCACTGCAGCAGCACTTCGTAATTCGGCTCGCCTTCATGCCAGCCGGCGCCACGCTTCCACCCCTTTGCGCGCAGGAAATTGGCGGTCGAAGCGAGCGCATCGCCGGAATTGCCGACCAGGTCGACGACATGGCCGCCGTCGACCCCGACGGCGTATTTGAGATAGGTCGAGGGCATGAACTGGGTCTGGCCGATCTCGCCCGCCCAGGCCCCGCGCATTTGCGAGGCGTCCATGTAGCCGCGCTGCACGATCTGTAGCGCGTCGAACAATTCCTGGCGGAAGACGTCGGGGCGCCGGCAGTCGTAGGCCAATGTCGCGAGCACGTTGAACGTCGGGACATGGCCGCTGTCCGCGCCGAACTCGCTCTCCAGCCCCCAGATCGCCACCAGGATCGGGGCCGGCACGCCGTAGCGCTTCTCGATCTTGTCGAACGACTCCGCGTAGGCGAGCAGCATCGTCTTGCCCCTCTTGATCCGATGGGCTGTGACGCGCTTCGCGGCGAATTGATTAAAATTCTGGCCGAAACCATGCTGGCCGCGATCGTGCGCGATCACCGACGGATCGTAATTGACGTCGGCGAGCGCCGAATCGATCGTCTCCGGTGAGACGCCCGCCTGGATCGCCTGCTGCTTGAAGGCGTCGAGCCACCGCGTGAAGCCCTCCGCGCTGTCGCCGCACGCCTGGGCGAACGCCGGCGCAACCATGAACACGGCTGCGGCGGCGCCGAGGGCCGCCGCAAGCAGAGGGGGAACGCTTTTTCTAAGACCCAACGCAACTCCCGGCATGACGAAACTCCAGCCCGAAAAACCTCCGGACCAATATCGTCAAATCGGGGCCGAACCTTGGCGAGCCAGCGGCCTTCGCCACATCCTGGCCCTACAGGCGCCCGACGCGGCGCGCCGCGGTCAGCGTATTCGACATCAGCATCGCGATCGTCATCTTGCCGACGCCGCCCGGAACGGGCGTGATCGCGCCCGCGGATTTGAGCGCCTCGGCGAAAGCGACGTCGCCGACGAGGCGCGTCTTTCCCTCGCCCTTCTCGGGCGCGGCGACGCGGTTGATGCCGACGTCGATCACGATCGCGCCTGGTTTGATCCAGTCGCCGCGCACCATTTCGGGTCGCCCGACAGCCGCCACGAGCACGTCGGCGCGCCGGGCGACATCGGCAAGGTTGCGCGTGCGCGAATGGGCGATCGTGACAGTGCAATTCCGTTGGAGCAGCAATTGCGCCATCGGCTTGCCGACGATGTTGGAGCGCCCCACCACCACCGCCTCGAGCCCGTCGAGCTTGCGGCCGAGCCTGTCGGCCGCACGGTCGATGAGAATCATCGCGCCCGCGGGCGTGCAAGGGACGAGCGCACGGTCCATCTCGCCGATCGCGGCGAGGCCGACATTGATCGGGTGAAAGCCGTCGACGTCCTTGTACGGCGCGATCGCTTCCAGGATCGCCGCCGAATTGATCGCTTTGGGCAGCGGTAACTGGACGAGGATTCCATGCACGGCGGGGTCGTCGTTCAGCTTCCGCACGAGCGCCAGCAACTCGATCTCGGTCGTCGTCGCCGGCAGATCATATTGCAGGGAATGGAATCCGCATTGCTGCGCGGCCTTGCCCTTGGCGCCGACGTAGACGCGGCTCGCCGGATCGTCGCCGACCAGAACCACGGCCAAGCCCGGCTTGATCCCTCGCGCGGTCAGCGCGGCGGCGTCTGCGGCGACGCGCTGGATGATCTCCGCGGCGATGGCGGCGCCGTCGATGACGTAAGGGTCGGCCGTTTGCGCTTGATTCGTCATGGATCGTCCCGTCGCAAATCGTTGCGTGCCCGGCGCCGCTTGCAACGGCGCCGGCCACGAGTCTCTAGCGAGTGGACTCGTTCGAGTCACGCGATCCGTGCGCTATTCGGACAGCGCCTTTTCCATCGCCTCGGACGCCTTGGCGGTGGGGTTCTTCGTGCAATAGTCATTGACCTTCTTGTCCATCTCGGCGGCGGTGGGGTCCTTGGCCATCTCGGCCTTCGCCGCCGCGTCCAACTGTTCATTGGTCTTCAGGAGTTCGGCGCAGGACATGTCCGTTTGCGCGCTCGCCGCGCCGAGACCGCCCAGGAGAATTGCAATCGCTGCAAAAGTCACTTTCATTATGTCAAATCCTTGGTGACGCGGCTGATGTCGCCGCCCCCTCGCCGAAAAATCACGGCGGCCTTCCTCTACGTCGGGTCAGTCAGAATTTGAAGTCGTTGCGACTGTGTTTCGGTCGCAATCTCAAGGCGCGGCTGAATTATATTAAAGAATTGGGAAACAGAAATAAGGGTCGCTCGGCGCTGCACTTTTCGACGTCGTATTTGTGTCTTGAGAGAGCCACAATGCCGCCCAAGCCCGCCTCATTGAGCGCCGCGGCTCTGGCGTTGGCTTCCTTAAAGCTGAAGGCGGCGCCCACGAGGCCTGCGGGACGGCGCGCCTCAGGAGTCGGCCAGAAAGCGATACTGCGCTCCGTGCCGCGCGCGCTCGCCCGCGCCGAGCAACCGCATGGATGGCTTCTCGAACAGGTCGCCGGCAAAGCCCTCGGGGTCGCTGTAGCCGGTCCAAGCCTCGAGGCAGAGGAAAGGCGCATGGGGCCGCGTCCACAGCGCCGCGTGATCGAAGCCATGGAAGTCCATTTCGATCGCCGCGCCGCTCGCCTCTTCGAAGCGCAGAGAACGGCTGGCGGGATCGAGAAAGCACAGCGCGTCGTTCGCGAAAAGCGCGTCGCTGAGCGCGAGATCTCTTCCCTGCAGCGGAATCGCCCGCTTCGCGGCGCCGATCAGGCCGCCGGGGGCCATCACCGGAATCTCGGCGCGCTCGGGCTTTTCGAAGCGCACGTGCGCGCCTTCGCGTGGACCCGCCGCGAACGGCCAGCGGAAGCCGGGATGGAGGCCGCAGGCGTAGGGCGCGGGCGCCGGGCCCGGATTCTCGACTTCGATCGCGATCGCCACCGCATCCGCGCTCAGGCGATATTCGACGATGAGGCGGAAAGCGAAGGGGTATAGCGCGCGGGTCGCAGCGTTGTCAGACGAAGTCAGGCGCGCGAAATCCGACCCCGCGGCTTCGACCGTGAAGTCTTGTGCGGCGGCGAAACCGTGGAGGCCGAGTGGATATTGGCGCCCGTTCACACGCGCGCCGTCCCGCGTCCAGCCGACGACGGGGTAGAGGATCGGACTGATCTGGCTCCAGATCGCCGGGTCGCCTGGCCAAAGGAGCTCACGTCCGCCAACGCTCCAGGCACGCGCCTCGGCGCCAAGGCGGGCGATCGCGAGGCGAGCCCCCTCCTTCTCGAGCGCCAGAACGTCGTCGCTCACAGAACCAGTCCCTCGATGCCGGCGCTCGCGACCAGCGCGTCCTTTAGGGCGGGCGCGCAGGCGAGAATGGGATTGCCCTTGCGCAAGCCGTCGCCATGCAGGAAGTCGCTGACGTAGCCGCCGGCCTCCTTGATGAGCGCGATCGCCGCCAGGCAGTCCCAGGCGTTCATGTGATTCTCGACATAGCCGTCGCGCCGTCCCGCCGCGACATAGGCGAGGCCGAGGGCGCCCGAGCCCGAGCGCACCATGGAGGAGCCGGTGGCGATGATGCGTCCGACCACCGCGAGGAACGCCTCCGGGCCCGCGCGCATGTTCCAGCCGACCTCGACGACGGCGGTCTTCAGCTCGGTGGTCGCGGAGGCGCGCAGGGCGACGCCGTTGAGCGTCGCGCCAGCGCCGCGGCGGGCGGCGAACAACTCGTCGACCATGGGATCGTAAATGACGCCGATCTCCACTTCGCGGCCCAAGACGGCGGCGATGGAAATGCAGAAATGCGGCGCGCCGCGAGCGAAATTCGCCGTGCCGTCGATCGGATCGACGACCCAGGTCGGCGCGCCCGCTTGGCCGACGCGGCCCTCCCCTTCTTCGCCGATGAAGCCGTCCTCGGGAAAGAGCTCATGCAGCCGGGTCGCGATCAGCCGCTCGACCTCGCCGTCGACCTCTGTGAGATAATCCTGCGGCCCCTTGAAGCCGATCGTGAACGAGTCGCGGTCGAGGAAGCGCCGCTTGGCGACCTCGCCGACCGAGCGGGCCAGGGCGCAGGCGACATCGAACCGGGTGGCAAGGGCGCGCTCGTCGACGGTCAATCGAAAATCCTCCGTAAGACGCTTCAAGAATTCAGAAATGGCTGAACGAGCCGCTGCGGAACGTCGCCTCTCGCCCGTCGCGGCCGACGAAGCGCGGCGCCTCGGCGCCGGCCAGCGCCTCGCCAACGCACGTCGCCGCAATCCCGGCTTCCGCCGCCGCGGTCTCGAACGTCGTGCAGGATTCCGGCGCCGCCGCGGCGATGAGTTCATAGTCGTCGCCGCCCGTCGCGGCAATCTCGAACAGCGCGGGATCGGCCGCGATCGCCGCCGCGGCCGCCGGGGACAAGGGCAGACGCGAAAGATCGATCCGCGCCGTCACGCCGCTGACCCGTAGCATTTTCGTCACATCGCCGACGAAGCCGTCCGAAACGTCCATGCCGGCCCGCGCGCAGCGCGCCATGGCGGGCGCAAGCGCGAGGCGCGGCTGCGGCAACAGATAGCGGTCGAGGAGGTAATTCCGGTCGGCCTCGTCGAGCCGGGGCCCCTGCCCCAGCCGCAAGCGCAGGCCGAGCGCGGCGTCGCCGATTGACCCCGTGACATAAAGCCTGTCCCCGGGCCGCACGGAAAAGCGCAGCGGCATTCGCCCCGGCGCGACTACGCCAAGCGCGGTGACGGCGATGGTCAACGGGCCTGGCGTCTTGACGGTGTCGCCGCCCAACAGCGGGCAGCCGAAAGCGGCGGCGTCATCCCCCAACCCCGCGGCGAAGGCTTCGAGCCAGGGCGAACTCCAATCCCGCGGCAGCGCCAGATTGAGCAGGAATCCTAGGGGCTCCGCGCCCTTGGCGGCGAGATCCGACAGATTGACGCGCAGCGCTTTGCGAGCGATCGCGTCGGGAGGATCCTCGGCGAAGAAATGCACCCCAGCGACGAGCGCGTCGGTGGTGAGCACAATCTCCCGTCCGGGCGGCGGGCTGAGCCGCGCGGCGTCGTCCCTGAGGCCGAGCCCGGCCGGCCCGGCGAGCGGCGCGAAATGGCGCGCGATCAGATCGTCTTCGCTGGGACGGCTCGACATGAGACGGCTCGGAACGGCGCGCCAAGCGGCGCCGCCTCTCGTGATGACGGATCGGCGCGCGGAGTCAATACGCCGCGCGACGCCTCACCAATAATGGCAGACGCGCCTTCCGTAGTATTCGCTGTAGCGGCAATGGAGCCGATAGTGGCCCCGCCGGGTGTTGTCGGCGACCAAAGCGCCCGCGCCGGCGCCGACGACGAGGCCGACCGGCCCCGCGACCACCGCGCCGCCCACACCGCCGATCGCCGCGCCGGTCGCCATGCGATTGTCCCGCTGGCTGGCGCAAGCGGAGAGTAAGAGAGCCGCGACGACAAGGACGACGGTGGTTTTCATGCGCGGCTTCTCTCCATCCCAGCCAGCCCCAGCGCCGGCGGCCCCTCTTCGGCCCGAATTGTGACCAAACCTTGCAATCGTGGGGCGGAATTGCCGTATTTCGCCCCCGGTTGCATATCCGCCACAGCGTCCCTAAACGTTTGCCGCCAGTTCTGGCCGAGGAGCCTGTGGTGAGCGACGCATTTCAGCCCCGATCCGATTTTCTGCGCATTTTGATCGAGCGCGGCTATGTCCACCAAGGCTCGGATTTCGCCGGGCTCGACGAGAAGGCCGCGAGCGGCTCGCTGGTGGCTTACATCGGCTTCGACTGCACGGCGCCGTCGCTGCACGTCGGCTCGCTGCTGCAGATCATGATGCTGCATTGGCTGCAGCAGACCGGCGGCAAGCCGCTGGCGCTGATGGGCGGCGGCACGACCATGGTCGGCGATCCCTCCGGCAAGGACGAATCCCGCAAGCTGTTGACCGTCGACCAGATCGAGGCCAACAAGGCCGGCATCCGCAAAGCCTTTTCGCGCTTCATCCAGTTCGGCGAAGGCGCGCGCGACGCGGTTATGCCGGACAATGCGGAATGGCTGGCCAAGCTCAATTACATCGAGTTCCTGCGCGACATCGGCAGGCATTTTTCGGTCAACCGCATGTTGGCGATGGATTCGGTCAAGCTGCGCCTGTCGCGCGAGCACGAACTGTCGTTCCTCGAATTCAACTACATGTGCCTGCAGGCTTATGATTTCGTCGAACTCAATCGGCGCTACGGCTGCGTGCTGCAGATGGGTGGCTCGGACCAGTGGGGCAACATCATCACCGGCGTCGATCTCGGCCGGCGTCTCGGAACCGACCAGCTCTACGCGCTGACCTCGCCGCTCATCACCACAGCGTCCGGCGCCAAGATGGGCAAGACCGCGGCTGGGGCCGTGTGGCTCGACGCCGACATGCTGTCGCCCTACGGCTACTGGCAGTTCTGGCGCAACACCGAGGATGCCGACGTCGGCCGCTTCCTCAAGCTGTTCACGCTGCTGCCGCTCGATGAGATCGCGCGCCTCGAGGCGCTTGGCGGATCGGAGATCAACGAGGCCAAGAAAGTCCTCGCCAACGAGGCGACCGCCCTGCTGCACGGGCGTGAGGCGGCCCAAGAAGCCGCTGAGACCGCCCGCAAGACCTTCGAAGAGGGCGCGCTCGCCGAGTCGCTGCCGACGATCGACGTGCCGAATGCGGAGTTCACGGCGGGTCTCGGCGCGCTCTCGGCCTTCGTTCGCGCCGGCCTCGTCGCCTCGACCGGGGAGGCGCGCCGCCAGATCCGCGGCGGCGGCCTGCGCGTCAACGACGTGGCGCTCGCCGACGAAAAAGCGATCATCGGCCACGACGCGCTGCAGGGGTCGGGGATCGTCAAGCTGTCGCTCGGACGCAAGAAGCACGTGCTGCTCCGCGCCGTGTGAAGGCGCGCTCGCCTCGACTTTGATCGTCCGCTCCCGGAAACGTGATCCGCATTGAGCGAATCAGGGATCGCAAAGAAAAAAAGCGTTGGAACAAGGGAGCGCACGGGTTCATTCTGCTGCGGCGGGAGCTGGCGCGCGGTTTTCGGCGCCGGGTTCGAAGTCGAGCGGCGTAACAATCGCCAATGACGCCGCGACCTTCAGACACCAAATCGCCAGCCACTCCGAAGAGGGAACACTCCGAAGAGGGAAAATGCCCGACGCTCACCCGCAGGCCCCACCGGGGCCCGAACACCGCTACGATCTCGCAGCTCTGCTGATTCCCGCCAATCTCAGGCGGCTTGGCCTCATCGGCGTGTTGGTTCTCGCAATAGCCGCCTTGTTCGCCTGGACCGGCGGCTGGCTGTCGTCAGGCCGGCTCGACCAGACGGCGATGATCAATCGCTTCGAAGAGGTGAACGGAAAGCATCCCGGTTTTCGCCGCAACCACGCCAAAGGCGTCTGCTTTTCCGGCTGGTTCGACAGCAACGGCGCGGGGGTTCGCTTGTCGAAGGCGTCCGTATTCCGGCCGGGGCGCGTGCCGATCTTCGGGCGCTTCGCCTTGGCCGGCGGGATGCCGGCGATGCCGGACGGTCCGGCCGCGGTGCGCAGCATGGCGGTCAATTTCAGCTTGCCCGACGGCGAGGTCTGGCGCACCGGCATGAACGACATTCCCGTCTTCGTGGTGCGGGACGCGCAGGAGTTCTACGATCAGCTACTCGCCACGAGACCCGATCCGAACACCGGCAAGCCTGACCCGGCAAGAGTAGCTGCGTTCCTGGCGACGCATCCCGAGACGGCTCACGCAATCTCGGTCATCAAGGAGCATCCCTTCTCCTCAGGCTTCTCCAACGCGACCTACAACAGCCTCGACGCCTTCCGCTTCATCGACGCCGCCGGGAAGTCGACGCCGGTCCGCTGGTCGATGACGTCGGTCGATGCGTTCGCGCCCGAGTCGACCGAGCCGTCTCACGATCCGAACGCTCTCTTCGATGCGCTCGCGGCGCGGCTTGGAGGCGGGCCCGCGCAATGGCGCCTCCTCGTCACCGTCGGGCAGCCCCAAGATCCCACCAACGACGCAACCATCCCTTGGCCCGCCGAGCGCGAGCACGTCGACGTCGGGACGTTGACCGTTCAGGCTCTTCAAGCGGAAGCGCCGGGCAATTGCCGCGACATCAACTTCGACCCGCTGGTCCTGCCCTCCGGCATTGAGCCGTCGGACGACCCGCTGCTGTCGGCGCGCTCCGCGGCTTACTCCGTGTCCTTCACTCGCCGGGCCGGCGAGCCGAAGACGCCGAGCGCGGTTCAGCCTGGGAAAGGCTCCTGAGGATGCAGCACACCTTCTCCGGCCTTTCCAGGGTTCTGCACTGGTCGATGGCGGCCCTGATCCTGGCCATGCTCTTCATCGGCGTCGCCATGGTGTCCTCGCTGTCGGACTATCACTGGCTCGTCTCGATCCATCGGCCGCTCGGCGTCCTGATCCTGTTGCTTGCGGCGATCCGCATCGCGAATCGCTTGCGGAGCCCGGCGCCGCCTCTGCCCCAGGACATGCCGCCGACGCTGCGCTATGCCGCGCACGGTTCGCATTGGCTGCTGTACGGCTTGATGCTCGCCTTGCCGCTGGTCGGCTGGGGCATGTTGTCGGCGGCAGGCTATCCGATCGTCCTCTTCGGATCGCTGCATCTGCCGCCGATCCTGCCTCACAGCGACAGCCTCCACGCGCTCCTGCGGCCGCTTCACACGGCGCTCGCCCTGGCGTTGTTCGCAACCTTCCTTGCGCATCTCGGCGCGGCGCTGACTCATGCGCTCGTCTTTCGCGACGGCGTGTTTCAGAGCATGGCTTCGTGGCGGCGATGACTTGACAGCGGCCCCGGCGTCTCAGCGCGTCGCCGGCGCCCCGGCCGGCGGCGCGGCTGAGGGGTCCGTGTCGTCAGTCAGCGGAGCCGTTCCGTCGACCGCGCCGAACACCTTGCGCAGGAAGCCGGGCGTCATCGCCGATAGCGGATTGACGGTCAGCGTCGGCCCAGTCACCGGCCCCACGATGCGGTAGTTGAGCCCGAAGACGCCTTCGTGGGCGCCGCCGCCGAGCAACATGCCTACCACCGGAATATGCGTGACGAGGCTGTTGACCTGATAGGCGGGGATGAAGGTGCCGTTGAGATCGACGCGATTGTGGGCGTAATCGAGGTAGCCCTGAGTCGTGAGGCCCATATGGCTGTTGAAGATCACCGCCTCGCGCAGATCGAGACGGCCGGGGCTTCTCGTGAAGCTCGCGGACATCTTCTCGAACTGCACGACGTCGGGGTTGTCGGCGGCGCCACCCCCTTCGCTCGTGTCGCCCGCGGCGGCCAGTTTCCGCAGCGCCGGCTCGCCGCGCAGCACGAAATCGTTGACGTTCGCGGCGCCCCGGTTCGCAGCGCCGGCGTCCTGCTGCAGCGTGAGGTCCAACTTGCCCCCCTCCATATGGGTGTAGAGGTCGAGGAACTTGCTCATCGCGCCGGCGTCGGTGACGCGAGCCCGGAGGACGCCTGCTTGGTCCTGCTGCGCGGTCAGCGTGCCGTTGCCGATCCGGCCGCGCGCCTGCATGCCCACCATGACGCCGCCTCGCCAGCCGCCGCTCAATTCGAACTGGCCGAGCGCCTGCGAATTGGCGCCGATGACGTTCGCGATCTTCACGTCGAGATCGAGATCCTTGCCGCCGCCGGGCGGGCCGCCCGCGTTCATGAATCCCTTGACGAGATTGCGCGCGTCGAGGATTGCCCCCCGCACCGACGCCTTCGCCGTCGATGCGCCGTTCTGAAGTTCGACCTTCAGATCGTCCGCCGCCGACAGCCGCAACTGGCTGAGCTTGGCGTTCTGCAGCGACCCGTCGGCGCCGAGTTGCGCCGTCCCTCGCGCCGAGAGCGACCCGGCGTCGACCGTGATCGCGCTCACGGCGATCCCGTCGTCGCCGGGCTTCAACGTGAACGTCGCCTTGCCCGGCTTGCCGGCCGCTTTCAGGAGGCCAGTCTGCGGGCTGTCGATGGCGACGTGGGCGAGGTCGATTTCGACGTCGGCGCTCGTCTTCGAGAGCGGCGCCTTGACGCGCACCGCCATGGGGCCGTTCAGCATCGTCGCGCCGGGAAGCCCGAGCTTGGCGCGGGTGGCGTTGTCGAACGTCAAGGCGAGCAGCACCGATCCCTCGTCCGCGGCGCCCTTGCTCAGATCGATCGTCACCGGGGCGCCGTACATCTGCCCCTGGCCAGTGATCTTCAGATCGCCCCGGTCGGCGACGACGCCGAGCGTCGCCTGGTCGAGACGCTCGCTCGCCAGGAAATGGTCGACCCGGAAGTTGGTCAGACTGCCTTCGGCGTGAAACTGATTGTCCTCGGGCTTGGCGGTCTTGCCAAGCTTGAGGTCGAGCTCGAGCTTGCCGTCGAACTGACCTTTGACCGTGTTGGGATCGACCGCGAAGCCGGCGTAGCGCTTCAGCGCGTCGCGGCTCAACAGATCGGCGAGCGCGTCGGCGTTGCCTTGCAAATGCGCACCGGCCTGGGCCGGGACGATTGGCGCCGGGGTGGTGTCCGGGACGGTGTAGGTGATGTCCGAGACCTGGATGCGCCGGCTCGGCGACATTTCGATGATCCCGCTCTTGGCCCCGGCGACGAAATCGTGACCGGTGATGACGCCGTTGGCGTCCAAGGCCGACAGGGCCGGCGCTCCAGGCAGCAGATCGAGGGACGTGTCGTGGATCGCAAACTCGCCGTGCACGCTCGCCGCGGGCACTGCCCGCTTGTGGATCGCAGCGTCGAAGGCGGCGGCGTCCCAGTCCACGGTCATCCCGCCGGACAGAAGCTGGCCGCCGTGCACATGCTGCAGGCACCAGTTGCGGGCGTCGGCGTTGATGAAGCTCGGCCATAACCGCAGCACGTCGTCGAGGTCACTCTGGCCGAGGCTCAACTTCATCTTGAGGGTCGCCCCCGCTCCGACGGCGGCGCTTTCGCCGCTCGCCTCGCCGCTCACCTCCGGACCGTGAACGGCCATGCGGTCGAGGATGAAACGCGATTCGGGCGCAAGGTAGCGCGCGTCGATCGCCGCCGCATCGATGACGATCGGCGTTTCGCCCGGGCGCTCGGCGCCGAACACGGTGTCGTTCGACTCGAAGTGCGAAACCCACGCCGCTTGGGACGCCGTCGGCGGCGCGAGCCAACCGGCAGCGAAAATATGGGTCCCGCTCGAAAGAAGTTCGAGATTCTTGAAGTCGTAGCGCTTCGCCTCGCCGTTCCAGGCGATGTCGCCCGTCGCCTCGTCGACAAGGAACGGTTCATGGTCGGGGTCGTCGAGCTTGAAATAGCCGGCGCCGAGGCTGAAGCGTCCCTGCAGCGTCTGGATCGCGGAATTGGGGGCGAGGCGCGCCTCGAGCTTGAGGGAGATCGGCATGTCCGTATCGAACGGCAGCTTGCCGGCGTGGAAGGAGACCACGTCGCCGAAGTTCAGGTCGCGCGCCTCGATCGCGACGAGGCGGGATTCGCCGCCGCGGGCGTTCGCATCGAATGACCAGCGCCCGGCGGAGCCGCGCGCCGAAGCGTGGATGGCCGCATCCTGTCCACTCTTGTCGAAGGCGACCGTAAGATCGTCATAGACGGTCCGCCGCCCCAGCGCGTCGTTGGCGACTTCGAGATGGCCGTGGGCCAACCCAACGTGGTCCAGCGACTGGCTCGCGCCGGTCATCGCGTCAATCACCCGAAAGGCGAGCAGGCCGAAGTCGGGCGCGGGGGTTTGAGTCTGAGCTTGCGCTGGTTGCGTGGCTTCGGGCGGCGGAAGTTCGATTGTCGCCGCGCTGGAATCGCTGGCCGCGGCGATCGACAGCACGCCGTCCTGGCGCAGGCGAAGGCGCAGGTCCAGGCCGTCGAGTTCCAGCCGACGCACCTTGACCTCGAGGGCGAGAAGCGCCAGCGCGTCGAGGCCGACCCGGCCCCTGGGCGCCGAAAGGACCGGCCGGCCTGACCGATCGCGCAATGTAATGCCGCCGAAACCGACTGTGATGCCGCCGTCCGTACGGACGAGATAGGTCGAGTCGATCGAGACGGTGTAGCGGTCGCCGAAGCGCTCCTCGAGGCTCTGGGCGATGCGCGGATTGAGGCTCGCCAGGCTGATCGGGCCGGAGCCTAGTAGCAGAAACAGCCCGCCGAGGGCGCCGATCGCGATGAGGATGAGGAACCCGCCCGCCGCCGCGATGGCGCGCGCGGCTCGGCCGGCTCGACCTCGAGGCCGGCACGGCGGCAACGTCCTTCCCGTGCCGCTCTGCAGCAGGCCCTGCATCGCCGCCCGGGCCTTGGAGCGTGCGGCTGCGTCGATATGCTCGCGCAATCCCCTGATAACTCCGTTCGACCGACCGCCCAAGGCGCATGGGCTCGGCGCCCCGCCACGCTGCGAGGTCGAACCGCTCACCCGCGTTCGCCGTCGCCGCAGGTCGAGAATCAAGCCTAGGGCTTATCGATTCTCTTGAACCGGCAAGGACCTGCGGTCAATCTGACCATGGAGAGGAGCCTACCCCGTCGGTCGCACATTGCCGACGAAAGTGGCTCAAACGAGGGCGAAATGGTCAGAAACTTGGATATCGGCGACGCGGCCCCGGATTTCGAACTGCCGACGGACGAAGGCGACGTCTCCCTCGCCTCGTTCAGAGGAAAGCCTGTGATCCTCTATTTCTATCCCAAGGACGACACCTCAGGCTGCACCGCCGAGGCGGTCGCCTTCAATGGGCTACGCAGCGAGTTCGACGCCGCTGGCGCGGCGGTTATCGGCGTCTCGCCGGACAGCGCGGCGAGCCACGCCAAGTTCAGGGCCAAACACGGCTTGTCCCTCGCGCTGGCGGCCGACGAATCGAAGAAGGCGATCGAGGCCTACGGCGTCTGGCGCGAAAAGAGCATGTACGGGCGCAAGTTCATGGGCGTCGAGCGAACGACGTTCCTGATCGATCCCAATGGCCGCATCGCGCGGATCTGGCGCAAGGTGCGCGTGCCCGGCCACGCCGCCGATACGTTGGCCGCCGTTAACGAGATGAAGGCCTCGTTTGCCAACGGTTAACCCTAATCAGGTCTAATCGCGTCTCATCCCCCGATGTTCGGGGCTGGAGCGTGCGCCCTGATGTCGCGAGACTTTCGCCCGCGGCCGAAACCGCATCGAGCGCTTTACTACCTCTCGCAAGCGCGGGGCGATGCGATCCGGACCATCGCCCTGCACCCGGTCGCGTTCTGGGCGGTCGTCGCGATTCTCCCCATTTCGTTGCTCTGGGCCGGCGCGGCGACGTTCTATATCGCGTTTCACGACGACATGCTGCGGGCGTTGGCCGCGCGCCAGACCGAAATGCAGGCGGTCTACCAAGATCGCCTCATGCAAGCGCGCGCCGAGTCCGACCGGCTCGCAAGCCGCCAGCGGCTCGACCAGAGCGCGCTCGAAGGCAAGATTCACGAATTGCTGTCCCGGCAGGCGCAATTGGAGCAGCGCGGATCGATGGTCGCGGCGCTCGCCAGTCAAGCCGCTGGTTCCGCCGTGGTCTTGAGCCGACCGCGCGCCGCGAGCGCAGCCAATGTGGCGCGATCGGCTCTCACCGCGATCGGTGCGGCGAGCCCGCTCGACGCCGCGCCCGGCCTACCGCCCGCCGCTCAAGCCTACGCGCCGCAGGATCCCGCGGCGCCGCCGAAGCCTCGGCCGCTCGAAGAGCCTCATGAACACGTCAGCGCGATCCCCAAAGACGACAGCGGGGAGAGCGCCGATCTCTCGGCGGCCGCAGCGGATCCGGCGCTGGACGCGTCGACGGGGCTTCGGCTGATCGCCTATTCGCTCGATCGCATGGAGCGGGGACAGACCGCGGCGCTGGGCGAAATCGGCGCCGCAGCGCGACGCGACGCCGGCCGCCTTCAGGCGGTGGTCGAACGCGCAGGACTCACGACGGAAGCGCTCAATGTCCCTCCCGTCAAAGGCGGCGTCGGCGGCCCTTACATTCCAGCCCGCGCCGACCTCGCTTCCGACCGCCCCCTCGCCGAGGCTGAGCGCGCTGTGGCGCTCGATGACCGGCTGACGCGCCTGATGCCGACCCTGCCGGTGCGCGCGCCGCTGGTCGGCGACGCCGAAGTCTCTTCGCCCTTCGGCTTCCGGCCCGATCCGTTCCTCGGCCGGCCCGCGCTTCACCCTGGCGTCGATTTCGTCCAGGAATACGGCGCCGATATCCACGCAACCGCGGCGGGCCGCGTCATTCACGCCGGTCCGATGGGAGGGTATGGCGCGATGGTCGAGATCGACCACGGCAACAATCTCGTCACCCGGTACGCGCATATGTCGGAGATCCTGGTCGAGGAAGGCCAGGAGGTGAAGGACGGAGCGGTCATCGGACGCATCGGTACGACCGGCCGCTCGACGGGACCGCACCTCCACTATGAAGTGCGCGTCGACGGCGATCCTGTCGATCCCGAGCGCTTCCTGCAAGCGGGGGCGCCGCTGTTCGCCTCGCGATAGCGCGTGTCGCGGGCGTTAAGCCCGATCGACGATCGCCATCATGAAGCCGTCCCATCCCTTGCCGCCGACGGTCTGAATGACCGTCGCGCTCACGCGGGGCTCTTTTGCGATCATGTCGAACATCCGCCTTGAGCCCTGCACCGTCGGATCGGCGCTCGCCCGATCGAGGATCGCGCCCTCACGCACGACATTGTCGCAGACGATGACTGTGCCGGGCCGCGCCAACCGCAGGGCCCAGGCGAAATACTCGGGATTGCGCGGCTTGTCGGCGTCGATGAAGATGAGGTCGAACGGGCCGACGCCCTCCTCTTCGATACGCGGCAGCGTGTCGAGCGCGGGCCCGACACGCAGCCGGACCTGACCGGAGAGGCCAGCGCGCCGGATGTTTTCACGCGCCGCCTCGGCGTGTTTCGCATTGGCCTCCAAGGTCACGACGAAGCCGTCGGCTGGCAGAGCGCGGGCCAGCCAGATGGTCGAATACCCGCCTAAAGCGCCGATCTCGAGCACTTTGCGCGCCCGGGCCATGCGGGCGAGGAGGTAAAGCAACTTGCCTTGCGGCGGCGAGACGTCGATCGGCGGCAGGCCCGCGGCTGCGTTCGTCGCCAGCGCCGCCTCGAGCGCGAAGTCAGACGCGACGAGCTTCTCCACGATGTAAGAGTCGACCGCGCTCCATTTCGCATCCTCCATCCCGCATCTCCATTTCCCGCGAGAAACTCGCAAGACAATACGACACTCCTGCGACGGCGCGAATCGCGTTTCGTCGTTCGATTGCAGTTTCGCTCCGGGGGGCCGCTGTTTACAAAGCGGCATGGACATCATCGTCGCCAGGACCATCGAGTTGTTGGGCGTCGCAATGGTGGTCGCGATCCTCGCGCGCCGCCTGCGCTTGCCCTACACCGTCGGTCTCGTGCTGACCGGCCTGGCGCTGGCGCTCGCGCGCGTCGGCGGCGACGTCACGCTGACCCACGAAGTCATTTTCGACGTGATCCTTCCCCCATTGCTGTTCGAGGCGGCGCTCAGCATTCGTTGGGGCGCGCTGCGCCGGGAACTGCCGCTCGTTCTCGCGCTGGCGACGCTCGGCGTCGCGCTGTGCGCGCTCGTGGTCGCCCTCGGCGCGGCGACGCTGCTGGGATGGCCGCTCGCCCCCTCGCTGGCGTTCGGGGCGCTGATCGCGGCCACCGACCCGATTGCGGTCATCGCCTTGTTGCGCGAAACGCGCGTCGCGGGACGCCTCCGGCTCGTCATCGAGAGCGAGAGTCTGCTGAACGACGGCGTGGCCGCGCTGCTGTTCACGCTCGTCGTCGCCTCGACCGCGGCGAGCGCCCACGCGCCAACCGCCCTCGGCGTCCTCCGCGAGACGTTGTTGATCGGCGGCGGCGGAGTCGCGCTCGGGCTGGTCGTTGGCGGCGTCGCGATCCTCGTCGCCGGGCGAACGAGCGATCATCTGGTCGAGACGGCGCTGACCGCCGTCGCCGCCTACGGCTCCCTGCTCGCCGCCGAACGGCTGGGCGCCTCAGGGCTTCTCGCCACCGTTTCCGCCGGGCTATTGATGGGCAACCTCGGCGTGCTCGCGGACGACGCCGACCCGTTCGCCCTGTCCTCGCAAGGCCGCGCGTTCGTCGCCGAATTCTGGGAATTCGCCGCCTTCGTCGCCAATTCGCTGGTGTTCCTGCTGATCGGCCTGGCGCTGGCGAGAACGCCGACGCGGGCGTTCGGGGCGCTCGCCGTGGCCGTCGCGCTGGCGCTCGTCGGGCGTGCTGCGACCGTCTATCCAGTCGCTCTGTTGTTCGCCCGCAGCCGCTGGGCGGCTTCATGGGCGGAATTGCATTTTCTCTGGTGGGGCGGATTGCGCGGCGCGCTCGCGCTCGCCCTCGCGCTCGCATTGCCGCCCTCGATGCCCTATCGCGACGACATCCTCGTCGCCGCCTTCGGCGTCGTCGCCTTCTCGATCCTCGTGCAGGGCCTCACCGCGAAATTCGCACTGAGCGTCCTGGGACTGCGCAAGAAGGGATAGTCCGCCTATTTGGAAACCTTCGCGACCTTGGCTCCCCGCAGGCGCCGCACTTCCGGCAGGCCTGAGCCGAGGAGCGGGCGCAGATAGTCGTGGAAGTCCGGCGTGACGTCGTTGCCCGCCGCGGCGATGTATCGGTCCTCCATCACCCGCGTCTTGCCGGCGACGCTCTCGAGCGCGATCAAGGGATAGTCGACCGCGTAGTTGGCGACGCGGCGGATCGCCACCGAGCCGTTGCGGCCCGCACCGATCGCGTATTGGACGGCCTTCTCGCCGACCTCGCGCGCTTCGCTCTGGTCGACGTCCGAAACGCAGCCGACGAACGAGCGCTGCAGATAGCCGAAGGTGTCGCCGCGAACGCGCTTGATGCCGAGCTTGCTCTTGATCTCCTCGCAAAGCAGATCGGCGAGCGCGCCGGTGCCGGAGAGCTGCACGTTGCCGTGCGCGTCCTTCTCGAGGCCGCCGGAGAGCTTTTCGAGAATGGGGGCGCCGCTGGCGTCGTGAATGCCCTCCGAGGCCGCGATGACGCAGCGTCCATGCCGCTCGTAAATCGCCTTCACGTCGGCGAGGAAATCGTCGATCACAAAGGTGCGCTCAGGCAGATAGATGAGGTGCGGACCGTCGTCGGGGAAGCGGCGCGCCAGCGCCGAGGCCGCCGTCAGGAAGCCCGCGTGCCGGCCCATGACGACCGCGCAATAGACGCCGCTCAGCGCCGCATTGTCGAGATTGACGCCCATGAACGCCTGGACCACGAAGCGCGCCGCCGAGGGGTAGCCCGGCGTGTGGTCGAAGCCCGCGAGATCGTTGTCGATCGTCTTGGGGATGTGGATCGCGCGGAGCGGTCGGCCGGCCTTCTCAGCCTCCTCGGCGACGATGCGCACCGTGTCGGAGGAATCGTTGCCGCCGATGTAGAGGAAGGTGTCGATCTCATGCGCCGCGAGGACCTTGAAGATCTCCTGGCAATATTTGAGATCGGGCTTGTCGCGCGTCGAGCCGAGCGCGGCGGCGGGAGTTGCGGCGACCGCCTCCAGGTTGGCGGTCGTCTCCTGGCCGAGATCGACGAAATCCTCGTTGACGACGCCGCGCACGCCATGAAGGGCGCCATACACCGCCGTGACGCCGGCGAACCGTCGCGCCTCGAGCGCGACGCCGACCAGGGACTGGTTGATGACGGCGGTCGGACCGCCTCCCTGCGCGACAAGGATCTTGTGCGACATGGTGACAATCTCCTCTGGTCGGGCGTCTCGCCGCCCTGCCCCATCGCCCTTTACGGCGGGCCGCGGGCCAGCGCAAGGCACGCCTGCGCGCCCTGGGTCGTCAACGCAAATCGTTGGGATTGGGCCAACGCCCTCTCAGGCGGCTCCGCGTCGCTTCTGGCTGAGATAGTAGGCTGCTTTGCGCGCCCGCATGATTTCGCCGAGTGGGCGATGATCGGCGAGGCCTCCCCAGGGATCGAAGACCGCTCCCTCAATGTCGTCCGCGGCGCCGATGAGGGTCAGGCGCGCTACCTTCACAAAGGGCGATTGCGATTCGGGCCAGATCACGGTCGGATTCTCGATTGGGGTCGTCGCCTCGTCGACGAAGAACTGCAATGCGACGTCATAGACGATCGGCCCCGCGGCCAAACGGTCGCGCATGTCGGCCTCAAAATCCTTTCGGGTCGGCGGGGCCGGCTTCACCGGCGACAGCTGTACTCGGGCGGCGTAAGGGCCGACTGCGATGGGAAGCACCGTGTTGAAGGTCTCCGTGGCGAAGCCCGAGAACGGCTTCCCCAGCGTGGCGGCCATCATCTTCAACCGCGAGAGAGCGGCCCGCAGTCCGTAGGTGCGAAAGAGCCGCACCAACAGGGCTCCCTGCCCGTTGGCCGCTGTGGCGACGAGTTCGACGAACTCGTCGCTCGTGCGCGAGGCGAAAAGCTCGTGATTGATGAAAAGGAAATCCTGGTGGTCGGTCACACCGCCGAGCGAGGAAGGGCCGGCGACGCCCTGCACCTTCACGGCAAAGCCGCGAATGTCGCCCTTGGCGTTCGCCTGCACGTCGAACGAGCCATTGGACAAGCGCGCCACGGCGGGATAACGACCCGGCGTCCGGAAAATCCCATGCCTCGCCTCCGTCGGCAAGTCGGCCAAAACCTCGAACGTCGCTTGAGCGCCCAGAACGGGCTTGCGATGCAAGAGGCGCCCGGGCCCGTAGCGGGCCGATTTGGCGACGTGCACTGCGGCGAGCCGCTCGCCTTGGCGGGCGAAGCGCGCCTCCTCGTCCGAATCGATCCGTTCGCGCCAAGCGGTCGACGGCGGGCTCATCTCGTTGCATCCCCCAGAGGCCTTGCGGACTTTATGCGTCGCCGCGCGCGAGAGGCAAGCTGCATTTTCCCCGTCAAACCGGCGACGCCATCTCGACCCGGCGGCCCCAAGCGGCCACAATGACGCCGCGAGCGGAGCGCCCATGGATTCGTCGATACTCAAAGCCGTCGGTTTCGTGCATTTGCATGTGCACAGCGCCTATTCGCTGCGCGAAGGGGCGCTGACGATCGAATCGCTGGCCAAGCTCGCCAAGGCCGATTCGATGCCCGCCTTGGCGATCACGGACGCCAACAATCTCTTCGGCGCGCTGGAATTTTCCGAGAAGCTGGCGAAGTCGGGCGTGCAGCCGATCATCGGCGCGCAAATCACGGTCGATTTCGGCGACGCGCCGGCTTCCGCCTCGCGGCTCGCGGAAACGCGGATGGCGCGCGCGCCGCTCGTGCTGATCGCGCAGAGCGAGGCCGGCTATCGCGCCCTGATGCGTCTCGCCTCGCAGGTCTGGCTCAATCCGAAGGACGGCGACGAGCCGCATGTGGGCTTCGATGCGCTGAGCGAGGTCGACGGCCTGATCGCGCTGACCGGAGGGCCGGCTGGTCCGATCGATCGCGCGCTGGCGATGAACCTTCCCGAACTCGCCGCGGCGAGGCTGAAGCGCCTCGCGCCCCTGTTCGACGGGCGTCTCTATGTGGAACTCCAGCGCCACGCCCTCGACAGCGAACGTGCGCTCGAGCCGGCGCTGATCGACTTCGCCTATTCGCACGGCTTGCCCCTGGTCGCGGCGAACGAGCCCTATTTCGCCGGTCCCGGCGACTACGAGGCGCAGGACGCGCTTCTGTGCGTCGCCGAGGGCGCGCTGGTGGCGACGCCGGAGCGGCGACGCCTCTCGCCGGAACATCGCTTCAAGACGCGAGGCGAGATGCTGGCGCTGTTCGCCGATCTCAAGGAGGCGACCGACAACACCGTCGAAATCGCGATGCGCTGCGCGTATCGGCCGCTGACGCGCAAGCCGATCCTGCCGCGCTTCTCCGTTCCCGGCGGCGAACAGGTCGACGAGGAGCAGGAGTTGCGCCGGCAGGCCCACGAGGGACTCGATCGGCTCCTCGGGCTCTACGGCTGCGCGCCTAATGTGACGCTGGAGGACTATCGCCAGCGCCTGGAGTTCGAGCTCGACGTCATCGCGCGCATGAAGTTTCCGGGTTACTTCCTGATCGTCTCGGACTTCATCAAATGGGCCAAGGCGCAGGGCATTCCGGTCGGACCGGGCCGCGGCTCGGGCGCCGGTTCGCTGGTCGCCTATGCGTTGACGATCACCGACCTCGACCCCATCCGCTTCGGCCTGCTGTTCGAGCGCTTCCTCAACCCCGAGCGCGTGTCGATGCCGGACTTCGACATCGACTTCTGCCAGGACCGGCGCGACGAGGTGATCGCGTACGTCCGCCGCCGCTACGGCGAGGATCGCGTCGCGCAGATCATCACCTTCGGCTCGTTCCTCGCCCGCGGGGTGATGCGCAACGTCGGGCGCGTGCTCGAAATGCCGCTCGGCCAGGTCGACAAGCTGGCCAAGCTGGTGCCGCAGAATCCCGCCAAGCCGGTGACGCTGAAGCAGGCGGTGGAGGACGAACCGCGTCTGCAGGAGGCGGCGAGCGCCGATCCCAAGGTCGCCAAGATGTTGGCGATCGCCGAGCGTCTCGAGGGCCTCTATTCCAACGCGTCGACCCACGCCGCCGGCGTCGTCATCGGCGACCGGCCGCTGGTCGAGCTGGTGCCGCTTTATCGCGATCCGAAGTCGGACATGCCGGCGACCCAGTTCAACATGAAATGGGTCGAGCCGGCCGGCCTCGTAAAGTTCGACTTCCTCGGCCTCAAGACGCTGACGACCTTGCGGACGGCGCAGAACCTCCTCAAGCGGCGTGGCATAGAGGTCGACCTCGGCAAGATCCCGCTCGACGATCCCAAGACTTACGAGATGCTCGGACGCGGCGAGACGATCGGCGTGTTCCAGGTGGAAAGCGCCGGCATGCGCAAGGCGCTCGCGGAAATGCGCGCCGACCGGTTCGAGGACATCATCGCTCTTGTCGCCCTCTACCGCCCGGGCCCAATGGCGAACATCCCGACCTATTGCGCACGCAAGCTCGGCCAGGAGGAGCCGGACTATATCCATCCCATGATGGAGCCGACGTTGCGCGAAACCTTCGGCGTGATCATCTACCAGGAACAGGTGATGCAGATCGCGCGCGATCTCTCCGGCTATTCGCTGGGCGAAGCGGACATGCTGCGCCGCGCGATGGGCAAAAAGATCAAAGCGGAAATGGACTCGCAGCGCGCCCGCTTCGTCCAAGGCGCGATCGAGCGCGGCATCGACAAGGCCAAGGCGGACGAGATCTTCGATCTGCTCGCCAAATTCGCCGACTACGGCTTCAACAAGAGCCACGCGGCGGCCTATGCGCTGATCGCCTACTGGACGGGCTGGTTCAAGGCGAACCACCCCGCCGAGTTCCTGGCCGCTTCGATGACGCTCGACAAGTCGAACACCGACAAGCTGGCGGAATTTCGCGCCGAGGCGCAGCGGCTCGGCATCAAGGTCGCCCCGCCCTCCGCCAGCAGCTCCGACGTCGATTTCGACGTGCGCCAGGACGCTTCCGGCACGCTCTCGATCGCCTATGCGCTGAGCGCGATCAAGGGCGTCGGCGAGGGCCAGGCGGCGGCGATCGTCGCCGCACGCGACGGACGGCCGTTCGCGTCGCTGAACGATCTGGCGGCGCGGCTCGACCCTCGCGCCGTCAACAAGAAGACGCTCGAAAGTCTCGCGGCGGCCGGCGCCTTCGACGAACTCGAGCCCGAGCGCGCCGTCGCCTTCGCCGCCATCGAGCCGATCCTTGCGGTCGCCAACCGCAACGCCCAGGAGCGCGCGTCAGGACAGAACGCTCTGTTCGGCGAAGTCGAGAGCGCGCCGCTCAAAGTGCGCGCCGATCCCTGGCCGGCGACGGAACGGCTCCGGCGCGAATTCGACGCGGTCGGTTTCTTCCTCTCCGGCCACCCGCTCGAAGCCTACGATACGGCGCTCAAGCGGCTGCGCGCGACGCGTTGGGCCGAATTCGTCCGTTCCGTGCGCGCCGGCGCGACGACCGCCCGCCTCGGCGCCAGCGTGCTCGATCGTGCCGAGCGGCGCACCAAGAGCGGTTCCAAGATGGGCGTCATCCAGCTCTCCGACCCTACCGGCCAATATGAAGCGATCATCTTCCAGGAAGGGCTCAACCAATACCGCGATATGCTTGAAAAGGGCTCGGACGTCCTCGTCACCCTCCAGGCGAACCTCGAGGGCGAGGACGTGCGCGCGCGGATCGTCCACGTCGAATCGCTCAACCAGGCCGCCGCCAAGGTTCACAAGGGTCTGCGCGTCTTCGTGCGCGACGAAGCGCCGCTGCCCTCGATCGAGGAGCGCCTGCGCGCGAAGGGCGAGGGCGAGGTATGGCTCGTGGTGATGATGGGTCCGCGCGAGGGCGAGGTCGAAGTGAAGCTGCCCGGCCGCTACGCCGTCAACGCCGCGATGGCGGGCGCGCTGAAGGCGGTCAGCGGCGTCATTGCGGTCGAGCACGTGTAGCGGCGTTCAGCGGAAGGTGGATATTTGACGGCAAGCCGCGAAGCGCAGCGGAAGGCCCAAGCGGACTTCCAAGACTTGCGAACCGGCGAAGTCTAGGAAATCCATCTCGAAGTTCACTCTCCAAGAGATAAGAAGAATTTCTTCATCATACTTGTAGATCTGGCGTTTCTACGCATTGCCGTAAATGCACATTAACTCAGCAGCGTTAGCCTCCTTCTGACCAAGAGGCATCCCGAAAATATCAGGCTCAAATACGGTTTAGCTGCAATATCGAACTGCGCGCTTACAGGGCCGTTAGAAGCACATTTTATGTAGCCTTGCGGACGTGCGTGTCGGTTCGCCGACCAACAACTCGTTGAAACTTCGCGTGCGTGGATTTTTCATGAAAAATCTTACGTCGAGTAAGCCAGCGGTCTTTGTTCCAGCTCCGGAGCCGGGCGAGCAATCGGTTCAGCGCGCGCCGGCCGCCGCCGTCGGTCCCGCCGAGGGTCAGACCCACCCTCGGGACGGACACGATGCGGCCCAGGGCGTTCACGGCATGCGGTCAGCTCTCATTCAGGCGTTCGTGGAAGCGCCGCCTGACGGCGCCGGATCCACTGAAAAGCCGTCGCGGGATGCCGAAAGCATGCGGAGGCGCAGTCTCCTCTCGCGCATCCCGCCTGGTCGGCTGCTGAAGGCGGGCGTCGGGCTGGCCCTGCTCGTCGTCTTCGGCTGGATGCCCCTGCAGACGCTTCTCCTCGCTTCCAGCGTCGAAGCGGTGGTCAATTCGAGGATCGTGACCGTCCGCTCGCCGATCGACGGCGTGGTCGCGGCGGCGCCGAATGAACTGAGGGCGTGGTCAACGGACAAAGGCGCCCCGGTTCTCCGCATCCATAACGACAAGGCCGACCGCAGCCGCCTCGACGATCTGCGCCGCCAGCTTGGCGATCTCGAAGACGAGCGGCCGAAACTCGTGCGCCAGCGCGAACTGGCGCAGGCGAGCCTTGAGGACCTCACCGCACAAACACAGCAGTTCACCGAAGGGCGCGTCCTTGAACTCGAGGCGCGCATCGGCGCTTTGAGCCACGACATCAAGGCCGCTTCTGCGCGCAACGAAGAAGCGGACGCCGCCTTGACGCGCGCCGAGGCTCTCATGAAAGCGGGCGCGGTGACGCAGGCCGAACTGGGGCGCCTGCGGCGTGACAAGATCGTCGCCGCCGAGAGCGCCGAGAGCGCGCGCCTGCATTTCGAGGAAGCGTCGGTCGAACTCGACGCCGCCAAGCGCGGCGCCTTCCTCGGCGACAGCTACAACGATCGACCGAGTTCCGCCCAGCGCGCCGACGAAATGCGTTTGCGCGTCGGCAACCTCACGGCGGACCTGCAGGCGCACGACGCCGCGCTCGGCCGAATGCGTGCCGCTGTCGCGGACGAGGAAGCGCGCTACCAAATGCGTTCGGACGTAGAGGTCGCGCTTCCGGTGAGCGGTCGCGTCTGGGAGGTTCTTACATCGCCCGGCGAGCATGTCAGCAGCGGCCAGGATCTCGTCCGCCTGCTCGACTGCGCCAGCGCCGTCGTCACGGCGAACGTCAGCGAGTCGGTCTACAATCGTCTTCAAGTCGGTAGCCACGCGACCTTTCGTCCGTCCACGGGCGGCCGATCCTATGTCGGCTCGGTGGTCAATCTGACTGGAAGCGCCGGCGCGCCAGCCAATTTCGCGATTTTGCCGAGTTCGTTGCTCAAGGAAGCCTATCACGTGACCATCGCGGTCCCGGCGATCGCGGAGAGCGGCGACTGCAGCGTCGGGCGAACGGGCCGAGTTACATTCGAAGACGGCGCTGCTGACGCCGACGCAACCGCGGCGGACGCGCTCGCTCTGGGCTTGCGGCGTGATTAAGGTCGGTCCGACTGAACTGCTTGGCGCATTTTGGCCGACGTTGGCTCTGCTGGGCGCCAGCCTCGTCTTCGCGGCGAGCGTGCGACGCGAGTCGGCGCCGCTGCGAATGGGAATGACGGCTGTCAGTCTCGCCCTCCTCGCGCGTTACTTCCTATGGCGCGCGACGTCGACGTTGCCGTCAGCGGGCTTCACGCTCGATTTTGCCGTCGGCTTGATTTTCTTGGTCGTCGAATCGGGTGGAGTCGCTGCGACGGCGCTGTCGCTGGTCTTGTTGTCCCGCACCCGGGATCGTTCATCGGAAGCAGACCGCAACGCCGGATGGCTCGACGCGCTGCCGCAGCGGCCGCTGATCGATGTCTTCATTTGCTCGTACAACGAAGACGAAAGCATCCTGGAGCGCACGATCGTCGGCGCCCAGGGGATGGACTACCGGAACTACCGGGTCTGGATGCTCGACGACGGCGGGCGGCCGTGGTTGCGCGCTTTGTGCGAGAACCTCAATTGCGGCTACATCGCTCGGCCGGACAATGCGGACGCCAAGGCGGGCAACATCAACTACGCCTTGGCGAAAGTCGCGCAATTGCCCAATCCGCCGCAATTCATCTCGATCCTCGACGCCGACTTCGTCCCCGCGCCGGAGTTTCTATCACGGGCGATGACGCTGTTTCACGACGATGGCGTCGGAATCGTCCAGACGCCGCAGCACTTCATCAATCCGGACCCGATCCAAACCAATCTGCTTGCATCGCGCGTATGGCCTGACGATCAGAGATTTTTCTTCGACGTCGCTATGCCGGCCAAGGACGCCTGGTCGACGGCCTTCTGTTGCGGCACGTCGTCGATCATTCGCTTCGAGCCGTTGCGCGCGATCGGCGGCTTCCCGACCGATTCCGTCACCGAGGACTATCTCCTCACCTTGCGGATGAAGGAAACCGGGTTCAGGACCGTCTATTTGAACGAGCCGCTATCCCTAGGGCTCGCGCCCGAGGGTCTCAAGGAATACGTCACCCAGCGCAGCCGCTGGTGCCTCGGATTCATGCAGATCGCGCGCGGACGCAGCGGCCCGTTGTCCCGCAGAAGCTCTTTGACCTTCATCGACCGGCTGTCGCTCGTCGAAAGCTTCCTCAACTGGACGACTGTCTATCCCGCCAAGCTGATGGGCCTGATCGTGCCAATTCTCTATCTGCTGCTGGGCATCCGGTCGATGCGCGCCGACATGGGAGACGCCGCCAATTATTTCCTGCCGTATTTCATTTGGAGCACACTGACGATGAGTTGGCTGACGCGAGGGCGGCAGATCCCGATCATGTCGGACGTCTGCCACCTCATTGCGGCGCCGGAAATCATCAAGGCGGTCCTGGCAGGCCTGTTGAAGCCGCAGGGGCAGAAGTTCCACGTGACCGCCAAGGGCGGCGATCGAGGCCGTCGATTCGTCGAGTGGCCGCTGCTCAGGATCTTCGGCGCGCTTCTCTTGTTGACCATCGCGTCGATCGGCTACGCGTTCCACCTCCACGTGCGCGGCGACGGCGTCGAATTCGGCGTGCTGGCGCTGTTCTGGAGTTGGTACAATTCCATCATTCTGTTGCTCGCTTGCTTCGTCTGCATCGAGCAGCCCCGACGACGGAAGGCCGAGCGCTTCGAGGCGAACGATCTCGTTACGCTCACGGTCGGTGGCGCGAGTCATTTGCGCCAACTGATCGACATTTCCATTTCCGGCGCGCAAGTCGCCGGCGTCGCCCCCGCCCCGAGCGGCGCCGCGATAGAATGTCGGATCGGAAACAGCGCGGTGGAGGCGCGCATCGTGCGCGTTAGTCCAAGGTCGTTCGCGTTGAGTTTCGACGGATCGATCTCGGGCCGGTACGCGATGATCCGGCATTTTTACTCCAATCAGTACGTGAAGGCGATTGAATCCGTGAACGTAGCCAGCGTCACCAAAGTGGTGGCGCGCAGGTTGTTCCAGTGAGCCGAGGCGCGTAACGGCGCTATTGCGACCCGTCGCGACAAGCCGCCAGGACCATCAGATCCATCAGATCCATATCGGCGCCTCACGTCGCGCGGCTTGTCGCTCAGCGACAAATTAGGCTTGCCAGCGCGCGCAGTCGGCGCGGATATGGGCGCCAGGGAGATTTCGCCACAAAGACCGCGCTCACCAGTCGGGCCGCCGAGGCGGAGCAAGGCAAGGAGTGTCTCATGCGATGCGTCGTTTACGACCGGTTCGGTGATCCGGCCGAGGTGCTTCATCTTGGCGAACGTCCGGTCCCGGAACCCGGCCCCGGCGAGATCCGCGTCAGGCTGACGCTGTCGCCGATACACAATCACGACCTCTCCACCATTCGCGGCGAGTATGGCTACAAGCCGCCGCTGCCCGCGGTCGGCGGCACCGAGGCGCTCGGCGTCGTCGATGCGCACGGGCCGGACGTCTCGGCGCCGGCGCTCGGCCAGCGCGTCACGATGGCCGGCCTCGCGAACGCCTGGGCCGAATATTTCGTCGCCCCGGCGCGCGGAGCCGTGCCCGTGCCCGATACGGTGAGCGACGAAATCGCCTGCCAGCTCTGCGCGATGCCCCTGTCCGCTCTCATGGCGCTCGAGGACTTCGCGCTTCAACCGGGCCAATGGATGATCCAGAACGCCGCGACCGGCGCGGTCGGCAAGACGCTGGCGATGATCGCGAAGGCGCGCGGCGTGCGCGTCGTCAATCTCGTGCGGCGGGAGGCCGGCGTCGCCGAACTCGCCGCGCTCGGCGTCGGCGATGCGGTCTCGACGAGCGAGGCCGGCTGGCAGGCGAAAGTCAAGGCGATCACCGGCGGCGCGCCGATCGTCGCCGGACTCGATTCCGTAGGCGGCGAGGAGAGCGGCCAGATGCTCCACATCCTCGCCGAAGGCGGCCATCTGATGACCTTCGGCGCCATGGCGGGCAAGCCGATGGTTCTCAACCCCGGCGACCTCATCTTCAAACAGGCCAAGGTGACCGGCTTCTGGGTGGCGAAGCGGACCGGCGATCGCGACAAAGTCGGTCGAATGATCGGCGATCTCGTGCGGATGGCCGCGAGCGGCGAACTGAAGCTGCCGGTAGAACAGGCCTTCCCCCTCGCCGAGGCGGCGGCCGCCGCACGCGCGAGCGCTCAGCCCGGCCGGACGGGGAAAATCGCGCTGAAGCCGTGATGGACCAAGCCTGCTCTACGGGCTCGCCGCCATAGATGCTGTCGCCGCGACGGGCAGCGTGAACTGAAAGGTCGCACCCCGTCCTACACCGGGGCTTTTCCACAATTGGCCGCCATGAGACGCGATGATGCGCCGACTGATGGACAGCCCCATGCCGGTGCCGCGCGGTTTCGTGGTGAAGAAGGCCTCAAAAATGCGGCTGTCTTCATCGTTCGAGAGCCCGACGCCCGTATCGCTCACTGAGATCAACACGTGACCATCCTCGGTCCTCCTCGAGGCGACGGTCAGTTCACCGCCGGTATCTTGCATCGCCTCGACGCCGTTGAGCATCAGGTTCATCAAGACCTGCTGAACTTGGACGCGATCTGCTGTCGTCGTCGGAAGCTCCGGATCGAGGTCGATCCGGATCGCAACAGCGTTGCGCTTCGCCGTCTCGCCCAGCAACAAGCTCATCTCGCGAACGATTTCATTGAGGTCGACCGCTTCCCGCACCGGCGTGCCGCGCCGATAAAGCGAACCCACGCGGTCGATGATTCCGCCGGCGCGCATCATGAAAGTGACCGTCGCCGAAGCCGCCTCGGAGGCGTTCGTCATGTCGGGTGGGTCACGACGGAGCCATTGCATGCAGGTCTGCGCGCTGAGGGCCGCGGCGGCGATCGGCTGCTTGATTTCATGAGCCAGCGAGGCGGCCAGCTCTCCCATCATGCTGACGCGGTCCATATAGGCGAGCTCCGCCTCGAGCTGGCGCAATCTTTCGCGCTCGTCTTCGGCGCGCTTGCGCTCGGTGACATCCATCACCGCCCCAACGAAGATGAAACTCCCCGCTTCCTCTCCGGCTGAGGGATGGCCCACGACTCGAACGTATTTGACCGAGCCGCCGGGCATCAGCAGGCGATGCTCGCAAGTAAACGCGCTCTTCTCGATCGAGGCGCAATCGATGATTTGCCGCAGACGCAGGCGATCCTCCGGATGCGTTCGGTCAAGCACGAGCTGAGCGGTCGGCTCTGTCGCAGGCTCGCATTCGAATATCCGATAAGTCTCGTCCGACCAGGTGATTCGCCCGCTCGCCGGCTCCCAGCCGAAGCTCCCTGTGCGACTCAGCCGCTGCGCCTCCGCCAGATACATCTCACTGCGGCGAAACGCCTCCTCGGCTTTCTTACGGTTGGCGCGTTCTCGGGTTTCGCGCATCGCGCGTTCGACGCAGGGCGCCAGTCTGGACAGTCTCGACTTCACGACATAGTCGGTAGCTCCGATTTTAACCGACTCGATCGCGACTTCTTCCCCGAGCGACCCGGAAACGAAGATGAAGGGCACATCGGCGCGGGCGTTGAGCGCGAGCCTCAATGCGGACAGGCCGTCGAAGGAAGGAAGTTTGTAGTCCGCGAGAATGAGGTTGATTTGAGGGTCCTCGAGACCTGCGACGAACTCGGCGCGAGTCTGTACGCGGGTTACTTCACAGACGAAATGATTGGCTTCAAGGAGTTCCTGCATGAGCTCCGCGTCATGCGCGTCATCCTCCAGCAACAGAATCCGAAGAGAAGATGTCACTTTGCCACGCTGCCCGGCGGCGGCTCGTTGATGACCGCCCAGAACACGCCGAGTTCCTTCACCGCGTTGACGAACTCGTGAAAATCGACCGGCTTCACGACATAGGCGTTCACCCCAAGATCGTAGCTCCGCATCATGTCCTTTTCCTCGTGGGATGACGTCAGCACCACCACGGGTATCCTCTTCAGGTGTTCGTCGGATTTTATTCGCTGCAAGACTTCCAGTCCGTCGACCCTCGGCAACTTGAGATCGAGCAACATCACAGCGGGATTGCCGGTTGAGCGGCTGGCGTATTCGCCTTGGCAGTAGAGGTAATCGAGCGCTTGTTGTCCGTCGCGGGTGATCACCACCTCGTTGGCGAGGTTGTAGTCGGTCAGAGCCGTCAAGGTCAGCTCGACGTCGTTCGGATCGTCTTCGACGATCAGGATGCGTCCTAAATTGCTCATGGAGCGTTCGCCGTCCTTTCCGCAGTATGTTGTGCTTTTGGAAGCGAGAAGGTGAAGGTCGCGCCTTTGTCGACCACCCCCTCGCCCCGGACCTCACCGCCATGGCGGTGGATGATGCGCCAGACGGTGGCGAGGCCTATTCCGGTGCCTTCGAACTGTTCGGGGAGATGCAGACGTTGAAAGACCCCGAACAGTTTGTTTGCATACTGCATGTCAAAGCCGGCGCCGTTATCCCTCACGAACACCTCGACTTCGCTTTTATTCCGCTCGACATACCCAATCTCGATTACGGCCGGCGTGCGCATGCGCGTGAATTTGACCGCGTTGGAAACAAGGTTGACAACGACCAACCTCAACATCGAACGGTCGCCGTGGCAGACCGGCAGCGCGCCGATCTTCCAGGCAACGTCCCGGCCCTTCGTGTCCTGCCCGATTTCCGCCACGACCTCCTTGACGAGCTGCGCCAAGTCTACGTCGCTCTTTTTGGTCTCGACGCGTCCGATCCTAGAAAACGCCAGCAGGTCGTCAATCAGATTGCCCATCCTTTTCGCCGAGTCGAGAATCGTCCGTAAGAACCGCTGACTTTTCTCGTCCAGCGAGGACGACGCCTGTCGCTGCAGCAGCTCCGAGTACCCGACCATGTGGCGAAGCGGCGCCCGCAGATCGTGGGAGACGGAATAGGCAAAGGATTCCAATTCCTTGTTGGACGCTTCGAGTTCCGCGGCGCGCCTGCCGAGTTCCTGGTTCAATTTGCGAATTTCGTCCTCCCGGAGCCGGCGCCGTTGCACCTCGGCCTGAAGGTTATCGCGGGCTTGACGAAGGCTGTCCTCGATACGGCGTCGAACAGCGTTGAACGAGGCGACAATTCCGGCCCATGCGACGAAAATGAAATAGTAGGGCAGCTCCTCGACGGAAATATCGAACGAGTGAAGCGGCTCTGTAAAAAAGTAATCGAAGCAGACTGAGGACAATAAAACGGCCAGGACGGAGGGCCACGTTCCCGCGTACCAGGCTGTGCAGGCGATAGCCACAGTAAAAAGCGGCAGCGCCACGTCGTGGAGCTGGTAATACTGGGAAGCGAGACCAAGGCCAAGGGCGATCGCGACGGATACGACCGAAAGGGCGTAGCCCAAAATCGGCGAGCGGATTCGCTGAAATTCGTGGTTCCAGTATGCCAAGCGCCGCCTCACTCAGACGTCGGCCGGTCCTTCTGCAAGCTCCGTCACTATACCACTTTTTTTCGATGGTTCCGCCGGTCGATCGCCGACCCAGTCCGGATCCCGCGCCACCGCGCGGCGGCGTTGCGCGCGCTTGCCTTTCGCTCCGCCCTCCTCTATATGCGCGGCCATTCCACAGGCGGATTTTCTGCGCGCCCTGTTCCAAGGGCTCGCTCCGGTGGCGGAGACATCTCCGCCTCATCGATCCGCTGAGGCCTAACCGGAAAGGATACGCAGTGTCTCTGCCTGATTTCACCATGCGCCAGCTCCTCGAATCGGGAGCGCATTTCGGCCATCAGTCGCATCGCTGGAACCCGAAGATGTCGCCGTACATCTACGGCGTGCGCAACTCCATCCACATCATCGATCTCGCGCAGACCGTGCCGCTGCTGCACCAGGCGCTGAAGGTCGTCTCGGACACCGTCGCCAAGGGCGGCCGCGTCCTGTTCGTCGGCACCAAGCGCCAGGCGGCGACGGAGATCGCCGAGGCGGCTCGCCGCTCGGCGCAGTACTTCGTCAACTCCCGCTGGCTGGGCGGCATGCTCACCAACTGGAAGACCATCTCCGCTTCGATCGCGCGGCTGCGCAAGCTCGACGAGATGCTCGGCGAAGGCGCCAAGGGCCTCACCAAGAAGGAACGCCTGATGCTGTCGCGCGAGCGCGAGAAGCTCGAGAAGGCGCTCGGCGGCATCAAGGAGATGGGCGGCGTGCCCGACATCGTGTTCGTGATCGACACGAACAAGGAAGCGCTGGCGATCAAGGAGGCCAACCGCCTCAAGATCCCTGTCATCGCGATCCTCGACACCAATAGCGATCCGGACGGCGTCGCCTTCCCGATCCCGGCCAACGACGACGCCAGCCGGGCGATCCTGCTCTATTGCGACCTGATGGCGCGGGCCGCGATCGACGGCATTTCCCGAAGCCAGGGGTCGGCGGGCGTCGACCTCGGCGAGGCCGAAGCGCCGGTCGAGCCGCTGCCCGAGGCCGGCGAGGTCGAGGCTTCCACGACCGACCGCTTCGAACTGCTCGCCGCCCCGCGCGGCGCGCCCGACGATCTCGCCAAGTTGACCGGCGTCGGCCCCCAGATCGTCAAGAAGCTCAACGAACATGGCGTCTTCCACTATTGGCAGCTCGCCGCGATGACCGCCGAGGAAGCCGAGAAGCTCGACGCCGACCTCAGGTTCAACGGCCGCATCACCCGGGACAACTGGATCGATCAGGCTCGCGGGTTGCTCGCCGCGGCGTAATTCGCCGCTGCGGATCGCTGGAAGTCGAGGCCCGGCGGCAGCGCCGGGCCTTGCGTATGTATGACGATCACCTAGCGGCTTCGCCGCCTTCCGGCGCGCCGCCAATCTGTCGAGGACCAAGATGGCCAACATTACCGCCGCGCTGGTGAAGGACCTGCGCGAGAAAACTGGCGCGGGCATGATGGATTGCAAGACCGCGCTGGGGGAGACCGGCGGCGACATCGAGGCGGCCATCGACTGGCTGCGCAAGAAGGGGCTGGCGAAGGCGGCCAAGAAGAGCGGCCGCGTCGCCGCCGACGGTCTCGTCGGCGTCGCCGTCGAAGCCAACTTCGGCGTCGTCGTCGAAGTGAACTCGGAGACCGACTTCGTCGCCCGCAACGACGACTTCCAGGCTTTGGTGCGCGGCGTGCTCGCGGTTGCGCTCGACCACGCGCCCGATGTCGACGCGGCGATCGTGCTCGGCGCTCACTATCCGGGCGGCGGCACGGTGAGCGAGGCGATCGGCAACGCCATTGCGACCATTGGCGAAAACATGACCTTGCGCCGCGCGCAGGGCCTCAGGGTTGCCGAAGGCGCGATCGGCCACTACGTGCATGGCTCGGTCGCCGACGGGCTTGGCCGCATCGGGGTCATCGTCGGGCTCGAATCCTCCGGCGATCGCGCGAAGCTCAGCGCGCTTGGACGGCAGGTCGCGATGCATGTGGCCGCCGCAAGCCCGGTTGCGCTCGACGCCGCCGGGATCGACCCCGCGACGGTCGCGCGCGAGCGCGCGGTGCTCATGGAGAAGAACGCCGGCAAGCCGGCAAACGTGATCGAGAAGATCGTCGAATCGGGCCTCAAGACCTTCTACAAGGAGGTCTGCCTGCTCGATCAGCCTTATGTCCATGACCCGGCAAAAAGCGTCGCGCAAGCGATCAAGGAAGCCGAAAAGACGGTCGGCGCGCCGATCTCGGTCGCCGGCTTCGTCCGATACGCGCTGGGCGAAGGCATCGAGAAACCGGCGGAAGACGCCTGAGGCTCGGCGATAGAAGCGGCCCTCGAGGGCCGCTTTTTTTGCATGGGG
>DASXGX010000129.1:0-46216 GCA_036488815.1 Roseiarcus sp.
CGGCCTCTATCCTCCCGATGATGAAACAACTGCGGAGTTTCGGAACTGGCGCAAGAGTCATCTGGTTGATCAAATCTGACGTTTGAATCGCGGCTAATAGTCCCCGCAGGTTCGCCGAACCTGCGCCGAGCGATCAGCGTCACACTTTCGTCACCGATGCCGATCTCGGATCGGCTCGATGATTAGCCGGCGCCCAGCAGGCGCCCCCAAGCTCCGCCTAACCCAGATAAGCGCCATTGGCGACCAAGCGCGAGCGGAGAAGCGCGACGTCGATCCGATCGGGCGGGGCGGCGGAAGCCAGCGCGATGTCGGCCGCGGTCCCCGCCGCCTCGCCCATCACGAAGCAACCGCCGGAGACGCGCGCGGCCGATTGGCCGTCATGGGTCATCGAGGCGCAGCGGCCGGCGACGAAGAGATTGCTGAGGCCCTGCGGCACGATCATGCGGTAGGGTAGATGGCAGTAACCGCGAGATTCGGGGATGGGTGGAAACTTGATCACGATGTCGCCGGCGACATGCGCCTCGACCGGCCATCCGTTGACGCCGATGCTGTCGTCGAAATCGGCGCAGCCGAGCACGTCCGCCTCGGTGAGCTGATAGGCGCCGGTGATGCGGCGAGTCTCGCGCACGCCGAGTTGCGGGCCGAGCTCGACAATGTAGGCGCGCTCGAATCCTGGTGTGTTGGCCTTGATGAAGTCGAACACGTCCCAGGCCTGGCGGCGGCCTTGGATCTCACCCTCCGTGAGTTCCTCGACATCGAGTGCGTCGAGCGGACCGCCGTCGGTCCGTTTGACCTGCGTGCAGTTGGCGCGCCACTCCGTCGGATCGCGCTGCGGCCGCACGATGACGCCCTTGCGCGGGAATTTTTTGGCGCCTGTGCGCTCGGCCTCGTTCATCAGCTTGGGGATGATCTCCCACGCCCGGCCGGCGCGCTCGGGATCGACGTTGGCGATGCGGAAGAGCATTGAGGAATAGAGCATGCCGCCGTGGCCGTCGCCTTTTTCGAAAGGCGCGCCCGCCCAGGCCGCGAGATCGCCGTCGCCGGAGCAATCGATGAACATGTCGCCGCGCACCGCCGCGCGCCCTTCCTTCGTCTCGAGGAACAGCGCCTTCACGCGGCCCTCCTCGGTCAGCGCGCCGACCGCCAGCGCGTGATAGAGAATTTTGACGCCGGCGGCGGCGAGCAATTCGTCGGCCGCCACCTTGTATGCCGAAGTGTCGTAAGCCTGCGCCTGGATCTTGTTCTGGAACGAGAGATGCGGCGCGTTGAGACCGCCGAGTTTGTCGATGCGATCGAGGAATTCCGTCGAGACGCCGTGAACCACGCGCTTGTGCTCGCCGTAGACGTTGGCGTAGAGGCCGCAGAAATTGGTGACGCCCGCCGCTGTGCCCATGCCCCCGAGAAAGCCGTAGCGTTCGATCAGCAGCGTCTTGCGGCCGGTGCGTCCCGCCGCCGTCGCCGCCGCGATGCCGGCAGGGCCGCCGCCGAGAACGACGACTTCGTATTGGCCGACGATCGGGGTGGCGCGGGCGGGTTCGGCGAGGCTCGCTATCGGATTCATGTCGAGGGTCCTGCTTGAGGGAAGACGAAGTTCAATCCGCGATGCCGAGCGTCACGCCGCCGTCGATCATGATTTCCGCGCCGGTAATGAAGCGGGCTGACGGCGAAGCGAGAAACAGGGCGGCGCCGACGACGTCGTCGGGGGTCCCGATGCGATGCATTGGGCAATGCTCGGCGAAGCGGCTTTGCGTCTGCGGATCTTGCAAACGGCCGCCCGCGATGCCAGTGGCCACCGGCCCCGGCGCGATGGCGTTGACCGCAATCGAATAGCGCGCCAGCTCGAGCGCGATCTGGCGCACGAATTGCGCGACCGCCGCCTTCGAGGCGACGTAGGGCGTCCCCACCAGCGTCTCGACGCGGGTCGCGGAGATCGACGAGGTCACGATAATGCGGCCGCCGCCACGCGCCTTGAGATGCGGAACCGCCGCCTGGATGGTGCGGAACACCGAGCCCAGGTTGACGGACACGACCCGATCGAAGAAATCCGGCGCGATCGCCTCGATTGCCGCCGGCGGATTGCGCTCGCGATCGAAGGTCAGGAATCCGGGCCCCCCGCTGATGCCGGCGTTGGCGTAGACGACGTCGAGCCCATCACGGCCGGCGACATCCGCGAAGGCTTTCTTGAGCGCGGCTGCGTCGGTCGCGTCGACCGCGACCCAGGAGATGTCGGCGCCGTCGCGCGACAATTCTTCCGCCGCCGCCTGCGCCGCCTCGGCGTTCAGGTCGAACAGGGCGACCTTCGCGCCGTTCTCGGCGAGAGCGCCAGCGATCGCGCGGCCGATGCCCGATGCGCCGCCGGTGACGACGACGCTGAGACCTCTGACGCTGAACAGCTGATCGATCTTCACGGTCGGACTCCTTCGTGCGCGGTTTCACCGACCGCCAGCAGTCGCGCCTGCGTTGCGGCGTCGGCGAGCAGATCGCCGCTCGGACCCTGATGAACGATGCGGCCGCGATCGAGCACGATCGCGCGCTCGGTGAGCTGCAACGCGAGCTCCGCCTTCTGCTCGACGAGCACGATGGTGGAGCGGCCCGAATCGCGGATCGCTCGCAGGGCGGCGTAAAGCGATTCCACGATCACGGGCGCAAGCCCCTCCATCGGCTCATCGAACAGAAGGATCTTCGGCGCGCCGACCAAAGCGCGGCCGATCGCCAGCATCTGCTGCTCGCCGCCCGAGAGCTTGCCGCCGGGATTTCGGCGCCGTTCTTTCAGCGAAGCGAACAGCGCGTAGACGTCGTCGATCGACCAACCCCCGACGCGCCGTGAGATCGCCAGATTTTCCTCGACCGTCAGCGAGACGAAAATTTCGCGCTCCTGCGGCACATAGCCGAGACCGAGCCGGTTGCGACGATACGGCGCGATGCGCTCGATCGCGCGGCCGTCGAGTCGCACGCCGCCCTTGTGCAAGGTCGTGAATCCGATCAGCGATTTGAGCAGCGTCGTCTTGCCGACGCCGTTGCGGCCGAGCACCGCCAGCGATCCGCCGGCGGGCACGGAAAAGGAGAGACTGTCGAGAACGACGGTCGAACCGTACCCGGCGGTCAACCCCTCGACGTCGAGCGCCCCGTTCATGCCGCGCTCCGCCCGAGATAGACCGCGCGCACCCGCTCGTCGGCGGCGATTTCGGCGGGCGCGCCACGCGTATAGACGCCCCCGGCCACCAGCACGACGATCTCTCGCGCAAAGCGGAAAACGAGCTCCATGTCGTGCTCGATCATCAGCACCGCGACATCTCTGGGCAGGCGCTCGATCATCGCGTGGATCGCGTGCGCCTCGCCCGACGGCACGCCGGCGGCGGGCTCGTCGAGCAGCAGAACACGGGGCTTCAGGGACAGTGCAATGCCGATCTCGAGCAGGCGCTGATCGCCGTAGCTGAGCTCCGAAACGCGGCCATTGGCTAGGCGAGCGAGGCCGACCTCGCGGAGCCAGTCGTGCGCCTCCTCGACGCAGGCGCGCCAGGCGGCGCCGTATCGCAACATGCGCCAGGCTTTGCGGTCGCGTTCGGCGATGGCGATCGCGATGTTGTCGACCGCCGTTTCCTCCAGGAGAAGCGCGTTGAGCTGATGGGTGCGCACCAGGCCGCGCCGCACGCGCCGCTCGGCGGACAGCCGCTCGATGGGGCGCCCGTCGAGTGCGATCGAACCCGCGTCGGCGGGAATGACGCCCGTCAGCAGGTTGACGAAGGTCGTCTTGCCCGCCCCGTTCGGCCCGATGAGGCCGATGCGCGCCCCCGCGTGGAGGTCGAGATCGATCGAACGCGTGACATGCAGCGAGCCAAAGGTCTTGCTGAGGCCGCGTACGTTCAGCACCGGATCCGTCGCGAACGAAGCGGTCATCGGACGCGCCCGGAAAAGCGGCGCCCGACGATGTCCGCGAGGCCCATCAGCCCGTCGTCGAGGAACAGCACGACCGCGATCATCAGCGCGCCGATGACGAACATCCAGCGGAAGGGATCCATCTCCGCGGCGAAATCCTGCAGCACGACGTAGACGAGCGCGCCGATGAAGGCGCCGTAGAGCCGTCCCATCCCGCCGAGCGCCAGCACCATCAGCACCGTGCCGGATGCGAGCAGGCTCATCGCGTTGAGGCCGACCGTCCCGGTCGATTGTGCGGCGAGCGCCCCCGCTGACCCCGCTATGCCCGCGGAGAGCGCATAGGTCGCGACGAGCCGGCCCCATACCGGCGTTCCGATCGCGCGCATGCGTCGGACATTCTGGCGCACGCCACTGATCGAGCGGCCGAACGGCGAACGCACGATGCGCCGGCTGATGAGGAACCACACGAGCAGCACCGCGGCCGAATAGAGATAGGCCGTGCGGCCCCACAGATCGAAATGGAAATGGCCGAGCAGCGGCTCGAGTTCAGGCATCTGCAGGCCGTCGTCGCCGCCGGTGATTGCATGCGCCTGATTGGCCGTCTCGGCGGCCAGCGCAGCGATCGCCAGCGTCAGCATCATCAGCGTGACGCCGCGTGTATGCAGGATGAGCATGCCGGTGACGAGGCCGAACAGCGCCGCGACGATCGTCGCGAAGACGAGGCCGAGGATGGGATCCGGGGTGAGATGAATGGCGCATATCGCGGCCGCATAGGCGCCGATCCCGTAGAACGCGGCGTGGCCGAGCGAGACGATGCCAGCGTAGCCAACCGCGAGATCGAGCGACAGCGCGAACAGCGCCATGATGAACACGTTCGCGCCCAGCGTCAGTCGGTCTGGCAACGCGAAGAAGACGACGATGACGGCCGCCCAAGGCAGCAACCGCCCCGCAAGCAAGGGAAGTCCGGGCCTCGCGGGCGCCGCGACGGGACGGATGATTTCGCTCTCGCTCATGACGCAGACCGCGCGGGCATCAGGCCGTCTGGGCGCCACAGGAGCAGCGCAACCACGAGCCCATAGAACACATAGGGAGCGGCGTTCGGGACCAGATATTTCGAGAAGGTGTCGACGACGCCGAGGCCGACGGCCGCCACGAACGATCCCCGGAAATTGCCGAGCCCGCCTACGCCGACCACGACGAGGAACAGCACGAGGTAGCGCAGCGCATAGTACGAATCGAGCGGCATCAGTTGCGCGCCCGCGACCGCGCCGAAGGCGGCGAGGCCGCAGCCGAGCGCGAAGGCGACAGTGAACAGGAGACGCACGTTGACGCCGACGGCTTGGCACATGCGGGGATTGTCGACCGCCGCTCGCAGTCGCGCGCCAAACAGCGTCCCGTCAATCAGCAGCCACAGCAGGCCCATCAAGGCGAGCCCGACGACGATCAAGAAGAGGCGATAGGTCGGATAAGCGCGGAACCCGAGGTTCATCATGCCGTCGAGGGCGGAGGGAATGGGAATGGGGCGCACTCCCGGCCCGAAGATCGAGGTCAGAGCGGCGATGACGACGAAGGTCAGGCCGAAGGTCATAAGCGATTGCGACAACTCGCCCTTGCGGTAGATGGGCCGATAGAGAAGCAACTCAGCGAGCGCGCCTAGCGCGGCGACGCCGAGCGTCGCGAGGGCGAGCGCAACCGCAAACGGCGCGCCGGCCTGAATCAAGGCGGCGGCGGCGTATCCGCCGATCATCGCGAAGGCGCCATGCGCGAGATTGATGACCCGCATCAATCCCATGGTCACGGTCAGGCCGACCGAAATGATGAACAGCACCATTCCGTAGGCCAGACCGTCGAGCAGGATGGTGACGTATTCCATGCGTCGCCTCTTACGCCCTCGCCCTTGCGCTGGTCATTGCGGATGCGCGTCCTTCCAGGGGTCGCGAACCATCGGGAAGGTCGCGATGTTGATGTTGACGAGCTTGCCGTCGCGCTCTTCGACGCGGCGCAAGTAGATGTTCTGGATCATGTCGCGCTCCTTCTCGTCGATCTTCATCGGACCGCGCGGGCTGTCGAAGGCGAGACCCTTCCACAGGCTGAACGCCTGGTCCGCGGTGACGCCGGCGCCGAACTTCGCGACTGCGCGATAGATCAGATCCATGCCGTCGTAGGCGCCGACGGTCGCCAGATCGGGGACCGTCTCCGGCCCGAACATCGAGACGAGGTCGGCCTTGAGCGCGTTATTGAGCGGGTTGTCGACCGTCTCTGTGTAGTGGAAGGCGGAAACGACGCCGAGCGCGGCCTTGCCGATCTTCGGCAAGTCGATCTGCTGCGTCTCGGCCGTGCAGAGAAGCTGGATTCCCTCAGGCTTCAGGCGCGCCGCCCAGGTGTTGATCATGCCGACGGTCGGCGGCCCGCCGGGCCCGAAAATGAACAGCGCGTCGGGCTTGTCCTGCGCGATGCGTTCGAAGAACGGCGCGAAATCGGTGGTCGACAGCGGAATGTGGATCGATTCCAGCACTTCGCCGCCGCCCGCCTTGAACGTCTCGGTGAACGCCGCCTCGGCGTCGTAGCCAGCGGCATAGTCGGAGACCGCGGTCACGACGCGCTTGACCTTGTTCTGTCCGGCCCATTTGGCGATCTGGCCGGCGACCTCGGGAAGCGTGTGGCTGACGCGCACGAAATAGGGCGACTTGCGCGTGACGACAGCGGTCGGCGTGTTGAACAAAACGGTCGGCACTTTCGACTCGGTGACGAGATCGGCGACCGCCAGCGCATTGGGCGTGAACACGATGCCGCCAAGGAAATTCACTTTGTCGCGCACGATCAGCGATTGCACGACCTGCTTGGCGCGGACCGGATCCGGACCGCCGTCGTCGCGGTAGATCACCTCGATATCGGTCCCATTGACGCTCTTGCCGTGCTGCTTCTGATAGACTTCGATCGCCTGCTGGAACTGCTGTCCCCAGCGCGCGAAGGGTCCCGAGAAGGTCCCGACGATGCCGACCTTGACGGTGTCGGCGAAGCCCGGTCCCGCCGCGAACATGAAACCCAGGGCCGCGCAAAACCGAAGCGCACGTTTCATCGTCATCCTCATCCCTCCTGCCGCTTCCACCCAACTCGCTTGTCCGTTGCAGCGAAATTGACACCCCTATCGTGACATGTCAACATCAAGTTCGACGGAGCGATCGCCGAAGGTCGACCGAACGGAACATCCCAACGACGGGATCGAATCCGCGCGGACGTCATCGGCGGGCGGGAGGGCTTATGACAAGAAAACTTCGCAGCAACTACGAGATCGGCACGTCCTTCTGGGCGGTGCGCCGCGCGCAATGGCGCGCTCTGGGCCTCACCGACGAGGACATGGCCAAGCCGAAGATCGCGATCGTCAACACATCCTCGGAGCTTGCGATCTGCTTCAGCCATCTCGACGGCGTCGCGAAAGTGGTGAAGGAGGGCGTACGCGCCGCGGGCGGCCTTCCCTTCGAAATCCGCACCGCCGCGCCGAGCGACTTCATCCACAGTCCCGGCCGCGCGGGCACCTACATCCTGCCGTCGCGCGATCTGATCACCAACGACATCGAGGTGCAGGTCGAGGGCGCGCAGCTCGACGGCATGGTGTGCCTCGCGTCCTGCGACAAGACGACGCCGGGCCAGTTGATGGCCGCCGCCCGCCTCAACATTCCCACCATCTTCGTCGTGTGCGGCTATCAGGGCAGCGGCGTATACAAGGGCGAGCACGTCGATATCGAGGACGTGTTCCTTCATGCCGGCTATCATCTCGTTGGCAACACCTCGCTCGAAGACCTCACCGGCATGAGCGAGAATGCGATCGTTGGCCCCGGCGTCTGCGCCGGGATGGGGACCGCCAATTCCATGCACATCGCGTGCGAAGCGCTCGGCATGACGTTGCCGGGCGCGGCGCCGGTCGCGGCCAACAGCGCGAAGATGTTCGATTTCGCGCGACGCTCGGGCGAGCGCATCGTCGACATGGTGTGGGAGGATCTGCGTCCGCGCGCGATCCTCACGCGCTCCGCTTTCGCCAACGCCGTCCGCACGGTCTGCTCGGCGAGCGCCTCGATCAACGCGGTCAAGCATCTGCAGGCGATCGCGGTCGAGGCGCGATGCGACGTCGATGTCTACCAATTGTTCGAGCGCGAGGGCGCTGCGACGCCGGTCCTAGCGGCGGTTCGCCCCAACGGCGACGCTTCGATCGAGGAGCTCGAGGCGGCGGGCGGCGCGCGAACGTTGATGGCGAGTCTCGAGCCGTTGCTCGACGGCGCAGCGATGACCGTCACGGGAATGACAGTCGCCGAGAGCATCGCCGAGGCGGCGCCCGCGGACGGCGAGACCATTCGTCCGCTCGCCCGGCCGATGTCCGACAAGCCGGCGATCGTCATCGTGCGCGGCAGCCTCGCGCCCGAGGGGGCGATCATCAAGATGGGCCTGCGCTGGGATCGCAAGCTCAAGGTCTCTGGCCGCGCGCGCGTGTTCCACGCGCCGGACCAGGCGGTCGCGGCGGTGCGCCGCAACGAGATCAAGCCGGGCGACGTGGTTGTGCTTTCTGGTCTCGGCCTGCAGGGCGGTCCCGGCATGGGCATGGCGTCCCGCGTCGTCTTCGCGCTCGAAGGCGCTGGGCTTGGTCCAGAGGTGCCCTTCGTCACCGACGGGCAGTTGTCCGGTCTCGTCAACAAGGGCCTCGTCGTCGGCGAGGTGAGTCCCGAGGCGGCGATCGGCGGCCCGCTCGGCCTCGTGCACGAGGGCGACCTCATCGAGATCGACGTCGAGGCGCGCACGGTCGATCTCGTCATCGACGCGGCCGAATGGGCGGAGCGGCGCGCGCGTTTCGAGCGCATCGCCAAGCAGACGCCGGCGGGATGGTTGACGATCTACGCACGCTCGGTAGGCGCGCTGTCGAGCGGGGCGACGCTGGTGGGGCCGACTTGACCAGAACCGTAGGGTCAGCGCACGTCTCGCCTCGCCAATCGGCGAGGGAGGCGCGTAGTCAGATGATGGGCGATAAGACAGCCAACGGCGAACCGAAGCGTGCGGGCGGCCTGGCGGATGATTACGTCGCAGTTCTCATCATCGCGATCGCCAACCGGCTCACGCGCGGCGCGTCGAAATACTACCGCGAAGTCTGGAATCTCGGCGTCGTCGAATGGCGGGTCATGGTGAGCCTCGGACATCAAGCCCCCCGCTCGATCGGCGAAATTGCGGAGGACGCGGATCTCGACAGAGGCGCCGTGAGCCGCAGCGTCAAGCTATTGTGTGAGCGTGGGCTGCTGCGCGCGGAATCGGGGGCAGGGCGGCTCAACCAGGTGAGCTTTACAGCGTCTGGCCGGCGGCTCCTCGAAAAGCTGCGCGCAGTCGGGCGCGAGCGCGAGGCGCGGCTGATGGCGGACTTCACGGCCGAAGAGCGGCCGCTGCTGCTGGGACTTCTGAATCGGCTGTTATCGCAAGTCGATTACATGAACGCGCGCGGCGAAGAGGACAAAGAGGCGTGAGGCGCGAATGACCGAATTCACAGTGGTCGCGCCCGGCGGCGCGCAGCAATTGTCGGAAGCGCCGGTGTGGTGCGCGCAAACCCGCCGGCTCTGGTGGGTCGACGTGGTGAGGGCGCGGCTGAATAGCCTCGACCCCTCGTCGGGCGCGTTCGAGGCCTTCGATCTGCCGGGCAAGGCGGCGGGCTGCTGCGTCTTGCGCGCCGCCGGCGGCTTGGCCGTCGCGCTCGACGATGCGCTGCACGCCTTCGAGCCTGGCGCCGGCTCCCTCACGCATCTCGTCGCGCCGGAGAACGGCCAGCCCCTCAATCGTCTCAACGACGGCAAGGCGGACCGGCGCGGGCGCCTCTGGATCGGCACCATGAACACACAGGCGTTCGAGCCCGACGGCGGCCTCTACCGCATTGCGCCGGACCTCAGCGTCGAGAAGCAGTTCGGCGACGTCATCATCCCCAACTCGATCGCTTTCAGCCCCGACGATCGCACGTTCTATTTCTCCGACACGCGCCGCTTCACGATCTGGGCGTTTGACTTCGATCTCGCGGAAGGCCGCATTGCCAATCGGCGCGTGTTCGCGGATACGAGCGGCCATCCTGGCCGGCCAGACGGCTCGACGGTCGACGCGGAGGGCTTTCTTTGGAACGCGGAGATCATGGGCGGGCGCCTTGTGCGCTACGCGCCGGACGGCCGCATCGACCGTGTGGTGGCCGTGCCCGTCCCGCGACCGACGTCTTGCGCTTTCGGCGGCGAAGGGCTCGAGACGCTCTATGTGACCAGCATGTCGACGGGACTCAGCGACGCCGAGCTTGCCGGGGCGCCGGGCTCCGGCGGTCTGATCGCCTTCCAGCCCGGCGTGCGGGGATTGCCCGAGCCGGCGTTCGCAGGCTGAAACAAGGAGGAAGGGATGATCCTCACGGACGCCGAAAAGGCGATGCTGGACGGGGCGCGCGGACCCGCGCATCGCAAAGCGATGGAGCTGCTGATACGCTACGGCGAGGCGCTGGGCGCCGAGCGCTTTGTCGAGACGCGCAACGTTGCGACGGTGACGACCGTCACCAATCCGATTGTGCGCAAAGTTGCGCTCGAGCACGGCATGGATGGCGTCTTCTCGCGCTTCAACCTCGACAGCGACGAGATCGTTCCGACGCCGACGTTCGACGCGCCGGCCTGCCAGCTGATCCACGGCATCTATCGCACCGAGGCCCGGGAGTTCGGCGTCGCCGAGGACGCTATTCGATTGCACGACGAGAGTGAGCAATATTTCGGCCGTCGCGGCCTGCAGATGCTCTCGACTTGCACGCCCTATCAGGTTGGCAACGTACCGACATTGGGCGAGCACTGCGCCTGGATGGAATCGTCCGCGGTCGTCTACTGCAATTCGGTGCTCGGCGGCCGCACCAATACGGAGGGTCGCGAGAGCACGAGCGCGGCGGCGGTGACGGGCCGCATCCCCTATTGGGGTCTGCACGTCCCCGAAAACAGGACGGGTGATCTGCTGTTCCGGGCCGAGATCGACGTGGAGAGCATGCGGGACTGGGGCTTGTTCGGCTACTACGTCGGCGAGATCGCCGAGGATGGCATTCCCGTACTCGACGGTGTCAGGACGACTCCCAATTTGCCGCGTCTGAAGCACTTCGGCGCGTCGGCGGCGTCCTCGGGCGGCGTCGAACTGTTTCACATTCCCGGGGTCACGCCGGAGGCGCCGAACCTCGGTAGCGCTTTGCGGCGTGGCGGAACCGAGACGCACGCCTACGGCGCCGCCGAGCGCCGGCTCGCCTATGACCGCTTGAACTCGGGCGCGTCCGATCCGAACGTCGATTTCATCATGCTCGGTTGCCCCCACGATTCGATCGAGCAGGTGTGGGAGGCGGCGCGACTGCTCGACGGCAAGCGCATCAGCGCCAACGTCAATCTCTGGATCCACGCCCCGCGAGCGATCAAGGAGGTCGCCGACCGCAGCGGCTACACGGCGATCATCGAGAGCGCGGGCGCGCGGCTGCTCAGCGACACCTGCCCAGCGATCAGCCGCGCGGTGCCGAAGGGCGCCAAAGTCGTCGCCACCGATTCGGCTAAGCAGGCGCACTATCTGCCGGCGATCGTGCTTGGCACGCAGGCGTGGTTCGGCTCGCTCGAGGAATGCGTCAATGCGGCGCTCACCGGACGCTGGGCGGGAGAAGCGCCATGACGACGATCGTATTGCGCGGCCGCTGCGTCGTGCCCGGAACGGCGGCCGGGAAAGCGCTGGTCAGTCGCGAAGCGATCTCCGGCTGGGGCGGCATGGACTTTAACACCGGCGTCATCACCGAGCGGCGCCACCCGCTGCACGGCGAGAGCTTCGCCGGCCGCGTGCTGGTCTTTGTCGGTGCGAAGGGCTCGTCCGGCTGGTCGCATTATTTCAATCTCGCGCGCCACGCCGGCGTCGCGCCCAAGGCGATGATCTTCAACCGCATGAGCACGAAGGTCGCCCTCGGCGCCGTCGTCAGCCGCGTGCCCGCAATCACCGAGCTCGACGCGGACCCGCTGAGCGTCATCGAGACCGGCGATTGGGTGGAGATTGACGCGGGGCAGGGGCTTGTGACCGTGACCAAGGCTGCGGTCCGCTAAGCAGCCAAGCCGCCAAGCCGCAGTCGCCCTTCAGCCGATCGGCGGAAACGGAGTTCGACCGGAGCCTGCAACGAGAAAGCGGAGCGTCGTCAGCGCCATTTCCGCATCGGCCTTCCGCTCGGTTCAAACCGCCATGTCAAGCGCCGCGACGAGAGGCTCCAAAAAGGCATCGTACCGGCGCCAGCGTCCGACCGAGCTCGTGTAGAGCGGACGGCGCACCTGGGCGACGCTGGCGGTGCGTACGCTACGCTGGTGGTTGTGGAAATCGAGGCAGCGGGCGTCCCACGGGAGGCCGCAATGAGCGACGATCCGGCGCGCTTGTCCCTCGAGATCGGCGACCACGTCCTCGTATTGCACCTCGATCATCATCGAGTGCGGCAGAACGCTGCGCCAAAAATTCATCAACGCCTCGTAGGCGCGGTAATAGCAGCCCAGTTCCGCAAGGTCATAGGAATAGGGCAGATCGTTTAAAAACAGGTTCGAGAAACACGAGACGCACGTGTCGAGCGGATTACGTCGCACGTGGACGATCCGAGCATTGGGTAGAGCAAGCGAGATCAGACCCGCAAATCGGAAATTCTCGGTCGTCTTGTTGACGATCCGGCGCTCGGGGCGCGTCGCCGCGTCAATGCGCCGTAGGTAGCCCGCCCCGAGCCGACGGAGGTCTTCGTCCGAAATTTGCGCAACGAACTCGGGGCGACCGAGCGCGAGGCTCCCGACCTCGCCGATCTCGCCCATCGCCATCTCGAAATCATTGATCTCCCCAGCGCCGTGCACATCGGGATGGCTCGCCAAGATTTGCTCGACGAGCGTGGCGCCGGAACGCGGCATGCCGATGATGAAGACGGGTATCGGGGAGGGGTCTCCGTACCCGTAATGGCGAGCGAACCATTCGCTCGCGCAGCCGGCCTGCGTGAGCTCCAGATCGCGGAGAACCTGCGCCTCGTCGTATCCGCGATGTTTGCGCTTCAGGGCCCCACCCTGCGAGAAATGCCGAAACGACCGCTCGCAATCCGCGATGTCGGCATAGGCCTTGCCCAACGCGAAATGTGGAAATATCCGGTCGTCCACGTCCAGCGGAGGGCTCTCGCGCACCAACTCCTCCATGGCCTGGAAGCGAGGGTCGCCGGGATCGAACCGTTTCGACAACGCCAGGTGATGGTACGATCGCGGTGCTGACCTCCCCTTGCAGCGGGTACCCCGAGTTGGCGCGACAATGCCCCCGACATTCCGCTCACTTCGAGTGGAGGACGCAGGCCGCGAAATCCCGCGAAATCTCGTCGATGTCCATGCGGCCCGTGCGGTACCATTCCCCCGCCCAGTTCAGCGCGCCGAGCAGAAGAAGACGGACCGAGTCCTGCGAAATGCTGGAATCAATCAGCCCCTCGCAATAGAGCTCGTTCACCAGACCCCGCCACAGATCTTCGTATCGCCGTCGCTCTGCGCGGCACTCGCGCCGCACTGCGTCGGGAAGGAACGCAAACGTGCGGATGCTCGCCGAGGTGTAGTCGCTGTGCTCCAGCGAGGAGAGCAGGTGCGCCTTGATCGCCGTCTCCAATCGCAGACGCGGCCCCGCGTCCGCCGGCAAGGCCGCGAGAGCGGCCACGACGGCGTCGTAGACGACGCGGACCCCCTCGTTGACGACCTCGCCGACGATCGCGTCCTTGGAGGGGAAGTGATGATAGATGCTGCCACCCTTGATGCCGACCGCCGAGGCGATCGCGCGCGTTGTGGTCGCTTCGTAACCTCTGTGTCTGAGGAGAAGCGCGGCTGCGTTCAGAATTTGCCGGCGCGCGCCGAGCTGTTCCGGCGTAGCGTCTGCACTCAGGTCCGCGGCGGGCGCCACGGCGTCGCGCTCGTCGGTCATACGTTCACTTCACTGCGTGGGTTGCGTTCGAAACCAGGCCCCAGGACGCCGCTGCGGGGCGCGAGCGCCGGATAAGCAAACGGGCGGAGCCGGTCTGCACGGCCGTCTCCTGCTGATTCACGAGCGTGATCGAAAGTTCGACAAGCCCGTGGTCGGGATTTTTCACGGCGCGCGCCTCGACGACGTCGATTACGGCGTGGATTGTATCGCCGGCGCGCGTCGGCGCGCGGAAATCCCAGTTCACGCCAAGCAGTGCGACGGCGGTGCCGTCGATCAAGTCGAGGCGCGAGGCGAGACCGAACGCCATGCCGATGCCCATTGGGCCGTGCGCGATGCGACCGCCGAAATCCGTGAGCTTGGCGAATTCCTCGTCGGTGTGAACCGGATTGTAATCGCCGGTGAGGGCGGCGAACGAGCCGACGTCGGATTCCGTGATCGTCCGGCCGGGCGTCACAAATCGCTGGCCGATCTCGAATTCTGCGAAGACGCGGCCCATTACAGTCCATCCTGCGGTTCGAAGACCGGCGCCCGCTTTTCGACGAACGCAGCCATCCCTTCGCGCCAGTCCGCGCTGTCCACCAACGCGGACAGGGCTTCCACGCCGAACCGCCGCGCGCTGCGCAGATCGACGTCGCCGCTGAGGTGTACGGACGCCTTGCATTGGCCGAGCGCCTGGGGGCTGAGCTTCAAGAGTTCGCGGGCAAGTTCGAGGCTCGTTTCGTCGAGCCGCTCCGGCTCGACGACCCGATAGGCGATCCCGGCGGCTTCAGCCTCCGGCGCCTCGATGAAGCGGGCGAGAAGGATCCATTCGAGCGCCCTGCCGCGACCGATGTGGCGCGCCAGCTTCTGCACGCCGCCGGCGCCCGGCGTTGCGCCCAGCTTGGCTTCCGGCAACCCGACTTTGGCCGTCGCCGCCAGAATGCGAAAGTCGCAAGCCAACGCCAGCTCGAAGCCGCCGCCGAGCGCGAAGCCGTTGATCGCCGCGATCACCGGAATGCTGATCGCCTCGAGCTTGTCGAACAGGCGCGCGATGCGCTCGAAATAGCGATCGCGGGTCTCGAAACGGTCGGTGAAGATCGCCTCTGGCCCCGCGAAATATTTCAGATGCGCACCGCAGCAGAACGCGCGTCCGGTTCCCGTGACGACGAGCACGCGTCCTTTCGCAGCCGTCACGGCGTCGATGGCGCGGCTCAGATCGTCCAGCAGTTCGAGCGAAAGCGTGTTCATCTCGCTTTCGCGGTTCAACCGAATCCGCGCGACACGGGGCGCGGGCCAACTTAGCGTCAGCGTTTGATAGCTCACGATTTCACCTCGTCTCGCAGATCCTTTCTGCGAATCTTGCCGGTGATGGTCAAGGGCAGGCTCTGCCGGAACTCGATCTGCCGGGGATATTCGTGAGCGGAAAGCCGCGCCTTGACATAGGCCTGCACGTCCGCGCGGACATTGTCGTCGACGTCCACCCCCTCGCGGGGAACGATGAACGCTTTGACGACCTCGCCGCGCACAGGGTCGGGCACGCCGACGACGGCGACGAGGGCGACCGCGGGATGAGCCATCAGGCATTCTTCGATTTCGGTCGGGCCGATGCGATAGCCGCCCGAAATGATCACGTCGTCGTTGCGGCCGTGGAACCAGAAGTAACCGTCCTCATCGCGCACGCCCGTATCGCCAGTGAGCAGCCAGCCGTTCAGGAACTTCTCCTGCGTGGCCTCCGGCTTGTTCCAGTAGCGCAGGAAGAAGACGGGGTCCGGCGCCTTCACCGCGATGGCGCCCGCCGTTCCCGGGGGCAAGATGTTTCCGTCGTCGTCCACGATCTCGACCACGTGGCCGGGCATCGCCCGCCCCATCGAGCCGTGCTTCAAGGGCATGATCGACGCGCAATTGCCGACCGTCAGGTTCGCTTCCGTCTGGCCGTAGAACTCGTTCATCGTCAGTCCGAAGACTTCGCGTCCCCAATCGAGCATCTCCTCGCCGAGCCGCTCGCCGCCGCTCGCGATGCTGCGCATCGAATAACCGAAGCGGCCGCTCGGGTTCGGGACTTGCCGCATCATCTTGAGCGCGGTCGGGGGCATGAAGGAATTGCGCACGCGATGGCGCGCGAGAAGGGAGAAGGCTTCCTCCGGATCGAATTTCGCGAGCCGCTTGGCGAGCACCGGAACGCCGTGGAACAGGGAGGGCAGCAGCACGTCCATGAGCCCGCCGGCCCACGCCCAATCCGCGGGCGTCCACATGCGGTCACCGGGCTGGGGGAAGAATTCGTGCGGCAGTTCGACGCCGGGCAGGTGGCCCAACAGCACCCTGTGCGCATAGAGCACGCCCTTGGGATTTCCCGTCGTCCCCGAGGTGTAGACGATGATGGCGGGATCTTCGGCGTGGGTTTGGACCATCGCGTGGTCGCCCGAGGCCTGCGCGAGCAGGGTGGTCCAGTCGAGTACGCCGCCGTCGCGCCGCTCGTCGATCGAGATGATTAGGGGCGGGGAGTTCAGCTTGTCCGCGACGCCGAGCAGCTTCTCGACGCCCGCCGCATTGGAGACGACAGCTCTCGCGCCGCTGTCGTTGAGCCGGTATTCGATCGCTTCCGGCCCGAACAGAGTGAACAGGGGCAGCGCGATCGCGCCGAGCCGATAGGCGGCCAGGTGGGCGATCACCGTCTCGGGGCACTGCGGCAGCAGGATGCCGATCCGGTCTCCCCTGGCGATGCCATGCGCCGAGAGCGCATTGGCGAGCCGGCGCGACTGCTCCTGAAGATGTTCAAACGTCATTTCCGACGTTCCCGCGCCGGTCTCGGAGATGATGGCCGTCTTGCCCGAGCCGACGTGGCGGTCGCATGCCGCCTCGGCGATGTTGAACCGTTCTGGAATGCGCCAGCGGAAGCTCGCGTAAATCTCCTCGTAGGTCCGCCGTGACGATGTCATGCGATTTTCCTTGTCTCTCTCCCTAGCGCTTGTTAGGTAACCCACAGGCGAGGCGGCCGCAAGCCATCGCTGGAGAAAACAGAAGCGGCATGAGAGGAAATCGATGAGGAAAACACTTGTTCTTGGAGCGCTTTGCGCCGCCTATCTATCGCTCGGCGCAGTCGCTGCGCAGGCCTCCGGCGACGCCGTGAAGATCGGCGTCCTTAACGATCAGTCGGGCATTTACGCCGATCTGTCGGGGCAGGGCTCCGTCATCGCGGCGCGGATGGCCGTCGAGGATTTTGGCGGCTCGGTCCTGGGCAAGCCGATCCAGGTCATATTCGCCGATCACCAGAACAAGCCTGATGTCGGGACCGCGATCGCGTCGCGCTGGTACGACGCAGAGAACGTCGATGCGATCGTCGACGTTCCGGTCTCCTCGGTCGCGCTCGCCGTGCAGGAAGTCGCGCGCCAGCGCAAGCGCATCGTCATGTTCTCCGCCGCGGGCAGTTCCGATCTGACTGGCAAGGCGTGCTCGCCGTTCGGCACGCAATGGACGTTCGACAGCGTCGCGCTGGCCAAGGGCACCGCGCAGTCGGTCACCAAGTCGGGCGGCGACACTTGGTTCTTCATCACTGCCGACTACGCGTTCGGGACGGCCATGGAGGCGGATGCGCGGCGCTACATCGCGGAGGTTGGCGGCAAGGTGATCGGCAGCGTCCGCCAGCCCCAGGGAACGATGGACTTCGCCTCGGCGCTTCTTCAGGCGCAGAGTTCGAAGGCCAAAGTGATCGGCCTCGCGAACGCTGGCGCCGACACCATCAACGCGATCAAGGGGGCCTCCGAGTTCGGAATTGTCGCGGGTGGACAGAAGATGGCGGCGATGTTGATTTTCCTTTCGGACGTTCACTCGCTCGGGCTTCAAACTGCGCAGGGGCTGCAGCTTACGGAAAGCTTCTACTGGGATTTGAACGACAAGACTCGCGCCTGGTCGAAGCGCTTCGCGGAAAAATCGGGCGGGCGCATGCCGACGATGGTGCACGCCGGCGTCTACAGCGCAGTCACGCACTATTTGAAGGCGGTGGCGGCGGCGAACACGCTCGACGCCGTTGCGGTCTCCGCCAAGATGCATGAGTTGAAGATCAGCGACGCCATCCTCGACAACGCTGAAATCCGCGAGGATGGGCGCGTCATGCGACCGTACTACCTCTTCGAGGTGAAGGCGCCGTCGGAGTCGAAAGGCCCCTACGACTATTACAAGCTGATCAGAGAAATCCCGGCGCAGGACGCGGCTCGCCCGCTCAACCAGGGTCACTGCCCTCTGGTGAAGTGATCCGGCGCCCGCATTGGACGGAAGAAACGGGGGCATGATGCCAGTTTTGGAGAGCAAGGTGCGGAGCGGTTCGGACTTCGATCGGAACCGTTCCGCTTATGCAGGCCTCGTCGAGACCCTGCGTGAACGGCACCGTCAGGTCCTCAAGGGCGGCGGCGAGAAGCTGCAGCGGCGCCATCGCGAACGCGGCAAGATTCCGGTGCGCGAGCGGATCGATCACCTGATCGACCCGCTTTCGCCTTTTCTCGAACTGTCCGCCCTCGCGGCATGGGACCTCTACGGCAACGAGGTGCCCTCCGCCGGCGTCGTGACGGGGATCGGCATGGTCGCGGGCGTTCCGTGCGCGATCATCGCCAACGACGCCACCGTGAAGGGCGGCTCGTTCTTCCACGAGACCGTGAAGAAGCATCTGCGCGCCCAGGAGATCGCTTTCGAGAATCGCCTGCCGTGCGTCTATCTCGTCGACTGCGGCGGCGCTTATCTGCCCGAGCAGGACCGCGTCTTTCCCGACCGCGACCATTTCGGCGGCACGTTCTATCAGCAGTGCCGGATGTCCGCCGCGGGACTGCCCCAGATCTCCGCCGTGTTCGGCGGCTGCACGGCCGGCGGCGCCTATATCCCGGCGCTGTCCGACGAGGTCGTGATGGTGCGCGGCACCGGGCGCATCCATCTCGGCGGCCCGCCGATCGTGAAGGCCGCCATCAATGAGATCGTCGATGGCGAAACCCTGGGCGGGGCGGAGATGCACTCGACGGTGTCGGGCGTCTCGGACTACCTCGCAGGAACCGAGCTGGAAGCGATAGGTAAGGTGCGCGACATCGTGGCGGCCCTGGATTGGCGCGAACAGCGCCGGACCACGCCGCGCGCGCCGCGCGCGCCACTCTATGATCCCAAGGAGCTCGGCGGCGTCGTCGGGACCGACCTCAAACAGCCCTACGACGTGCGCGAGGTGATCGCCCGCATCGTCGACGGCAGCGAGTTTCAGGAATTCAAGCCCGCCTACGGCTCGACGCTCGTCTGCGGCTTCGCCTGGATCCATGGCGAGCCGGTCGGCATCCTCGCCAACAACGGCGTTCTGTTCTCTGAGTCCGCCGTGAAGGGCGCGCACTTCATCGAATTGTGCGACCAGCGTCGCACCCCGATCCTGTTCCTGCAAAACATCACGGGCTTCATGGTCGGCACGGATGCGGAACGCGGCGGCATCGCCAAGCATTCCGCCAAGCTGGTCTACGCCGTCTCCAACGCGCGCGTGCCGCGTTACACCGTGATCATCGGCGGCTCCTATGGGGCCGGCAACTACGGGATGTGCGGGCGCGGGTTTCAGCCCCGCTTTCTCTTTGCCTGGCCGAACGCCCGCATCGCCACGATGAGCGCCGACATCGCCTCGACCGTCGTCACCGACCTGCGCCGCGCGAGCTTGACCCGCGAGGCCGCGAGCGAGGCGGAGATCGCCCGGATCGACGGCGAGATCCGGGCCCAGTTCGAGGAGCAGAGCACGCCTTACTACGCGACCGCCCGCCTTTGGGACGATGGGATCATCGAGCCGTGGCAGACGCGCGACGTCATGGGTCTTTGCCTCGCCCTGGCGTCGCGCGAGATCGACCTGCCCGAACACCGACCCGTCTACAGGATGTGATGCGATGATCGGATCTCTGCTCGTCGCAAATCGCGGCGAAATCGCCGTGCGCATCATGCGAACCTGCCGTCGGCTCGGCATTCGCACGGTTGCGGTCTACTCGGACGCCGATCGTGATGCGCTGCACGTCGCTTTCGCCGACGAGGCTGTCCGGATCGGCCCCGCGCCGGCGCGCGAAAGCTATCTGCGGCCGGACGCCATCATGCAGGCGGCCGCTCGCGCCGGCGCCGAAGCAATTCATCCCGGCTACGGCTTTCTCTCGGAGAAGCCCGATCTGCCGCGTCTGTGCCTCGAAGCGGGGCGAGTCTTCGTGGGTCCCTCGGCCGAGTGCATCGCGGCCATGGGCCCCAAGATCGGCTCTAAACTGATCGCCGCTCGCGCGGGCGTGCCGAGCGTGCCCGGCTATCTCGGCGACGACCAGTCGACGGGGCGCCTCTCGGAGGAGGCGAAGCGCATCGGCTTTCCCGTGATGGTCAAGGCCTCGGCGGGAGGCGGCGGCAGGGGCATGCGGCGGGTGTTCGCAGCTTCCGAACTCGCGGCGGCGCTCGACCTCGCGCGCCGGGAGGCGGAGGCGGCTTTCGGCGATCCGTCGTTGCTGATCGAGAAGCTCGTGCTGCGGCCGAGACATTTGGAGGTGCAGGTCGCCGGCGACAAGCATGGCGATGTCGTTCACCTGTTCGAACGAGATTGCTCGGTCCAGCGCAACAATCAGAAGGTCCTCGAGGAGGCGCCGGCGCCGAACCTCGACCGCAAGGTGCGCGCCAAGCTCCACGAGCGCGCCATCGCGCTGGCGCGCGCCATCAAGTACGACAACCTTGGCACGGTCGAATTCATCCTCGAGGAAGGGCAGAGCGACCCCTGGTTCCTGGAGATGAACACCCGCCTTCAGGTCGAGCATCCCGTCACGGAGGCCATCACCGGGTTCGACCTCGTCGAATGGCAGATTCGGATCGCGTCGGGCGAGCGCCTGCCGGTGATGCAGGACGGCATACGCGAGAGCGGCCATGCGATTGAAGCCAGGATAACCGCGGAACGGGCCGATCAAGGTTTTCGCCCGGATGCCGGCCGCATCGTCGGCTATCGCGAGCCGTCGACGATCCGCGTCGACAGCGGCGTCGTGGCGGGCTCGGAAGTGACCTTGTTCTACGATTCCTTGCTCGCAAAGGCGATCGGCGCGGGCGAGACGCGCGAGATCGCTCGGGCCAAGCTCGCCGCCGGCCTTCGCGAGTTTGCGATATTCGGTCCCGCGACGACGATGTCGTTTCTCGTCGACGCGCTCGAGCACCCGATCTTCGCCGACGGACGAGCGACGACGCGGTTCATCGAAGACGCATTCCCGGACGGGTGGGTCCCAACTCGCCGCTACGTCCGGTTTGCACGGGCCGCTGCGGCGTTGCTGATGTTGGCCGATCCGCCGAGCGGCTCTGGCGCGGACTCCGCCTGGACGAGGCTGTCCGGCTTTCGCATTCTCGCCCCCGCGGGGGGCGTGTCGGAGACACGGCTTGTCGCGAGCGAGAACGGCGAGACGTTTCGCTTGACCGTCCAGGCTCAAGCCGACGGCGTGCGGCGCGTGTTCGACGAAGAGGGCGAAGTCCCCATCGCCGTCCGGTCGAACGGGCAGGCCGTCCAAGTCGAAACGGACGGGCGCGTTCTGCGTGGCCTATTCGAGCGGGCGGAAGGCCGGGCGCGTCTGACGCTCGGGGGGCTTGTCTATGACATCGGCTTGGAGGCTGAGGTCGCCGTCGTCGCCGGGGCGAACGCGGGTAGCAACGGGTCCGGCGCGGTTCTCGCCCCGATGCCGGGCGTGGTCGCGGAAGTGAAGGTAGCGGTCGGGGACGTGGTCGAGGTCGGTCAGGTGGTGGTCATCCTGGAATCGATGAAGCTGTTTACCTCGCTGCAGGCCGAGGTCGCCGGCGCGGTCGCCGACGTCTATTGCGCCCCCGGCGAGACCGTGCCGGCCGGCAAGCGCCTCGTCCTGATCGAACCGCGGGGCGCCGCATGACCGCCTCATCCCCGTCCGATCGGTCGGCTCGGCGAATCGTCATCACGGGCGGAACGTCTGGCATCGGGTTTGCGACCGCTGTGCGGCTCGCCCGCGAACCCGGCGCGCGCATTGTCCTCAACGGCCGCGACGCGACGCGCGGCGAGGCGGCTTGCGGGAGCTTGCGCCAGCTCGCGCCGGACGCGGCGATCGCCTTCGTCGCGGCCGACGTCTCCAACAGGGACGGGGCCACGGAGCTGATGACGCGGGCCTGCGATCATTTGGACGGGCCTCTCGACGTGCTCGTGAACGCGGCCGGCGGCGACTTTGTCCCGACGCTCTTCCACGAGACCTCGCTCGACGAAATCGAAGCGATCGTGCGCCATTGGCTGCTATCGACGATGGTTTGCTGCTCCGCCGCCCTGCCGCGAATGAACGATGGCGCGGCGATCGTGAACGTGGCCTCCGACGCGGCAAAGGTTCCGACCCCGGGCGAGGCGGTGGTCGGCGCCGCGATGGCCGGCATCGCGATGTTCTCGCGCACGCTGGCGATGGAGGCCAAACGCCGGCGCATCCGGGTCAATGTCGTCACGCCTTCCTTGGTTCGCGACACCCGGACTTTTTCGCGCGTAACCGCAGGGGGCTTTTCGGCGAAGCTGTTCGAGAAGGCGACCCGGGCGGCTCATCTCGGCCTCCCTGAGCCCGACGACGTCGCCGCGGCGATCGCGTTTCTCGTCAGCCCGGATGCGTCGCGCATGACGGGGCAGGTCCTGAGCGTGAACGGCGGAATCTCCGCGGGCTAGGCCCGCGATTCCGGCCGCTGCGAAATGAACGTCGGTAGGGAAAGGAAGCGTCTATGCCCGGTCTGTACTTCGAGGAGTTTCATGTCGGCCAGGAATTCCATCACGCGTTCAGCCGAACGGTCACCGAGATGGACAATACGATGTTCAGCCTCCTCACCATGAACCCGCAGCCGCTTCACCTCGACGCGCATTTCTCGGAAAAGACCGAATTCGGCCAGCGGCTTTTCAACAGTCTCTACACGCTCGGCATCATGATCGGCATGAGCGTCTACGACACGACGCTCGGCACGACGATCGGCAACCTCGGCATGACCGAAGTGAAGTTTCCGAAGCCGGTCTTCCACGGCGACACGCTGAAGGCGCACACGAAGATCGTCTCCACGCGACTAAGCCGTTCGCGTCCGAACCAAGGCATCGTCGAGTTCGAGCATACGGCCACCAATCAGCACGGCGAAGTGGTGGCGACGTGCCGCCGTACGGGGCTGATGCACTGTAAGCCGAAAGCGTGATTTCCAATTTTGTCGGCGGAGGGCGGTGACTGATGAGGGTCAGCCGCGCTTAACCGCAGTGAGCACGGCATCGACCGCCGCTTGATCCTCCAGTCCCGTCGTGTCGCCCCGCACGGAGCCCGTCTCGGCGGCCTCGCGCAGCAAACGCCTCATGATTTTGCCCGCGCGCGTCTTCGGCAACGACGAGGACACGTAGACCCGCCCAAGTCGCGCAATGCCGCCAATCGCGCGTTCGACCGCGCTCGCGACCCCCGCCTTGACGGCCTCGGCGTCCGCCCCTGGCCGCAGGGTGACGAAGGCTACGGGGACGGCGCCACGCAAAGCATCGCGGACGCCGATCACTGCGACTTCAGCGATGCCCGGTTCCTTCGCAGCCGCGCTTTCGATTTCCATCGTGCTGACGCGATGTGCCGCGATATTGATGACGTCGTCTGTTCTTCCGAGCACCCAGATCTGGCCTTCGGAGTCCGTGACCGCCTCGTCTGACGTGGCGTAGCGCGCGGGGAAACGAGTGAAATAGGATGTGCGGTAGCGGTCCTCGTCGTCCCAGATTGTCCGCGCGAGCGTCGGGAACGGCGCGGTCAGGACGAGATTTCCGCGAGAGCCCGGCGGCACGGGCTCGCCCGCCTCGTTGACGACGCCGCAGGAATGTCCTGGCGTCGGCGTTCCGCAACTTCCCAGTTTCAGCGCGTCCACCCCATAAACTGGGTAGGTCCATGTCGATCCCGTTTCGGTCTGGCCGTAGGCGTTGACGACTGGGACGTCGAAAATCCGCTGCGTCCATTCGGCCGTTTCGGGATCGAACGGTTCGCCCTGGGTCGTGATGAGCCGGAGCCGGGGCGGCCGGCGCTCGCTCACCGCATCGTCGCCCGCCGCGCGCAGCATACGAAGTCCGGTCGGCGCAACCAGAATCTTGGTCACCCCGTGCCGCGTTGCGCTGTCGAGAAGCCGGGTCTGATTGGGATGATCGAGCGCCCCCTCGTAACAGAACAAGGTCATGCCATGCGAAAGGCCGCCGATCACCGCCTGGATCGGAAACGTCAGCCAACCGACATCGGCGGCGCACCAATAGACGTCATCCGGGGCCGGACCGATCTGCCATTGCACGTTGGCCCACGTCCCGACCAAGAAGCCCGCCGCGCTGTGCACCACGCCTTTCGGCTTGCTTTCGGTTCCTGAGGTGAAGATCAAGAAGGCTGGTTCGTTTGCCTCCATAGGCACGCAGACGCATTCAGCGGGCTGGGAATCGAGCGTTGACCGCCAGTCGCTTTCGCCCGATTGCAGTTGCAGGTCTGCTCCGGTGCGGTTCACAACCAGCGTGTGGCGCAGCCCGTGCGCGCCCGCGCGCGCCTCGCGAAGGTTGGCGAGAAGGGGAACCTTGCGGCCTCGACGATAGGAGCCATCGGCGGTTATCGCGAGGACGGCGCGCGAGGCCTGAAGACGAAGGCGGATCGCCTCGGGCGCAAAGCCGCTGAAAAGCACCGTATATATCGCGCCGATCCGGTTGCAGGCGTGAATGGCGACGAAGGCCTCCGGCAGGTTCGGCAAATGGATGGCGACGACGTCGCCCCGCCGTACGCCGAGTGACCTCAGGGCGTTCGCGCAGAGCCGGACCTCGTCGCGCAACTCGCGATACGTGAGCCGACGCACATCCCCAGGCTCGCCTTCCCAAATGATTGCGATTTGGTCCGCGCGCGCAGGATTCTCCGCGTGTCGATCGACGCAATTGTCGGCGACATTCAGTTGGCCGCCGGCGTAGTAGCGAAAGTCTCCGAAGTCGCCTTCCCGCAAGGTCTCCCACGGACGTTGCCACCGCATGCGCCGCCCGACCCAAGCCCAGTAGGCGTCAGCCCCTCCGGTGCGCTCCTCGGCGCGCGCCTCTTCGAGCAGGGCCGCCTGCAGCGGGACTCGCCAGCGCTCCGGCAGGGGAACCAAAGGAGAGACCGTCAGCGCTTCGATAGCGTCCATACTTTTTCCTCCCTCGGCGCCGCGCGCTTCAGGCGCGTCGGCGTTTCAGCAAACTGTTGCCCCCGGCGCCCGCTAGCGACCGCGCCGACCTCCGCTCATCTTGATTTCGATTTTATTCTACCTAACGTATGTTAGGTATTAGACCTGCGTTCCGGTCCTGGGTCAAGCTGGGCTCGCCATGCGCAGTCGGAGGAATCTGGGATGGCCGAAACGACGTCGCTTGCGAACAAAGACTTCCCCGAGGCGCTGGGAAGCTCGCCTTATTTTACCGCGGAGCACGAGATGCTTCGCGATCAAGTGCGTCGCTTCGTCAAGGAGGAAATCAAGCCGCACGGGGAGAGTTGGGAAACGCTCGGGCACGTTCCTCGCGAGGTGCTTCGACGCATGGGTTCGCTTGGATTTTTTGGCGTACGATATCCCGAGGCCTATGGCGGATCGGGGATGGACACGCTTGGCAGCGTGGTGCTGGCCGAAGAGCTTGGGCGCTCGACCTTCTCCGGGGTCGCGATCACCGCCCTTGTCCACACCGATATGGCTTCAGTGCACGTCTTCAACTCCGGGACGGAAGCGCAGAAGTCCAAGTGGATGCCCAAAATCATCGCTGGCGCGGCGATCTGCGCTGTCGCGGTGACAGAGCCAGACGCAGGCTCAGACGTGAAAGCGATCCGCACGACTGCGCACGAGCAGGATGGCGGGTATGTGCTCAACGGCGCGAAGATGTTCATCACCAACGGCGTTCACGCCGATCTCTATTGCGTCGCCGCCAAGACAGGGGGCGCAGGCAGTGGAAGCAAGGCGCTGACGATGTTTCTCGTCGAGAGGGGCACCCCGGGATTTCGCGTCGCCCGCGCGCTCCATAAGCACGGTTGGCGATCGTCGGATACGGCGGAGCTGCTTTTTGACAACTGCTTCGTGCCCAGCGAGTCGATCCTCGGCAACGTTGGAACTGGCTTCTATTCGATCATGCGAAATTTCCAGAACGAACGCATCGTCATCAGCGCCATGGCGATGGGAGAGGCTCAGGCAGCTCTTGCTCTCACGATCGAATATTTGAAGGTTCGCAGAGCCTTCGGCGCCACGCTTTGGGACAAGCAAGCGATCCGTCAGCGCCTTGCCAAGCGGGCCGCCGAAGTGGAAGCCGGGCGTCAACTCGTCTATTCCGTCGCTTGGCGCGACGCGCGTGGCGAGGACGTGACCCGAGAGGTTTCCATGGCCAAGGCCTACTGCGGAGAACTGGTCAATTCCGTGATGTACGACTGCGTTCAGTTCCACGGCGGAATGGGCTTCATGAGCGAGAGCGCCATCGAACGAATGTCGCGAGATGCGCGCGTGCAGTCGATCGGCGGCGGCGCCACGGAAGTGATGCTGGAGGAAGTCGCCAAGCGCATGTAAGCGGTCGCTGCGATGCGATGCGATGCGATGAAACGGAAACGGGGTTGACCCAGAACGTCTCACTAGATCCCCTGAATCCGGATCCGGCGGCGCGCGACGGCGGCGCCAAGCGATCTGTCGCTTCGCGTCAGCAGATTTTGGATGTCGCCGCGAAGCTCTTTCGCGCCCGCGGCTACACGGAGACGTCGCTGCGCGACATCGGAAAGCGGGCCGGGCTGAAGGCCGGAAGTCTCTATTACCACTTCGCGTCGAAAGAGGAACTCGCCGCTGAAGTTCTCCGCATAGGGGTCAAGAGAGTACACCGCGCCGTCGTCGCGGCGGTCGACTCGCTTGATCCGACCGCGGACGCAAAAGCCAGGCTCGGAGCGGCGATGGCCGCGCATCTCGAGACGCTGCTCGACGCGAGCGACTTTACGTCGGCCCACATCAGATGTTTCCCCCATGTCCCGGAGACTTTGCGCGCCCAGCTTAGCAACGACCGTCGCGAATACGAGGCCGTTTGGCGTTCGCTGTTGGACGCCGCAGCGACAAGCGGAGCGCTGCCTCCAGGAATGGATCAAAATGCCGCGCGTCTATTCATACTCGGCGCGTTGAACTGGTCGTTGGAGTGGTACGATGTCACGCATGGCAGGCCTGCTCAGCTCGCACGCTCCTTGCTTGCGGCGTTCACGCGGTGAAGGGGCGATCGACGAGCCACGCCTCATGATGGTACCGGGTCGCGCTCGCTGAACTGGCATGGGCCGGCGTCGGTTCGTGTGGCTCAGCTCTGACGTGATCGGCGTGGGTCAACGGCGCCGATTCGTGTGAAACGGCTCCGCATGTCGCCCCATTATTCACTGCAATTAAGCGTTGAATAAGGACCTGTTTTCGGGACGGGGCACGCGTCGGCGTCCAAATGCGCGGACCGGTCGGCCGGTTTGCGGGCCGGGGCAGGGTGGCGATTTGCTCGATCGGGCCAAACGGAAGCGCTGGAATACGGCGATGGGGCGAATAGCGTTCTTGGAGGCGCCCAAGTGCGAATGTCGAAAATTGGCGTTGCTAATAGTCGTCAAAAGAAACAATCTCAACTTCAGTCACGCCAACATCCAAGAGGCGTGAACGAAGTTCGGCGGCGTCAACGTCGCCGGCAAGGACGATGGGCGGCTTGTTGCTGATTCATCGTCCAACAAGGGAGGTACGACATGAGGACCAGCTTTACGCGCAGGCTGTTGCTTGCGGCGGCGTTTATCCTGCCGTTCGCGACCGGAATAAGCGGACCGGCATTCGCCGACGGCGAACGTTTCGTCTTCGTCAGCCACGCGCCGGATTCCGATTCATGGTGGAACACGATCAAGAACGCGCTCAAGAACTCCGAGCACGATCTCGGCGTCAAGGTCGAGTATCGTAATCCATCGACTGGCGACGTCGCTGACATGGCGCGCATTATCGAGCAGGCCACGGCGTCCAATCCGACGGGCATCATCACCACGATCGCCGACTACAACGTGCTCGAACCCTCGATTAAGGGCGCCATCGCCAAAGGCATACCGGTGATCACCGTCAATTCAGGCACGGCGGAGGAATCGAAGAAGCTCGGCGCTCTCATGCACATTGGCCAGCCGGAATACGGCGCCGGCAAAGGGGCGGGCGAGCGGGCCAAGGCTGCGGGCGTGACCAAGTTCGTCTGCGTCAATCACTACATAACCAATTCGGCGTCGGTCGAGCGTTGCCAGGGCTACGCCGACGGCCTCGGCGTCAAGCTTGGTGACCAGATGCTCGACTCGGGGATCGATCCGACGGAGGTCTATAACAAAGTCAAGGCCTATCTCACCGCCCATCCCGACACGAACGGCATCGTGACGCTCGGCCCGAACTCCGCCGATCCCGTCATCAAGCTGCTGCACGACACCGGACAAGCCGGCAAGTTCAAGAGCTTCATCACGTTCGACCTGGACTCCGACATCGCGCAGGCGATCAAGGATGGCGTCATTGAATCCGCGATCGACCAGCAGCCCTATCTGCAGGGCTATCTCCCAGTCGTGTTTCTGACAGAATACGCCCGTTACGGCGTGATTCCGGCCAATAACGTCAACACCGGACCTGGCTTCGTCACCAAGAAGACGATTGCGTTGGTCCAGAAGCTCGCGGGCGAATACCGCTAAGCATTCGCGGGTGGATTCATCAGCGTCCGCGCCTCCTTTCCCGTTTGCCGGGGAGGGAGGCGTCGCACGGTCGTTTCAGACATTAGGCAGGGGAGGAGGGTCGTCGTTTGGTCATGACCTCCAAGGACGGAAAGCCCGTCGCGCAGGGTCACGGCGCCGACAGTGCGGCGATCGTCATTGCGGCGCGCGACGAAAGGCTGCAGCGTCAATCCGGCCTTCGCAGACTGTTGTCGAGTCCCGAGCTCGGCGCCTTTGCGGGGACTGTGCTGGTCTTTGCCTATTTCGGGGTCGTGGCCCACGGCACCGGCATGTTCGCGGCCGATGGCGTCCTCAATTGGACGACGGTCAGCGGCCAGCTCATGATCATCGCTGTCGGAGCGGCCCTGCTGATGATCGGCGGCGAATTCGACTTGTCAGTCGGCTCGATGATTGGGTTTGCCGGCATGATGATCGCGCTGCCGACGGTCATCTTCCACTGGCCGGTCACCTTGAGCGTCTTATTCGCCTTCGCCGGCGCGCTTTCAATCGGCTTCCTCAACGGGCTCATCGTCATCCGTACGGGTCTGCCGTCCTTCATCGTGACGCTCGCCTCGCTCTATATCCTGCGTGGCCTCACCATAGCGTTGTCGATCCTGTTCACCAACCGCACGATCGTGGGTGGGGTGAAGGAGGCGGCCGAAGGCACGTTCGTCGGATTTCTGTTCTCGGGCACCATCGGCGATCCGCTTTTCAGTTGGCTCGCCGATCATGACTGGATCGGGCGCTTGCCGAACGGCGACCCTAGCGTGCGCGGCGTGCCGATGGTCATCGTCTGGGCGCTCGTCATCGCCGCGCTCGGCCACGTCGTGCTGGCGAAGACGCGGGTTGGCAACTGGATTTTCGCATCGGGCGGCGACGCCAATGCGGCCCGCAACGCGGGCGTGCCGGTTGGCGCGGTGAAGATTTCGCTGTTCATGCTGACCGCGTTTTGCGCGACCGTATTTGCGGCGTGCGAGGTGTTCGAGTTCGGCTCGGCCGCGTCCGATCGCGGTTTGCTCAAGGAATTCGAAGCGATCATCGCCGCGGTGATCGGCGGCTGCCTGCTCACGGGCGGCTATGGCTCCGTCGTCGGCGCCTGCCTCGGCGCATTGATCTTCGGCGTGGTGCAGATGGGCATTCTCTTCTCCGGAGTGCCGAACGACTGGTTCCGCGTGTTTCTCGGCAGCATGCTGCTGATCGCGGTCCTCTTCAACAACCTGATCCGGCTCCGGGTCGTGAGCGGGCGCTAAAGCGGACCGAAGGCCATGACGTCAATCGAGGCGAACATCGCTTCTGCCGAGAGTCCGTTGCGAGCCGAGGCGCCCCTCATCGAGGTTCGCGACCTCGTCAAGCATTTCGGGCCGGTCGTCGCGCTTGCGGGCGTATCGATGAATATTCGGGCGGGGGAGGTGCATTGCCTTCTCGGCGACAACGGTGCGGGCAAGTCGACGCTTATCAAAACGCTGTCCGGCGTGTACCGCCCGACGAGCGGAGATTTTCTCGTCGAGGGCGAGGCGGTGGCCTTCTCGAGTCCGCGCGAGGCGCTCGATGTGGGCATTGCCACAGTCTACCAAGATTTGGCGATGATTCCGCTATTGTCGATTACACGTAATTTCTTCATGGGCCGCGAGCCGGTGAAGGGCGGGTTCGGCCCGTTCGCTTTCATGGACATGGCCCGCGCCGATCAGATCGCGCGCGAGGAGATGCGACGGATCGGCATTGACGTGCGCGATCCGCGACAGGCGGTCGGGACGCTTTCGGGCGGCGAGCGGCAATGCGTGGCGATTGCGCGCGCGGTGCACTTCGGCGCCAGGGTGCTGATCCTCGATGAGCCGACCTCGGCGCTCGGCGTGGCACAAACCTCGATGGTGCTGAAGTTTATCCGCCAGGTGAGGAGCAAAGGCCTAGGCGTCATCTTCATCACCCACAACGTGCGCCATGCCTACGCCGTGGGCGACCGCTTCACGATCCTCAATCGTGGGAAGACGCTCGGCACTTTTAGGAAAGCCGAGATTAAGCTCGACGCGCTGCAGACCATGATGGCGGGCGACAAGGAGCTGCAGGAATTGTCGGACGAATTGGGCGGGACGCTGTAGGGGACGAGCCGCGGAGCTTCTCTTGCCGGGTAGGCCGAGGAATAGGCGACGCGCATTCTCTACCGTCCAGGATCGCCACGAAGGCTGGTATGTTGGCGCCCGCCGATCGGCTGTTCTCAGCCGAAAACTGGAACCGATGTGGCGTCTGCTTTCGGGCGTCGTCGCCGCCACCGTAGACGCGAAGAAGGACCCTAGTCGGTCACCTCCACAACTTCCGCTTTCCAAGGCGGAAGTCACGTGGTCGAGTGAACTGTGAATACGCTCGACGTCTTGACTCCACCACACTCAATGAAGACAAGGGAATGTTACGTCGATTGGAGCCTTACCTCACGCCTAATAACAGATTTGCGCTCGTAATAATAGGCTATAATCCACGTACTTACACCAAACAATACTTCAATATACATAACTGTTGTAATTATGATATTTGTTTACCTAATTAACGTGCTGATAATTTGGGTCGCGACTTCGATAGCTTGAGGTCAATTTGATTTTCATCTTGTAATCATTAATCGCTACCGCAATCAAGATGCAGACGGCTTGCTGATCATACGAAGACGGACTCAGATTCGATGCACGACTATTTAGGGTCGGTTCATTAGAGTCATATGGAAAGCATAGCCGGCCGCGGCCTATGATGGCCACAATTTGTGATCTGGCGGCGTCGCGTAGGGAGAGTTTTCCAATGCGTGTCAAAGGCTTTGCAAGCATTGCTGTGGCGGCGGCCCTGCCGTTCGCGGCAGTGTCGCCGCCGCCAGCGGCGGCTCACGTCGGCCATGCAGGCGGGGGCGGTCACTGGGGTGGTGGGGTAGGTCACTGGGGCGGAGGATTCCGGGGCGGCCTCGGTCACGGAGGGACCTGGAACGGCTACGGTGGCTATGGCGGGTGGGGTTACGGAGGCTGGCGGGCGGATGGTATTATCCGGGCTACTACCCAGGGTCATATGATTGCGCGGCGCCGACATGCGACCAATACCGGGACATATACGACGCAGCGGGTACCTACCTCGGGCATGTCTTGATCAACGTGTGCTGACCGACGACCTCGCCCAGGTTAGTGACACCAGCGGCATAACGCGCCGATCGGCGTCGGCCCCTACAAAGACGCTTCGCAAAACGATCCTAAGCCAGCCTGGGCTGGCGCATTGCCTGAGTTGCCAATGGCGATTGTATTCGTTCGTCGCCCGCAGCGAATCCAATCCTGTCGTCATCACAGCGCTCTGATGTCCGATGTCAAGGGCGCGGACGCACGGGATCGTCCGCTCGAAAGAACGGTTGGAAAAAGGTTGGTCGCGCATGGGTGGAGGCGGAACCGAAGGACGTCGGTGATCAAGCTCTGATGCGCGGGTTGGCTACCGCATTTCCGATTGTGCGTCCGGGGCTGCTCCAGTCTTACTGCGGGCGTCGGTCATTGCCGGCCACAAAGCGTCTGACGGATATCCCCCTTGCCGGAGTCCCGCCTCCGCCCATGCGTGATATGAAGGGGCCCTCGCTAAGGCTGGGTGCCGTTCGCCGCTCTGGCGACCGCCCACATGAAGCCGGCCAGCTCACGGGCGATCGCGGTGCAGATGACCGTGGCTTTCTTGCCTCGCCCGCTCAACGCTCGATACCTAGCGGTCAGTCTGGTTTGGGCCTTCCACGCGATCTCTCGCACCTTCGAAGGAGCCTGTTCAATGCGATAGAGCTTCTTTGCGCCGATCCGAGGAGGATGTCTGTAGGTCCACGCGCTCTCAACCAACATATGCCGAACGCGACCATTCCCGGCCTTGGTGATGCCGCCTCGTCTAACCGTCTCGCCGGTTGAGCGCTCTGCCGGGACGAGGCCGAGATACCCCATGAGCTGGCGCGGGCTCTCGAAACGCCGCGCGTCGCCAACCTCGGTGGCGAACGTCACGGCGACGATCAGATCCACGCCACGCAACGTCTGCAGCGACTGGACAATCGGCGCCAGGGACCATCTTGGAACGAATTCCTCAATCACGCGCTCCAGTCGCGCGACCCGCTCGTTCGCAATGCGCACCGCCTCAACCATTTCCTGGAGCGCGATCTGGTGGGCTGGATGATCGAACTGTTGCTCCTGGAGCCAGCGCAGATAGCGCATCGTCCAGCCCTTCTTGCGCGAATAGCCGCGGCTGTGCTTGAGCATGAAGGCGCTCACCTGCTTGACGGTGAACGCGCAGCGTTTCGACCGCCGCGGCTCTGGCCCGGACGAGATCGCGCATCGACTCGTGGTCTTCGTCCGGAACCCAAACCGGCGTCAGTTCACCCGCGCGAAGCAGCCTCGGCAAAGAGACCGCATCGCGACGGTTCGTCTTCACCCGATCGCCAGGCTTTCGGGGAATCAGCGATGGCGCGCACACCATGCACTCGTGGCCAAGCGAACGGATGAGCCGATAGAGCCCATACCCCGTCGGCCCAGCCTCGTAGCAGAAATGCACGCGATCGAATTTCCCGGCAATTCGCTGAACGAGGCGACGAATGTTCGTGCTCGACGCATCGACCTCGCCAAAGAAGCGAACCTCACCCTCCCGGCCGGCATCCGCAACGGCGACAGCGTTCTTCAGTTTCGCAACATCGATTCCGACAAATGCCTCTCTATAATCCCCCACGGCTCGTCCTCCTGTGGTGAGGATCGGCTCGGCCAGTCCGAGTAACCCTCGGACTCGCAGTGTAGGGCGAGCCACTTCACCGACAGCCGGACATACGGTCTTTTCGCGCCGAAGCCTTGAGGCCACCCCATGCGCCCATCTCGCGCTCTTCGTGACCGCCTACAACTTCGCCAAGCGGCTCAAGACCCTCAAGGGGTTGACGCCCTACGAGTTCATCTGCAAACGATGGACGACCGAGCCGGGACGATTCCTGCTCAATCCGCTCCAGCAAATGCCGGGACTAAACACCAAGTCCGACGGCGCGACGATGACGGGCATTTACATCCCTCACTTACCCCGCAATGGATTCTCCTCATACAGCTGCGCAAACCCCTGCTGGTGCCAGACCGGATAGGCGGCCGGGATATCGCTCGCCGCGTCCAGCGCCTTGATCTGTTCTGGCGTCAGCGCCCAGCCTACGGCGCCGATGTTGGCCACGAGTTGCTCCTCGTTGCGGGCGCCGATGATCACGTTGGCGACGCTTGGGCGTTGCAGTAGCCAGTTCAGCGCCACCTGCGGGATGGTTTTGCCGGTTTCCGCGCTGACGAGGTCCAGGGCGTCGATGATGCGGAACAGGCGCTCCTCCTCGTAGAGGGGTCCGGTGCCGGCGATGTCGTGGGCGCGGGTGCCGGGAGCGGCGGGCTGACCACGGCGGATTTTTCCGGTGAGCTTGCCCCAGCCGAGCGGGCTCCAGACCACGGCGCCGACGCCCTGATCCACCGCCAGCGGCATCAGCTCCCATTCGTAATCGCGGTTCAGCAGCGAATAATAAACCTGATGCGCCACATGGCGCGCGTACCCGTAGCGATCCGAGACGGCCAGCGATTTCATCAGATGCCAGCCGGAGAAGTTCGAGCCGCCGATGTAGCGCAGCTTGCCGTCGCGAACGAGCTGGTCGAGCGTGGACAGCGTCTCTTCGACCGGCGTGTTGTAATCCTGGCCGTGCAGCTGCAGCAGATCGATGCGGTCGGTCCCCAGGCGCTTTAGCGATTTTTCCACTGCCGCGATCAAATGCTGGCGCGAAGACCCGAAGTCGTTGGGGCCGTCGCCGGTGGGAAAGGTGGCCTTGGTGGAGATCAGCAGCCGGTCACGCTTGCCCTTGATCGCCTCTCCCAGGATCTGCTCGGCGAGGCCTGACGAATAGACGTCGGCGCTGTCGAACATCGAGACGCCGTGGTCGAGGCAGATGTCGATCAGCCGGGACGCGCCGGAGGCATCGGTCGAGCCCCAGGCCTTAAAAGAAGTCGCCGCTGCCGCCGAAGGTGGCCGTGCCAAAGCTGAGCGCGGGCACGCGAAGCCCCGATGCGCCGAGACGCCGATATTCCATGCGTGTGTTCCTTTCGTGAGCGTAGCCGCTCCGCTGACGCGCCAAACGTCGTTGGCGTCAGAGGGCGCTTCCGTCATTTGCCCAACCTTGTCGTAGCCGACACCGATCGCCGCGTCGACCGCGGTCGAGACCGCGACGCATCTGCTTGGCCGGAGTGTGTTTCAGCGCCGGGCGGGACCGTCCCCGGAAATTAACGCAACCAACTGAAATCGCATATGAAGCTGTCTAGCAAGCGGGGTCCGGATCGGCGCCGATCCGGACCCCACATCCGCTCGCACTTTCGGTGTCACATCAAAGCGGTATATCGGATTTCGTGGAGGGTCCTAAGTGACGCCGCTTCACAACATGGCTGCGTATCAGCTCCCCACCTGGGAACATTCTCGTGGCTTTGCAGGGACTTAGCTGGCTCTGGCTGGGGCGCCAGGATTCGAACCTGGGAATGGCGGAATCAAAATCCGCTGCCTTACCACTTGGCTACGCCCCACCGGCGCGCGAAGGCCGGGGCCGGCGTTCGCGAAGCGCGCGGACCATAGTGCGAGGGCCGGCCTATCGCAACACCCTAATCCTGGGGAAGCGCAAAAGCGGCGAGGTCGGCGTTGGCGCCGCAGACGAGGACGCCGACGCGCTCGCTCGGGGCGGGGCGGTAGGCGCCGCTCGCCAGCGCTGCGTAAGCCGCCGCGCCGCCGGGTTCGGCGATGATCGTCATGTCCCGCCACAGCGTTCGCTGGGCGGCGCGGATCGCTTCGTCGCTGACGAGGGCGACATGGTCCACGCCGCGCTGAGCGATTTCGAGATTGAGCGCGCCGACGCTGCGTGATCCGAGCGAATCGGCGGCCACTGACTGCACCGAGACGTCGACCGGCCGGCCGGCGGCGAGCGCCGCGTGGAGCGCCCGCGATCCCTCCGGTTCGACGCCGATCACGCGGACGCGCCCGTCGAACCAGGCCGCGGCGCCTGCGATCAAGCCGCCGCCGCCGACCGCAATGAGGATGGTGTCGAGGGGCGCGGCGCCGAGGCGTGCTAGGTCCTCCTCCCATTCGAGGCCGACCGTTCCCTGGCCGGCGACGGTCTCGGTCGCGTCGTAGGGGTGGATCGCCAGGGCGCCGCTCTCGGCGACATAGGCGTCGCAGCGCGCCTGCGCGTCGAAATAGGAGCTGCCGGCGACGACGACCTCGGCCCCATAGGCCTTGATCTTGGCGATCTTCACCGGCGCGGCGATTTCGGGCACGAAGATGCGCGCCCGGACGCCGAGCTTGGCCGCGGCGTAGGCCACCGCGGCGCCGTGGTTGCCGCCAGACGCCGTCGCGCAGCCGACCGGCGGCGCCTCGCGGGTCAGCAGGTTGTAGAACGCACCGCGCGGCTTGAACGAGCCGGTATGTTGCAGGAGCTCGAGCTTGAGCGAGAGAGGCGGGGCGCCCGCGTGAGGCGAGGCCGTCTCGAGGATCGGCGTGCGCCGCACGTGCGGGGCGATCAGCGCATAAGCGGCGCGGATCTCGTCGCGCCCAACCGGGGACGGCGCGCTCTGGCGCCAGGTATCGTCGCTCATGTTCGGCTTCGCTCTTTCGCTAAATGGGCACGACGTCGACTTCGACTTCGAGCTTGTGGCCGCCGGACGACAGGATCACCCCCTCGACAGGCGGAACGTCGGAATAATCTCTCCCGCGCGCGACGACGATATGGTCGTCGCCGGCCGGAAGCGCGTTGGTCGGGTCGAGCCCGAGCCAGCCGAAAGCCGGCCCGCACCATAGCGCCACCCAGGCGTGCGAGGCGTCCGAACCGGCGAGCCGCGCCTTGCCGGGCGGGGGGATGGTGCGGATATAGCCGCTGACGTAGAGCGCCGGCAGGCCGAGCCCGCGCAGGCCCGCAAGCATCACATGGCTGAAGTCCTGACAGACGCCTCGCCGCAGAGCGAACGCCTCCGCCGGCGAGGTCGTGACCTCGGTCGAGCCGGCCCGATAGACGAAGTCGGCCTTGATGCGGCTCGCAAGTTCGCTTGCCGCCTCGTAAACGGGCCGTGAGGGGCGGAAGCTCTCGCGCGCATAGGCTCTGGCTCCCTCGAACAGCGGCACGAGGCGGCTCGGATAGAGGCCGAAAGCGGGCGAATCCGGCGCCAGCGATCCGGTCGCGGCGGCGAGCGCGGCGATCTCCTCCCAGGGCGGCGTTAAGGCGGCGATCGGCGGGGCGGGCTGCTCGACGACGACGTGGGCGCGCGAGACGATCGTGAGTTCGCGATGCGGCGTCTCGATGCGCATGAGCGTGACGCGGTTGTCGAACGAATCGACGCGCTCGGCGAAAAACTGCGGTCGCGGCGTCACGTCGATGTGCGCGGAGAGCACATGCTGGCCGCCCTCCGAGCGCGGCAACAGGCGCAATGCACAGCTGTTGACTGCGACGGGCGCCGCGTAGCGGTAGCGCGTGAGATGGGTCACATCGTAGTTCACGCGAGTCCCGTGATCTTTTCCGCCCGCACCTGCGAGGCGCCCTGCAGGAAGTAGCGCGCCGCGATCGCCTCGGCCAATGTCATCAAGCGCTGCTCGATGGCGAGAATGCCGGAATCCTGGAGCCGGTCGGCGTATTCCGTCGCCAGCTCCGCGCGCAGCAGCGTCGCGAGGCGTTTGGGCTCCTCGAGAACGCCGTCCTGGCGCAGCACCGGCAGGGCGCCGATGTGGTCGTCGATCAGGTTGGCCTGGAAGGCGACCGAGCGGGGATTGAAGGGATCGAGCAGAGCCATGTCGCGCACCGGCGCGAGCGCGACGCCGATCAAGGTGCGCGAGCGGTAGGTGATCTGCGAGTCGATGAGATCGAGCAGGACGTCGAGCGTATATTCGGTCGCGTCGTGGCCGGCGAATTGGCGCGCCAGGCGGCAGGTGTTGATGCCGCGCTCGATGCGCCGGCCGAGCTCGTAGAAGATCCAGCCGGCGCCGCGATTGAAGTTCTCGTCGAACAGGCCGGCGAGCGCCGCAATGGCGCCGAGCGCCTCGTCGACGCAGTCGATGATTTCGGATTCGACCAGCGGTCGCGCGGGCGCTTCGCGGATCACGGTTTCGAGCCGGCCGATCAACTGCCAGGTCTGCTGCGTCAGACGCTCACGGATCACCGACGCCGCATAGCGGGCCGCGCGCGCGATCGACAGCGCGGAGCCGTAGCGCTCCTCGCCGCGCAGCGCCGCCTCGCCCGTCGCGGCGGAGACGCGGCCCGGACTCTCGGGATCGATCGCGCCCCAGGCGACGAGCAGCGATTTCAACCGCTCGATCGAATCGCGCGAGCCGTTCATCGGCGCGTCGGGGTCGACCGCGCGGGCGCTGAGGCAGCGGATCAGGCGCAGCGTCGCTTCCTCGCGCTCGAGGTAGCGGCCGAACCAGAAGAGATTGTCCGCCGCGCGGCTCGGCAGATTGCCGAGCATGCGCACGATGCGTACTTTCTCCGGCGTCGGCAGCAAGCTCGTCACTTCCACGGGCCGGTCCGCGAGCACCCACACGTCGGCGGATTCGACGCCTTCGCCCATCGAGACGGCGCGGGCGTCCGGCTGGTCGGAGATGCGGCAAAAGCCGCCGGGCATCACGCGCCAGCCGTGCGGCGTCGCGGCCGCGTAGACGCGCAACACGAACGGGCGGGGAACAAGCCGGCCTTGCTCCCAGCGCGGCGTCGTCGAGAGCCGCACGATGTCCTGGCCGACGTAATCGATGCCGCGCGCCTCGATCGCGGCGCGCAACGCGTCGCGCTCACCGGCGTCGAGTTCCGAGCCGGCGACGCCGCGCCCGCCGCCGAGGCCGGGCGCCGTGTCCCCGAATGCGGGCGCGATCGAGAAACTGCCGAGCGAAGACAGCACGCGAGCCCGTTCGCTCGGTTGGCCGCACCACCAGGTCGCGATGTTCGGCATCGCCAGCTCCTCGCCGATCAGCCGGCGAGCAAGCGCCGGCAGGAAGGCGAGCAGTGCGCGCGATTCCAGAAGACCCGCGCCCGGCATGTTCTCGACCGCCACGCCGCCGGCGCGGATCGCGTCGACGAGGCCGGGGACCCCGATGCGCGAGGCGGCGTTGAGTTCGAGCGGATCGCACCATTCGGCGTCGACATGGCGCCACAACACGTCGCAGCGCTTGAGGCCGGCGATGGTGCGCACGAAGACGCGCCCGTCCCGCGTCACGAGGTCGTCGCCCTCGACGAGCAGGAAGCCGAGGTAGCGCGCGAGATAGGCTTGTTCGAAATAGGTCGCGCTCAACGGGCCGGGCGTCAGAATGCCGATGCGGGGCTCGGTGCGTTCGCCTGCGGCCTTGAGGCCGGCCCGCAGCTCGCGGAAGAAGGGCGCCAGCCGCTCGACGTTCATCTGGCTATAGAGGCTTGAGAAGGCCTGCGAGATGACGAGCCGGTTCTCCAGCGCATAGCCGGAGCCGGAGGGCGCCTGCGCCCGGTCGCCGAGCACCCACCAGCGCCCGTCCGGCCCGCGGCCGATGTCGGCGGCATAGAGGCGGAGCCAGCGATTTCCTGGCGGCACGACCCCGCGCATGGCGGCGATATAGTCGGCCGATCCGGTCAGCGCGGCGGCCGGCAGCACGCCCTCCGCGACGAGGCGGCCTTCGCCATAGACGTCAGCGAGCACGCGCTCGAGCAACTCGGCGCGCTGCGCGACGCCATGCGCGATGCCGCGCCACTCCGCTTCGGGGATCGCCAGCGGCATCCGGCTCAGCGGCCAGACGCGCTCCGACGTCTCGCCCTGAATGCGATACGACATGCCGCGGTTGCGGATGCGGCGGTCGGCGGCGGCGAAGCGCTGCGCGATCTCGCCCGGTTCCAAAGCGGCGAGCGCGAGCAGAAGCCGCTCCCAGTGCGCTCGGCGCGCGCCGTCGGGGGCAATGAACTCGTCGGGGATTCCGGGCAGTGGCGCATAGCCGCGCGTCCAAGCCGCGACGCGGGCCAGCGCATCCTCGTCGGAGGAGGCGAGGGATCGAGCGCTAGCGGGCAACAGGCCTCCGTAAATCCAACGTCATCGGGAATTCTCTCGACGGCTCGTCGGAAGGGACCGGCGCCGCCCCCGCAGTATGACCATGATCCTGGAAACGCGCCAGCCGGCGCGCTTCCGCTTCGTAAGCGTTGACGGGAGAGGTCTCGTAATTCCGGCCGCCGGGATGGGCGACATGGTAGACGCAGCCGCCGAGCGAGCGCCCGTTCCAGGAATCCATGATGTCTAGGGTCAGCGGGCCCTGCGGGGCGATCGTCGGGTGAAGGCTCGAAGCGGGGCTCCAGGCCTTGAACCTCACCCCCGCAACCGCCTCGCCCGATCGTCCGGTCGGCTGCATCGGCAGCTTGCGGCCATTGCAGGTCAGCACATGACGGCCGGCGATGAGGCCGTTCGCTTTGACTTGCAGGCGTTCCACGGAGGAATCGACGTAGCGCGCCGTGCCGCCCGTCGTCGCCTCTTCGCCGAGGACCTGCCAGGGCTCGAGCGCCTGGCGGATCTCCACCTCCACGCCGCCGTGCGCGACGCGGCCGTAGACGGGAAAGCGAAATTCGCGCTGCGCCTCGAACCACTCCGCTTGAAAGGCGTAGCCGGCGGTCGCGAGGTCGGCGAGCACGCCGAGAAAATCCTCCCAGACGAAATGCGGCAGCATGAAACGGTCGTGCAGGCCGGCGCCCCAGCGCACCGGTGCGCCGCGCTGCGGCTCGCGCCAGAACCAGGCGATCAGCGCGCGCAGCAGCAACTGCTGGGCGAGGCTCATGCGGGCGTCGGGCGGCATCTCGAAGGCGCGGAACTCGACGAGACCGAGCCGCCCGGTCGCGCTGTCGGGCGAATAGAGCTTGTCGATGCAGATTTCGGCGCGGTGGGTGTTGCCGGTCACATCGACCAGGAGATTGCGATAGAGCCGGTCGACCAGCCACAGCGGCGCTGCGTCGCCGGGGGCCGGCGTCTCGGCGAGCGCGATCTCCAATTCGTAGAGCTGGTCGTTGCGCGCCTCGTCCAGCCGCGGGGCCTGACTCGTCGGGCCGATGAAGAGCCCGGAGAAGAGATAGGAGAGGGAGGGGTGGCGCTGCCAATAGAGGATGAGGCTCGCCAGCAGGTCGGGCCGCCTGAGGAACGGCGAGTCGCCCGGGGTGGGGCCGCCGAGAACGACGTGGTTGCCGCCGCCTGTGCCGGCATGGCGGCCGTCGGTCATGAACTTCTCCGCCCCGAGCCGGGATTGTCGGGCCTCGTCATAGAGGCCGATCGTCGTCTCGACCGCCTGCCGCCACGAAGCCGCGGGATGGATGTTGACCTCGATGACCCCTGGGTCGGGCGTCACCTTGATGCAGTCGACGCGGGGATCGTAGGGCGGCGTGTAGCCCTCGATACGCAGCGGCAAGTTTCGCTCCTGAGCGATCGCCTCCACGACTTCCAACAGTTCGAGATAGTCCTCGAAGGTCGCGACCGGCGGCATGAAGACGCACAGCGCGCCGTCGCGCGGCTCGATTGTCAGCGCAGTTCGGACCGCGCCGTCTCCTGAGGCCGCTTCGGCCCGCTGAGGCGGCTCCGGTGCCGGACGGATAGGCGCCGCCGGCCGGATGTGCGCAGGCGCCGGCAATTCGCCGCGCGGCTCCAACGGATCCTGGGCGAGAACGATCGGCGTGTCCGAGGTCGCCACAACGGGCAGGGACTTCATCGGCAGCCTGAGGCCGATCGGCGAATCGCCGGGGATGAGAAAGAGCTTGCCGCGGCGAAGCGGCCAGCGTTCGCTGCGCCAGCCGCGCGCCGCCGCGTTCCAGCGCTGCACGGGCAGGACGAAGCCGCTCGGGCGGGAGAGGCCCCGATCGAAGGTGCGCACCATGCGCGCCCGCTCTTCCGGATCCTCGATCTTGGGGTCGGCTGGGTCGACGTTGACCGGCAGCGCGCCCTCGCGCATCGCCCAATAGGATGCGTCTTCGTAGGCGGGGATGACGTAGTCCGCGGCGATCCCGAGCCGCGTCGCGATGTCCTCGGCGACCGCCTGCGCCGCCTCGCCTCTCGCCCCGTCGGTTTGTCCGGCGCCCGCGATCCGCGCAGGGTCCTGCCAGATCGGCTTGCCGTCGCGCCGCCAGTAAAGCGAATACGCCCAACGCGGCAGACTTTCGCCGGGGTACCATTTCCCCAGGCCGTAGTGCAGGAACCCGCCCGGCGCGAAGCGGCTTTGCAGACGCCGGATCAACGCCTCGGCGCACGCCTGCTTGGAGCCGCCAACCGCCGCCGTGTTCCACTCCGGCGCGTCATAGTCGTCGATCGAAACGAAGGTCGGCTCGCCGCCCATCGTCAGGCGCGCGTCCTGCGCGACGAGGTCACGGTCGACCACTTCGCCGAGCGCGTCTAGCCTGGCCCAGGAGGCGTCGGTGAAGGGCAGCGTCACGCGCGGCGCCTCGCGCAGTCGCGTGACCTTCATGTCGAAGGCGAAGGTGGCCTGTGCCGGCTCGACGAGGCCGGTGATGGGCGCCGCGGAGCGATAGTGCGGCGTCGCGCACAGCGGCAGATGGCCTTCGCCGCAAAAGAGGCCCGAGGTCGCGTCAAGGCCGATCCAACCGGCGCCGGGGATATAGACCTCCGCCCAGGCGTGCAGGTCGGTGAAATCTTTGTCCGTCCCGCGCGGGCCCTCGATCGGATCGACGTCGGCGCGCAATTGGATGAGATAGCCGGAGACGAAGCGGGCGGCGAGGCCGAGGCGGCGCAGGAGCTGCACCAGCAGCCAGGCGGAATCGCGGCAGGAGCCCGAGCGGAGCAGGAGCGTGTCGTCGGGCTCCTGCACGCCAGCCTCCATGCGGATGACGTAGCGGATCATCCGCTGCAGCTCGGCGTTGAGGCCGACGAGGAAGGCGATCGTCCGCTCGCGCCGCGGCGCGACCTCAGCGACGAGCTTCTCCAGCAGCGGGCCGCCCGGCTCCGGCGTAAGATACGCGGCAAGCTCAATCGCGAGCTCCTCCGGATAGGCGAAGGGGAAGGTCTCGGCGTAAGGCTCGACGAAGAAATCGAACGGATTGACGACGGCGAGCTCCGCGGTCAGATCGACCTCGACTTTGAATTCCTCCACCGGTTCCGGGAAGACGTAGCGCGCGAGCCAGTTGCCGTGCGGGTCCTGCTGCCAGTTCACGAAGTGGTTCGCCGGCGTCACGGTGAGCGAATAGCTCGGCGTTCGCGTCCGGCAGTGCGGGGCAGGGCGCAGCCGGATCGACTGCGGCCCCAGCGACACCGGGCGATCGTACACATATCGGGTGAGGTGATGGAGGCCGACGAGAATCGCCAAGACATCGCCTTTCGGTGGGAACGCAGAATCGCAAGCAAGCGGCGCGCCGGGAGGATTTGGCGGCGCCGACGGCGGCGGTGTCAATTCCCCCAGCGTCTCTGCCTAATTCGCTGGCGATCTGATCAAGCCGTAGGCGGGTCGGGCTGGGACGGTGCGCGGCCATCTGAGCGAGGCCGCTTGCATCGGCGTGCGGGTTGCGGCAAAAGGGGCGGCGCTAGGAGTGTAGCTCAACTGGTAGAGCACCGGTCTCCAAAACCGGGGGTTGGGGGTTCGAGCCCCTCCACTCCTGCCAAAGGTTTCAAGGACCTGCTGGCATTTTTCCTTGCGCGCCCACCCCGATTATCATTGAACCGGTTGCTCAACAGGTCGCCCGACGAAGGTGATGCCTGGCGATCTCGACAGCTTGTGGTCAAAAGCTGACACTTGGTAGTGCGAATTTGGGCCTCACTTGGAGAGGAGCAATTCCGATGTCGAACGTCAGCACCTGCCTCTGGTATGGGAAAGATGCGGAGGCGGCCGTCCGCTTCTATGTCTCTCTCGTGCCCGGCTCCAGTCTCGACCACATCCTGCGCTCGCCAGGGACTTGGCCCGGCGGGGAAGCGGGCGAGGTGATCTTGGTGAGCTTCACCCTAGGAGGTCAGAGCTTCCAAGCGTTGAACGGCGGCGCGCCAGCCAACTACGGCTCCGCGGCTTCGATCTCAGTCGAGTGCGCCGACCAAGCGGAGGTGGATCGGCTGTGGACGGCGCTCACCGCCGACGGGGGCTCGGAAATCATGTGCGGCTGGCTGCGCGACAAGTGGGGCGTGCCTTGGCAAATCGTCCCCGCGGTTCTTCCGCGTCTCCTGGCCGACCCCGATCCAAACGTCTCGGGTCGCGTCTTCGCCGCCATGACCAAGATGATCAAGCTGGACATCGCGGCTTTAGAGCGCGTGGCCGCCGGATGAGGCGGGACCATCTGCGGCAAAGGCGGGGTCCGCTGTGGGAGCTATCCATCGATACTGCCTAGCAAAACACCCCGCCGCCGTTCATCCGGGCTGGCGGGGCGCTCTGTACTTCACACTCGCGAGATGAGGCCAGAAGGCGTGAGTCGTGAGGCAATTCTGTGACCAAAATTCGACGCGTTTCAGTCGAGCGAAGTAAGTTGTGAACTTTACAGCGTCACCGAAGGTCCACGGCCCGCCCGACCCGAACAAGCCGCGCGGTGGGTCTCAACTACATTTCAGGCTGGTCAGGATCTGCCCCTGTGTGCAAGCCTCGGGCGCATGTCGGCGAAAGAAAAAGCAGGCAGGAGAATCAGCCGTCGCGAGGGCCTGAAGCTTGCGGCGACAAGCATGGCGGCGTCGCTGTTGCCACACTCTGCTTTGGCCTCGACGCAGACTGAATCGCCCCCTCAAAAGGAGAAGACCATGGCTGACGCCGCCATTCGTCCTTTTCATTTCGAGGCGCCGCAAGCCGACCTCGTCGACTTGACCAGTCGCATCAAAGCAACCAAGTGGCCCGAGCGCGAACAGGTCACGGATGCATCGCAAGGCGTCCAGCTCGCAACCATGCAAAAGCTCGCGCAGTACTGGGCGGACTCGCACGATTGGCGCAAGTGCGAGGCGAAGATCAACGCCGTGCCGAATTTCATCACCGAGATCGACGGGCTCGACATTCATTTCATTCACGTTCGTTCGATGCATGACGATGCGCTGCCGATGATCGTCACACACGGTTGGCCCGGCTCGATCATCGAGCAGATGAAGATCATCGATCCGCTGACGAATCCGACCGCATACGGCGGGAGCGCAGCCGATGCTTTCCATCTCGTGATTCCGTCTCTGCCGGGCTACGGCTTCTCCGGCAAACCTGCCGCGCCTGGATGGAACCCTGCCAGCATTGCGAAAGCATGGGCGACGCTCATGCGACGCCTCGGCTACACAAAATACGTTGCGCAGGGCGGCGATTGGGGCAACGCCATTTCGGAGGTGATGGCTTTGCAGCAGCCGCCGGGATTGCTCGGCATTCACACCAACATGGCGGCGACGGTTCCGCCCGACGTCTCGAAGGCGCTTTCCGCAGGCGGGCCGCCACCCCCAGGCCTTTCGCCGGAGGAAAAGCGCGCGTGGGATCAGCTCGACGATTTCTATAAGAACGGCCTCGGCTACGCGAACGAAATGGCGCTTCGTCCGCAGACGCTCTACGGACTCGTCGATTCGCCGGTTGGTCTAGCGGGGTGGATACTCGACCACGACATTCGGAGCTACCAGATGATCGTCGGCGTTTTCGACGGCGAGCCCGAGGGGCTGAGCCGCGACGACGTTCTCGACAACATCACGCTCTATTGGTTGACGAACACCGCGATCTCTTCGGCGCGTCTCTACTGGGACACGCGGCATAATTTGCCGGCAGGCGGCTTCTTCGACGCGAGAGGCGTCAAGCTTCCGGTCGGTGTGAGCGCGTTTGCGGAAGAGATTTATCAAGCGCCGAAGAGTTGGTCGGAGAAGGCGTATGTGAACCTCATCCATTACAACAAGTTCCCCATAGGCACCCACTTCGCCGCTTGGGAGCAGCCGGCGATCTTCGTCTCCGAAATGCGCGCAACGTTCAAATCATTGCGCAGTTAGAACGCTTTGCTTTTTTGTTGACGCACATAGCCTGTCACCCCGCGAAAAGCAGGGGGCCAGCTAGCGGCCGCAGGCCTTCGCCCTCGTCTCCTGGATGCCCACTATCGCGGGCATGACAAGGGGAATCCGCCTCGTCAGGTAGCCTCTTCTCGAAAACCGCCCTCCGGCCGGTCGACGATGGCCTCCGCTTCGATTTCGACTTCGTAGTCGCCGATGAGCGCTCCGGCCTGAACCAACGTGTTGGCCGGGAGAACGTCGGCGAAGACGCGGCCGTGGGCGCGCGAGACCGGTTCCCAATTGGCGGCGTCGCGGAGGTAGACGCAGGTGCGCACCACATCCGCCAAGTCGCCGCCCAGCGCTTCGATGGCGGCGGCGATCTTGTCGAGGATGTAAGTCGTCTGCGCGCCCGGGTCGCCCGGCGCAACGCAACGGTCCGCGCCATGCGTCGCGGTGGTGCCGGAAACGAAAATCCTGTCCCCGACCCTGACCGCCCGGCTGTAGCCGGCGATTGGCTCCCAGACGCTGCCCGACGAGACGCGCATCCGGCCGGGGCGGCCGTGCCCGGTCTCGGCTTGGTAAACCTTGGGCGCGGCGTCGAGGTGGTGGCTGAGATCGCCCGTCGCGGTGAGATAGGGCGGCCGACGATATTCGTCGCCGCAATCGCCTGGAATGGTCTTCGTCGCGCCGAACGCTTCGTTCAGAGCCGCCCGGTCTTGGTCGTCGAGCGCAAAGTCGAAAACCTTCAGATTGTCGGCGCGATGTTCGCGCTCAGTGACGCGGGCG
>DASXGX010000072.1:0-36580 GCA_036488815.1 Roseiarcus sp.
CTTTTGCCCGCCGTCGGTGTTTGGTTGCGACCGGCGGGAGGACGGGCGATGCGGGGATCCCTCGGGGAGAAGATCAATCAGGGCGGCACGGCGGACATCCACGCCTGGGCGCCAGGTCAGGTCGTGAAGCTGTTCAAGGAGGGTTTCCCGCCGGAGTTCGTCCAGCAAGAGGCGTGGATGACCCAGGCCGTCTTCGCCGCCGGCGTGCCAGCGCCGGAGGTGTTCGGCGAGGTGACGCTCGACGGACGCTTCGGCATCGTGCTCGGTCGCCTCGACGGACCGACACTGCTGCAGGTCACGCGCAGCGGCGCCGTGACGTTCGCTCAGGCGGGTGCGATCCTTGCGTCCCTCGGCCTGTCCGTTCACAGGATATCGCCGCCGCCGGAGGCCTTCCATCTGCGCGGCTGGATGGACACCGCCTTCAGGCACTCGGACGACGTCGTGCCCAAGCAGATCGCCTCCCGCATCCTCGCGCTGATCGACCGCCTGCAGCAGCCGGGGGACGGGCTGTGCCATGGCGACATCCACCCTGAAAACGTGATCATGACGGCGGACGGTCCGCGGCTGATCGACTGGACCTTTTCGATCCGCGCGCCTGCGGCCCTCGATCATGGGTTCACTCACATCAGCCTGACCGAGTTTGCCCTCGACGTCACCGACAATCCGCGGCGGCCGCTTGCGGTCAATGCGGCCGCGCAATCCGAATACGCGCGGCTGTCCGGCAAGCCGGTAGCGGCGCTGAGGCAAGCGATGGAGACCTGGCTGCCGATCGCGACCGTCCGCTACTTCCTGCTTATGGGCGGGCCGACAAGCGAACGATGGCGTCGGATGATGCAGCGCGCCGAAGCGGCCCTGCGCCCGCAGGACTGAATCCTTCATCGCGCGCGCGTGGCCGTCGATGCGGCTGCTCATTGTCGGCTTCGGGTCATTCGCGACTGGGGCGAACCAGTTGCCGGTCCGGCCAACTCCGCTATGCCGCCGAAAGCAGAAGTGGATTGAAAGCATTAGAGCGCTTTGCTTTTTGGTTGACGCACACAGCCTGTCACCCCCGCGAAAAGCGGGGGTCCAGATAGCCGCCGCAGGCCTTCGCTCTTAACTCCCGGATGCCCGCTTTCGCGGGCATGACAAGTGGACTCCGGAGAGGCTGCTTCCACGCGGCTCGGCTTGTCATGGGCTAGTCTTTCGCGACATAGTTTCCAGCCGCTTCGCTCCGGGGCGAATCAATGGGAGGGACCTATAATGAGCGCTTCTTCCTTGTGTTTTAAAGCCGCTATGTTGCTGTTGCTTGCCGGAATGACTTGGGGCTTGCAGATGGCGATCTCGCAAGATCACTCCGCGTTCCCCGCGCATGCTCATCTGAACTTGCTCGGCTTTGTCGCTCTGTTCTTGTTCGGGATTTTCTATCGGCTCACCCCCAGCGTCGAGGCCAATCGCCTCGCGGTCCCCCAGGTTCTGGTATGGATCGCCGGCACGATCGTGGCCGCCATCGGTATCGGGCTTGCGCACACGGGCCACGACATCGGCGATCCGATCGCCGCAGTTGGCTCGCTCATCATCTTCGCTGACGCCGTCCTCTTCACTTGGCTGGTGTTCCAAGCCAAGCCCGTCGAGAAGATCAGCCCGCTGCGCAGCGTCGTCTGACCGAATAACCAGGGGATTGCGGCGCCGCTGTCGCGCCGGCGAAAAAAGACGGGCGTTCAGCGGCGTCGGAGGGTGGCAGGGCAAGCCTACAGCTCGCCCCGCAGCCGCTTGCCCCGCAGTTCGCGATAGAACGGACGCGCACGAAAGCGGCTCATGCCCCCGCGCGCCGCCTCCGCGAGATCGCCGAGGATCGTCCGGGTGATCACCGGGATGTCCAGCTCCAGCGCCTTGTCGAGCGGCGTCCAGACGAGTTCGATCAGTTCCGCCTCGGCATGGACGACGCCATCGGCGCGGTGGGCGATGAGCGAAGCGTCGGCGACAAAGAAGCGCGCGTCGAAACGCCGCGGCCTGCCGGGCGGCGTGATCGCGCGGGCGAGGAAGTCGAGCCCGTCGAGGGTCGGGAAGACGCCGGTCGCGGCGAACCGGGCCCAGGCGCCCTCCGGCGGGTTTTCCGGCGCGCCCCAGTCGGCGACGCCCAGCGCGAGGCCGGTTTCCTCGAAGGTCTCGCGCAGGGCGGCCAGAGCCAACGCCCGCGCGAAGTCGGGCGAGGAATGGCGGGTTTCAGCGAGCAGCTTGGCTTCGACGATCGGGTCGAGCGCGCCGGCGACGCTCATGCTCCGATCGCCGGGCTCCACCGCGCCGCCGGGAAAGACGAACTTGCCGGGCATGAACTTGTGCCCGTCGTGCCGCTTGCCCATCAAGACGCGCGGGCCCTTCAGGCCGCGCTCGATCAGGATGAGCGTCGCCGCGTCGCGCGGACGTAGGGCCGGAGGGCGTGGCGCGGCCGGCGCTTCGGCCTCGATTGTCACGTGAATTCTTTCTCGGGACCGCCGAAGCCGTGCATCCGCAGCGCCCATTGATAGCCGACGAGCGCGCCTTTGACGCGCGGCAGGAGCGCTAAGCTCGCCGCGACGGTCAGCGCCGCCCAGAACAGGCCGCTGAGCAACATCGGCGCATCAGGCCAAATCTCGTCCGCGGCGATAATCCCGGCGACGATGAAATGGCCGACGACCAACATGGTGAGGTAGGGCGGCGCATCGTCGGCGCGCTGGTGGGAGAAGTCTTCGCTGCAATGCGGGCACGCGTCGACGACCTTGAAATAAGCGCGGAATAGGGGCCCTTCGCCGCAGTGCGGACAGAGTCCGAAGAAGCCGTGGCGCAAGGCGAGGCCGAGGGGGCGCGGCTCGGCGACGGTCGCCGCGGCCGGAAACGCTCGCATCATCGCCGTCGCTCCTTCCTTGCGCGTGGCGCCCGGGCGCCGCCTCTGGAAAGCATTTCGAAGCGCAAGGCGCCGGCGAAGGGGGCGGCCTCGACAAGCTTGACCTCGACCGTGTCGCCGAGCCGGAACGTTTCGCCCGTGCGCGTGCCCACCAGCGCCCGATGGGCCTCCTCGAAGCGAAAATATTCCTGCCCGAGGGTGGCCGCGGGGATGAAGCCGTCCGCTCCCGTTTCCTTGAGCCGCACAAACAGACCGGCGCGCGTCACGCCGCCGATCCGCGCCGAGAAATGCGCGCCGATTTGGGCGCTCATGTGGACGGCGATCAGCCGGTCCATCGTCTCGCGCTCGGCGGCCATGGCGCGCCGCTCGGCGCCGGAAATGCGCTCGGCGACGTCGGCGAGGTCTCCCATGCCAGCGTCGTCGAGCCCGCCCGCTCCGAAGCCCATCGCGCGGATCAAGGCGCGATGGACGATGAGGTCCGCGTAGCGGCGGATCGGCGAGGTGAAGTGCGCGTAGCGGCGAAGGTTGAGGCCGAAGTGGCCGTAGTTCTCGTGCGTATATTCGGCCTGCGCCTGGGCGCGCAGCACGACTTCGTTGACCAGCGTCTCGGCCGCCTCGCCCTTCACGCGCGACAGGATCGCGTTGAAATGGGCCGGGCGCATCCGCTCGCCCTTGGTGAGCTTGACGCCGAGCGTCGACAGGAACTCGCTCAGCTCGCCGACCTTCTCGACGCTCGGCGCGTCATGGGCGCGGTAAATCAGCGGCGAATGGGCGGCCTCCAGCGTCTCGGCGGCCGCCACATTGGCGAGGATCATGAATTCCTCGATCAGCTTGTGCGCCTCCAGCCGCTCCGGCCAGCGCACGCCGACGAGCCGACCTTCGGCGTCGAGGATCAGCTTGCGCTCGGGCAGGTCGAGATCGAGCGGACTGCGCTGGGCGCGCTCGATCTTGACGACGTGGTGGGCGGCGTAGAGCGGCTCGAGCACGTTTGCGAGCAGCGGCGCCGTCGTTTCGTCGGGCTGGCCGTCGATCGCGCGTTGCGCCTGTTCATACGAGAGCTTGGCGGCCGAGCGCATCATCACGCGATGGAAGCTGTGGCGCTTCTTGCGTCCATCGGCGCCGAGGATCATCCGCACCGCGAGGGCCGGCCGATCCTCGTTCGGCCTGAGCGAGCACAGGTCGTTGGAGATGCGCTCGGGCAGCATCGGCACGACGCGATCGGGGAAATAGACCGAATTGCCGCGCTCTTGCGCTTCCTTGTCGAGCGCCGAGCCGGGCTGCACGTAGTTGGCGACGTCGGCGATCGCCACCGTGACGACGAAGCCGCCTGAATTGGCGGGATCGGGGTCCGGCGCGGCGTGAACGGCGTCGTCGTGGTCCTTGGCGTCAGGCGGATCGATCGTGACCAGCGGCAGATCGCGCCAGTCTTCGCGATGCGCCATCGTGGCGGCCCGCGCCTTCGCGGCCTCGGCGAGCGCCGCATCGGAGAACACATGCGGAATGTTGTGCGCGGCGAGCGCGATCAGGCTGATCGCGCGCTCCGTGCCGACGGAGCCGAGCTTCTCGACGACGCGCGCGGAGGGCAGGCCGAAGCGGCCCTCGCGCAGCATTTCCAGCGCGACGAGGTCGCCTTCGACGGCGCCGCCGCTCATGCCCTGGGGGATGAAAATTTCTTGCGGCGCGCCGCGCTTCTCCACAGGCAGCGCGCGGCCGGCGCCGTTTTCGAGTTCGCGGTAGACGCCGAGCGCCCGCAGGCGCGCCTTGTCGAGAATTTTGACGACGCGCCCGCTGTAGCTCGGCTCCTTGGGCCCCGCGGCGGGGTCGAATTCGACCCGGATCAGCACCCGCGCGCCGAGGCCCGGCGCCGGCGCGTTGTCGCGCCTGAGCTTGGTCCGGCGCACCAGGATGCGCGGCGCTTCGCCCCCTTCGCTCCAGTCGACCGGACGGGCGATCAACTCGCCGTCGCGGTCGCGTTCGGCGATCTCAGCGACCACCATTGCCGGCAGCCGGCCCTGCCGGCTGAGCACCTTGCGGCCGCGCACGACCGCGCCGTCCGCTTCAAGGTCCTTGAGGAGAAGCTTGAGGGCGCCCTTGTCCTCGCCCTTGACGCCGAAGGCGCGCGCGATTTCGCGCTTGGTGATCCGGGCCGGCGGTTTGCCGCCGTTGGGCGCCGCGTCGCCCGAGATGAAGGCGATGAGTTCTTCCCGCGAGGGAAGGGCGCCCGCCGGCCGGAGCTCGGCGTGTACAGGCGCGGGTCGCGCAGATTGGGCGCGCACTGACTTGGGGCGCGCAACCTTGGCGCGCCGCGTTTTGATGTTTTGTGACAATGTAATTTCTTGGAGGCTCTTAAACGATGGCTGCTGCGCTTCCGGTGTTCGTCGCGGGAAGTGGCGAGCAATCTAGGTGGATGCGGCCGCTCGAACAAGGCGGCATGGGGCGGGAAGGCCGGAAATCCGCGCTCAATACATGGGAGCGCAGGTGGCGAAAATCAACTGAGAGCGTCCGCCGCCTCGCTGCGGTTGAGCTGGAACCCAGTAGTCATCGCGAGCGAAGCGCGGCGATCCAGAGATCGAGGCGTCAGCCAATTGAGGCGCCCACGGAACGACTCGCAACTTGCTGGCGAGACCTCGATCGCTGGATTGCTTCGCTCCGCTCGCAAAGACGGTTCCGCGTAACAGCAGAACGCCGCATTCAGTAGAGCAGAAACAGGTCTGTCCGTTGGCGCTTCACGGCTGGAGAGTCGGGCGCCACGTGCTCAACCGACGCTTTTGCGCAGTCGTGATGATTGGAGAAAGTCACGCACCGATAGCCGCATTCGAAAAGCATCGAAATCAGCTTTTCTCGATTCGACCCAAACCGTCTGAGGCGCTTGTCGGTGTGCAGCTCGAAGAGCAAAAACGGGCGATGTTGGCGAAAGGTGTCGAGGCCGCCGGGAATGACTTTGGCCTCATAGCCGTCCACGTCCAATTTGATGAGGTCAGGAGCCCCGTGAGCCGCGGCGAAGGCGTCGATCGACGTCAGATTGACCGTCATTTCGATCAGTTCATCGCGGTTGTGGACGCCCCGCAACGCGAACTTCAGCCGACGCCACCAGGCTTCCCGATAATCGCTTTCCGGAGGGCGCTCTTCGTACATCCGATAGAGGCTGCGCCAGACCGTCCTCTCTCCCTCGTCGTGATCCGACATGCCGGCGAGATGAGGGTGTATGTTGCCTGCCGTGTAAGCCTCTCCGGGCATGATATCTACGAGCGCCTGGTGACGCCTGAGGTCCATTTCGAAGGCGTGTATCGTCGGTTTCCTGCTTTCGATGGAAGCGGCGACGAGGCTGAAATATCCGGTGCCAGCGCCGATGTCGTAGACCGTCTGGATCGGAAAGCGGTGCTGCAGGAAGCTCATTACCGCGGTCGTCACCGGTTCGTAGAGGTCGCCCGACGGAGAGACGCGAAACAATCTCCGCCCCTTCGCCGGCCAGTATGCGATCGATTGGTGACCTTGAATCTTGAGCCGGTGCCCGCCATTCAACACTTCGCGAGCAGGCCTGAAGTTGCGAATGAAATCGCTCAGGTCGCCCAGAAATTGATCGTCTCGCACGATTTCACCCTCGAATCGTTGCCTGGGCCGCCTTGCCGGCAGTCACCAGCCGCGAGGCAAAACCGCCAGTCGGCGAAAAGGCTTCGACCTCGGCCCCATTGATGGATTGAAGCCTAGCAAGGAAGCGGGCGCAAAGTCTCGCCGCAATCGTCCTGCGGCCCGCGATAAGCATCCCCAGGACCTAAAGGCGGGCCGCCTTGCGCAGTCTCAGCAGGGTGAACATCCGGAACGGCGCAAGTTCGCGCCGCTCGATCAGCTCGGCGTCGGGCTGCGCGGCGATCCAATCCCCCACCGCCGCATAGGGGAACTGCGGATGCCAGCCAAGCCAGGCGGCGGATTTCTCCATTATGGCTTCGACGGCCGCGCGCGGCCCGCGCTGTGCGCCGAAATGGTTCATCACGATCATCTGGCCGCCCGGCCGGATCACGCGCCAGACCTCGTCGAGCACGCGGGCGGGGCTCGGCACGACGCTCATAACGTAAGGCGCGAGCGCCGCGTCGAATTGACCGTCTGGGAAATCGAGGGCGGCGGCGTCCATCACCAGCAGGTTCTTGACGTGCCGCAGCTCCTTGCGCGCCACCCGCTCGCCGGCGACCTTCAGCATCGCCGCGCTAATGTCGACCCCGGTCGCGCGCACGGTCGGCGGCATCAGCTCCAGTTCGAGGCCGGTGCCGACGCCGACGACGAGGATCGAACCATCGGGCCCCGCCGCTTCGACGGCGGCGCGCGTCGCCGCGAGACGGCCGGGGTGGAAGGGCAGATCGAAAATCAGATCGTAGACGGGAGCCCAACGGCCATATGCGGCTTCGGTCAGGCCTTTGGCGTCAGCGTACGAGCCGGCCGCGCGAGAATGAGGCATGGCGCCGATCTCCCCTTAGTGGCCTTCGCGCGCGCGACACGGGCCGCGCCGGGAGCCGGGCATGTTACGCCAAGCTCGCGAGCGCGCCAACTTTGCCCCGGTTGCTGGCGCTCAGGCTTTTCGCTTCGTGTTGCTCGGGCCCGACTTGCTCGCGTCGGCCGGCTTCTTGGTCGTCTTGGCCGCTGCCTTCTTAACCGCTGTCTTCTTAGCCGGGGCCTTCTTGGCCGGGGCCTTGGCGGCGGCGTTCGGCCGCTCCTCTGCGGTCGGCGCCGCCTTGGTCGATTTGCTCTTCGCCGTCTTCGTCTTCGCGCCCTTGGCCTTTACAGTCCTCGACGCCGGCTTTCCCTCCCGCTCAGCGATCAGCGCCAGGGCCTCCTCGATCGTAATCGCGTCCGGCGACGCCGATTTGGGTATGGTCGCGTTGACCTTGCCCCAATTGACATAGGCGCCGAAGCGACCGGCGCGAACGGTTATCGCCCCGCCGTCGGGGTGATCGCCGATCAGCCTGCCGCCGCCGCCACCTCCGCCGGAGGCCTTGGCGGCGAGCATCGCCACTGCGTCCTCCAACGTCAGGGACGTAGGGTCGGTTCCCTTCGGCAGCGTCGCGTTGACCTTGCCGTGATTGACGTAGGCGCCGAACCGGCCCTGGCGGACGGCGACCGCGCCGCCCAGGGTCGGGTGGTCGCCGAGCGCGCGCCCGGCGTCCGCGCCGAAGCGCCCGCGACCGCCCGCGCCGCTCTCCTTGGCGACAATCAGGTCGATGGCGCGATTGGCGCCGATCTCCAGCACGTCGTCGTCCTTGCCGAGGTTGGCGTAGGTCTTGCTGTGCTGCACATAGGAGCCGTAGCGCCCGATGCCGGCAAGGATGGGCTCGCCGCTGGTCGGGTGTTTGGCCACCTCGCGCGGCAGCGAGAGCAGCGCGAGCGCCGTCTCCAGCGTCACGTCGCCGGCCGAAAGGCCCTTGGGGAGCGAGCAGCGCTTCGGCTTCTCCCCCTCGCCCTGCTGCACGTAGTCGCCGAAGCGGCCGCTGCGCAGCGTAATCTCGTCGCCGGTCGCCGGGTCGATCCCGAGCGAGCGCACGCCCGGCCGCTCGCCCTCGCCGCCCGCGCCATCCTGTCCGTTCGGCGCCAGGACGCGGGTGTATTTGCACTCGGGATAGTTCGAGCAGCCGACGAAGGCGCCGAACTTGCCGAGCTTGAGAGACAATTGGCCCTTGCCGCAGACCGGGCATTGGCGCGGGTCGCCGCCGTCCGCCCGCGCCGGGAAGACATGCGGCCCGAGCAACGCGTTGAGGCTGTCCAGCACCTGGCTGGTGCGCAGGTCCTTGGTGCCGCCGAGCGCGCCGGAGAAATCGATCCAGAAGTCGCGCAGCAGCTCCTTCCAGTCGATCTCACTGTTCGAGACCTTGTCGAGCTTCTCCTCGAGGTCGGCGGTGAAGTCGTAGCCGACGTATTTGGTGAAGAAGGCCTCGAGAAAGGCGGTGACGAGCCGCCCCTTGTCCTCGGGAATCAGCCGCTTCTTTTCGATCCGGACGTAGTCGCGGTCGCGCAGCACGGCGAGGGTCGAAGCGTAGGTCGAGGGGCGGCCGATGCCGAGCTCCTCCATCCGCTTGACGAGCGTCGCTTCGGTGTAGCGCGGCGGCGGCTCGGTGAAGTGCTGGCTCGCGTCGATGCGCTCCTTGGCGAGCTTTTCGCCGGCCTTCATCGCCGGCAGGCGGGCCGCATCCTCGTCCTCTTCGTCGTCGCGCCCCTCCTGGTAGAGCGCGAGGAAGCCGGCGAAACGCACCACTTGGCCGGTCGCGCGGAAGTCGAGCTTGCGGGCGCCGGCCTCGGCGAGAATATCGACGGTCGTGCGCTCGAGCTCGGCGCTCTCCATCTGGCAGGCGAGGGTGCGGTTCCAGATCAGTTCGTAGAGCTTGGCCTGCTCGGGCTCGAGGTGGCGGGCGATGGCGCGCGGGCGCAGGGTCATGTCGGTCGGCCGGATCGCCTCGTGCGCCTCCTGCGCGTTCTTGGCCTTGACCGAATATTTGCGCGGCGCCTTCGGCACGAATTCGTCGCCGAAGTCCTTGGCGATCACGCTGCGGGCGCTCACGACCGCCTCGGGGGCGAGGTCGACGCCGTCCGTTCGCATATAGGTGATGAGGCCGACCGCGCCCTCGCCGATGTCGACGCCCTCATAAAGGCGTTGGGCGATCTGCATGGTGCGCGCCGGCGCGAGGCCGAGCTTGCGGGAGGCCTCCTGCTGCAGGGTCGAGGTCGTGAAGGGCGGGTAGGGGTGGCGCTTGACCGGCTTCGATTCGATCTCGGCGACCTTGAAGGCGGCCTTTTCGAGCGCGGTGGTGAAGTCCTCCGCCTCCTTGCCCGAGCCGATGTCGAGCCGGGTGATCTTCTTGCCGTCGGCCCCGACGAGGCGGGCCGAGAAGGGATCGCCGGCCTCGGTCTTCAGATGGGCGAGGATCGACCAATATTCGCGCGCTACGAACCGCTCGATCTCGAGTTCGCGGTCGCAGACGACCCGCAGCGCGACCGATTGGACGCGGCCCGCCGAGCGGGCGCCCGGTAATTTGCGCCACAGCACCGGCGACAGGTTGAACCCGACGAGATAGTCGAGGGCGCGCCGGGCGCGGTAGGCGTCGACCAGAGCTTCGTCGATCTCGCGGGGATTGCGCATCGCCTCGGCGACTGCATCCTTGGTGACGGCGTTGAAGACGACGCGGTCGACGCGCTTGTCCTTGAGGACCTTTTTGCCCTTGAGGATTTCGAGGACGTGCCAGGAAATCGCCTCCCCCTCGCGGTCGGGGTCGGTGGCGAGAATCACGCGCTCGGCGCCTTTGACGGCTCCGGCGATGTCGGAAAGCCTCTTGGCGGCCTTGGCGTCGACCTCCCAGCGCATGGCGAAATCATTGTCGGGGTCAACCGAGCCGTCCTTGGCTTCGAGATCGCGCACGTGGCCAAACGAAGCGTAGACGTCGTAGTCCTTGCCGAGGTACTTGCCGATTGTCTTGACCTTGGTCGGCGACTCGACGATCACAACCTTCATGCGAAACCGTCCTTCGGCGCCTTCGGAGCGAAGGCTGTCGGGCGTGAAATGCCCCTGCCCCGGCAGGGCGGGACAGGGCGCGGAAAATGGTTGAGGGCGCGCCGCCTGTCAAATTCGGCCAGCCGCCGGCGCCTGCTCCCCCTCGGCCGGCCGACTGCTTGCGCCATTGCGGCGCCGCGCATATAGGGTCGACCCCCGATGACGTCAACGCCGCCCGCCGCCCAATTCCAACGCCGCTGCCTGCTCGGCATCGAAGGCCTGTCGCGGCCGGAGATCGAAACGCTGCTCGATCTTTCGGACGAAGCGGTGGCGATTTCCCGCCAGGTCGAGAAAAAGCGCGCCACCTTGCGCGGGCGCACGCAGATCAATTTGTTCTTCGAGGCTTCGACCCGGACGCAGTCCTCGTTTGAGATTGCGGGAAAGCGGCTCGGCGCCGACGTCATGAACATGGCGGTCGGCAATTCCAGCGTGAAGAAGGGCGAGACGCTGATCGATACGGCGATGACGCTCAACGCCATGCGGCCCGACATCATCGTCGTGCGCCATAACCAGGCCGGCGCTGTGCATTTGCTCGCCCGCAAGGTCGATTGCGCCGTGGTTAACGCGGGCGACGGCGCGCACGAGCACCCGACCCAGGCGCTGCTCGACGCGCTCACCATCCGCCGCAACCTCGGCCGCGTCGAGGGCCTGACCGTCGCCATCTGCGGCGACATCCTGCATTCGCGCGTCGCCCGCTCGAACATCCTGCTGCTGGGGACGCTGGGCGCCCATGTGCGCGTAGTCGGGCCATCGACGTTGCTGCCGGCGGGGATCGAAAACATGGGGGTCGAAGTCCATCGCGACATGAAGAGCGGGCTCAAGGACGCCGACGTCGTGATGATGCTGCGCCTCCAGCGCGAGCGCATGAGCGGCGCCTTCGTGCCCTCGACCAAGGAATATTTCCGCTATTTCGGCCTCGACCAGGAAAAGCTCGCCTACGCCAAGCCAGGCGCGCTGGTGATGCATCCTGGCCCGATGAACCGCGGCGTCGAGATCGATTCCCTCGTCGCCGACGGCGCCCAGTCGCTGATCCGCGAGCAGGTCGAAATGGGCGTCGCCGTCCGCATGGCCGTGCTCGAGGCGCTGGCGCGGCACTTGCCGAACACGTAACCCCCTTCTCCCCTTGCGGGAGAGGGCTGGGGTGAGGGCCGACGCGCAGGCGAGCCCTCATCCGTCACGCTTCGCGTGACACCTTCTCCCGCGTGCGGGAGAAGGGGGAGCCTCACCCCCTCAACACCCCCATCGCCAGCGCCAGGCTCTTCACGAACGGCACGCCGACGGTGAGCACCTCCTCAGCATCGCGCGCCACCGGGCGCCAGACCGACAGCGCGGTCGCCAGTTGCGGCGGCATGTTGACGAAGGATTCCAGCACGAGGTCGCCGGAGAAATTCGATTGCTTCAGCGCGTTCATCACGCCGCGCCAGTCGATGTTGCCCGAGCCCGGCACGCCGCGGTCGCTTTCCGAGAGGTGGACGTAGCGCACCAAACGCCCGCCGTCGGCGAGCGCGGCGGCGAAATTCTTCTCCTCGATGTTGCAGTGATAGGTGTCGAGGTGGATCATCAGCGCCGGCTCGTCGACGCGCTCGATGAAGGTCCGGGTCTGCGCCGCTGTGTTGAGGAGATGCGTCTCGTAGCGGTTGCAGGGCTCGAGGCCGAGCGTCATGCCGAGTTCCCCCGCGCGCCTTGCGACCGGCTTCAGCGCCCGCGCGACAGCCGCGTATTCGGCCTCGGTCGGCGGCGAGCCGCTGCGATAGCCGAGCGTCGAATAGGTGACGCCGGACAGCGTATTGCAGCCGAGCGCATGCGCGACATCCAGCGCGCGCATCAGGAAGACGCGCGCCTCGTCGGGATGGCGCGAGGCCTCGACCGCTAAGGGAAGGCCGAGCGAGGCGGTCGGCGCGACGCCGTGGCGTGCGAACAATTCCAGGGAATGCGCGACGTCCACCTTGTCGGGTTCGAGCAGGGCGATCTCGACCACCTCGAGGCCGTGCCGCGCGGCTTCGCGCACGCTGAGCTCCGCGCCTTCGCGCGTCCAGCCGGCGGTCCAAAGGCTGGAATGCATGCCGAAACGGATCATGGCCTTGCTCCCTGATGCGGCGCGTCGGCCGCGCCTACGATATGCGCGACGACGGCGTTCATGCTGGTCTCGCGCGTCGGATCGTCTGCAATCACCGCGCCCTGGCGCAAAACGACGATGCGGTCGCAGACCGCGAAAACGTCGGTGAGGCGGTGGCTGATGAGAATCACCGCAATGCCTTGCGCGCTCAGCGCGCGGATCAGTTCGAGCACATGCTCGATCTCGCGCACCGCGAGCGCCGCGGTCGGCTCGTCCATGATGACGAGCTTCGGGTTGAAGGTGAGCGCGCGGGCGATCGCCACCGATTGCTGCTGGCCGCCTGAGAGGTGGCCGGCGATCTGCGTGACGGATTGAACGCGCGCGCCGAGCTTGGCGATCATCGCCTCGGCTTCGGCGCGCATCCGCTTTTGGTCGATCAGCTTGACGCCCAGCACGTTGCGGGTGAGCTCGCGGCCGAGGAAAATGTTGGTCGCGACATCGCGCATCTTGGCGAGCGCGAGATCCTGGTAGATCATCTCGATGCCCGCCTCGCGGATGCCGCGCGGGTCCATTTCGGTGAGCGAGGCGCCGTTGAAGCGGATCGTCCCGCTGTCCGGCCGGTGAACGCCGGTGATCGTCTTCATCAGCGTCGATTTGCCGGCGCCGTTGTCGCCGACGAGGCCGACGACGCTGCCGGTTTCGACCGAGAAGGTGACGCCGCGCAGGGCCTCGATAGAGCCGAACGCCTTGCGGACGTCGTCGAGTTCGAGCAGGCTCATGGGCGACGCCCCGCGCCATTGACGCGATCGAGCCAGACCGCGAGCACCAACACCGCGCCGATCGCCATCTGCTGGTAGAACGAGGGCACGGCGAGAAGATTGAGGCCGTTCTGCAACACGCCCATGATCAGCGCGCCGATCAGCGTGCCGACGACGCTGCCGCGCCCGCCGAAGAGATTGGTGCCGCCGATGATCGTCGCGGTGACGGCGGTGAGTTCGTAGTTGAGGCCCGCGGTCGGATCGCCCGCATTGACGCGCGCGGCGAACAAGAGGCCAGCGAGGCCGGCGAGCGCGCCCGACAAGGCGTAGAGATAGATCTTGTGCCGCTCGACGCGCACGCCCATCGCGCGCGCCGCCGTCTCGCTGTCGCCGATCACCTGCGCGTAGAGGCCGAAGCGGGTGTGCGAGAGGGCGATATGGGCGGCGATCGCCGTCAGCGCGAGCACGATCACCGGCGTCGGCACGCCGAACGGCCGCCCCTGGCCGAGGAAGACGATCGGATCGGGCAGGCCGTAGATCGGCAGGCCGTTGGTGAGCACCAGCGCGAAGCCCCGCGCGACGCCCAGCATGCCGAGCGTGACGATGAACGGCGGGATTGCGCCTTTGGTGACGAGAAAGCCGTTCAGCGCGCCCGCCGCCGCGCCGGCGGCGATGCAGGCGAGGACGCCGAGCGGCCAGGGCAGCGAGAAATTCGCCATCAGGAGACAGCCGGCGACGCCCGACAAGGCGAGCACCGATCCGACCGAGAGGTCGATGCCGGCCGACGAAATGACGAAGGTCATCCCGATCGCCAGCACGCCGATCACCGAGGTCGCAAGCAGGATGTTGAGGAAGTTGGAGACGGAGAGGAAATAGGGCGACAGCAACGCCATCGCGGCCGTCAGCGCCGCCAGCACGAACAGCGACTCGATGCGGAACGCGGCGGCGCCGAGCAGACGGCGGCGTAGCGAGGGCGCGGCGGCGAAGCGGGAGATGGCGGACATCGGCGACTCGCGGTTCTTGGGTTGGCGCTGGCCCCTCACCCCAACCCCTCTCCGCCGCAAACGCGTAGCGTTTGTCGGGCGCGAGCGGGAGAGGGGCTTTCTTCCCTTCTCCCGCTCGCGGGAGAAGGTGGCGCGCAGCGCCGGATGAGGGCCTGCGCGCGCTACTTCACGTATTGCAGCATCGGGTCCTTCTTCGCCTCGAGCACGGCCTTGGTGAGCACGAGCGTTGGCACGAAGATGTTCTCGTCGACCTTGTCGCCGGCGAGCACCTTCTTGGCGTTTTCGACCGCCTCTTTGCCGACGAGATAGGGAAGCTGCGCGACCGAGGCGTTGAGGCGTCCGGCGAGGATCGACTTCACCGCGTCCGAATTGCCGTCTACGCCGACGACGATCACCTTGTCCTTGCCCGCCGCGCGCGCCGCCTCGACGGCGCCGAGCGCCATGCCGTCGTTGGCGCAGAAGATGACGACGAGGTCGGGATTGCGTTGCAGCGTGTCGTTGGCGATGTTGGCGGCCTTCTGGCGATCCCAGTCGCCGGGCAGCGAGGCGACGATGGTCAGGCCCGGCGCGACCTTCTTGAGTTCGTTGGCGAAGCCGCGCGCCCGCTTCTGGCCGGTGATGTTGCCCGACAGGCCCTCGATGACGAGCACGGGGCCCTTCGCGTCCTTGCCGAGGGTCTCCGCGACATAGTCGGCACCCTTGGCGCCCGCGGCCTCGTTGTCGCTGCCGATGTGGAAGGCGACCTGGACCCCCGCCTTGGCGGTGATCGCGGGATCGAGATTGTTGTCGAGGTCGATCACCGGCGCCTTGAGCTCGTTGGCGTGCTTCAGGCAGGGCAGCAGGATGGTCGAATTGATCGCCGCCGTGATCATGACGGCCGGCTTCTTCTCCAGCATCGTGTTGCAGGCGTTGAGCTGCGGCTCGGCGGCCTGGTCGGACTCGACAGCCTGCAGGAAATACTGCACGCCCGCTTCCTTGGCGCCGTCGCGCACGCCCTGCTCCATCGCGCCCCAGAAGGGGTTCGAAAGCGTCTTCATCAACACGCCATAGACGGGCGCGTCGGCGGCGAGGGCTGAAGCCGCGAGGGCGAGGCTCAGCGCCAGCGCGGAAGCGCCGGCGATCATCGCTTTTCTCATGTTGTCCTCCCTTTATGTTCGTTGGTCGTGTCGTCAGGGGTCGGCGACGGCCTTGAGACGGCGCGGCGCGAGCCCGGTGGATTCCCTGACCTTGAGCGTGCAGGGAAGTTCGACGCGCGCGCCCTCGTCCGGCGCTTCCCCCGCCATGCGGCGCGCAAGCAAGCGCCAGGCTTCGGCCGCGAAGCCGTCGATCGGCTGCGCCACCGTCGTCAGATAGGGGCGGAGCGCGAACATCCAGTCGAAGTCGTCGAAGCCGACGATCGAGACGTCGCCGGGAATGTCGAGCCCGAGGCCGCGCGCGGCCTTGATCGCCGCGAGGGCGGAGATGTTGGTCAGAGCGAAGATCGCGCTCGGCGGGTCGGCGCGATGCAGTTCGAGTTCGACCGCGCCGCGCAGCGTATCGAGCCCACGGCCGCCGACGCAAACCCGCGCCCTCGGCCCGAGCGAAGCCTCTTCGAGCGCTCGGCGGTAGCCGTCGATGCGCGCGGCGATGTTGTTGAGCCCGATCGAATGGGTGAGCACCGCAATGTCGCGGTGGCCGAGTTCGATCAGATGGCGGGTCGCTGCATAGGCGCCGGCGAAGCAATCGGCGGTCACCGCGTCGAGGCCCGGCGCGGCTTCGCCGCGGTCGATCAGGACGGTCGGCGGCAGGATGACGCCCTGGCGCGCCGCGCTGAGCGATCCGTCGCTCGCCGGGACCGCCAAGAGCCCGTCGATGCGCCGCGAAACGAGCGCTTCGATGCGGCGGCGCTCGGTCGCGACGTCCTCGTTCGAGGAGACCAGCACCAGATCGTAGCCGCTTTTTTCCGCCTGCTCCTCGACGCCGTGGACCAATGCGGCGAAGAAAACGTTTGTGATGTCGGGGACGACCATGCCGACGAGGCGGCTTGCGGCGCCGCGCAGCGAACTTGCGGCGCGGTCGAGCCGATAGCCGAGCGCGGCCACAGCTTCGAGCACCGCGCGGCGGCTCTCCTCGCCCACCGGGCGGTTGCCGTTGACGACGTTGGAGGCGGTGGCGACCGAGACGCCGGCGCGCAGAGCGACATCGCGAATGGTCGGCGCCTTCCGAGACACTGACTTCCTCCCGCGGGCGCTCTCAGGCGCGCCTATAACGTTATAGAGGCTAAGATGTGCGAGCGCCGCGAGTCAAGGGGGAGACTTGGGCATCGCGGGTTGGGCGCCCGCGACGCTCCTCTGCGGCCACGCGGCCCTGGGCGCCGCGCCAGTCCTTGCGGAGCGGCGCTATTCCGCCGGCGGCCGGTAGCCCTTGGCGACGACGGCGGCTTTCTTCATCACTTCGACTCCCTGCGTCCCGCTGATCAAGGGCGTCGTTTTCCAGGCCTTGCAGGCGCCGCCGGCCGATACGGCCATCGCGATCGCCGCGCTGCTTTCGAGGTCCGGTAGATCGAAGATAAACACCGCGTCGTATTCTCCGGTGCACAGCCAGCCGCCGACCAGCTTGCCGCCAGCCGCCTCGCAAGCGGCGCGGGCGACGGTTTCGACCCTGTTTTGCGGATTCTTGATCTGGGCTGCCCAAGCGTCGGACGTATAGGCCAGCTGAGCCATGTAAAGCGCCATGTCGTCCTCCCAAAGTGCGCCACAGGGCGGTTTCGGAACGGTCGCCCTCGGCGGCGCGGATCAGGCTAGGACAAAGTGCAGTCTCTCGCCAGAAATATTTACGACTGCCGCCACCTCTACTTTATACTAAGGAGTTGCAATAGCTTGTAGACTTGCTCGACAGTCGAGATCAGCTTCACTCGATCGGTTTGCTGCGTGAGCGCGCCACCGTCTCGCGCTGCGCACGCCGGCAGGAAAGCGGCGGCAGGCCCTTCAGGATCAGCTCGACGTCGGCGACGGTCTGGCGGCCGATTTCGAGCAGGGAGTCAGGCATCGCGCCGGCGCGGTGGGGCGAAAGAAGCAGGCCCTCGACGCGGCGCGCCGGCTCGTCGGCGGGCGCGGGTTCGACGGGGAAGACGTCGGTCGCGGCGCGAAAGCGGCCGCTTTCGACCTGACGCAGCAATTCCGGGAAGTCGACCACGCCGGCGCGGCTCATCAGCAAGAGGACCGAGCCGGGCGTGATCTTCTCGAATTCGGACCGTCCCAGGAAGCCCTGGTTCTCACTGGTGACGGCGGCGAAGACGACGATGACCTGGCTCCTCGACAGCACCTCATCGAGCGAAGCGGCTTCGACGCCGAAGCCGGCCATGAAATGATCCGAGATCCAGGGATCGAACGCTTTCACCTTGCAACCGAACGGCGCAAGCAGCGGCGTAAACACGTGCGCGAGGTCGCCGAAGCCGATGAGGCCGACGCGCGCGCCATAGAGTGAGAAGCAGCCCTCGGCGCCGTCGAGAAGCCATTTTTCCTTGCCGGCGCGCATCGCGCGATCCGCGCTCGTGACGCCGCGGCAAAGATCGATCGCTAGGCCAAGCGCCATTTCGGCGACCGGCTTGGCGAAGGCCGAACTCGGCGCCAGGACGTGAATGCCGCGGGCAAAGCAGGTCTCGTAGTCGACGTTCTGCAGGAAGTTGGTTTCGACGTTCACGATCGCGCGCAAGTTGGGCGCACGGTCGAGCCGGCTCTTCGGCATATCGCTCTGGCCGATCAGAACCTGCATCTCGGGCAGCAGCGCTTCAAGGCGTTCGGCCGGCATGCGGCCATCGCCGTCATGCAAAACGACCTCGCCCGCGGCTTGCAGGCGCGCCCAAAGAGCGGCGTCGAAAATTTCGCGGCCCCGCGGGCTGGGATCGACGACGATCAAAGGCCTGGTCATAGGCGTCCTCCCGAAGGCGTGCGGCTCGCTCTGCGGACGGGCCTTAGGGAGAGGTAGATCGTTATAGAACGGGACGCAAGCCGACCGGCGCCGGTAGCGCGGCGGGCTTCAGAGCGCACCGCGATGTGACGGAATCGGGGGCCCTCATCCGGCGCTTCGCGCCACCTTCTCAAGGCGAATGCGGAGCATTCGTCCGCTCCCGCAGGCGGGAGAAGGGTCTACGCCGCGAAGCCCCTCGCCCGCATAGGGGCGTCCGAAGGACGCCCGTCTTTCGACGGGCTATGCGGGAGAGGGGTTGGGGTGAGGGCCTTCCCGAATCAAAAAGGCCTTAGCGCGCCGCCTTGTCGAGCGCGGCGAACTCCTCGTCCGTCAGCTTGATCGCCGCCGCCGCTACGTTCTCTTCGAGATGCTTGACCTGGCCGGTGCCGGGGATCGGCAGCATCACCGGGCTGCGCTTGAGGAGCCAGGCGAGGGCGATCTGGCCGGGCGTCGCCTTGTGGGTGTGCGCGATCGTGTCGAGGGCGCCGCCGGGCTTGGCGAGATCGCCCGCCGCCAGGGGAAACCACGGAATGAAGCCGATGCCCTTCTTCTCGCAATAGTCGAGCACGTCCTCGCTGGCGCGGTCGGCGAGATTGTAGCGGTTCTGCACGGTGACGACAGGGAAGACCTTCGACGCCGCCTCGATCTCCGCCACCGAGACCTCGCTGAGCCCGACGTGGCGGATCGTCTTGGCGTCGATCTGCGACTTGATCGCGCTGAACTGCTCGGCTTGCGGCACCTTCGGGTCGATGCGGTGGAGCTGCCAGAGATCGATCGTCTCGACGCCGAGGTTGCGGCGGCTCTTCTCGATCTGCTGGATGAGATATTCAGGCCGGCCGACCGGAATCCACTGGTCGGGGCCAGTGCGGGTCAGGCCGCCCTTCGTCGCGACCAGGATGTCGCTGTAGGGGTGCAGCGCCTCGCGGATCAGCCACTCGGAGACATCAGGGCCATACGAATCGGCGGTGTCGATGAAATTGACGCCGAGCGCGGGCAGGCGGCGCAGCACGCGCAGACACTCTGCTTTGTCCGCAGGTTCGCCCCAGATGCCGCGGCCCGTGATCCGCATCGCGCCAAAACCGAGGCGGTGCACCTTGCGGGCGCCGATCGAAAAGTCGCCCGATTGGGATGCGTTCGTCATGTTGTGATCTCCTTTGAAGCCGTCGTTGCGAACGGAGCAGCGAGCCGCCTGGTTCCATCGACACGCCGTTTCGTCAATGCCTCAAGGCCAGCGGGCGACCGGCGGCATCGAGGAGAGGATCGCCGCGACATTGCCGCCGGTCTTGAGGCCGAACACCGTGCCGCGATCATAGAGCAGATTGAATTCGACATAGCGGCCGCGCCGCACGAGCTGCTCCTCGCGCTCCTCATCCGTCCAGCTCTTGGCGAAATTGCGGCGCACGATATCGGCGTAGAGCGAGATGAAGCTCTCGCCGATGTCGCGCGTGAAGGCGAAATCCGCGTCCCAGGCCGAATTGGCCGCGTCGCCGGCGCTGTTCAACTGATCGTAGAAAACGCCGCCGACTCCGCGCATCTCGTTGCGGTGCTTGAGGAAGAAATATTCGTCGCACGTCGCTTTGAATCTCTCGTAGGACGCAACGCCGGGATGGCGTTCGCAGACCGTGCGCAGCGCGCTGTGGAACAATACCGTGTCGGGGTCGTCGTCGCGCCGGCGCGCCTCGAGCATCGGCGTCAGATCGGCGCCTCCGCCGAACCACGCTTTCGTCGTCGCGACGAAGCGCGTGTTGATGTGCACCGTCGGCACATGCGGGCTCCAGGGATGCGCGATCACCGACAGGCCGGACGCCCAAAAGCGCGGGTCGGCGTCGGCGCCCGGAATCTGCCTGGCGAATTCCGGCGAAAAGGTTCCGAACACGGCCGAAGCGTGCACGCCCATCTTCTCGAACACGCGGCCGCGCAACATCCCCATGCGGCCGCCGCCGCCGGCTTCGCCGCTATGATCGACGCGCTGCCACGGTTCGAGCGTGAAGCGGCCGGGCCGGATGTCCGGCGCGCCGTGCGGCGCCTCCGCCTCCAGCGTTTCGATCGCGGCGATCAGCTTGAGTTGCAGCGCTTCGAACCAGGCCTGCGCCTCGCGCTTGCGCGTCTCCAGAATGGCTTCTTCCATCGCTTCCTCTCAACGCGCGCCGCGCACGCGCGCGACGAGCCGCTCGACGTGAGCAATCGGCGTCTCGGGCAGGATGCCGTGGCCGAGATTGAAGATATGCGCGCGGCCCGCGAAGCCCTGGAGCACGCGATCGATTTCCTCGTCGAGCGCGGCGCCGCCGGCGAGCAGGGCGAGCGGATCAAGATTGCCTTGCAGCGCGAGGCGCCCGGGCGCCATGGCGGCGGCGACCGCAGGTTCGACCGCCGTGTCGAGGCCGATCGCGGCGAGCCCTTCGAGCGCGGCGAATTTGCCGAGCTGAGTCGCCGCCCCGCGGGGAAAGGCGATGATCTTGGCGCGAGGTTCGGCGGCGCGCAGACGCGCCACCATGCGCGCGACCGGCGCGACGCACCAGCGCTCGAACTCCAGGGGAGGCAGAACGCCCGACCAGGAATCGAAGATCTGCACCGCTTCCGCCCCGGCACGGATCTGCCGGGCGAGATAATCGGCGGAGAGGTCGGCGAGCCGGTCGATCAGCGCGGCGAACAGCGCGGGCTCGCGGTAGGCGAAGAGCCGCGCCGGCGCCTGATCGGGCGTGCCGCGTCCGGCGATCATATAGCTCGCCACCGTCCAGGGCGCGCCGCAGAAGCCGATCAGCGCGACGTCGGCGGGCAGAGCCGACTTGACGCGCTCGACCGTCTCGAACACCGGCTCGAGCCGCGACCAGTCGGGCGTCTCGCGCAGGCGGGCGAAATCGGCGGCGCTTTCGATCGGTTCGAGGCGCGGGCCTTCGCCGCTCTCGAAACTTACGCTTTGTCCCAATGCGTCGGGCGCGACGAGGATGTCGCTGAAGAGAATCGCCGCGTCGAAGCCGAACCGCCGGATCGGCTGCAGCGTCGCCTCCGCCGCCATCTTCGGGCTGTAGCAGAAGTCGAGGAAGGTGGCGGCCTCAGCGCGCAGAGCGCGATATTCGGGCAGATAGCGTCCCGCCTGCCGCATCAGCCAGATCGGTGGGGTCGGCCGCGCGACGCCGCCAAGCGCGGCGAGGAAGGGCTTTGGGGAAAGCGGCTCCTGGGGCGAGGCGACCGACATGGGATGTTCCCTGCGTGCGGCGCTCTCACGAGGCCATCGGTTGGGCGCGCCTTCGCGGCGCGGAGCGAGCGAGGACAGGTCTTTGCCCGGATGACGTTAGCGCATTTTGCTTTTTGGTCGACCCGCGGAGGTCACCCCCGCGAGAGCGGGGGTCCAGACAATCGCCGCGGGCCGTGCCCTATGACGCCTGGATGCCCGCTTTCGCGGGCATGACGGGCGCCGTCTAGCTTGCTTCGACCGCGCTGGCGTGAGAGGCCGGATCGGCGCGACCGGCCTATTCCGCCGCCTTCTTCATCTCGGGATAGAGGCATTGCGCGGGCTCCAGCGCCTGCGGGCGGCGCAGCGGCACGACGCGCGCCTCCTCGAACGGCAGGCCGAGCGCGCTCCACACATCGACCAGCGCCTCGACGAGCGCAGCGACCTGCGCCTCGGTGTGACGCGGCGTCGGCGTGATACGAAGGCGCTCGGCGCCTCTCGCGACCGTCGGATAATTGATCGGCTGTATGTAGATGTCGTGGCGCTCGAGCAGCATCTCGCTGGCGGCGCGGCATTTGGCGGCGTCGCGCACCATCAGCGGCACGATGTGCGAGGGATTGTCGAGCACCGGCAAGCCCGCCGCGCGCAGCGCGTGCTTGACGAGGCGCGCCATGTGTTGATGGCGCTCGCGCTCGACGCTGGACGCCTTGAGATGGCGGACCGCTTTCGTCGCGCTCGCCGCGACGCTCGGCGGCAGGGTCGAGGTGAAGATGAACTGGGGCGCATAGCTGCGCACGGCGTCGATCACCGCCGCGCTCGCCGCGATATAGCCGCCGATGCAGCCGAATCCCTTGGCGAGAGTGCCCTCGATGACGTCGATCTCGCCCATCAGGCTCTCGGCCTCGCAGACGCCGCCGCCGCGCGGGCCGTACATGCCGACCGCGTGGACCTCGTCGATGTACGTCATCGCGCCGTACTTCTTGGCGAGGGCGACGATCTCTCCGATCGGGGCGATGTCGCCGTCCATCGAATAGAGGCTCTCGAACACGACGAGTTTGGCGCGCTCGAGCGGCTCGGCGGCGAGCAACGCCTCGAGGTGCTCGACGTCGTTGTGGCGCCAGACCTTCTTCTCGCAGCCGGAGCGCCGCACGCCCTCGATCATCGAATTGTGATTGAGCGCGTCGGAGAGAATGAGGCAGTTCGGCAACAGGCCGGCGAGCGTCGAGATGGAGGCGAGGTTGGAGATCCAGCCGGAGGTGAAGACGAGCGCGGCCGGCTTGCCGTGGAGATCGGCCAGCTCCTGCTCGAGTTCGACGATCGGGTGATGGGTGCCGGAGATGTTGCGCGTTCCGCCGGCGCCGGCGCCGAAGGTTCTCGCCGCCGCGACGCTGGCCTCGATCACGCCGGGATTGCCGCCCATGCCGAGATAATCGTTGGAGCACCAGACGGTGACTTCGCGGGCGGCGAGCTTGCCGCAAGGCGGACGCCACAAGGCCAGCGGAAATCGCGCGGCGTCGCGCTCGAGATCGGCGAAGATGCGATAACGCCCTTCGTGCTTCAACTGATCGATCGCTTCCTCGAAACGCCGCTGGTAGTCCATCGTCTCTCGACCTTGCTTGACCCGACCTCTTCGCCGGAGAATTCCGCGCGCCCACAAGGCGCGGCTGGGATGCTTATCGCGTACTCCTTGGAACCTTTCGAGTAAAGAGAGCGCGATCCGCCAAGCCGGCGACCTGTTGTCGCATGGCCCGGCCGGACCGGATTGCGAAAGTTCAGGATTTCCGGGCGGGCGCAGCGCCTGAGGCGTTCTGGCGAACGAGGCTGGGCGCGGCATTATGTCCTATTCGCCTGAACGCAGCACCCCAGGCGGCAGCCGGCCCTTGACGTCGCGCCCCGCGTCCCGGCCCAATCGGGCCGCGTCTTCCGGCGCGCCCGACAGGCTGGCCTCGAAAGTCTCCGAGCCGTCTTCACGCAGCACCTGGCCGACGAACAGCAGCGTCGGCCCGTCGAGGCGGGCGTGCCCGGCGATCGGCGTGCGGCACGAGCCTTCGAGTTCGGCCAGGAAGGCGCGTTCGGCGGTGACGGCGATCTCCGTCGGGGCGTGGCTGATGGAGGCGAGCGCGGCGAGCGCCCGGGCGTCGCCAGCGCGGGCGGTCAGCGCGATGGCGCCCTGGCCGACCGCCGGCAGGAAGCTGTCGAGATCGAGCGCCGCTCGCGCGCGGTGGGCGAGGCCGAGGCGCTTGAGCCCGGCGAGCGCCAGCAGCGTCGCGTCGATCGCGCCGCTCTCGGCCTTGCGCAGCCGCGTCTCGACATTGCCCCTGAGGAGTTCGACCTTGAGATCGGGCCTGAGGCGGCGCGCCTGCGCCTGGCGGCGCAGCGAGGCGGCGCCGAGCCGGGCGCCGTGCGGCAGCGCCGCGAACGATTCCGCAACCGACGAAATGAACGCGTCCCGCACGTCCTCGCGCTCGAGGAAGCCGGCGATCGTGATCCCTTCGGGGAGTTGGGTCGGGAGGTCCTTGGCCGAGTGGACGGCTGCGTCGATCCGCCCTTCGAGGAGGGCCGCGTCGATTTCCTTGGTGAACAGGCCTTTGCCGCCAGCCTCGGCGAGGGGCCGGTCCTGGATGAGGTCGCCCGTCGTCTTGATGACGTCGAGGGCGATCGCCGCCTCGTCCCAGCCGTGCGCCACGGCCAGCAGCCGGCGCGTCTCCTGCGCCTGCGCGAGGGCGAGCGGAGAACCCCGCGTACCCAGGGTGAAAATGACGTCGTTCGCCATGGCGCGCCATTACGGGAGAATTTGCGCGCTGGCTAGAGGCTTGTCACTATACTTTGGTCGCTCTCGCCATGATGAAGTGCAGGTGAAGGGCGTTTTCGTCGAACACTTCCTGCAAGCTCGCCTCGAATTCGGCGCGAAGCTGGGCGAGACGGTCCGGTTCGCCCCGCAGCGCCTCGACGAGGATCGTCAGCGGACCGATCGTCGCTTCGTAGAAGAGGCGCGCGTGCGGCACGCTCAGCATCTGGACGATCATCTCGCCGCGATCGAAGACGAGGTCCCTCGCGCGGTCGCCGAGCCGTTCCCGGATGATATTCGGATCGCCCCACAGCGCCGGCGGCGGCGGTCGCTTGGCGTTCGCCGGCGGCGGCGGCATGTAGCGTGCAACGATGTCGAACTGGCGGGCGGTGAACAATTCCGGCGGCCAGGCCGCAAAGGCGAGGCGGCCGCCGGGCCTCAGGACGCGCAGAAGCTCGGCCGTGGCGACCTCGGGGCGCGGCGCGAAGATATGGCCAAATTGGCTGAGCACGACGTCGAAGGCGCCGTCGGGGTAGGGCAGCGCCTCGGCGTCGCCATCCGCGAAATCGATCTCGACGCCGGCGATCGCCGCGTTCGCCCTCGCCCGCTCGATCAGCGCCGGCGCGAGGTCGAGTCCTGTCGCCTTCGCTCCGCGGCGCGCCGCCGTCACCGCGACGACGCCGGTCCCGCAGGCGACGTCGAGCACGCGCTGGCCCGTCCTCACGTCGGCGAATTTGACCAGCTTGGCCGCCGGCGCCGTCGTGAAGATCTCCACTGGCGCGAATGACGACCAGCCCTCCCGCTGGGCCGATTTGAATTGCGCAAACGGATCATCGCTGGTCGCGCCCATGGAGCCCCCTCCCTTTGACCGCCCTCGTTATTTCGGGCCGCGGGCCGCGCCCAAAAGGGGGGCCGCGGCGGCTCGACCGCCATCCCCTGGGACGGCGAAAGGTCGATAATTGCTGTGAAGTCTCGCCTTGATCCTCGCGGTCGTCAATCCGAGCCGGGTTCGCCTCGAGGCCTCAGTCGTCGCGCGCTTTAAGCAAAAACCAGCGTCCGCTTGGTTCGTGCCGCATTGTAAACGTTGACAGCGTGCTCCGATTGGCGTGGTCTCTGCTCTAAACCGACGAATACGGGGGAGACTATGCGACTCTTGGCGCTGATCGGCCTTCTGGCGATACTCGGCGCAATCGGCGCAGGGGTGTATTTCTTCGGCGGGTTCTACGACGTCGCGGCGAGCACGGCGCAGCCGGCGGCGGTTGATTGGGCGCTCGCGAACGTGCGCTCCGCCTCGATCGAGCGCCATGCGACAGACCGGGCGCCGAACTCGGTCGACGATCCCACGACAATTCAGGCCGGCGCGCGCGCCTTCGCCGCGCGGGGCTGCGCGAATTGCCACGGCGCGCCCGGCGTCGACTGGCAGAAGTTCTCGGAGGGGATGCGGCCCTGGCCGGCCGATCTCAAGGAGATTGCGCCGGAGCGGAGCGTCCCGGAAATCTTCTGGGTGGTGAAGAACGGCGTCGGCATGACCGGCATGCCGAGCTTCGGCTCGGAGAACGTGCCGGACCAGGAAATCTGGACGATCGCGGCGTTCGTCAAAAAGTTCCCCACCGTTTCGGCGGCGGATTACAAGACGTGGACGGAGGCGAAGTAGTTCCGCCCCGCCGCGGCGCGCCGGATTACGCGGTGGCGACTTCGATCCGCCGGCCAGCCTCGTCGAACAAGTGGACGTCGGCGAGATCCGCGCCGAGACTGAGCGTATCGCCCGCCGACGGGGTCTGGCGGCCGCGAACTTCGGCGACCATCATCTGCTCGTCGGCGCGCCGGATATAGGCGAACGACGATTCGCCGAGGCGCTCGACGAGTTCGACCGTTCCCTTGGCGGCGAACGCCCCGGGCGCGCCGATGTCGAGATGCTCGGGCCTGACGCCGATCGTCACCGACGCCCCTTGCCCAAGCGCGGCGGATGCGGGCGCGACGAACGTTTCGACCGCCGGGCCGGCGATGTGGGCGCGCCCGTCGGCGATGCGCTCGACCTTGCTCTTGAAGAAATTCATCGCCGGCGAGCCGATGAAGCCGGCGACAAACAGATTGGCCGGCGTGTAGTAGAGATCGAGCGGCTTGCCGACCTGCTCGATGCGGCCCTGGTTCATCACGACGATGCGGTCGGCGAGCGTCATCGCCTCGATCTGGTCGTGCGTCACGTAGATCATCGTCGCGCGCAGCAGGCGGTGCAGCCGCGCGATCTCGACGCGCGTCGAGACGCGCAGCGCCGCGTCGAGGTTGGAGAGCGGCTCGTCGAACAGGAACACGTCGGGCTCGCGCACGATCGCGCGGCCGATCGCGACGCGCTGCCGCTGGCCGCCCGAGAGGTCGCGCGGCTGGCGCTCCAGCAGCGGCTCGAGCTGCAGCATCCGCGCCGCCTCGGCGACGCGGCGGTCCATCTCCTGGCGCTCGACGCCGGTGAACTTGAGGCCGAACGTCATGTTCTTGCGCACGTTCATGTGCGGGTAGAGCGCGTAGGACTGGAACACCATCGCGATCTTGCGCTCGGCGGGAGCGAGCCCGTTAACCATGCGGTCGCCGATCGAAATGTCGCCCAGCGTCGGCGCGTCGAGCCCGGCGATCATGCGCAGCAGGGTCGACTTGCCGCAGCCGGAGGGACCGACCAGCACGACGAACTCGCCGTCCTCGACCGCAAGCTCGATGCCGCTGAGGACGCGCGTCTCGCCGTAGTGCTTGGCGAGATTCTTGATGCTCAGAGTCGCCATGGGCCCGAAGTCCTATTTTACCGCGCCGGCTGTAAGCCCGGCGATGAGCTGTCTCGAAAAGATCACATAGATTGCGACGATCGGCAGAATCGCCATCGACAATGCCGCCAGCACCGAGTTCCAATCGGTGATGTACTCACCGAGGAACTGTTGCACGCCGAGCGTAATCGTATGGGTCGTATCGGACGAAGTGAGGATGAGCGGAAACCAGAGATCGTTCCAGATCGGCACGATGGTGAAGATCGCAACCGTCGCGATCGCCGGCCGCAGCAGCGGCGCGATCACCTCGAAGAAGATGCGGGTCTCCGGCACGCCGTCGCAGCGCGCGGCGTCGCGCAGATCCTTTGGGATTTGCTGGATGAACTCGCTCAGGATGAAGATCGCCAGCGGCAGGCCTTGTGCGACGTAAACCAGGATCAGCGCCGTCAGCGTGTCGTTGAGCCCGGCCTCGCGCATCATCCTGAGGATCGCCACCGAGCCCAGCCGGATCGGCACCATGATGCCGATCGACAGGAACAGCGCCAGCGCGGTCGAGCCGCGAAAGCGATATTCGGTCAACGCCCAGGCGGCCATTGCGCCGAACAACAGGACGAGCCCCATGCTGACGAGCGTCACGATGAGCGAGTTCGTGAAATAGGTTCCGACATGCGAGGCGTTGAACACTTTCGCATAGCCCACGAGCGAAAATGACGTCGGATTGGGCGGAGCAAGCGGCGCGCCGAAGATCGCCCTGCGCGCCTTGAACGAGTTCATCACCACGAGCAGGATCGGCCCGACCGCAAGCAGGCTGTAGGCGATGAGGATCACGTGGACGCCGACCGACTGCGCGCGCTGTTTGAGCATCGTTGCTTCCTCAGAAAGCGTAGCGCCGCAGGCGTCGTTGCACGACGAAGAGATAGAGGCATACGCCGACGAGAATGATGAAGAACATCACCGTCGCCACCGCCGCGCCCATCGTCGGATTGCCGAGCTGCAGCTGGAAGCCGAAGAAGGTGCGATAGAAGAAGGTGCCGAGAATGTCGGCGGAGAAATTCGGTCCGGCGAGCGCGCCCTTGACCGAATAGATGAGATCGAAGGCGTTGAAGTTGCCGACGAACGTCAGGATCGAGATCAGCCCAATGGTCGGCAGCACCAGCGGCAGCTTGATGTACCAGAAGATGCGGAAGTCGCCGAGACCGTCGACGCGCGCGGCGTCGATCAGCTCCTCGGGAATGTTGAGCAGCGCGGCGTAGATCAGCATCATCGGGATGCCGACGAACTGCCACACGGAGATAAGCGCGAGCGTCACCAGCGCCGTCGACGACAGGCCGAGCCAGGGCGCGAACCAGCTTCCGAGGCCAACCGTCTTCAGCGCGCCCTCGGAGACGCCCCACAGCGGCGACAGGATGAGATTCCAGCTAAAGCCGACGATGACGACCGACAGCATGGTCGGCAGGAAGATGATCGTGCGGTAGAGCCCCTTGAGCTTGAGCCCGGAAAGACTCAACAGGCCGGCGAGGGCGATGCCAATCGGGTTCTGAACCGCCATGTGCACCGCAAAGAAGATCAGATTGTTCAAAGCCGCGTTCCAGAACGGCTTCGACCATACCGCGTCGGTCAGCAGCGTGACGAAATTGGCGAGGCCGACGAAGCTGTAGGCGCCTGCGTTGTCGGTCGTATACGTCGACAGGCTGATCGTCGCGATCAGCGGATAGATCGAGAAAAGCGTATAGATCGCGACCGCGGGCCCCAGAAAGAGGGCCATGAGCGCAAGAAAGCGGCCCCTCGGCATCGAGGCGACGACTTGGGACAATTGTTCGGCCATTGTTTGTTGCGCCGGTGCAGGAACCGAAATGAGCGTCGCTGTTTTCCGCCCCCGCCGTCAAGCGGAGCGGCGTGAAGCGGGGATGCGCGCCCCCCGTCGCGAAGCGGAGGGCGCGAACTTTAGAGAGCTACTTGGCCGGGTGGTACCACTTGTCGAGGCCGTCCTGAAGCTGCTTGCCGGCGGCTTCCGGCGTCAGCTTGCCGTTGATGACCTGAGCGGAGACGTTCCAGAGTTCGTTCTCGAGGTTCGGCGTGCCGCGGTTGAGGATCTGGTAGGAGTTGCGGATCGTCGACTTGCAGTCCTTGCGCCAGCCGACCATTTCCGCCGCGAGCGGATCCTTGATCGTCACCGGGGTCTTGCTCAGCGGGAAGAAGCCCGGCAGCGCATTCGCGTAGAGCTCGGCGAATTCCGGCGTCGTCAGCCACTCCAGGAACTTCTTGGCGTCTTCCTTGTTCTTGGACGCCGAGTTCACGCCCATGCCGATGTCGACGTGGTCGGAGATGTAGCACTGGGTTTCACCCGCCGGCAGGGGCGGGGGGAAGGCGCCCATCGGGAACTGCGCCTGGGAGCGGAAGGTCGAGATGTCCCACGAGCCGGCCGGATAGATCGCCGCCTTGCCGAGCGAGAACAGGTTCTGGCTGTCGGGATATTTCTGCGCCTGGTAGCCATTGCCCATGTAGGGCGCCCAGCTCGCGAGCTCCTTGAACACCGCGATATATTGCGGGTCGGTGTACTTCTCCTTGCCCGCGATGAGCGCGGCGCGGCCGGTCTCGCCGTGCCAGTAGTTGGGGCCGATGTTCTGGAAGCCCATTGTCGCGGCCTCCCACTGGTCGGCCGTTCCCAAGTCGAGGGGCGTATAGGTCCCGTCCTTCTTGAGCTTGTCGAGAATCTCGTGGAATTCCGCCATCGTCTTCGGCTCTTTGGCGCCGATCTTGGCGAAGGCGTCCTTGTTGTAGATGAAGCCGTGGATGACGGACGCCATCGGCACGCAGAAAGCCACTTTGCCGTCGTCGGTCGACCAGGCGGCCTTGGCGATCGGGGGGAAATTATCCATGCCCTTGAGGTCGGTCACGGCGTCGATCTGGTGCTTTTGATAAAGCTGCAGCGACGCGTCGAACGGGCGGCAGGTGATGAGGTCGCCTGCGGTGCCGCCGTCGAGGCGCGCGTTCAGCGCCGCGTTGTAATCGGCCGGCGCGGAGGGCGAGAACTCGACCTTGATGTCGGGATAGTGCTTTTCGAAGGCGGGGATGATCTGGTTGTTCCAGATGTCCGCGTCGTCATTGCGCCAGCTCTCGATCTTCAGCGATCCCGCCTGGGCCGCCCCCAGGCCAGCCAGCAGCGCAGCGAAAGCCGCGCCGCTTCGAAACCATGTCGCATACTTCATCGCTCACTCCTCCCATGCCAGGCTTATGCCCGGGTTTGAAACTTCGCGCCGCGCTGCGTCCGCTCGAGCGCCGCGGCGAGATCGCCGCCGCAATCGGCCACGAGCGCCTTGGCCGCCTCGGCGTCGAGCCGGCCAGCCGCCGCGACGATCGCCGCTTTGACGTCGAATTGCGTGTGTTCGAGCGCGGCCGCGGCCGTCGCTTGGTCGACATCGGCAAGGCGCGCGACGATGCCGGTCGCGCGGGCGCGAAGCTTGGCGTTGTCTGGCCGCAGATTGACCATCATCCCGCGATGCACGTGGCCGAGCTTGGCGCAGGCGAGCGTCGAGATGACGCCGAGCGCGGCCTTCTGAGCGGTGCCGGCGCCCAGGCGCGTCGAGCCGTCGACCGCTTCCGGTCCGGTCGCGAGCAGCACGCTGACGTCGGCTCCTTCGAACAGCGGCGCGCCGGGCCGGCAGGCGATCGACACGAGACGAGCGCCGCGAGCTTTGGCGGCGCGCGCGCCTGCGAGCGTGAAGGGAGTCGAGCCGCTCGCCGAAACCGCGAGCACGAGATCGCCTTCGCGAAGAGCGAGCGTGTCGAGCGCCGCGCGTGCGTCCTCCTCGTCGTCTTCACCGCCGCTGCCGACCAGCGCGCCGAAGGGGTCGCCGCCGGGGGAGACGAAGGCGACGCTCTCAATGTCGAGGCCGAAAGTTCCAGGCAGCTCGGCGCCGTCTTGGATGGCGATGCAACCCGAGGCGCCGGCGCCGAGATAGATCAGCCGGCCACCCTTGCGCAGCGCGTCGGCGACGGCTTCGGCTGCGGCGACCAGGGCGTCCGCGGCCTGCTCGACGCAACGGACTGCGCGAAGCTGGTCGTCCACCAGCGCGCCAAGCAGCGCCTCGTGCTCGCGCGGCCGTCCGTCACCAGTCGCCCTCATCGATCCCCCTCTGCCGTGGCGCGCGCGGCGCGTACCACTAGATACCTCTTGTGTTCGATGATTAAACAAATGTATACCTCTTGTCTAGGGGAGGATGCGCCAGAAAGTGGCTCCCGGCGGGCCTCGCCCGCCAGCGGCGCGTCGGAGCCGGAGGACGGGGATGGACGAGCTTCGCGAGGCGCGAGCTCAGCGGGGGCCGTTGTTCGAGGCGGTTGGCGCGGCGCTAAAGCGCGAGATCGCGTCGGGACGCTTCGCCGGCGCCGACGTCCTGCCGGGCGAGCGCGAGCTTTCGGAGATTCTGCAGGTGTCGCGGACGACCTTGCGCCGCGCCATCGCCGGGCTCGTCACGGAGGGCGTGTTGTTTCACCGCCATGGCGCCGGCACTTTCGTGCGCCGCGCCGCCGCGCCGCATGTCGAGCAGGCGCTCTCGCGCCTCACCAGCTTCAGCGAGGACATGCGTTCGCGCGGTCTTGCCTCGTCTTCGCGCGAAATCGAGCGCGGCGTGTTCCTTCCGACGCCCGAAGAGGCGATGATGCTCGGCGTCAGTCCGCGCGAGAGCGTGTTCCGCTGGGAGCGCTTGCGTCTGGCGGACGGCGTGCCGATGGCGATGGAGCGCGCAGTGGTGCCCCTCCGCTTCCTCGCCGATCCGGCCCGCGTCGGCGATTCGCTCTACGCCGCGCTGGAGGCGGAGGGCTGGCGGCCGGTTCGCGCCTTGCAGCGCTTGCGCGCCGTGGTGCTCGGCGCCGAGGAGGCGTCGCTCCTCGAGGTGCCGAAGGGCTCGGCCGCGCTCGACATTCATCGCATCGCTTATCTCCAGGACGGGCGCTGCGTCGAATACACACGTTCCTTCTATCGCTCCGACACCTACGATTTCGTAGCGGAGCTCACCTTGTCGGGATCGACCTCATGACTGCAACCTTCATGGCCACCGAAATCGCAGGCGCCGGGGAGGCGATCGGGCGCCAGCTTTCCGCCAATGCAGCGACGGTCGCCGACCTCGCCGCGACGCTGCGCAAGCGCGATCCGCATTTCGTCGTCACCATCGCGCGCGGCAGCTCAGACCATGCGACCCTCTATTTGAAGCATCTCGTCGAACTGCGTCTCGGCCTCGTCTGCGCTTCGCTCGGTCCCTCCGTCGCGTCGCTTTATCGCGCTCCGCTTCAGCTCGCCGACGCGCTGGCGCTCACCATCTCGCAATCGGGACGCAGCCCTGACATCGTGACGATGCAGAGCGCCGCGCGCGCGGCCGGGGCGTTTACGGTTGCGCTCGTCAACGACGAGACGTCGCCCGCGGCGACCGAGGCCCGGGCGCTGCTCGCTTTGCATGCGGGCGAGGAGCGCTCGGTTGCGGCGACCAAGACGATGCTCGCCTCGCTCGTCGCCGGCGCGTCGCTGATCGCGCATTGGAGCGCCGACGACGCGCTCGTCGGCGCGCTCGCCGATCTGCCGGCCCAACTGACCGCGAGCGTCGCGCCGCCGCCCGAGCCGATCGTCGAAGCGCTCGCCGCGGCGCGCTCGCTGTTCGTCATCGGCCGCGGGGCGACGCTCGCGATGGCCGCCGAGGCGGCCCTCAAGCTGAAGGAAACCAGCGCGATCCACGCCGAGGCGTTCTCCTCCGCCGAGGTGCTGCACGGGCCGGCCGGCGTCATTGCGCCCGGCTTTCCCGTCGTCGCCTTCGTGCCAGCCGACGCGGCGCGCGCCGGCGTCCTGGAAACGGTCGAGCGGCTCGCCTCCTTCGGCGCGGCGCCGCTGCTGATCGACGTTACGCCCCATCCGACCTGGCCGACGCTGGTCGCGCCTGCGGCTGGGCACGATCTGCTGACGCCGATCCTGGCGCTGCACGCCTTCTATCGGCTGGCCGAGGCGACGGCCCGCCGCCGCGGCCGCAACCCCGACGCGCCGCCGCATCTGATGAAGGTCACGCGGACCGTGTGAACGCTAGGGCCGGTGCGTTTTGTCAGGGCCAAGGGCGCTGCGAGCGTGGGCGAAGCACACAGTCGAGGAGGAAGCCGAATGAGCGCGCAAGTGGGACGCAGGCAGCGCGTGCTGGTCGTCGGGCTGGGAACGATGGGGTTGAGCCACGCGCGCGCCTATCAGGCGATCGACGGCTTCGAGCTTGCCGGGCTTTGCACGCGCAATGCGGCGGACCGCGGCGATCTCGAAGCGGAGTTCGCCGGCGTGCCGCGCTTCGATGAACTCTCCGAGGCGCTCTCGACGCTGAAGCCGGACGCGGTGGCGATCTGCGCCTACACCGAGTTTCATGCGCCGATGGCGTTGCAGTCGCTCGATGCGGGCGCGCATGTGTTCTGCGAGAAGCCGCTCGCCGATACGCTCGAAGCCGCCGAGAAGATCGTCGCGGCGGCCAAGGTCGCTAAGCGCACGCTGCTCGTCGGCTACATCCTCAGGGTGCATCCGTCCTGGACGCGCTTCGTCGAGATCGGCCGCGGGCTCGGCAAGCCGCTCGTCATGCGCATGAACCTCAACCAGCAGTCGTCCGGCTCGTTCTGGGGCGTGCACAAGAACCTGATGCGCTCGACCTCGCCGATCGTCGATTGCGGCGTGCATTACGTCGACGTCATGTGTCAGGTGACGCGGGCGCGCCCCGTCTCGGTGCACGCGGTCGGCGCGCGCCTGACCGACGAGATCGCGCCCTCGATGTACAACTACGGGCACCTCCATATCACCTTCGACGACGGTTCGGTCGGCTGGTACGAAGCGGCCTGGGGGCCGATGATCAGCGAGACGGCCTTCTTCGTAAAAGACATGATCGGACCGAAAGGCTGCGTGTCGATCGTCGCCAAGGAAGCCTCCGGCGAGGCCGGCTCGGCCGACCACAATACGCACACGCGCACCAACGCGATGCGCATTCACCACGCCGCCCTCGACGCGAACGGCGCCTTTGCGCGCCGCGACGAGATCCTTTCCACCGAGGAGGAGCCGGGACACCAGGAGCTGTGCGAGCGCGAGCAGCGGCTTTTCCTAAGCGCCATTCGTGGCGAGGCGGATCTCACCGAGCATCTCGAGGACGCGCTGAACTCGCTGCGCATTGTCTTCGCCGCCGACAAGAGCGTGCGCAGCGGAGAAGTCGTGCGACTTTAAAGCGACGACCTTGACAAATCCGCGCCGAAGAGCCAAGTAACTCGGATCGAAATTCGGCCGGACTGCTTTTTCTTTGAGTGTCTTTCAACGCTCACGCTGACGCGCTCCCTCGGAAAATCGAAAATTGAGCACGATTTTCGCCTCGCGGAACGTCGTCGCGAACTTGTATGGAAAACGCATGACTACAGGCACTGTGAAATGGTATAACCCGGACAAGGGCTTCGGCTTCATTCAGCCGGACGACGGCGGCAAGGACGCTTTCGTCCACGTCAGCGCGGTAGAGCGCGCCGGCATGAGCGGCTTGCGTGAAGGCCAGAAGATCAGCTTTGAACTCGTGGCCGATAGGCGCACGGGTAAAATGTCTGCGGACAAGCTTCAGGCCGTTTGAACGAGGACATGGATCGTGCCCACTGGCGACCGCGGATGTACCGGCGCTAGCGGCGAACGACCTATGTCGTTTCTTCGGCTGAGCGAAGGGTCAGGGTCGTTCCTGGCCCTTTTTCGTATTTGTCCCGCCTGCAAGGAGTCGCGCCATGACGTCGCATAAGTTCGCCATTGGGCAGCTCGTGGATTACGATCCTCAGATGGGGGCGGCTTGGAAGCCTTCCGGCCCTTATGAGGTCGTGCGGGTTCAGCCGGCCGACGATCCGCGGTTACGCGCGTATCGGATCAAGAGCAAGGCCGAGCCTTTCGAGCGCTCCGCCAGGGAGCATGAGATCGTCGCGGTCGGCTAGGCGCGCCTAGCGCGCGCCGCGATTGAGAAATCTGGACCGTGCGACGATTCTAGCAAATCGCCTCACGGTCTAAGCGAGCAACCGACGGGATCCTCACGCCTTCGCCTCTCGCCGCTCCCGTTCCCCCGTCGCGCCTTGCAGCGTCAGCGCCCACGTCAGGCACGACGCGATCGCAAAGATCGCCATTGCGAGGGGCAGCGCGGTCGGCGTGCCGGCGAAGAGCCAGGCGACCAGCGCGCTCGCCGCGGCGCCGCTCAGCATTTGCAGGCAGCCGCGCACCGCCGAAGCAACGCCCGCCATTTCGGGGAAGGGCTCCAACGCGCCGTGCGCTGCGAGCGGACCCACCACGCCCATCGCAATGTTGTTGAGAACGATCAGCGGCAGCGCGTCCGCAACGCGGAAGGCGCCGAGCAGCGCCAACGCCAGCAAAGCGACGCTGAGCACGGCCTGCGCAAGGACGCCGGCCGCCAGCAACCGCCTGGGATCGACGCCGAGTTTGCTCAAACGTCCGCAGAGCAGCGAGCCGGCGGTGAGGCCGAGCGAGCTGACTGCGAACAGAATCGCAAACCAGCCGGCGCTGAGGCCGAGAACGCTGATGAAAACGAAGGGCGACGCCGAGACGAAGGAGAACAGACATCCGAAGCTGAGCGCGCCGAGCAGAGCGTGGCCGATCGAAGAGCGATGGGTCAACGCGCGGGCGTAGCTTTGCGTCAAGCGACCGAAGGCGAGCGCCGTCGTATCGGGCGCTCGGTGCGATTCCTCGACGAAGAAGCCGACCACCAGGACGAGCGCGCAGCCGGCGAACGCGAGCGCGAGAAAGATCACGCGCCATTCGGCGACCTGAAGGATCAGTGCGCCGATGGTGGGCGCGAGCATCGGCGCCGCGGTCATCACCGCGCTGATGGTGGCCATTCGGGCGCGCGCCTGCGCGCCCTCGAACAGGTCGCGCACGATCGCGAAGGCGAGCACGCTCGCTCCGCCGGCGCCGGCCCCCTCGACGAAACGCCACACGAGCAGGGTGTGGATGGCGCCCGCGAAGGCGCAGAAGAAGCCGGAGCCCGCAAATAGCGCGCAGGCGGCGAGGAGCGGAGCGCGGCGCCCGAAACGGTCCGAGAGCGGCCCGAACCCGAGCTGGGCCAGCGCGAAGCCGAGCATGAAGAGGCTCAGCGTCAGCCCGGTCTGCGACGCCGGGGCGTCGAGCGCCGCGCCGATCCTGTCCGCCGCCGGGAGGCTCATGTCGATCGACAACGGCGGCAGGGCCGCGAGCGCAGCGATCAGCAGGGTGAAACCGAGGGAATGGGGACGAAGGGCCATGAGGGTCGCGATGCGGGTGTGAGCGGTCCGGTCTTGCCCCTGACGACGTCACTCCCCCTGAGCGCGAGCGCGTAAGAGGTTCGTTAGCCCTCGGCGTTGCGTGGAGTCAACCCGAACGCGCGCGGTGAAACTGGGAATGGCGGCGCTCAACGGCTTCGGCTCACAGCACCTCGAACAGCCCCGCCGCGCCCATGCCGCCGCCGACGCACATCGTCACCACGACATATTTGACGCCGCGCCGCTTGCCCTCGATCAGCGCGTGGCCGACCAGCCGCGCGCCGGTCATGCCGTAGGGATGACCGATTGCGATGGCGCCGCCGTTGACGTTGAGCTTGTCGTTGTCGATGCCGAGCCGGTCGCGGCAATAAAGCACTTGCACCGCGAAGGCCTCGTTGAGCTCCCAGAGGCCGATGTCGTCGGCTTTGAGGCCGTGGGCGTGCAGC
>DASXGX010000155.1:0-4006 GCA_036488815.1 Roseiarcus sp.
GTCTTCGAGGCCTTCGACTTCGACATCAGTCGGATACTTCGCCCGCGCGGCGAGGTTCGGCGGCAGGTAGGTGATCCAGCCGATCCGCGGCTGAAGAATTCGCTCGCCGGCAGCAAAGGTCGGATCCTGGATTTTGGGAAGCTTGTAAAACGAAAACATCGCGCACATCTCCGCGGGCTTCCAGATCCCGCGCGCCGATTTCAGGCGCTCGCGCCGGCGACGAGAACGCGGCCGCCTTGCTCGCAGGACGTCCATGTGATTTGAATCCTCCTTTGCTCTCCTCGCGACAATGATATTGTATGACCAATTGGTCGCAAGCGGAGCGCGGGCGTCCTGTCGAAGCCGATCCCACGATGACGATTTTTGAGACTCTCGGAAGCAACAGCCTGAAGATTCACCTGCGGGTCGGCGATCAGCTTGGCCTCGCGGTGGTGCGCGGCGATTTTCCTGGGGGAAGCGTGCTGCCGCCCGAAGTCAGGCTCTGCGAGATGCTGGGCGTCAGCCGAACCGCGATGCGCGAGGCGATCAGGGGGCTGATCGCCAAGGGGCTCATCGAATCCCGCCCGAAGATCGGGACACGGGTGCGGGATCCCGAATATTGGAACCACCTCGATCCCGACGTCTTGCGCTGGCGGCTCGAGGTGTCCGACACCGAATCCTACTTGCGCAAAATGTTTCAACTGCGGCACGCGGCGGAGCCAGCCGCCGCCGCGATCGCCGCGGAAAACGCCGATCGTCACGATCTCGAGCGAATCCAAGCGGCCTTCCAGGCGATGGTCGACGCGGGCGGCGACAATGCGCTCTGGGTGGAGGCGGACCTCGCCTTTCACAAGGCGATCTATCTCGCGACGCACAATGAATTCTTTTGGCCGATCGGCCAATTGTTCAGCCTCGCGCTGAGGGAGATGTTCCGCATCGCGGCGCGCGGCTCGCACCGTCCTCGCGCCATCGTCGAGCACGGCGACCTTCTCCGCGCGATACTCGAGCGAAAGCCGGAGATGGCGCGCACTGCGGCGCTGACGCTGCTCGGAAACGCGGCGAGCGACATTCGCCGTATTCGCGCCCAGGAGTTGGACCGCTAGCGGGCCGGCGGCAGGACAGGACCGCGTTACCGCGTTGACTCATAATCGACCGATGGTATGACTAATGCAGCGCCGCGGACTCGTCTCCGGTGGCGAGCGGAGCAGCCGCCCCGCAGGCGAACGACGCAATGCGTCGCTGCGTCCAAGACGACCATCGGAAAGCGCCCACGAATGGCGCTCGAATCGGGAGAAACGCACATGATCAAGGGGGTATTGGCGGCGTTGGCCGCAGGGATCGCCATCATGGCGGCGGCGACGCAACCGACGCTTGCCGCCAGCAAAGGCCTCGTCGCCTTCTCGCAGGCGGAAATGAGCAACGAATGGCGGGTGATGGACACCAAGGAAATGGAGAAGGCGTGGAAGAGCGCCGGCTACGATTTCGCTTGGACCAACGCCAATTCCGATCCTTCCAAGCAACTCGCCGACGTCGAGGACTTGCTCTCCCGCAAGCCGGTCGTGCTGGTCGTGGCGCCGATCGAATATGAGGCGCTGGCGCCTGTTCCCGGCCTTGCTGCGAAGGCGGGCGTGCCGCTTATCGTGGTCGATCGCAATCTCCCTGGGAAGGCGGGCGAGAACGGCTGGATTTCGGTCATCACCACCGATTTCAAGGATTCCGGCATCCGCACTGCCGACGATGTCGTCGCCAAGCTCACCAAGAAATACGGCTCCGCCAAAGGCACGCTGCTGCACGTGACCGGCAACACCGGCGCGTCGCCCGTGATCGACGAAGAAAAGGGTCTTGAGGAGGTCTTCGCCAAGAACCCGGGCGTCAAGGTGGCCGCGTCTTGCGACAGCAAGAACTCGCGCGAGGGCGGCCGCAAGTGCATGGAGGATCTGCTGCAGTCGTTCCCGGCGGGCAGCATCGACGGCGTCGTGTTCGACAACGACGACGCCGCGATCGGCGGCCTCGGCGCCATCAACTCCGCCGGGCGCAATGAGCTGAAAGGCTGGCTTTGGGGCAAGGACGGCACGGTCGACGGACTGCAGGCCATCCTCAACGGAGACCTCGCCTTGAGCGTCCAAACGCCGCCCTTCTTCGGCAAGTCCTCTGTCCAGGCGTTCGAGGACTACAAGGCGGGCAAGAAAGTCGAGCCGCTGGTCTTCGTGCCGAAGGAGACCTTCGACGCCAACACGCCCGAGCACAAGGCGCGCGCCGCGGAACGCATCAAAGAGTTGAAGGCCCTCGGCGTCGGCTGCTGCTAGAACCGTCTGCAACGCGGTCGGCTCGTCATTGCGAGGAGCGCAAGCTCCGAAGCCATCCATTCCTCCGCTTGCATCGGCGGCGCAAATGGATTGGTTCGCTTCGCTCGCAGTGCCGAGCACGGAGCGCCGACCGCCAAACGCGGCCAAGACAATGGGGAGGATAGGATTCAAGTGGAAGCGTCCTCCCCGTTTCTTCTCCAAATGCAGGGGGTGGCGAAGAGCTACCCCGGCGTCAGGGCGCTGCAGGGCGTCGACTTCGACGTCAAGCCCGGCGAAATTCATGCTCTCGTCGGCGAAAACGGCGCCGGCAAATCGACGCTCATCCGCATGCTCAGCGGCGCGGAAAAGCCGGACCGCGGCGCGATTGTCGTCGACGGCCGCACCTACGCCGGCCTCACGCCGGCGCTCGGTCATGCCCTCGGCGTCGGCGTCATCTATCAGGAATCCGATCTGGTCCTGCCGCTGAACGTGATCGAGAACATTTTCCTCGGGCACGAGATGAGCCGCGCCGGGCGCCTGCTGCAAAAGCGCGCCATGCGCGCGGCGGTCGTCGATCTCATCGCTCGTCTCAACCTTCGTTTTTCCCCAGACACGATCGTCAGAGATCTCGGCCCTGCGCAGCGCCAGCTCGTGCAGATCGCCAAGGCGCTGTCGCGCAAGATCAAGATCCTTATCCTCGACGAACCGACCGCCTCCCTGACCGAGAACGAGATCGGCTATCTCTTCGGCCTCCTGCGCAGGTTGAAGGCGCAGGGGATCGGCATGATCTACGTCTCCCACCGGCTCAACGAGATCATGGCGATCGCCGATCGCGTCACGGTGATGCGCGACGGGCAGCGGATCGCGACGCATTCGGTCTCTGCGGTCGACGAGGAAAAGCTTATCGAGCTCATGGTCGGTCGCAAGATCGAAGCCGCGACCCGGAACAGCGCGCGAGGCGACAAGGTCGTGCTCTCCGCGCGCAACCTCTCTGTCCGCGGCCAATTCTCCGACGTGAGTTTCGATCTGCGCGAGGGCGAGATTCTCGGCCTCGGCGGCCTGGTCGGCGCGGGACGAAGCGAACTGCTCGAATGTCTGTTCGGGCTGACGCCTCCCGATTCGGGAACAGTCGAGCTCGACGGCGCGCCCGTCCGCTTCCGTTCGCCGCGCCAGGCGATACAGGCAGGCTTCGGTCTCGTGCCGGAAGAACGGCGCGAGAGCGGCGTCGTGCTCGGCCTCTCGGTCGGAGCGAATCTCTCCTTTCCAATCCTCGGCCGTCTTGCTCGCGCGCTGTTCGTCGATGTTGGGCGCCTGCGCGCGGTCGCAGGCGATCTCGTCGCGCGCCTGAGAATCAAGACGCCCTCGCTGAAGCAGCCGGTGCGGAACCTGTCGGGCGGCAATCAGCAGAAGATCGTCATCGGCAAGTGGCTCGCCGCGCAGTCCCGGATTCTTCTTCTCGACGAGCCGACGCGCGGTATCGACGTCAGCGCGAAATTCGAGCTCTATCAGCTCATCGACAGTCTCGCGCGCCAAGGCGTCTCGATCATCATGGCCTCCTCGGAGCTGCCGGAGCTTCTGGCGTTGAGCGATCGCATTCTAGTCCTGGCGGAGGGCCGCCTTGTGGCGGAGCTCGACGCTCGCAAGACCAATCAGGTCGAGATCATGCGCCATGCGGTGGCGCGGGACGACGTCATCAAGGGAGCGAGCGCGTGAGCGTCGCATCGATCGGAACCGGCGGTGGC
>DASXGX010000078.1:0-8765 GCA_036488815.1 Roseiarcus sp.
CCTGGCGGAGGGCCGCCTTGTGGCGGAGCTCGACGCTCGCAAGACCAATCAGGTCGAGATCATGCGCCATGCGGTGGCGCGGGACGACGTCATCAAGGGAGCGAGCGCGTGAGCGTCGCATCGATCGGAACCGGCGGTGGCGCGCCGGCGCGGCTGCGCTCGCTTCTGGCGCGCAACGACGTCTTCGTCATTCTCGTCTGTCTCGGCGTCGTGGCGTCCCTGCTGAGCCCGGACTTCCTCTCCGCCGGCAATCTCAGCAACCTTCTGACGCAGTCGGCGCTGCTCGGCATTCTGTCGATCGGCCAGTTCATGGTGATCGTGACAGGCGGCTTCGACCTGTCGGTCGCCGCAGTGATGGCGCTGTCCTCGGTGGTGCTGGCGCGTCACGCGTCGATCGGCTTGGCGCCAATGGCCCTGGTCTCGCTGGCGGTCGGGGCGGGGTGCGGCCTGTTCAACGGGCTGGTGATCGCTGAGGGCCGCGTCCAGCCGCTGATCGCCACGCTCGCCATGATGGGCATCGCGCGCGGGCTGGCCTTCTCGCTGTCGGAAAAGAGCATCCTCGTCCACGATCCCTTGTTGACTTGGCTGCGCGACATGGACGGCTTTCTCTCCGCGCCGACGCTGGTCTGGATCGTCGCCACCGCGATCGCCTTCGTGTGGCTTCGCACGACTCGCCAAGCGATTCATCTTTATGCGATCGGCGGCTCCGAGCAGACGGCGCGGCTCGCCGGCGTCGCAATCGACCGTGTGAAGATCGGCGTCTACACGGTCTCGGGAATGCTCTCCGGACTCGCCGGGGTCGTGCTCGTCATCCGGTCTAGCAGCGGCGTGCCGCTCGGCGGCCTCGGGTGGGAACTCGATTCCATCGCTTCGATCGTCATCGGCGGCGCGAGCCTGTTCGGCGGCGAAGGCCGGCTGATTCCTGCCATGGCGGGGGTGGTGATCTATCAGATGATCGCCAACGTCATGAACCTCGTCGGGCTCGATCCGTTCTATCAGAACATCGTGCGGGCAGCCGTCATCATCCTCGCCGTCGGCGCCAGCATCCTGAGACAGCCGAGCGGCGTTCGTCGCAACATCCTCGGGCGGCCATGAGCGTCGACATCCAGAAATCCGAAGCTCGCGACGGCGGGGCGTGGCCGTTGCGGCTGATACGCGGCAACGCGGGCGTCGCCGTCTTCGTGGCGTTCATCGTCATCGCGACGATTGTCTCGGGCGGCCGCTTCATTCAGCCCGCCAACATTTCGGTGATCCTGTTCCAGGGGTCGGTGATCGGGGTGCTGGCGCTCGGCCAGACGCTCGTCATGCTGCTTGCCGGAATCGACCTCTCGATCGTCACCGTCGCCATCCTGGCGGCGATCGTGATGGGCGCCGGCGGCTCCGAGCGGCAACAGATGATGGATATGTCGGGCATCCTTCCCTTTCTGGGGTTTCTGCCCTCCATCGTCGTCGCACTCGTCGGATCGGCCGCGATCGGCTTCGTCAACGGCCTCGCAATCGTGAAACTCCGCATCCCGGCCTTTATCGCGACGCTCGCCATGTCGCTCGCTCTCTCTGGCCTCGCGATGCTGGCGACCGGCGGCTCGCCGGTTCACTACCCCGACCCCTTCTACGACGGCTTCGGCCATGCGAAGACTCTAGGGCTGCCCCTGACGGTCTACGTCTATCTCGCGCTCGCGATCCTTCTCGCCGTGTTCCTCGCTCGCAGCTCGATCGGCATGATGATTTATGCGATCGGCGGCAACGCACGCACCGCGGCGCTGTCCGGCATTCCCGTCGGGCGGATTACAATATTCGTCTATGCGCTCTCGGGCCTCTTGGGCGGCGTCGCCGGCTTCCTGTTTCTGGCGCGCACGGGGTCGGTCGCCCCGACGTCGGGAGGCAGCCTTCTCCTCAATACGATCGCCTCGGTCGTCATCGGCGGCGTCAGCCTTTACGGCGGCAAAGGCTCGGTGGCCAATGCGGTGGTGGGAACGCTTCTTCTCGCCGGGCTTGGCAATCTGATGAACATTCTCCTCATTTCGCCGTATCTCCAAGACGCGGTGAGCGGTCTCATCATCGTGGCCGCCATCATGGTCAACGTACGGCTCGATCGAGGCTGAGGGGCCTTTCACAGAACCGTCGGGCGATAGCCCCCTTCCCCACCTGCAGCGCTGTCGCGCGTCCGCCCGATCGTGACGGCGGCATGCCGCAACGGCCTTAACGGCGGCTGGGCGGATCCCGTCGACGCCGGCGCTCGGCCGATGCGCCGCGTGCGGGATTTCGGGAGCAGGCGCAGAGTTAAACAGTGACAAGCTGGCCGACGGCGACATAGGATCGTCCTCGTTTTGTCGCTGGCGCATGAAGATTCGATCGGTAGAAATGGACTATTCGGCAATAAGTAGAATTGAGCGGTCATCGCCGCTGGCGGCGCGGCGAATGATTCGCGTTCGCCTAGACTTCGTTCTTCGCTCATGAGGCGGGCTGTGCAGTCGAGCGCCGCGAGCGGCGGCGTGTTTTGTTGCGCCGGCGCGGGCAAGGGGCAGTCTGCTTGAGCATCGACGAACTTGCGCCCTTCGGCCGAGGCGAGCGCGGTTCGCTTTCGGGGCGGACCATCCTGCAGATCATTCCGCGACTTGACGCGGGCGGCGCGGAGCGGACCACGATCGACGTCGCCGCGGCGCTGGCGCGGGCCGGCGCGCGGGCGCTGGTCGCCTCCGAGGGCGGCCGTCTCGTCAGCGAGTTGCAGGCGGTCGGCGGCGTGCTGGCGCCGTTTCCCGCGGCGACGAAGAACCCCTTCTCCATGGCGTTGAACGCACGGCGGCTCGCCCGTCTCGTCGTGTCCGAGCGCGTCGATCTCGTCCACGCCCGATCGCGCGCCCCGGCCTGGGTCGCTCTGGGCGCCTGCCGCATCGTGAAGCGGCCGCTCGTGACCACCTACCACGGCGCCTACAGCGGCCGCTCGTCACTCAAGCTGCTCTACAATTCGGTCATGGCGCGCGGCGACGCCGTCATCGCGAATTCGGAATACACCGCCGAGATCATCGCCCGGCTTTATCCGGACGCGCGGCCTCGCCTGCGGGTGATCCATCGGGGGACCGATTTTTCCAAATTTGCGCCCGAGATGGTCGATTCCGGGCGGGTCGCCCGATTGCGCGAGGCTTGGGGCGTCGCGTCCCACGACCGCATCGTGCTTCTCGCGGCGCGCCTGACCGGCTGGAAGGGCCACAAGACGTTGATCGAAGCCGCGCGCCTCCTGAAGGCCGGCGGCGTGACCGACGTACGGTTCGTGTTCGCAGGCGACGCTCAGGGCCGCGATTCCTACGTGCGCGAGATCGACGCGCTGATCGAGAAGAGCGGTCTTGCCGGGGTCGTCCGCCGGGTCGGCCATTGCGACGACATGCCGGCGGCGTTTCTCGCCGCGAGCGTCGTCGCAGTGCCCTCGACCGAGCCCGAGGCATTCGGCCGCACCGCGGTCGAAGCGCAAGCCATGGGGGCGCTGGTCGTCGTCTCGGACCTCGGCGCGGTGCCGGAAACCGTCCTTGCGCCGCCGCAGACGCCGGCCGAAGCGCGCACCGGCTGGCGAGTTCCACCCGGCGACGCCGAGGCGCTCGCGAAGGCGCTGCAGAGCGCGCTGAGCCTGGGCGCGTCCGGCCGCGACGCGATGATCAAACGCGCGCGCGCCCATGTCGAAAGCAAGTTTTCGCTCGAGCACATGTTGCGCGAGACGCTCGACGTCTACCGGCAAGCGCTGGCCTGACGCCGCGATGCGCCCACGCCCTTCGCGCTGAAACATCGCCGCGTCCAAGGCGCAGCCCGGAGAAAGTTCCCCCTCGGGATTCACTCGGCTTTCCGCGCCGCCAGGGATTGGCGCGCGGACTTGACGGCCGCTTCGTCGACCGGCGCCGCAGAGGAGCCCCAGGCGTTGCGGATGTAGGTGAGCACCGCGGCGGCCTGAGCGTCGTCGAGGCGCCAGGAGAACGACGGCATGACGGGTCCGGTCGGCTCGGCGTCGGTGGCGACGCTCTCGGCTCCCTCGAGCAGCACGCGAATCAGCGTGGCGGGGTCGGCGGAGAGCACATTGGGCGAGCCGGCGAGGGCGGGAAACAGCATGGCGACGCCCTTGCCGTCGTCAGCGTGACAGGCGGCGCAGGTGTCCTTGTAGATCGCGGCGCCGGCGGCCATCCGCGGATCGGACGCCGCCAGCGGCGCCCCGCTCGGCGCCGGGCCGGCGAGATCCTTCAGATAGACCGCGACCGCGCGAAGGTCGGCGTCGTTGAAATGCGAGGTCGACATCGCGACTTCCTCGCCCATGATTCCGGTCGCCGCGCTCGTCGCATTGTGGCCGGTGCGCAAATAGCTGACGATGTCGTCGAGGCTCCAGGAACCAAGCCCGCTCGTCATGTCGTTGGTGATGTTCGGTGCGAACCAGCCTTGCAGCGCGTAGCCCTGGAAGGCGTGCGACGTCTCGTCGCCGCCGAGCTGCGTCTTGGGCGTGTGACACGCGCCGCAATGTCCGGCGCCCTCGACGAGATAGGCGCCGCGGTTCCACTCCGCCGATTTCGAGGGATTAGGCGCGAAGCGGCCGGGCGTGAAGTAGAGCGCGTTCCACGCCGTCATGCCCTGGCGAATGTCGAGGGGGAACGGCAGGCGGTTGGCGACGACGGCGTTGCGGACCGGCGCGACGGTGTTGAGATAGGCGCGGATCGCCAAGCCGTCTTCGCGGGTGAATTTGGCGTAATAGGGATAGGGCATCGCGGGATAGAGCGGCGCGCCGCTCGGCGCCTTGCCCTCGCGCAGCGCGGCGAGAAATTCCTCGTCGCTCCAGCCGCCGATGCCGGTCTCGAGATCCGGGGTGATGTTGGGCGCCGCAACGACGCCGAACGGCGTCTCGATCGGCCGGCCGCCGGCGAAGGGCGCTCCGCCCTTCTCGGTGTGGCAGGCCGCGCAATCGGCGAGGAGCGTCAGATAGCGCCCGCGCTGGATGAGCGTGAAGTCCTGCGGATCGATCTGGGTGCTCTCCTGGCGCGCCCATGCCAGCGAAGCGAAGACGGCGACGAGCCCGAGGGCCCCGCAAGCAAGGCCGGCGCGGCTACGCATGGACCAGCGGCCCCGGATTCTTCAGATATTGCGTGCGGATCGCCTCGGCCGACCAGAAGGCCAGCGCCGCCAGTGTGCCAGTCGGATTGTAGCCGGCGTTCTGCGGGAAGGCGCTGGCCCCCATCACGAAGAGATTGGGAACGTCCCAGCTCTGCAGATAGCGGTTGAGCGCGCTGTCGCTCGGGTTCGTTCCCATGATGGCGCCGCCGCAGAGATGCGTCGTCTGGTACTTGGTGACGTCGTAGGGCGCCTTTCGATACTCCTTCGTGACGAGGTTGGCCCCCATCGCCTGAATGATCTCGGCGAATTTGTCGGTCAGGAAAGCGTTCTGCTTGATCTCGTTGTCGTGGAAATCGATCGTCATGCGCATCAACGGCCGGCCAAAGCGATCGCGGTAGGTCGGGTCGAGATCGAGATAGATGTCGCGATAGGAATAGAAGCTGCCGTGGACGCCGGTGCCGGGTTTGACGGTGCTGAGGTAGTTGTCGCGCACGGCGCTCTTCCAGCGCGCGCCCCAGCGCGGCGTATCGGGCGGAACAGGCGTCGTCTCGATCGGCCGGCCGTTCGTCTGCACCTGCCCCATGTAGCCGCCGCCGACGAAGCCGTGCGGCCCGTGATCGAAATTGTCGCCGTTGAATTCGTCGATGCACATGCCGATCGCGCCGGAGGAGATGAACGGATTGAAATTGAATTTCGTCCGATCGAAAAAGCCGACCGCGTCCGAGATCGTCTGATGCGTGAAGTTGCGCCCGATCACGCCCTCGTTCGTTTGCGGATCGTACGGCTTGCCGATGCCGGAGAGCAGCAGAAGCTGGACGTTGAAGACCGTGTAGGCGGCGAGGATGACGAGATCGGCCGGCTGCTCCCATTCCTCCCCGCTCGTATCGACGAAGGTGACGCCGGTGGCGCGCTTTCCCGAGCCGTCGAGGTTGATGCGCGTGACCTCACATTCGGTGCGCGCGCTGAAATTCGACTTCCGCAGCAGCACGGGGAGGATCGTCGTCTGCGGGCTCGCCTTCGAATAGTTGCCGCAGCCGAACCATTCGCAAAAGCCGCAGTAGGTGCACGGCCCGAGGCGCACCCCGAGGGGGTTCTTATAGGCCTGCGACAGGTTCCCCGAGGGCTGCGGGAACGGTTTGTAGCCGAGTTCTCGCGCGGCCTTGGCGAATAACGTGTGACTGAACGGCTGGGGCTGGGGCGGCGTCGGATAGTGACGCGAGCGCGGTCCCTCGAAAGGATTGCCGCCGTCGAGGATCTGGCCCTTGAGATTGCCGGCGGCGCCCGACGTGCCGCATAGATACTCGAACTGGTCGTAATGCGGCTCGAGGTCGTCGTAGGTGACGCCCCAATCCTGGATCGTCATGTCCGGCGGCAGAAACGCCTCTCCGTAGCGTTGCGTGAGATGGGTTTTCAGCACGAAGTCGGAAGGCAGGAAGCGCCAGGTCTCCGCGTTCCAATGGACGCCGCCGCCCCCCACGCCATTGGGCGGCATGAAGGCCCCCCAGGTGCGGATCGGCAGCGCCGTCTGGTCCATCTTGTTGCGAAAGGTGAAGGTGGTCTGCGCCGGGCGCACGAACAGGTCGTGCCGGATCCGGTAGCGCAGCTCGTCCTGGAGGTAATTAACTGACAGATCGGTTGACGTGTCGCGCCACGGGCCCCGCTCGATGGCGATCACATCGAGCCCGGCGTCGGTCAGTTCATGGGCGAGAATCGAGCCGGTCCAGCCGAGGCCGACGATCGCGACGTCCTTACGCGGCAGCTTGCGCGCCATCGGCTCTCGCCCTCACGGTTTGGGTGGATTCCAGGCCGCGCGACCCTCGATGCCGACAGGCGGGTGCGGGTAAGCCTCGTTGTGGCGGCCGACCCAGTCGCGGTAGTCGTAGCGGGCGCCGGGGAAGCCGATCATCCGCCATGCGCACATGTCGCGATTGCCGCCGTAGATCGGGTCAGCGAAGAAGCCGTTCTGGATGTCCGCCAACAGGGTCTCGAAGAACGCCTGTCCGTCGACGCCGTCGAGTTTGACCTCGCCCGTCTCGAGACCGCCGATGAGCGCGTCCTTATCGGGATCGCCGAGGTCGACGAAGGGCTTGCCGTGGCGCGCCTGGCAAGCCCGGTCGATCGCGGCGAGCGCCAGCCGATAGCGCGCCGCAGGCGTTAGCTGGTCCTGCGGGCCTTGATTTTTCATCCCTTTTTGGAACGGCGCACTGACATAGAGGCCAGCGTTGCGCCCGTAGGGTCCCGCGAGCTGGCGGTCGACGAACACCGCGCAGCCGGCGTCCTTGCCGCCTGGCGTCTGCGGATCGGGAGGAATGATGCGATCTGCCAGCGCCTCGACCGTCGCGCCCTCGCCGGCGGTGAAGAAAATCCACGGCCCCGGAGCAAAGCGAGGCGGCGGATCCCCCGCGTTCGGCCGCCAATGGGGCGACACGGCGAATGTCTGAGCGCCCGCCGCCGTCCGGCCGACGAGGAGAAGCGCGGCGCCGCTCAACAAATCGCGTCGGCGTAACACATTTCACCCCGAGTGAAGCCAGCCGGGTGTTTAAACGCGCTCCGCGCCGCAAGGTTCCCATCGAAAGCGAGGCCGCCGACTCGGAACCGTTTGATCGCCCAATCGTTCCCGGTATGTGGCGAAAATCAGGAGTTCGCAATGGACAAGGAACATGTGAAAGGCGCCGCCGACAAGGCCAAGGGCGCCGTGAAGGATGCGGCCGGCAAAGTCATGGGCGACGAGAAGATGCAGGCCGAAGGAAAATTCGACAAGGCGAAGGGAAACGCCCGTCAGGCGGTCGGCGACGCCAAGGACGCCGTGAAGGACGCCTCGAAGCACTGAAGGGCGCGCTGCCCCCGCTTCTGCTCAATCCTCGCCGCCCCTCGGGGCGGCGGTTTTTTTATGGGGGTCCGGGAGCCGTTCAGGACAAAAGCCCGAACGCCTATATCGTTGACATTCCGATGTAATTATTGAGGTCGACTCGGTTGCTTCGGCTGCAGCCGGAGAAACCGCGTGCCGCAGGGCGGACGAAGGCGGTCACCAGTCGGCTTTTCGGGCCCTTGCGCCGATCCATTTCGCTGCGCGGGTGCGGCCCGCGGGCTGCGGTTCGAGGCGCTGGGGTTTGGCGGCCGTCCGCACGGCAGCCGTCGAAGGACCGATGGGTGCCGGCATCGTCCCGGCGCCGCGTCGTTTCGATCCTGACGCCGTGGCCACCGGCTCCGGCTGCGGTTTCAGCCTCCCAGCGGTCTTGCTGTTTTGCTGCGCCAGAGTTTTCACAGCAAGCGAGCGCAGTGGCTGCGAAGCCCCGCTCGTATGCTTTTTCTTTGTGGCGCCCGCCTTGGCCTGGCCGGAGGGCCGTGTCGCGGCGGCGGTCTTGTCCGAACCGCGTCGCGCGCTTTTCGCTCGGCCGCTTTCCATCTTCTGGACCGCAGCGACGGGGCCGTCCATTTCAAGCCCGAATAGCGCGGCGACGTCATCGTCGGCGAGCACGCGCTCGCTCGTCGCGGCGGTCTGGGTCAACGGGAAGTCGGCGCCGACGGTCGCAACGAGTTCTGCACGCTCGACGCCGCGCAGCACGAACAAGAGGTCGGGATCGGAGTCGAGCCGCGCGCCGACGCCGTACAGCGTCGCCGCTACATGCTTGCACATGCTGGCCCAATCCGGGCAAGAGCAGAACATCTTGATCTCGGACGGCGCC
>DASXGX010000032.1:0-3830 GCA_036488815.1 Roseiarcus sp.
GCCGGCGACGATATAATCGGTTGCGCTATAGGCTTTGCCCTGGCGGATCACGTCTCTGTATTCCGCCTCGGACCGGGCGAAGTCCTCCGGCGCACGGCCGCAAGCAGCCGCGGCCTGTTCGGAGAAGGCGATCGGCTTCAACGTTGCGTCGAGCACGTTCGGCGGCAGACGGATCGCGTCCTCGCGCACCACGGCGCCCAGCCGGCGCAAGGTGTCGATCGCCTCGCCGAAGGCGCGGCGCACCTCCGGATCGACCGGGGCGTAGCCGAAATCGATGGAGGCTGCGACCGCAACCCCCTTTAGCGACTTGAGCTCGGCCGAATAGATATAGCCGCCGGTTCCCGGCGCCGAGGCCGCGTCGCGCGCGTCATAGCCCGCGATGACGGACAGAAGCGCCGCAGCGTCGGCGACCGTCCGGGCGATGGGTCCGGTATGGGCGAGCGACGCCCACGACGGCGGCGAATAGCCGGGCGAGCGCGGCACCAGGCCGAAGGTAGGCTTGACGCCGACAACGCCGCAGAACGCGGAAGGGACGCGGATCGAGCCTACGCCGTCCGTGCCGAGCGCCAGCGGTCCGCAGCCTGCGGCCACGCCCGCCGCCGCGCCCCCGCTTGACCCGCCGCTTGTATGGTTCGGGTTCCACGGATTGCGGGTGATGCCGGTCACTGGACTGTCGGCTGTTAACTTGTAGCCGGATTCGCAGGTGGTGGTCTTGCAGGTCAGGATGGCGCCCGCAGCGCGGATGCGCTCGACGGCCGCCGCGTCGGCAGGCGCACGGAAGCCGGCGAGCGCCGGCGCGCCGGCGTTGTATGGCGCATCGGCGACGAAGACCAGGTCCTTGACCGTAACCGGAACGCCCGCGAGCGGGCCAGCCGGCCGGCCCGCTTTCCAGTCGGCGGTCGCCTTGGCGGCTTCCGCGCGGGCGCTTTCGAAAAGCGGCGTCGCCACGATGTTGAGTTCCGCGTCGCTCCGTTCGATCGCGTCGATCACCGCCTCGACCACCTCCGTCGGCGTCCAGGCGCCGGACGAATAACCGTCCAGAAGGCGCGACGCGGGCATCTGCGCCAGCGGGTTCGGCGCGATCGTGGGGCGGGCCTCGGAGGTCTCTAGGGTCATGCAATATCATCCTCTGGCGAGGTGGGTTCACGTCTGGAGAGGGAAGCAGCTGTTCCCCCTCGGTGTTTCCTCATTCCGGAGGCCCCGAGGCGCGGGAGCGCCCGGATGCCCCTCAGCCGGCGGCCTCGGCGACCGCTCGCCGCGCCATGACGGCGACGAGATGGGCGCGATATTCCGCCTCGGCGTGCATGTCGGAGAGCATGTCTTCCGCATCGATGGTGGTTGAGTCGATCGCCCCGGGCGAGAAATCTGCTTCGAGGGCTTTCTCGAAACCGGTCGCGCGAAAGACGCCGGCCGCGGCGCCCGTCACGGCGACGCGAACGCCGGACGGAAAGCGCGCGACGAAGACGCCCGCAAGCGCGTAGCGCGAGGCCGGAGAGCGGAATTTCGCATAAGCCGCCGCCAGCGGAACCGGGAACCGTACCGCAGTGATCAACTCATCGGGCTCGAGCGCGGTCGTGAACATCGCCACGAAGAAGTCGTCTGCCGGGATCGTGCGCCGGTCAGTCAGGATCGTCGCCCCCAGCCCGAGCGCGCCTGCCGGGTAGTCCGCAGCCGGGTCGTTGTTGGCGAGCGAACCGCCGATCGTGCCGCGATTGCGCACGGCGGGATCGCCGATGCCGCCCGCGAGCCTCGCAAGGGCGGCGGTGCGCGAGCGTACAAGCTCGGAAGACGCCACGGCCGCATGCGTGGTCATGGCGCCGATCTCGAGCGCCCCCTCCTTCTCGCGGATCCCGACGAGCGCATCGAGGCCGGAAAGATCGACCAGCGCCGCGGGCGCGACGAGCCTCTGTTTCATGGTCGGCAGCAGCGTCATGCCTCCTGCCAGGAACCGGCTCTCCTCGCCGGCCAGCGCCACCGCCGCCGCCGCCGCCTCCGGCCGATGATAGTGGAACGGTTTCATCGAAGGCTCCTCATTCGGCGGCGCGGGGCAACGAGGCGTTCTGAATGATCCGCCAGACCCGGTTCGGCGTCGCCGGCATGTCGACATGGCTCACGCCGAGATGCGAGAGCGCGTCGACCACGGCGCTGATGACGGCCGCGGGGGAGCCGATCGTTCCGACCTCGCCGCAGCCCTTCACCCCCATCGGCGTGTGCGCGCAGGCCGTCGAATGAGTCGATATGTTCATCTTCGGCACGCCATCGGCGCGCGGCATGCAGTAGTCCATGAAGGAGCCAGTCAGCAGCTGGCCCGAGCCCTCGTCGTAGACGCAGTTCTCATAGAGCGCCTGGCCGATGCCCTGGACGATGCCGCCGTGAAGCTGGCCCTCGACGATCATAGGGTTGATCACCGTGCCGACATCGTCGCAGGCGGTGTATTTCACGATCTCGACGGCGCCGGTCTCGGGATCGACCTCGACCTCGACAAGGTGCGCGCCGCCTGGATAGGTGAAATTGACCGGATCGTAATAGGCCTGTTCCTCAAGCCCGGGCTCCAGCACCTCCAGCGGATAATTGTGCGGCACGTAGGCCGCGAGCGCGATGTCCTCGATCGTCTTCCGGCGATCCGTTCCCGCGACGGAAAAGAGGCCCTTCTCGAATTCGATGTCCTGCTCGGCGGCCTCGAGCAGATGTGCGGCGATCTTCTTGCCCTTGATAATCACCTTGTCCGCCGCCTTGTTCAGGGCGGACCCGCCGACCACCAGCGAACGCGAACCGTAAGTGCCCATGCCGAACTGCACGCGATCGGTGTCGCCGAAAACGATGTCGATGTTCTCGAACGGCACGCCGAGCCGTTCGGACACGATCTGGGCGAAGGTGGTCTCGTGTCCCTGTCCGTGATTATGCGTTCCAATCAGCACGGTGACCTGGCCCGTCGGATGCACGCGCACGGTGGCGCTCTCGTAAAGACCGCCGCGCGCGCCAAGCCGCCCCGCGAAGCGCGACGGCGCGAGCCCGCAGGCCTCGACATAGGTCGAGACGCCGAAGCCGCGGAACCTGCCCCGCGCCGCGGATTCCGCCTTGCGCGCCGCGAAGCCTGCGACATCGGCCTTTATCATCGCCTGTTCAAGGCAGCCGAGCGGATCGCCGCTGTCATATTCGACGAGAACGGGCGTTTGGTAAGGATAGGCGGAGGCCGGGATCATGTTGCGCTTGCGGATCTCGAGGCGGTCGAGGCCGAGGTCGTGGGCGGCCGTGTCGACGAGCCGCTCGACCACGAAGGTCGCCTCCGGGCGGCCTGCGCCGCGAGAGGCGTCGAGCGGCGCGGTGTTCGTGAACATGTATTTCACCGAGCAGTAGATCGCCGGAATGACGTAGACGCCCGAAAGCAGCGGGCCGTAGAGGTTGGTCGGAATATTTGGCCCGAAGGTCGAAAGATAGGCGCCCATATTGGCGTAGGTGTTGACGCGTATGGCGAGGACTTTGCCGTTCTCGTCCAGCGCAAGGTCCGCCTCGGTCACGTGATCGCGCCCGTGCCGGTCGGCGAGGAAGCTTTCCGACCGCGTGCTGACCCATTTCACCGGCCGCGCGAGCTTGCCCGCCGCCCAGGCGACCACCGCCTGCTCGCCATAGTGAAACTGCTTGACGCCGAAGCCGCCGCCTACGTCCGGCGCGACAACCCGCAGCCTGTGCTGGGGAATGTTGAGGACCGAACCCATGAGCAGGCGCACGACATGCGGGAACTGGCTCGTGGACCACAGCGTGTACTGCGCGGTCCCCGAGTTATATTCGCCGATCGCCGCCCGGGGCTCCATCGGATTGCCGACGAGCCG
>DASXGX010000048.1:0-32149 GCA_036488815.1 Roseiarcus sp.
TCCTGAGGGGGCGCCGACGCCTGGGCGACGCGCGCTTCGAGTTCGGAGATGCGCTGTGCGGCGGCCTCCAGCGCATGTTGTTGGACAAGCGCCGTCTGGGCGAGAACGTACGGCGCGTGTGGCGCGGCGCGAACCGCGTCGCCGATGAAGGCTTCAGCCTCTGGGTCGCGCTGGCCGCCCGAGTTTGCGCGAACGCGCTCGAAGAGGTCTGCGAGCATTTGGCGTTCTTGGGGGGTCATGGAAGTCTCCTGATGGGGCCAACCGGCCCGCGCACGGGATATGGGCGACGAATCCCCACGATCCAAGGGGCTGCCGCGGATTCCGGGTGGTCCTGAAGACGCAGGGGGCTTGCGCGGCTTTACTCGCGGCGCCCGATCGCGTAGTTCATGCGCGCAATGAGCCCCGGACCAGCCCATTGTGGTTGGCGCCGGGGCTTCGCGTTTCAGGTTGAGAGGATCGCACGGCGATGGCCAACGTCGTTGTAGTCGGCGCCCAGTGGGGCGACGAGGGAAAAGGCAAAATCGTCGACTGGCTGTCCGTCTCCGCGGACGTCGTGGTGCGCTTCCAGGGTGGCCATAACGCCGGGCACACGCTCGTCATTGACAACCAGACCTACAAATTGGCGCTGCTCCCGTCCGGCATCGTGCGCCCGGGAAAGCTGTCGGTCATCGGCAACGGCGTCGTGCTCGATCCCTACCACCTGGCGGACGAAATCGAGAAGATACGCGCTCAGGGCGTCGAGGTGTCGCCGACCAATCTCAAGATCGCGGAAAACGTCACGCTGATTCTCTCGCTGCACCGCGAACTCGACGCGCACCGCGAATCGGCTGAAGTCGGCGGCGTGAAAATCGGCACCACCAAGCGGGGGATCGGCCCGGCTTATGAGGACAAGGTCGGCCGTCGTGCGATCCGCCTGATGGATCTCGCCGAGCCGGATTTCCTCGACAGTCAGATCGCGCGCCTGCTCGCTCATCATGAGCCGTTGCGCCGCGGGCTCGGCCTGCCGACGCCGTCCGCTCGGGCGATCAAGGACGAATTGCTCGCCATCGCGCCGAAGGTGCTGCCCTATATGGCGCCGACCTTTGAGCTGTTGGATCGCGAGCGGCGCGCCGGCCGGCGCATTCTCTTCGAGGGCGCACAAGGGGCCTTGCTGGACGTCGACCACGGCACCTATCCGTTCGTCACCTCCTCCAACACCGTGGCCGCGAATGCGGCGTCCGGGTCCGGCCTCGGGCCCGGCGCGATCGGCTATGTCCTGGGGATCGCCAAGGCCTACACGACCCGCGTCGGGGGCGGTCCTTTCCCGACCGAACTCGAGGACGAAACGGGCCGGCTGATCGGCCGGCGCGGCAATGAATTCGGCACCAACACCGGGCGGCCGCGCCGCTGCGGCTGGTTCGACGCGGTGGTCACCCGCCAGTGCGTCAAGACCTCCGGCATCGACGGGATCGCGCTGACCAAACTCGACATTCTCGACGGCTTCGAGGAGATCAAGGTCGCCACGCGCTACCGTCTCGACGGCGTCGAGATCGACTATCTCCCCGCTTCGCAGGCCGCCCAGGCGCGCATCGAGCCGATCTACGAGACGATCGAAGGCTGGCAGGAGGCGACGGTCGGCGCGCGTTCGTGGGCCGACCTTCCCGCGCAAGCGATCAAATATGTGCGCCGCATCGAGGAACTCATCGGGGCGCCGGTCGCACTGCTCTCGACGAGTCCAAAACGCGACGATACGATTCTTGTGCATGACCCGTTTCAAGATTAACCGAATGGTGACCCGCGGCGGCGACTCACGCGGGTGACCGGACTGGATCATGGCTGACTATTTTTCGTTGCTTGCCAAAGCCGTCGGCAACCTGCCGAAGACGAGCCCGCCTTCGGCGCGCAAAGCGATCTACGACCGGGCGCGCGCCGCGCTGATCCGGCAGTTGCGTTCGCTTGGCCCGACCCTTTCGGAAGCGGACATTGCGCGCGAGGAGGCGGCTTTGGAGGCCGCCGTCGCGCGTCTCGAAGAAGAGTTGGCCGCGGCTCCGCCTTCGCCGCCGCCGGCTGCGCCGAACCCACGGCCGCCGGAAAACCCGGTCCGGCCGTCGATTGGGGCGCCGCCGAAGCCGGTTCAGGGTCCGCCGTCGCGGCCAGTTCAAGGTCCTCCGCCGAAGCCGGTTCAAGGCCCTCCGTCGAAGCCGGTTGCGCCTTCCGCGCCCGCGCTTCGCCCTCCGGTTCCCCCGGCTCAGGCCCCGCTCGGCTCGAGCGTCCCTTCGACGCTTCGGCCGCCTGCTCCGCGCCCGCCCGGCGCGCCGGCGACGGAGACGCCGCTTCGGCCGTCCGCCGCCGCGGCGCCGGTCGCTCGCTCGGTTCTGCCTCCGCGCGCCGCGCCCGCGGCGCCGTCGCCGCCTCCTCCGGCGTCGCCTTCGAAAGCATCTCCGCCGACGCCGGTGGCGCAGCGCGTCCATCCCGACGCCGAGGCTTCGGCGGCCCCGCCGGTATTCGCTTCGGCCGGGCTTGATTTCGAGGCTGACAACTATGCGCCCCCGATCGAGGCGGGAGCGGACCACGACCGCGCCCCTCGCAACGGCGGCGCGGACAGCGACTCTCTGCGTCCCAGCGCGCCCAGCCGTTTCGAAACGCCTCGCGCCAACCCGCTGCCCTGGATTCTGCTCGCGGTCGTCGTCGGCCTCGTGCTGTCCATCGCCGTGGCGGCCTTCCTGCTGCGTCAGAAGCCGCAGGACCTCGCGATTAAGGAGCCGACCCCGACCAGCGACGCTCAGCCGGCGGCGAATGCGCCCAAGATCTCCGAGCGCGTCGGGGGCGCGGAGACGCCTACTCCGACGCCGAGCGCGCAATCGGCGCCATCGCCTTCGCCGGAGGCCTCCACGAGCCCGGCGCCGGCCGCGACGGCGAGCGCGACTCCAACCGGCGCGCCGAGTGCGGCCGCCAGCGCGACGCCGGCGCCAGCGGCGACGCCCGGGACGCCCGTCGCGGCGCGGGCGGCGATGCTCATCGCTGTCGGGTCGGATCCGCAGAAGCCCCCGGCCGTCAGTCTCGGCTCGGTCGTCTGGACGACGATTCCGCCGGTCCCTGGCCAGCCCGCTACGGTCGGCGTCAAGGCGGAGACGGACATTCCGGATCTGAAGATGCACACGGTCATGACGATCCGCAAAAACACCGATCCGAGCCTGCCGGCGTCGCACACTATCGATCTGCGCGTGACCTTCGCCGATGGCGCGGACATCAAGGGCATCAAGGACATGCGGGTGCCGCTGATGCGCCGGGACGATCCGCCCGCGCAGGATTCGCTGTCGGGCGTGCGCGTCAAGATCAGCGACAGTTACTTCCTGGTCGGGCTCAACCGCACCGACGCCGACGTCGCGCACAACGTCGACCTGATGGCCAACCGGGGCTGGTTCGACTTCCCGATGCTGCTCAACGACGATCGCATCGCCAAGTTGACCTTCGAGAAGGGCGCCGACGGCGAACGCATCCTCAACGAGGCTCTGGCCGCCTGGAAGTGAGAGCCCGGCCATCTACGACGGGCCATGCGCCGCTCCGCGACCAGCGCGGCCATGATCGCGGCCGACATGCGTTCGAGCACGGGGCCACGTGGATGGACGTGACGTTCAGCCCGGCAAATTGAAAACGCGCGTCGAGACGAAATAGCCGCCCTCGACGACGCCGAAGGCGATCGGCGCGCCGAGGCACGCGGCGTAGGCCGGCCCCTCGAGCGGCGCGTCGGCGCCGCGCAGCAGCAGCTTCTGGCCGCGGCGCAGGATTGCGGCGCCGTTCCGGTCGAGGGCGAGGCGAGGCAATTCCGCGAGGCCTGCCTCAACCGGCAGCAGCGCGCCGGCGGCCGCATCAGGATTGTCGCGCAGCGCGTCGAGCGAAGCGCCTAGATCGGCGAAGAAGGGGCCGACCCGGGTGCGGCGCAGCAGCACGACATGACCGTGGCAACCGAGCGCGCGGCCGAGGTCGCGAGCGAGCGCGCGCACATAGGCGCCCTTGCCGCATTCCGCTTCGAAGCGGGCTTCGTCGCGGTCGGCGTGGACGAGCGTGAGCCGGTGAACGACGATCTGGCGCGGCGCGATCTCGAAAGTTTCGCCGCCGCGCGCCAGATCATAGGCGCGCTCGCCGGCGATCCGGATGGCCGAGAAGGTCGGCGGCGTCTGGGTGATGACGCCGATGAAAGCGGGCAAGGCGGCTTCGATTTCGGCGACGCTCGGCCGGCGGTCGGAGCGCGCGACGATCTGGCCCTCGGCGTCGTCGGTGTCGGTTTCCTCGCCCCAGCGGACGGTGAATTGATAGGCCTTGGTTCCGTCCTGAACGATCGGAACCGTTTTCGTCGCCTCGCCGAACGCGATCGGGAGCACGCCGGACGCGAGCGGGTCGAGGGTGCCGGCGTGGCCGACCTTCTTCGCGTTGAAGAGATACTTCAGATGCGCGACGGCCTGGGTCGACGTCACGCCGACCGGCTTGTCGAGGTTGATCCAGCCATTGACTTCGACGCGTGGCGGGCGACGCTGTTGCGGGCGCCGCGGCTTGTCCGAGCGCGCGTTGACTTCGGCGTCGTCGTTCACTTCTCGTCTTCCCCTTCATCGTGACGCAGGTCGCGCGCGACCTCCGGCGATTTCAAAAGCGCGTCGATCTTCGCCTGGGCGGCGAAACTCAGGTCGAGCGCGAAGCGCAGTTCAGGCGCGTATTTCAGATTGACGCGCCGCGCAACGAGGGTGCGCAGCGCCTTCTTGTGCGCGTTGAGCGCGTCGATCGTCGCTTCGGCGTGCTTGCCGCCGAGCGGCATGACCGCAATCGTCGCCAGCTTGAGGTCCGGCGACATCTTCACCGCGGGGATGGTCACGACCTGCCGGTTCAGCACCGGATCCGCGATTTCGCCGCGTTGCAGGATGTCCGCCATCGCATGGCGGATCGATTCGCCGACGCGCTCGAGACGGTGCGACGGGCTGGCATGCTTGGCGTCAGAACGAGACATGTCACATAGCCTGAATTGCGCGGCGGGGTCAGGCGAGAGCGCCTGCCCGGCCGCGCGATGCGAACTCGATAGGAACCGCCGGCCCCGCGATGCGCGAACGCCCGCTCACACCCATCCACGCCTTTGGAGCGCACGCGGGTATGAGCGGCAAGCTTGGGCCCGGCGCCGCACCTGCGGCGCCAGCCCTCCGGGGCGATGCGTCAGAGGGTCCGGCGGATTTCCTCGACGTTGTAGCATTCGATGACGTCGCCGGCGCGCATGTCCTGGTAGTTTTCGAACGCCATGCCGCACTCCTGGCCGGCCTGGACGATCGAAACTTCGTCCTTGAAGCGCTTGAGCGTCGACAGCTTGCCCTCGTGCACCACCACGTTGTCGCGAATGAGCCGCACGTGCGCGCCGCGCTGGACGACGCCGTCGGTTATGCGGCAACCCGCGACATTGCCGACCTTCGAGATCGAGAACACCTCGAGGATCTGCGCGTTGCCGAGCATCGTCTCGCGCAACGTCGGCGCCAGCATGCCCGACATCGCCGCCTTCACATCGTCCACGAGGTTGTAGATGATGTTGTAGTAGCGGATTTCGATGCCGTTCTGCTCCGCGAGGTCGCGCGCCTCCTTGTGCGCGCGGACGTTGAAGCCGACGATGACCGCCTTCGACGCCTCCGCGAGGGTGACATCGGATTCCGTCACGCCGCCGACGCCGCCGTGGATCACGCGGGCCGCCACTTCATCGTTGCCGAGCTTCTCGAGCGCGGCGGTGATCGCCTCGACCGAGCCCTGGACGTCGCCCTTGAGGACGATCGGCATCTCCTTGCGGCCCGCCGCCTTGAGGTTGCTCATCATGTCGCTGAGCGAGGTGCGGACAACACCGCCGCGTGCGGCGAGCTTCTCGCGCTTTTGGCGCTCGCGGTATTCGGTGATTTCGCGGGCGCGCGCTTCGTTGTCGACGACCGCGACGCGATCGCCGGCCTCCGGCGCGCCGGAGAAGCCGAGCACCTCGACCGGCGTCGAAGGCTTCGCCTGCTCGACGTTCTCGCCTTTGTCGTCGATCAGCGCGCGCACGCGGCCCCACTCCGAGCCGGCGACGATGATCGAGCCCACTTTGAGCGTGCCGCGCTGGACCAGGACGGTCGCGACCGGGCCGCGGCCGCGATCGAGGCGGGCCTCGATGACGGTGCCTTCGGCGCTGCGATCCGGGTCGGCGACGAGATCGAGCAGTTCGGCCTGGAGCGCGATCGCCTCGAGCAGCTTGTCGAGGTTGGTCTGCTTGGTGGCCGAAACCTCGACCGCCAGCGTCTCGCCGCCGAACGCTTCGACCTGCACGTCGTATTGCAGCAGTTCCTGCGCCACGCGCTGCGGATTGGCGTCCGGCTTGTCGATCTTGTTGATCGCCACGATAATCGGGGCGTGCGCAGCCTGGGCGTGGCGGATCGCCTCGATCGTCTGCGGCATCACGCCATCGTCCGCCGCGACCACCAGCACGACGATGTCGGTCACCTTCGCGCCGCGGGCGCGCATCTGCGTGAAGGCGGCGTGGCCGGGAGTGTCGATGAAGGTGATCTTCTCGCCGCCGGGCGCGGTGACCTGATAGGCGCCGATATGCTGCGTGATGCCGCCGGCCTCGCCCGCCACCACGTTGGCGTGGCGGATCGCGTCGAGCAGCGACGTCTTGCCGTGGTCGACGTGGCCCATGATGGTGACGATCGCCGGGCGGGGAACCGGCGCGCCGAGGTCGTCCGGGCTATCGAACAGACCTTCTTCGACGTCCGATTCCGCGACGCGCTTGACGGTGTGGCCCATTTCCTCAGCGACCAACTGCGCGGTGTCCGCGTCGAGCGTATCCGTCAAGGTGACCATGCGGCCTTGGCGCATCAAGAGCTTGATGACGTCGACGGCGCGCTCGGACATGCGGCTGGCGAGTTCCTGGATCGTGATCGCCTCGGGGATCACGATCTCGCGGACGATCTTCTCCTTCGCCTCCTGGGCGCCATGGCCCTTGAGGCGCTGCGTGCGGCGGCGGAACGCGGCGACCGAACGCGTGCGCTCCTCCTCGCCCGCGGTGGCGCTGGCGACGGTGAGGCGACCGCGGTTGCGTTGATCGCCGGTGCGGGTCGGCCGCGGCGTCGGCAGCATGACCTTTGGGGCCGGCGTGATGACAGTCGGGGCGGGACGGCGGATGACGCGCTTGCTGTCGTCCGCTTGGACGGGCGCAGCGGGGGCGGCCGGGGTCGCAGGCTTGGCGGCCACGGGAGCCGCCGGCGCGACCGGGGGTTTGCGGCCGAGCGAGGTCGCGGGCGTCGCGGCCGGCTCGCCGCCGGCGAGGCGGCGACGCGCCTCGTCCTCGGTCTGCCGTTTGAAGGCGGCTTCCTGCTGACGGCGTTGTTCTTCCTCGCGCTTGCGCGCTTCGGCGGCTTCCCGCTCAGCCTTCTCGCGGGCTTCGCGTTCGCGGCGCGCCGCGGCCTCCGCCTCCTGGCGGCGCCGGTCCTCTTCCTCGCGAGCGCGTGCGTCGACGAGCGCGCGGGCGCGCGCCTCGCGCTGCTCTTCGGTCAGCGTGCGCAGAACGACGCCGGTCTTCGGCGGCGCAACGGGAGCGGTCGGCGCGCGTGGCGCGACCGGCGTCGGCCCCCGCGGCGCGGCCACAGGCGCCGCTGCGGCCGGAGCCGGCGTTGGCGCGGCCGCCTTCTGAACGCTCGGCGCAGGCGACGCGGCGACAGGCGCCTCGCCCGGCCCGAGAACGCGGCGCTTGACCTTTTCGACGACCACCGCCTTGCTGCGGCCGTGCGAGAAGCTCTGACGCACCGTTCCCTGCTCGACGGGACGCTTCAGGTGCAAGGTCGGCTTCGGCGCCGATCCGCCCAAAGTCTTGTCGCCGCTGTTGTTCGTTTCACTCATGCGTTTTTCCAGTGACCCGGGCTACATCGTTGAATTCGGCGCTTCATCGCTCGCGCCGCTGGGGCTCGCATCGATCGCGGCCCCCGGCGCAGCCTCGCTTGCCCGATATTGTTTCAGGCGAGCGACTTTCGCGAGGAAGGCCTCACTGGCCTCGCCCGCATTGAGCGCTGCATGTATCACATTTGTCCTTCCCAATGCCAAATCCAATTGGCGTGAGGGAAAGAGATTTATTCTCCGGACGGCGTCCGCCGCCTCGCCGAGGCGGCTTCGCAGCGTTCGCTCCAGTTTGGCGGCCCCGTCTGAGGCGCCGTCGGCGGCGTGAATCAGCGCGACGACGCGGCCCGCCGCGATGGCTGCCTCCACCTTCGTCGCTCCCGCCACCACGAGCCCCGCCTTGTTGACGATCGACAGGAACTGCAACGCGTCACGCTCCAGCAACTGGTCGACCGTCTCGGCGAGATCCGCCGGCGCCGTCGCCTTGGTGCGGAAGCCGCGGGAAAACATCTGTCTGGCCGCCGCCTGACGCACGGTCGCGTAGTCGAGCCGCGTCCACACGCCTCGGCCGGGGAGCTTGCGCCGGATGTCCGGCGCCACCTCGCCCGCGCCGGAAAGCGCGAACCGCAGCATCGCCTCCGGCGGCCCCTTTTCGCCGGAGACCGCGCACGTGCGCTCAGACCCAGCTTCCTCTCTGGCTTCGTCTTTGCGCAATCGCGCCGTCTCCTGGGCCTCTTTAAGCCTGCGATTCCGCCGCCGCGTCGGTCTCGTCCGCGCTGGCCGGCGCCGGCTCGTCGACCCAGCCGGCCTTCACGCGCGCCGCCATGATCATGGCGTCGGCCTGCTCGCGCGAAACCTCGAACTCGCTGAGATAGCCGACGAATTTCTTCTCGCCGTGCTCGCCGCGCTCGGTCCAGCCGACGAGGTCGTCGCTCGCGCAGCCGGCGAGATCGTCGACCGTCTTGACCCCGTTCTGGCCGAGCTTGACCAGCATCGGCGTCGTGATCCCGTCGATCTCCTTGAGGTCGTCGGCAACGCCGAGCGCCTTGCGGGCCTCGTCATGCTCGGCTTCGATGCGGGCGAGGTGGCCCTGCGCGCGCGCCTGGATCTCGTCGGCCGTTTCGGCGTCGAAGCCTTCGATCGAGGCGAGCTCATGCGCGTCGACGTAGGCGATTTCCTCGACCGTGCGGAAGCCCTCGGAGGCGAGCAACTGAGCCACCGTCTCGTCGACGTCGAGCGCGTTCATGAAGGCGTTCGTGCGCTCGACGAACTCCTTCTGGCGCCGCTCGGATTCCTCGGCCTCGGTCAGAATGTCGATGTCCCAGCCCGTTAGTTGCGACGCGAGGCGCACGTTCTGGCCGCGCCGGCCGATGGCGAGCGAGAGCTGATCGTCTGGCACCACGACCTCGATGCGGGTCGAATCCTCGTCGAGAACGACCTTCATCACCTCGGCGGGCTGCAACGCGTTGACGATGAACGTCGCGGCGTCCGGCGACCAGGGAATGATGTCGATCTTCTCGCCCTGCTGTTCGTTGACGACCGCCTGCACGCGCGAGCCGCGCATGCCGACGCAGGCGCCGACCGGGTCGATCGAGGAATCGTTCGAGACGACGGCGATCTTGGCGCGCGAGCCCGGATCGCGGGCGACCGATTTCACCTCGACGATGCCGTCGTAAATCTCCGGCACTTCCTGGGCGAACAGCTTGGCGGTGAACTGCGGATGCGTGCGCGAGAGGAAAATCTGCGGTCCGCGCGCCTCGCGGCGGACGTCGTAGACATAGGCGCGAATGCGATCGCCCGGACGGAACATCTCGCGCGGGATCAATTCGTCGCGCCGCACCACCGCCTCGCCCGCGCCCGCGCCGCCGAGATCGACCACCACGTTGCCGTATTCGACGCGCTTGACCTGGCCGTTGATGATCTCGCCGATGCGGTCCTTATAAACGTCGTACTGCTTGTCGCGCTCGGCCTCGCGGATCTTCTGCACCAGCACCTGCTTGGAGGCCTGGGCGGGAATGCGGCCGTAGTCGAAGGGCGGCAGCGATTCGGCGATCCAGTCGCCGATCTGTGCGGAGGGGTTCTTTTTGTGGGCCTCCGTCAGGGTGATCTGGGTCGCGTCGTTCTCGATCTTGTCGACGACGAGGAGGAGGCGGGAGAAGCGGATCTCGCCGGTCTTGGGGTTGATCTCCGCGCGCACCTCCGTCTCTTGGCCGTAGCGCGAGCGCGCGGCCTTTTGCATCGCGTCCTCCATCGAGGCGAGCACGATCGAGCGGTCGATCGATTTTTCGCGCGCGACGGCGTCGACGATCTGCAAGAGTTCGAGTCTGTTGGCGCTGACGGCCATCGTCTTCTCCTTCGGTCTGGCCCCTGGCGCGCTTTTCGCGTCGGGATCGCAGCGTTGGTCTTCAGGTCTCTTTCGTCGCTCGCTTCGGCGCGTCTTGCTTGGGCAGGTCTTGCTTGGGCTTGGACTTGGACTTGGACTTGGCCTTGGGCGCGGCCTCGGCGCGCGCCGCCTTCGCTTGTTTCTGCAACGCCTTCTCGCGCCGCAGCGTGGCGCGGATCAGGTCCTCGGTGAGCACCAGCCGCGCTTCGCCCATGTCGGCGACGCGCAACTCGACGGTCGTTTCGGCGCCGTCTTCGCCGGGAAGCCGGACAACGATCGCCGGCGTCTCACCGCTCGCGACCACCGCGCCGATCAATCCGCGAAATCGTTTGCGCCCGTTGACCGGGACCGCCATTTCGACCCGGGCCTCGTGGCCGACGGCGCGTTCGAAGTCCGACACGCGCACCAGCGGCCGGTCGATGCCGGGCGACGAAATCTCCAGCCGGTAGGCCTGGCTCATCGGCTCGTCGAGATCGAACACCGGCGAGAGCGCGTCGCTGGCGCGCTCGCAGTCGTCGATCGTCATCGTGCCGTCCGGCCGTTCGGCCATGATCTGAATGGTCGCGCTCTGCGCGGCCGCCGACACCTTGACGCGGACGATGCGCAAGCCGAGATCGCGAAGCACCGGCCCCGCCGTCTGCGCGATGCGCTGCGCGAGGCCGTTGTCGCCGATCAGACGCGGCTCGTCGAGCCCTTCGTTGGGCCCATCATGTGGAACAGGCGCCAGGTCCATGATCCCTTGCGGCAATAAAAAAGAGCGGGTCCCGGCCGGGCCCCACTCTCAAAAAATCTCCTTACCGTCGCCGATCAGGAGCTATGAGATTACGTACGGCACGGGATATAGGCGAACCTGCTGACGAATGCAATAGAAAACCCGCGCGAAATTCGCGCCGCCGGGCCTCTGGGCCGGGAGGAGCGCGCTGGACGGCGCCCCTCGGATCGACCATTTTGCCCCGGTCGCCGAAGCCAAAGGATCGCCGTTGATGCGCCTCGCCCCCTTTTCGTCGCCCGGCCGGTTCTGGCGCGGCAATCTCCACACGCATTCCAATCTTTCCGACGGCGCGATGACGCCGGAGGCGGTGGTCGGGGCCTACAGAAGCGCCGGCTACGACTTCCTGCAGATCTCGGACCACTTCCTGGAGCGCTTCGGCTGGCCGATCGCGGACACCCGCCGCTGGCGCGCCAACGATTTCACCACCCTGCTCGGCGCCGAAATGCACGCCATGGGGACCGAGGTCGGCGAGCTCTGGCACATCCTCGCCGTCGGCCTGCCGCTCGAATTCTCAGCCCCGAAGCCGGGCGAAACCGGGCCGCAGCTCGCCGCGCGCGCCCGCGCCGGCGCTTTCGTCGCCATCGCCCATCCCGCCTGGTCGCAGCTCACCGCCGAGGACGGCCGCTCGCTCGAGGCGGCGCACGCCGTCGAGATCTACAACCACGGCTGCGCGGTCGAGAACGACCGCGGCGACGGCTTCTATCTGCTCGACCGACTTGCCAACGAGGGGCGGCGGTTGACCGCGATCGCCACCGACGACGCCCATTTCCGCAACGGCGACTTCGACGCCTTCGGCGGCTTCGTCGAGGTGAAGGCCGAAAGTCTCGATCCCGAGGCCCTGCTGGCGGCGCTGAAGGCCGGGCGTTTCTATTCGAGCCAGGGCCCGCGCCTTCTCGACGTCGAGGTCAGCGCCTCGGAGGTCGCTGTCTCGTGTTCCCCGGTCAATGCGGTGGCGCTCCTGACCGGCACGTCACGCGCTTTATCGCGGGTCGGCCGCCACGTCACGACCGCGGTCTTCGATCTGACCAATGTCGCCCGGCAGGCTTGGACCGACACGGGCGCCGACAAGTGGTTTCGCGTCGTCGCGATCGACGCGGCGGGGCGGCGCGCCTGGACAAATCCGATCTGGATCGACGAGCTGGTTTAGCCACTCCTTGCGCTTGCGCCGCGGCGGCCATAAATCCAGGCCTACCCGCAAGCGGCGGCAGGGAAAAGCAGAGCATGAACGAAAGAACGGGCGATCGCCTGCCAGGCTGGCACGCGACGACGATCCTGATGGTGCGCAAGGGCGGCCGGGTCGTGATCGGCGGCGACGGGCAGGTCAGCGTCGGCGACACCGTGATGAAAGGCAACGCCCGAAAAGTGCGCCGACTCGCCAAAGGCGAGGTGATCGCCGGTTTCGCGGGCTCGACCGCCGACGCGCTGACGCTGTTCGAGCGCCTCGAAGCCAAGCTCGAGCAATATCCCGGCCAGTTGCCGCGCGCTTGCGTCGAACTGGGGAAGGACTGGCGGACGGACCGCTATCTGCGCCGGCTCGAGGCGATGCTGCTCGTGGCGGACAAGGCGACCGGCTTCGTCATCACCGGCGCCGGCGACGTGCTGGAGCCGGAAGGCGACAGCCACGGTTCGGCGACCGCCATCGGTTCGGGCGGCAATTACGCGCTGGCCGCGGCGCGCGCCCTGCTGCCGACCGACTTCGCGGCGGAAGAGATCGTGCGCCGCGCGATGGGGATCGCGGCGAGCATCTGCGTCTACACCAACACCAATCTTGTTCTCGAGAGCCTGTGATCTCATGACCGAATTCTCGCCGCGCGAGATCGTTTCCGAGCTCGACCGCTACATCGTCGGGCAGAAGGCCGCCAAGCGCGCGGTGGCGATCGCGTTGCGCAACCGTTGGCGTCGTCTGCGCCTCGTCTCGCCGATGCGCGAGGAGGTTATGCCCAAGAACATTCTAATGATCGGGCCGACCGGCTGCGGCAAGACCGAGATCGCCCGCCGCCTCGCCAAGCTCGCCGGCGCGCCGTTCTTCAAGGTCGAAGCGACGAAATTCACCGAGGTCGGCTATGTCGGGCGCGACGTCGAGCAGATCGTGCGCGACCTGCTCGAGGTCGGCATCGCCCTCGTCAAGCAGAAGAAGCGCAAGGACATCGAAGCCAAGGCGGAGCTCGCCGCCGAAGAGCGGATGCTCGACGCTCTTGTCGGCGCGTCCTCCTCGTCGACGACGCGGGAGACCTTCCGCCGCAAGCTGCGCGGGGGCGAACTCAACCACAAGGAAGTCGAGATCGAACTGCCGCAGAGCGGCGGCGGCATGCCGATGTTCGAGCTGCCGAACATGCCCGGCGCGTCGGTCGGCGCGATCAACCTCTCCGACATCTTCGGCAAGGGCTTCGGCCAGCGCCTCAAGCCCAAGCGCATGACGGTCAGCGAAGCGCACGAACCGCTGGTCGCCGCCGAGGCCGAAAAGCTGCTCGACCAGGACCAGGTGGTGCGCGAGGCGATCCACGAGGTCGAGAGCAACGGCATCGTCTTCCTCGACGAGATCGACAAGATCTGCGCCCGCGAGGGGCGGGGCGGCGCCGACGTTTCCCGCGAAGGCGTGCAGCGCGATCTTCTACCCCTCATCGAGGGAACGACCGTTTCCACCAAGCACGGCTCGGTGAAGACGGACCACATCCTGTTCATCGCGTCCGGCGCCTTTCACGTCTCGCGCCCGTCCGACCTGCTGCCCGAACTGCAGGGTCGCTTGCCGATCCGGGTCGAATTGTCGTCGCTGACCGAGGAGGACTTCAAGCGCATCCTCACCGAAACCGAGGCGAGCCTCATCAAGCAATATGTGGCGCTGATGGCGGCGGAGGACGTCACGCTGAGCTTCGCAGACGACGCCATCGCGGCGATCGCGAGGGTCGCCGCCAAGGTCAACGCCAGCGTCGAGAACATCGGCGCGCGCCGCCTGCAGACGGTGATGGAGCGCGTGCTCGACGACGTGAGCTTCACCGCGCCGGACCGAGCGGGCGAGGCGATCGTCATCGACGCCGCCTATGTCGAATCGCATGTGGGCGACCTCGCCGACAACGCCGACCTCAGCCGTTTCATTCTGTGAGCGGGCGCCCCCTTAGCAATGACGTCGGCGGCGCAGTAAGCTCAGGCCCGCGCGCAAACGCTGCGCGGAGCCCACGCCGGAGGCGAGCATGACGACGCCGCTCGTGTTGACGTTCATCGGCCGCGACCGGCCGGGCCTCGTGAACGCCATCTCGCACAAGGTGGCCGCCGCCGGCGGCACGTGGCTGGAAAGCCGTCTCGCGCACCTTGCCGGCGAATTCGCAGGCATTTTGCTCGTCGGGGTGCCGGAGGCGAATGTCGCCGACTTCTCCGCCGCGCTTCGCGATCTCGAGGCGAACGGCCTGCGCGTCACGGTCGAGCGGAGCGCCGCTTCCGCCCCGCCGCCGAGCGAGCGGATCGTCGAACTCGCCCTCGTCGGCAACGAGCGGCCCGGCATCGTGCGCGACGTTACGCAAGCCCTCACTCAGCTCGGCGTCAACATCGAGGAGTTTGTGAGCGGCCTCGAGGCGGCGCCCTTCACAGGCACCGAGATGTTCCGCGCCTCGGCGCGGCTGCGCATTCCAGACGCGGTTCGCAGCGACGACCTGCGCAAGACGCTCGAACGGCTGGCCGGCGAGATGATGGTCGATCTGACCGTCACCGAGGGCAAGGGGTCTTGAGACAAGCCGCGATTGGGCCTCGCGATGACAGGCGCCCGCATGCAGTCTGCCGCCGGCGGTCGCCGTCAGAGGGCCGCTCGCGCCTCCTCAATTGAAACGGGCTTTCCAAGCTGGCCGAACTCGTGAAGATCGCCGCCGACTTCGATGCGGATGGACCGGTCGATTCCGCCGACGTTGACCGGCGTAAAGCCGCTCGCCGTGATAAGTTCAGCGACCGCCTTGCCAGCCTGCGGTTCGTCCGTCGCATAGAAGAGAACGGCAGGTTCGCCGGGGCGGCGCGCGGTCGCGCCGAGTGACTCTGCTCCGAGCGTGCCGAACGCCTTCACGAGCGTGGCGCCTGGCGGAAGCAGCCCCGCGATGATCGCCCCGGCCGACTGGTCGGCGGGGATAATCTTTTTGAATCCGCCTGTGCCGTTGGGAGCGATCGGATTTGAAGGATCGACCACGATCTTTCCGACGAGTTCGTTGCGATGCTCGACCACGAATTCCTTGATCGCCTGGAACCAGATGGCGAGGATGACGATGTCCGCGCTCTTCAACGCGCCCTCGATGGACGTCGACTCCGCTTCCCCGCTGAGGCGCGCCGCGAGCTGCGCCGCCTTTGCGAGATCGCGATCGGCGACGATCACGCTATGTCCGCCGGAGGTCAGATTCTTCGCGATGCGAGAACCGATGTTGCCGAGGCCAACAATTGCGGTTTTCATGATGTCCCTGCCTTTCTCACACGAGACGATTCGTGAAGTCGCAAAACCCACGATCGGCCGATCACCCGCTCGGCGGATTCGTGGGTGAAAAGCTGTAGCGGGCGATCCGCCACGCGCCATCGTCCTTGCGGAAGATAAAAAGCTCCTGATTGGCCTCGGCCGTCGTCTTTCCGGTCGAAGCATGTCCCGTCGTTCCCGCCGAGTTGGTTCGGACATACGCCCAGCTCGGCGCCATGATGACGAGTTCCGCGATGGTGAACCTCACGTCGAAAGAGAGTTCGCGGAAAACCGTGTCGTAGGCGACACGGACGGCGTCCTTGCCGACAGCCGACTGGCTGAAGGGCGGCATGAATACGGCGTCCTCGGCATAGAGAGGCAGCACCGCGGTGGCCGATCCGCTGTTGAGGGCGTCGTTGTACGACGCCATCACGCGCCGAATCGCGGCCTCATCGTTGCTGACGCTCTCACCGGAAGCGCCTCGCCCGCCAGGCTGCGTCGACGTCGACCCTGGGTGCTCATAACGGCTTACAGGCATGGCTGCGCTCCTCGCGTTGTGGCGAGGCAACGCTACGACGCAACGGATTTGCTTTTAAGCCGGCAAAGTCAGAAATTAGCTTTCCAAAAATGGAATGATCGTTCCCTGTAGTCACGATCTGAATCTGCCTAGTTTCTAGACAGTTCACCGGCGTGCCGATGATCTCATGACAGACCTTAATTCGCTGGTCATGTTCGCAAAGGTGGTTGGAGCGGGCAGCTTTACCGAGGCTGCGCGCCGCATGAATATGCCAATATCGACCGTAAGCCGCCGGGTGGCCGAATTGGAGGATCAACTCGGCGTCCGCTTGCTCGAACGCTCGACCCGAAACCTTCGGCTTACCGAGTTGGGCGCCGAGGTCCTCGAGCAGGCAGTTCGGACCGCAGAGATTAACGAGGCGGTTGAGAATCTCGTATCGAACCGGCGGACGGATGTTTCGGGCGTGCTGCGCGTGTCCGCGATGCCGAGCGTTTCCGAGACGTTGCTGACGCCGGTTATTACGGCGTTCCAGACCTTTTACCCAAAGGTGCGCATCCAGGTCCTCGTCACCGAACGAATGGTTGACCTTGTCGCCGAGGGTGTGGACTTGGTGTTTCGTCTGGGGGAACTCAAGGATTCTTCCCTCGTCGCGCAGAAGCTACTGACCTACCGGCATCAGCTCGTCGCCAGTCCATCATACCTCAGGTCCTGCAAGCCGCCGCAACATCCGCAAGACCTTTTGCAGCACCGGCTGCTTACCTTTTCCTATTGGAAACCCGAGGGAAGCTGGACCTTCATTCACAAGAACGGGCAGGACCGGGAAACAGTGACCTTCCAGCCTCACCTCTCGATGAACGACTTCGCCGGTTTGGCCCCCGCCTTGGCGGCCGGTCTTGGAATCGGCGACCTCCCGCCGGTCGTCCAGCCCGGCTTCATGAGGGAAGGAACACTCGTCGAGCTGATGCCCGACTGGCGTTTCCGCACATTCGATCTGTCGCTCGTCCATGTCGGAAAAAGGCACATGTCAAAGCCGTGTCGATTCTTTAAGGAATTCGCAACGAAGATGGCGCCGACGCTGTTCCCGGACCTTCCGGCTTAGGGAAACGCCGACGGACGGCTGCCTCGCCCGTCATTTCGGATAGGGGATGCGCAGGTCCGCCTCGCGCATGCGCCGGAGGATGTCGAAATTCATCTCGCTGCGCACGCGCTCGGCCAGCACGACGTCGTCGACGAAGCAGACGAGCTGGAACTTGAGCACCCAGTCGGCGAATTCGTGGAACAGCACCTGAGGCGCCGGGAAGGAGAGGACGGCGTCCTGCGCCTTCGCGGCGGCGATCAGAAGCTCCCGCACGAGTTCGACGTCGCTCTCGTAGGCGACGTTGACGGCGAGCACGATGCGCCCCGTGCGGTCGGCGTGCATCCAGTTCTTCACCGCGCCGCCGACCAGCGTCGCGTTCGGAACGATCAGCGTGCCGCGGTCGAACGTCTCGATCTCGGTCGCGCGCGCGTTGATGCGCCGCACGAAGCCTTGCTCCGCGCCCACCACCACCCAATCGCCGACCCGGATGCCGCGCTCCCATAGGAGAATGAGTCCGGAAACGAAATTGTTGGCGATCGACTGCAAGCCGAAACCGATACCGACCGAGAGGGCGCCGGCGACGATCGTGACCCGCTCGAAATCGAGCCCGAGCTGAGAGCCGCTGAGCATCAGCGCGGTCAGCACGCCGAGGTAGCCGACGATCGTGCGGATCGAATTTCTGACGCCCGCGTCGAGGCGGGTGCGAGGCAGATAGCGCTCGGCGAGCCAATTCTGCACCGCGCGAGTCACCACCATGGCGATCACGAGCACCATCCCGGCGACGACCAGCGTCGAGACCGAAAGCGTGACGCCGCCGATCTTCATCCCGAAGTAGGCGGCGCGCAGCGTCGAAGCGAAGTCCTGCGAGACGCTCCACGGCCCGAGAATCAGCGCGACGCCCGCGACGACGATCGCGAGCCGCGCAAAACCCTGAACCAGCACGACGACCTGCTCGAGCGCGTCGCGCTTGAGGCCGATCATCGTCATCAGGCCGCGGCCGATCGGCGCGCTGGGGCGCAACAACTCTTCGGCGCCCTGCTGCACGATGACGTCGATCACGTAGAGCGCCGTCGCGATGATGGCGACGAACAGGGTCTGATTGACGAGGAACGTCGCGAAGGCGATGTAGCCGGCGAGGGTCGCCCCGAGAATGACGGCTACGAGCGTCCAGAGCAGCGCCCGAACCGGCGCGAAAGGTTCGCGCGCCGGGGCGCCGGGCGCTCCAGGGGCCGTTTGCGCGGCGATGAGCCGCAAGCTGCGCGCCATCAAAATCGCGACCAGGGCGGCTCCGACGGCGCGTCCCGCCACGGCGACGTTCAGCGAGCCGACCGCGTCGACGAACGGCTCCAGCAGCCGCTCGGCCGCGAGGATCGCCGCGACGGACAGCCACAGGCTGTAAAGCAGCGCGGCGACGCGGTCTGGCACGTCGACCAGGCGCCAGTTGGGGCGGCGCGGCGCGAGCAATCCCCGCCCGAGCGCGCTGCTCACGACGATCAGCCGCAGCCCGTCGAGCAGCGCGTCGAGCGAGCCTTGCATGCGAGGGTCGGAGATGTCGAAGAAGTCGAGCGCATAGACGAGCGCCGCCAGGGCGAGCAGCGGCAGCACCGCGAGCACCAGGATGGTCCAGGCGGCGGCGAGCGCCCGGCGCAGACGGCTCGGCGCGGCTGCGCCGGGATCGCGCGCGACGACGCGCCGGGTCACCCATTGCAACGGCGCCCACAAAGCGGCGATCGCCAGGGCGACGGCGAGAAGTCCGAAAGCCTCGGCGGCGGTGACGCGCGCCGCGAGGGCGTGCATCCAATCGTTCAGACTGGCGCTGACGGCCTTGACGTCACCCGGCGCTTCGCGAGCGACCTCGAACCAGAGCAGCGGGCTGAGGAGGCTCGACGTCTGCATGAACGTCTGGCGGGCGAAGAGGTCGCGACGAGCGGCGCCGATGCGCGAATTGTCGTCGTCGATCTGCAGCAGGAGGGCCCGCGCGGAGCGGACGTCGGCGTCGAGCGCGTCGTGCTTCTGGCGCTCGGCGGCGATCTCCGCGTTCGCGGCGTCGGTGAGCTGCGCGTCCTTGGACTTCGGGGTCAGTTCGTTGAGCCGCTTGTGCGAAGCTTCGAGCCGTGGCGCGAGGTCGCCGATCACCGCCTGTAACTGGAGTGCGACCGGGTCGGTCTCCGAGCGCAGCCGCTCAAGGTCCGCCACGGTGAGATTGTCGGCTTTGAGCGCCGTGTCGATCTCGGCCAGCACCGTGCGCGCCGTCTCGAGCGTCTGGTGATTGGTGTCGTCGCCTCCTGCCCGCGCCGCGAAGGCGAGCGGGATCAGCGACGCCAGGATCAGCAGGCGAAGGGCGCGAAGGATAACCAAACGACTCCCCGTTATGATTCGGCGCGGGGCGCCTCGTCGCATCCGACCATGGCCGCCCTGTGGCCGCAATGGGCGCCGGCTCCATTCACCTTGGAACCGGAAAAGGGCTGCGCAGCGCGCAAGGCTTTGTTAAAGGAGGCCGCGAATTTGAGGAAAATGTCTTGAACCTGACCCCGCCAGCCCAGTCGGCCGAGGCGCCCGGACCTGACGCGTGCATGCTCGGCGCTGGCGAGCAGGCGCTCGCCTATTTCCTTGCCGCCGGGTTTTCCCGCATCGAACCGCCGGTGCTGCAGCCGGCGTCGGTCTTTCTCGACATGTCCGGCGAGGACATCCGCGGCCGCCTCTACCTGACGACCGACGCTTCGGGAGCGGAACTCTGCCTGCGCCCGGACTACACCGTGCCGGTCTGCCTCGCTTACCTCGCCTCTTCCGAGGCTGGCCGCCCGGCCCAATACGCCTATCTCGGCCCGGTCTTCCGCGCGCGAGCGGGCCAGAGCGGCGAAATGACGCAAACGGGCCTCGAGAGCTACGGCCGCACCGACACGGAGGCGGCCGACGCGGAAATCCTTGCGCTTTCACTGGAGGCGGCGGAGCGGGCGGGCGCCGGCCCGCTGACGGTGCGTCTTGGCGACGCCCGGCTGTTCGACAGCGCGCTGGCCGCGCTCGGGCTGCCGGAGGTTTGGCTGCGCCGGGTGCGGCGGGGCCTTGCGCGCGGCAGGGCGCTGGAGACGATCCTCGACGGGAATGGGCGCGCCGCGATTGCGCAGCCGGGGGTTCTCGCCGCGCTCGAAAGCGCCGACCATGCGGGCGCCAAGGCGCTCGTCGAGGATCTGCTGGCGATCGCCGGCATCAAGGCGGTCGGCGGCCGCAGCGCCGGCGAGATCGCAGACCGCTTCCTCGAGCAGGCCGCCGCCCGGTCCGAGGCCCGCGTCAGCGCCGAGCAGCAGGAGGTTTTGCGCCGCTTCCTGGCCATTTCAGGTGATCCTGACGCGGCATCCCGGCAGCTCCGGCGGCTTGCGGCGGACGCGCGGCTCGATTTCGGCGGCGCGCTCGATTCTTTCGATCAGCGCACCGGTTTCCTCGCCGCGCGCGGCATGAAGATCGAGGATTTCCTCTTCTCCGCCGCCTTCGTGCGGGACCTCGATTATTACACCGGCTTCGTGTTCGAGGCCGTCGACGCGATGCGGCCGGACGCCCGCCCGGCGATCGGCGGCGGCCGCTACGACGGCCTCGCGCGCCGCCTCGGCGCCGCAAACGACGTGCCGGCCGTGGGCGCGGCCGTCTGGGTCGACCGTTTGCCGAGCGCAGGAGTGAGCGCATGACTATCGTGGCCGATGCGCCGCTCGTCCTCGCCGTGCCCTCGAAGGGGCGGCTGCAGGAGAACGCCACCGCCTTTTTCGCGCGGGCCGGGCTCGAATTCGTCCAGGGGCGGGGCGCGCGCGACTACCGGGGCGCGATCGCCGACCTGCCTGGCGTCGAGGTCGCCTTTCTCTCGGCTTCCGAAATTGTCGGCCAGCTCGCCGCCGGCGCCGCCCACTTCGGCGTCACCGGCGAAGACCTGGTGCGCGAGAACGTGCCGGAGGCGGACGCTCGTCTGGCGCTGCTCGCCCCGCTGGGCTTCGGGCGGGCCAACGTCGTCGTGGCGGCCCCCGAAGCCTGGATCGACGTACGCACCATGGCCGATTTGGAGGACGTCGCGGCGAACCACCGCGCCCGGCGCGGCGAGCGCATGCGGGTGGCGACAAAGTACGTCAATTTGACCCGCCGGTTTTTCGCCGAGCACGGCGTCGCCGACTATCGCATCGTCGAGAGCCTCGGCGCGACCGAAGGGGCGCCCGCGGCCGGCGCGGCGGAACTCATCGTCGACATCACCACGACGGGCGCGACCCTCGCCGCCAACGCCTTGAAGACGCTGGACGACGGGACGATCCTGCGTTCGCAGGCGATGCTCGTCGCTTCCCCGCAGGCGTGCTGGACGCCGACGGCGCGCGCCGCTGCGCGGGCGATCCTGATGCGGATCGCGGCGACCGAGAGCGCCCGCAAGGCGCGCGAAATCCGCGCGCGGCTGCCGACGCCGGTCCATGTCGTGGTCGAAAAAGCCTGCGCGATCTTTGACGCGACGCCGGCTTTCGGCGAGGAGGCCGATCCTTACGGCTTCGTGGCGCTGCACTGCGCCCGCTCCAAGTCGGCTGACCTGGCGGATTGGCTGCTGGCGCAAGGCGCCGAGCGGGTGAGCGTGGTGGCGCTCGAGCAGGTGTTCGACGCCCGCAATCCGCTCTTCGAGGCGCTGGAAGCGCGGATCGGCAAATAGAGCCGGGACGGTCCACGGGCGGGCTACCCGTCTTCGTTCGGCCTCATTTTTCCCGCCTTTTTTCGGTTCCCGTTCACCTTTGGCGCGAGATGCGCTAGACGACGCAGGCTCAAGCCAGGGACTCACGGAAGTTGCGCTATATCTCAACGCGCGGCGAAGCGCCGGCGCTCGGCTTTTCCGAGGCGATGCTCGCCGGGCTCGCTCGTGACGGGGGGCTTTATACGCCCTTGACGGCGCCGCGATCGGCGCCGGAGGAAATACGCGCGCTCGCGGGACTTTCCTACGCCGCCGCCGCCACCCGCGTCGTTCGCCCCTTCGTCGGCGACGACATTGATGAACCCGCTCTCCTGGCGCTCGCCGAAGACGCCTACTCGGGGTTCCGCCATGCCGCGACCGCGCCGCTAACCCAGCTCGGCGACAATCTGTTCCTGCTCGAACTGTTTCACGGGCCGACGCTGGCGTTCAAGGACTTCGCCATGCAATGGCTCGGCCGGCTGATGAACCGGGCCCTGAAGGAGCGCGGCGCGCGCGCGACGATCCTGGGCGCGACCTCGGGCGACACCGGCGCGGCGGCGATCGACGCGTTCGGCGGCCAGTCGCAGACCGACGTCTTCATCCTCTTCCCGCACGGCCGCGTCTCCGACGTTCAGCGCCGGCAGATGACCACCGTCGACAAGCCGAACGTCCACGCGCTGGCGATCGAGGGGACGTTCGACGACTGCCAGGCGATCGTGAAGGGGCTGTTCAACAATCTTCCCTTCCGCGACGAAATGAAGCTGTCGGGCGTCAATTCCATCAATTGGGCGCGCATCCTCGCGCAGATCGTCTATTATTTCACGAGCGCAGTCACGCTCGGCGCGCCGGATCGGCCGGTTTCCTTCACCGTGCCGACCGGCAATTTCGGCGACGTGCTCGCCGGCTATTACGCCAAGCGCATGGGCCTGCCGATCGATCGCCTGACCATCGCCACCAACGAGAACGACATTCTCGCCCGGGCGCTGGCGAGCGGCGTCTATAAGACCCTCGGCGTCAAGGCGACACAGTCGCCGTCGATGGACATCCAGATTTCCTCGAACTTCGAGCGCCTGTTGTTCGAGGCCTATGATCGCGACGCGGTCGCCGTTCGCGCGCTGATGGGCGGCCTCGCGCAATCCGGCGAGTTCACCATCGCCCCTGTCCCGCTCGCCGCCATTCGCCGCGAGTTCGACGCCTTCCGCGTCGACGAGGAGACCTGCGCGGCCGAAATCCGCCGCGTCTATCGCGAGAGCGGGGTGGTGATCGATCCGCACAGCGCCGTCGCCGTCAATGCCGCGCGCCGCGCGTTGGAGCGCGATCCCGCGACGCCGTCGATCGCGCTCGCGACCGCGCATCCCGCAAAATTCCCGGACGCGGTCGCACGCGCGATCGGCAAGCGCCCGGAACTGCCGCCGCATTTGAGCGACATCGAAACGCGAAAGGAGCGCTTCAGCGTGCTTCCGAACGACGCCGCCGCGGTGGCTCGCTTTGTGCGCGAACGCGCGAGGGCATTGGCGTGAGCGTGCGCATCACCACTCTACCCTCTGGCCTGAGGGTCGTAACCGACGACGCGGCGCACCTGCGAACGGCCTCGCTCGGCGTGTTCGTCTCGGCCGGTTCGCGCCATGAGACGGACCAGGAGCACGGCCTCTCGCATCTGCTCGAACATATGGCGTTCAAGGGCACGCGCCGGCGCAATGCGCGGGAGATCGCCGAGGCGATCGAGAACGCGGGCGGCGACCTCAACGCGGAAACCGGGGTCGAGCAGACCGCCTATTTCGCCCGCGTGCTCGGCGAGGATGTCGATCTCGCGCTCGACGTGCTCGCGGATATTCTCACCGAGAGCCGCTTCGATCCTGAGGAACTCGGCCGCGAGAAGAACGTCATCATCCAGGAGATCGGCGCCGTCGAGGACACGCCGGACGATCTGGTGTTCGACTACTTCACCGCCGCCGCCTGGCCGGGACAGCCGATCGGACGGCCGATTCTCGGCACCCGCGAAGGCGTGAGCGCCTTCAACAGCGCCGCCATCGACGCTTATTTGCGCCGTCACTACCGCTCCGGCGCCACGGTCGTCGCCGCGGCCGGCGCGGTCGATCACGACCAGGTCGTCGCTCGCGCTGCTCACCTTCTCAAGGGTCTCGGCGGCGAGAGCGCCGAGCCGCCCGCGGCCGCGGCCTATCGGGGCGGCGAGATCCTGGTCAAGAAGAAGCTCGAACAGACTCATATCGTCGTCGGCTTCGAGGGACGCGCGATCGAGGCGCCCGATCGCGACGCAGCGCATGTCTTCGCGGCGGCGACCGGCGGCGGCATGTCGTCGCGTCTCTTCCAGGAGGTGCGCGAGAAGCGTGGCCTCGCTTATTCCATCTACGCCTTTCACTGGGCGTATTCGGATTCGGGTCTGTTCGGCTTTTACGCCGGCGCGGCCGCAAAAGACGTCGGCGAACTCGTTCGCGCCTCGCTCGACTGCCTCTCCGCGGCGGCCGACCGCATCGCCGAAGACGAGATCCGCCGCGCCAAGGCGCAATTGAAGGTGTCGACGCTGACGGCCCTCGAATCGCCGAGCGCCCGCGCCCACCAGATCGCCCGCCAGACCTTCATCTACGGACGCCCGCTCTCCCTCGAGGACATGCTCGGCCGCATCGACGCCATCACAGTCGAGGACGTCCGCCGGGTCGGCGCGGCGATGTTGACGTCGACGCCGACCGTCGCGGCGATCGGCAGCGTCGGCAAGGCTCTCGATTCGGCCGGCGTCGCCGCGCGCCTAGGAGGGGGCTGACGGCATGGCGCTCTTCCGCCTAACCCGGCCGCTCGATCCCGAACCGCTGGTGCGCGGCGTCGGCGTCTACCTGAGGCCGGCGGTCGCCGGGGACTATCTCGCCTGGTCGCGCCTTCGCGAACAAAGCCGGATGTTCCTCACCCCCTGGGAGCCGACCTGGCCGGAAGACGATCTCACCCGCGCCGCCTTTCGGCGCCGCCTGCGCCGCCAGGCCGAGGAAATGGCGCGCGACGAATCCTACGCATTCCTTATTTTTGACGCGACCTCGGACGAGCTGATCGGCGGCCTGACGTTAGGGGGCATCCGCCGCGGCGTCGCCCAGGCGGCGACGCTCGGCTACTGGATGGGCGCGCCACACGCCGGCAAGGGACATATGACGCGCGCTGTCGCCGCCATAGCGCGGTTCGGCTTTTCGAATTTGCGGCTGCATCGCATCGAGGCGGCCTGCATCCCCGACAATGCGCCCTCCATGGCGCTGCTCCAGCGCAACGGATTCCGCCGCGAAGGCCTCGCGCGCGCCTATCTCAAGATCAACGACGCGTGGCGCGATCACGTCCTGTTCGCGCTCCTCGAGGGCGAGGCGGCGCGCCTTGATTGAGCGAATCTTGCGCGTTTGGGAAGGTCTCGCGGGCTTGCGCGGCGCGCGACGTCTGGCGGCGCTGGCGCTGTGGACGGTCCTGGGCTGTCAGGCGGCCTTCGCCGTTCAATCGGTCCGCGTCCCCGTCGACGCGGACGCAATCGACCTCTCCTCCGCGGTCGAGCATTACGGCGCGCAGGGCGACCGCATCCAGGTCTCCACCGCGCCAGGGGCGGACGGCATCGTTCGGCGCATCGAGGTGAGCGCCCTCGAGGCGGGCGCCCAGCCGGCGTGGATCGTGTTCGCGCTCACCAACGATTCCGACGAGCAGCTCACCCGCCTCGTCGTCGCGCCGCATTTCCGCTTCGTCGGCTCCGGCGTCGTCTGGCCCGACCTCGGCTCGTCGCGCATCACCACCATCACCGCGAGCCAGGGCAGCCCGCCCGAGCGGGAGGACGAGCTCGACGCCGACGTGTTCCGCGTCACGCTCGATCCGGGCGCGACAGTCACCTATGTCGCCGAGCTGCGCACCCCTTCGCTGCCGCAGATCTATCTTTGGGAGCCGGACGCCTACAAGGACAAGGGCGCGAGCCTGACGCTCTACCAGGGGATTCTGATCGGCATCGCGGGTCTGCTCGCCTTGTTCCTGACGATCGTCTTCGTCGTCCGCGGCGCGCTCGTGTTTCCCGCCGCGGCGGCGCTCGCCTGGGCGGTGTTCGCCTATGTCTGCATCGACTTCGGCTTCTGGCGAAAGATCTTCGGCTTCGAGGACGAGGCCGAGCGCATCTGGCGCGCCGGCGTCGAAGCGACGATCGGCGCAACCCTGATCGTCTTCCTGTTCGCCTATTTGAACCTGCGCCGCTGGCACGTGCGGTTCCTGCATATCGGGCTTGTCTGGCTCTTGGCGATGGCGGTCGTCGTCGGCCTCTCCGTCTACAATGCGCCTGTCGCCGCAGGCGTCGCGCGCATTTCGATCGCCACCGTCGCCGCTATCGGCTTCATCCTGATCTTGAGCATGGCCGCGCGCGGCTCAGACCGCGCGGTGATGCTGATCCCCACCTGGTTCCTGCTGCTCGTCTGGGTCGGCGCGGCGGGCGCCGCCGCGCTCGGCGTCCTCACCAACGATCTCGCCGCGCCGGGCCTCATCGGCGGTCTCGTGCTGATCGTGATGCTGATCGGCTTCACGATCATGCAGAACGCCTTCTCGGATTCCGGAGGCGTGCGCGCCGGCAGCGCCGACGCGGAGCGGCGCGCCTTGGCGATGACCGGATGCGGCGACGCCATCTTCGATTGGAACGTCGGCGCCGACCAGATCCACGTCAGCGCCGAGATCGAGAACCAGCTCGGCCTCCGGCGCGGCGCGCTCGAGGGGCCGGCCGCCGCCTGGCTCGATACGCTTCACCCGCTCGATCGCGACCGCTATTCGGCCGCCCTCGAGGGCGTCCTCCACCAGCGCTCCGGCCGCATCAACCACGACATCCGCCTGCGTGGGGCTGACAGCCGCTATCACAGTTTCGTGCTCAAGGCGCGCCCGGTGGTCAACGCCGAGGGCGAGGTGGTGCGGATCATCGGCGCGCTTGCCGACGTCACCGAGATCAAGGCCGCCGAAGAGCGCATTCTGCACGATGCGATCCACGACAATCTGACCGGCCTGCCGAACCGCGAATTGTTCTTCGACCGGCTCGGCGCCGCGCTCGTCCAGTCGCAGCGTCCCGGCGCGCCGGCCTTCGCCGTGCTGACGATCGACGTCGACCGCTTCAAGGAGATCAACGATGCGCTCGGCATGGCGTTCGGCGATTCGGCGCTGCTGACGGTCGCGCGCCGGCTCGGCCGCGAGTTGAGGCCGGGCGACACGCTCGCCCGCATAGGCGGCGATCAGTTCGGCGTCATCCTCATGCTCGACGAGGACCCGATCTTTACCACCTTCATCGAATCGTTGCGCGAACTGATGGCGGCCCCGATCAGCTTCGGCGACCGCGAGGTTGCGCTCACGGTCTCGATCGGCGTCGCGCTGTTTGACCCGGAACTGCACGGCAAGGCGGCGGACCTCGTCTCCGACGCGGAGATCGCTCTTGCCCACGCCAAGAAGACGGGCGGCGATCGCGCCAACGTCTTCACCCCCGACATGCGCGCGGAGCGCTCCGATCGCTACTCGCTCGCCCAAGACTTGCGCCACGCGCTCGATCGCGGCGAGATCACCGTGATGTTCCAGCCGATCGTGCGTCTCGAAGACCGCACCGTGGCCGGATTCGAGGCGCTGCTTCGCTGGCGTCACCCGCGCCTCGGCCTGCTGGGCCCCGACGACTTCCTCTCGCTCGCCGATTCGAACGAGGTGCTCGGCGAGATCGGCGTTTTCGCAATCGAGACCACCGCCCGCGAACTGGCCGCCTGGCAGAAGGCGCTCGAGGTGACGCCGCCGATCTTCGCCAGCATCAACGTCTCCTCGCGCCAGATCATCGGCCACGACCTGCTGAGCGACCTGCGGATGGCGCTCAACCGCCATTACGTGATGCGCGGCACGCTGAAGCTCGAACTGACCGAAAATCTTGTGATGGAGAACCCGGAATACGCCGTCCAGTTGCTGCGGCGGGTGCGGGAGCTCGGCGCAGGGCTCGCGCTCGACGATTTCGGCGCCGGCTACACGTCTTTGAGCCACCTCCAGCGCTACCGCTTCGACACGCTCAAGATCGATTCCTCGCTCGTCCGGCCGAACGGGCCGGGCGGCAGGCCGGCGATCCTACGCTCCGTCGTCGCGATGGCGCACGATCTCGGCATGGACGTGATCACCGAGGGCGCTGAAACTGAATCGGACGCCGTGGAGCTGTCGCAACTCGGCTGCGAATTCGCGCAAGGCTTCGCTTTCGGCGAACCGATGTCGGCGATCGCCGCACGCAAGCTGATGGGCGCGGCGGTGTCGTGAACGCGGCCTGTGTAAACCGGGGACAAATCGCGCCTCGGCTTGCCAAGCCGAGGCGAAGGGCCAATCTCGGAACCGGATGAAGTTCACCACCGCCTTCCTCGATGAAATCCGCGCCCGGGTCCCGGTTTCTCAGGTGGCGGGCGCGCGGGTGCGGCTGCGCAAGGAGGGCCGCGAGTGGCGCGGCCTCTCGCCGTTCAACGCGGAGCGGACGCCCTCCTTCTTCGTCAACGATCAGAAGGGCTTCTACCACGACTTCTCCTCCGGCAAGCACGGCGACATCTTCTCCTTCCTGACCGAGACGGAGGGGCTGAGCTTTCCCGAGGCGGTCGAGCGGCTGGCCGCCATGGCCGGCGTGCCGATGCCGGCGCGAAGTCCCGAAGGCGAGGAGCGGGAGCGCAAGCGCGCGAGCCTGCACGACGTCCTTGCGCTCGCTCAGCAGATCTTCGAGGAGACGCTGCATACGCCGATCGGCGCCAAGGCGCGCGGCTACCTTGCCGACCGGCGGCTCGATCCGGCCACGCAGCGCCAGTTCGGCCTCGGCTATTCCGCGCCCGACCGGTACGCTTTGCGTGACGCGCTGGCGGCGCGCGGCGTCGATGCGCAGCAGATGATCGACGCCGGCCTCCTGACGCACGGCGAGGGCATCGCCGTGCCCTACGACCGCTTTCGGGACAGAATCATGTTCCCGATCCACGACCGCTCCGGGCGCGTCGTCGCCTTCGGCGGCCGGGCGATGGAGGCGGGAGCCAAGGCGAAATACCTCAATTCGCCCGAGGGCGAATTGTTCCACAAGGGCGGACTGCTGTTCAATCACCATCGCGCCCGCAAGGCGGCCCACGACGCGGAGCAACTCGTCGTCGTCGAGGGCTATGTCGACGTGATCGCGATGACCCAGGTCGGCTTTCCCCAGGCGGTCGCACCGTTGGGCACGGCCCTGACGGCCGACCAATGTGGGCTTCTCTGGACCATGGCGAGCGAGCCGATCCTCTGCTTCGACGGCGACAAGGCGGGCCACAAGGCGGCGTTCCGCGCCATCGATGTCGCGCTGCCGCTCATCGGGGCCGACAAGAGCCTGCGCTTCGCGATGATGCCGGAGGGCCAGGACCCCGACGATCTGGCGCGGTCGGGCGGCGCGGCGGCGATCGCGGAGGTGTTGGGCCGCGCGCAGCCGATGGCGGAGATGTTGTTCCTCAAGGAGACCGAGGCGCAGGCTTTCGACACCCCCGAAAAGCGCGCCGCGCTCGAAAAGCGATTGCGCGAACGGGTCGGCCTCATCGCGGACGAGACGCTGCGACGCCACTACGCGGCGGACATGGACCAGCGCCTCGCGAGCTTTTTCGGCGTCAGCGAGCCGGCTTCTGGCCGGCGCAGCTTTCAGCGCCAGTTCCAACGCCAGGCGCGCGGCGGACGGCGGCAAGGCGGTTTCGACCCCGGTCCGCGGACAGGCATCGCCGGCGCGCCGCTCCAGGCGCCTCGCCATCTCGCCCAGCGGCCGCGGGAAGCGCCGCGCGAGATTGCGATCCTCGCCATTCTGCTCGGCCATCCCGCTCTGCTGGAGCAGCATTTCGAGGAAATCGCCGCGCTGGAGTTCACCGCGCCGGCCCTCTCAGCGTTTCGAAACCGTCTGGTCGGTCTGCCCGCCGAGGCTTATCGCGTCGCGGAAACTCTGGCGGAGGCGCTGGACGCGGCGGGCGTCGCCGACGAGCGGGCGCGCATCTTGCGGGCGGCGGCGGCGATGCCCAATTGGTGGTGCTTGCGCGCTGAGGCCGAAGCGTCGGACGCCGCGCACGTTCTTAGGCAAACCATGGCCTTGCAACGAAGTTCGGGGGCGCTAAATAGGGAGCTGAAGCTGGCGGAGCAAGCGCTCGCGTCGGATCCGACCGAACAAAATCTCGCGAGATTGCTGGACATTAAAACACATTTGACCGATCTGGCGAACGCTGAAGCGGCCATCGAGGGGTTTGGCGATCTCTCGGGGCGCGCAGTGGCGTCCTCGCTTTGAGACGGCGCGCCCGCGGTTAACGCTGGGTTAGGCGTAAAGTCGGAATTTGAGGCGGGCGACTCGGATGGCGGGGCCGCGCGAGAATGTGTTGACGCCGTCGTAGTGTGAGCGGCCGGGGACGGTCGAGAGCGTAACTTTCCGCGTGTTTGGGCGCGGATGTGGTCATGGAGACGCCGTATGGCAAGGAACGACGAGGCGAAGGCCGAAGGCGAAACGGCGGTTGTGGAAGCCGCAGACGGCCCGTTGCTCGATCTGACCGACGCCGCCGTCAAGCGCATGATCAAGATCGCCAAGAAGCGCGGCTGGGTCACTCAGGACGAATTGAACGCGGTGCTTCCGTCCGAAGAGATTTCCTCCGACCAGATCGAGGACATGAACGCCATGCTCAGCGAGATGGGCATCAACGTCGTCGACAGCGAGGACGCAGAAGAGGCCGAAAAGGAGCCAGCCGAAAGCGACGACGAAGAGTCGGAGGGCGGCGAAATCGTCGAGGCCTCCCGCTCCACCGCCGTCGCCACCCGCAGCTCGGAGCCGGTCGAGCGCACGGATGATCCCGTGCGGATGTACCTGCGCGAGATGGGCTCGGTCGAATTACTGTCGCGCGAGGGCGAAATCGCCATCGCCAAGCGCATCGAGGCCGGCCGCGAGGCGATGATCGCGGGCCTTTGCGAGAGCCCGCTGACCTTCCAGGCGATCATCATCTGGCGCGACGAACTGAACGAAGCCAAGATCCTGCTGCGCGACATCATCGACCTCGAGGCGACCTACGCGGGCCCCGACGGCAAGCGGACGCCGAAGATCGACATGACCGCGCCCGGCGCCGCCGAAGCGCTGGCCGCGCAGATTCGCGAGCGCGCCGCGCCCGCCACCGCGCCGCAGACGCCGCCGCAGGGCTTCGACGGCGAGCCGCTGAGCGCGCCGGAAGGCTTCGACGACGAGGACGATCTGGAGAATTCGGTTTCGCTCTCCGCGATGGAGGCCGAGCTCAAGCCGAAGGTGCTGGAGACGTTCGACCGCATCGCCGAGGCCTATAAGAAGCTGCGCCGGCTGCAGGACCAGAACGTCGAAAACCGGCTCAAGAACGAGACGCTGTCGCCCGCCCAGGAGCGCAAATACAAGGCGCTGAAGAAGGACATCGTCGCGGACGTCAAGTCGCTCGCGCTCAACCAGAACCGCATCGACGCTCTGGTCGAGCAGCTCTACGACATCAACAAGCGGCTCATCAGCCTCGACGTGCGGCTGATGCGGCTCGCCGAGTCGCACCGCATTTCGCGCGAGGACTTCCTCAAGAACTACCAGAATTCGGAACTCGATCCGAAGTGGGTGCTGCGCGTCTCGAAGCTCGGCACGCGCGGCTGGAAGGAATTCGTCGCCGAGGACAAGGATCACATCAAGGAGATCCGCTCCGAGATTCACGCGCTGGCGACCGAGACCGGGCTCGAGATCCAGGAATTCCGCAAGCTCGTGCAGATGGTGCAGAAGGGCGAGCGCGAAGCCCGTCAGGCGAAGAAGGAGATGGTCGAGGCGAGCCTGCGCCTCGTCATCTCGATCGCCAAGAAATACACCAACCGCGGCCTGCAGTTCCTCGACCTCATCCAGGAAGGCAACATCGGCCTGATGAAGGCGGTCGACAAGTTCGAGTATCGCCGCGGCTACAAGTTCTCGACCTACGCGACCTGGTGGATCCGTCAGGCAATCACCCGCTCGATCGCCGACCAGGCGCGCACCATCCGCATTCCGGTGCACATGATCGAGACGATCAACAAGATCGTGCGCACCTCGCGCCAGATGCTGCACGAGATCGGCCGCGAGCCGACGCCCGAGGAGCTCTCGGAAAAGCTCGCCATGCCGCTCGAGAAGGTGCGCAAGGTGCTCAAGATCGCCAAGGAGCCGATCAGCCTGGAAACGCCCATCGGCGACGAGGAAGACAGCCACCTGGGCGACTTCATCGAGGACAAGAACGCGGTGCTGCCGATCGACGCGGCGATTCAGAGCAATCTGCGCGAGACGACCACGCGCGTGCTCGCCTCGCTCACGCCGCGCGAGGAGCGCGTGCTGCGCATGCGCTTCGGCATCGGCATGAACACCGACCACACGCTCGAGGAAGTCGGCCAGCAGTTCTCGGTGACGCGCGAACGCATCCGCCAGATCGAG